>CAWFSC010000022.1:0-42968 GCA_963818415.1 uncultured Gammaproteobacteria bacterium | reverse complement strand
GGGACGATGCTGAAAGTCGGACAATCAGTAGCGAGTGACTGCTCAGCCGCGATTGCCGGCGTTACCCTGTCGGAAAACATTTGATTTCCGACAACGTAGAGATGCCTCGATATTCGGTCGCGAAACCCGACCAAACGCGTGCGGAAAACCCTGTCACAAACCATCCTCAGGCGGAAGGCCTCTATGGAAGGTTTGCCGACACCCAAATGGCGGCCGATGACACGACTGCTTGTTCTGGGCCATCTTCGCGCCCGCATGGACAGGGCACTCACCGAAACTGACCGCGCCTCGATGTTTGATCGAGGCGCTCGAAAATGCTTGAGGCGCGCGGTGAGCACCACCGCCTTGACCGACCGAGAGGGAACCATGACCGAGACCATCCGCTCAGTGACCGGCGCCGCCATCGCCCCCTATCTGAACGCGGTGGCCCGCCTGCGAATCACGCGTGTTCCGCGAATGGCCCTATCTCT
Organism: uncultured Gammaproteobacteria bacterium; assembly: GCA_963818415.1. Taxonomy (GTDB): domain Bacteria; phylum Pseudomonadota; class Gammaproteobacteria; order Chromatiales; family Chromatiaceae; genus CAWFSC01. Next base: position 42,498 of record CAWFSC010000022.1, on the reverse strand, counting down.
ACGACGGCGACATGGCCTACGAAGAGCAGTATCTGGAGACCTACAGCCGCTCGCCGGAGAGCCTGTTCGTGCTGGTGTTCGACGAGGGAGCGCGTGGTGGGCGCCTCGACCGGGGTGCCGATGGCCGACGAGACCGACGACTTCAAACGGCCCTTCCTGGCCCAGGGCTATCGATCCGGAGCGGATCTTCTATTTCGGCGAGTCGGTGCTGCTGCCGGAGTATCGCGGTCGCGGTCTGGGCGTGCGCTTCTTCAGCGAGCGCGAGGATTACGCCCGCGCCCTGGGCCGCTTCACCCACGCCGCCTTCTGCGCCGTCGAGCGTCCGCTGGACCACCCGCGCCGTCCGCCGGACCACACCCCATTGGATGCCTTCTGGGCGCACCGCGGCTATCACAAGCACCCGCGACTCGACCACGACCTACACCTGGAAGGATCTGGACGAGTAGCAGCCAAGCCCCAAGCCCATGACCTTCTGGCTGAAGCGCCTGGACGGCGGCGATGCGAATTAGGGTCGCGACCTGTCAGTACCCAATCGATTTCCTGTCCGACCAGAGCGCCTGGCGGGCGAAGCTGTCCGAGCTGGTCGCCGAGGCGGCCGCGGCGGGCGCCTCGCTGCTGATGTTCCCCGAGTACGCCAGCCTGGAGCTGGCGTCGCTACTGCCCGCGCCGATCCGTGGCGATCTGCGCGCGACCCTGGCGGCGATGCAGAACTTGTCTGCCCGAGTACCTGGCCCTGCATCGTGAATTGGCCAGGCGTCACCAGGTCTATCTGCTCGCCGGATCCTTCCCGGTCCGCGAGGGCGATGGGTATCGCAACCGCGCCGGTCCTGTTCGCTCCCGACGGACGCGACGGCTGGCAGGACAAGCAGGTGATGACCCGCTTCGAGCACGAACACTGGGGGATCTCTGCCGGCGCGGGCTGACCCTGTTCGAGACCGCCATCGGCCGTCTGGGAATCCTGATCTGCTACGACGCTGAATTCCCCCTGCTCGCCCGCGCGCTGGTCGCGGCGGGCGCCGATCTGCTGCTGGTCCCCAGTTGTACCGACGGCTGGGCCGGCTACCATCGAGTCCGCATCGCCTGCCAGGCGCGCGCACTGGAGGGCCAATGCTACGTGGTGCAGTCGCCCACCGTCGGCGAGGCGCCCTGGTCTCCCGCCGTGGACGTGAATGTCGGGAGGGCCGGGGTCTTCTGCCCGCCCGATCGTGGCTTGCCGGAGGACGGCGTGATCGCCCTAGGCCGCGACGGTGCGATCGGCTGGACGGTCGCGGAGTTGGATCTGGATCTGATCGGGTCCGTGCGCACCGACGGTCAGGTGCTCAACCGTCGTGACTGGACCGAGCCGTCACGGGGCGGCGATGCGGTCTGCCGCGTATCGCTCTGACAGCACGGCAAGACGTGATTTCCGCGCGGTTCGCGCCATGAATGACGGCGCTTGAAATTCCGCGCCGCCTATGCTTGCCTACGGCGCCATATCCGGACCGCGCATCGCCCTTCATCAACCGCAAGCACGAGGAAAACGACGATGTGTCATTCCAAGACCGCCAACACCCGACGCTTCCTGGCCGCAACCCTGGCGGCGGCGTTCATCCTCGCCAGCGTGGGCTGCGGTCAGAGCGAACCCGAAGACCAGAACAAGGCCGAAGGGCCGGCGGAAAAGATGGGCAAACAGATCGACACGACCATCCAGCAGACCGGCGAGCAGGCGGAAGCCGCGATGGATCGAACCCATGCCCGGATGGAAGAGGCAGGCAAGAAGCTCGACAATGCCGTCGAGCGCGCGCGCGCGGATCTGAACGCGGCAGCCGCTCGGGCCTCCCAACGTCTGGAAGCTGCGGATGAGGCCCTGCGCGGCGAATCGAAGGACGAGCAACCCCGTCAATAGCCGCGACGCAACGGCGGGGAGATGCTGGCGAGCCCATTCCTGCGTTGGTGACGTGATCGCCAGGGGGCCAGGCGCCGATCCAGTGGATGGCGCCCAACCCAGGGCCAACCTGTGGCGCTCGTCTCGCCAGTCGTGGCCGCTACACCGGCTTGCGCGCTGTCGCCAGCACATAGTCGAGCCCCCGATAAACGCTGGCGGCGTCGAATTTGAGGGCCAGTCGCGCCGGCAGCCGCGCGAGCGGATGAAGCCGCCGCAGGGTCGCCGGATGGCGTGCTAGGAACTGGTGCAGCGGGGGATAGACCGCCTCGCGAATGGAGTCGAGGCGGATGTCCTCGAACCCCCGCATGGCGAGCATGGCGTGATAGGTCGGTTGGGTGTAGGCGTTCTCGGGCGGGATGGCGAATTTGCTCGCAACCAGCCACCAGGACAGCCGCTGCTGTAGGCGCTTGAGCCGACCGCTCACCATTGGCATTGGAATGATGTCCGCCGTGACCAGACGCCCACCCGGCTTGAGCACCCGCCAGGCTTCCTGAAAAAAACGCTCCCGGCTGCGAAAATGGAAGGCGCATTCGAGCGCGACCACCTTGTCCACCGACCCATCCGCGAGCGCCATGTCGGTTGCCGAGCCATGACGCAGGTCGATGCGATCGCCAAGCCCCAGCTCATCGACGCGCCGCCGCGCGACCTCGACCTGGGACGCCGTGATATTGAGCCCGATGATGCGCGCCGGCCGTAGCCTCTGTGTCCAGAGAATATCCTGATCGGCAAAGCCGAAACCCACGTCGAGCAGGGTATCGCCCGGACCGAGGTCGGCCGTCTCACCCACCAGCATCGCCAGCGCCTCGCTTGCATCATCCAGGTCCGCCGCCCGCGGCCAGTAGCCGAGATTCAGATAGAGGCCGCGCTCCGTTGGCGAATGGGTCGAGAGCAGGTCGTAGACGGCGACGGCATCCAATCGCTGGAAGGGATTGAAGACCCAGTTGAGATAGCCAAGCGTCTCGCGAAAAGATCGGCGCGGCCTGACGGCGGTTTTGGTCATGACTCGACACTCCGAAGCAGTTGGAAGCCATGCGGACACCCTGGCCAGACGCGGCGCGGCAGGCCGGGCGCGTTGTGAGGCCGCTCGCATCGAGGATTCTTGGGGCACGCCCCGGATGATGCGACGAAAGCATTTCCAAACGCATGGTTTATAAGATAAATATCCTTTTGCATCACCATCCGCTAAATCTCAGAACCTCAGGATCCCCGCCTCCAGCAACCCGACCAGAATAAGGTAGATCCCGACAACGTAGTTGAGGATGTTGGGCTTGATCAGGATGAGCATGCCCGCGACCAGTGAGATCACCGTCATGGGGCGGATCGACTGGCCATAGAAAAAATACAGCAGGCCCAGCGCGCCGATGGCGAGCAGGTAAGCAGCGATCGCGTAGTTGAGGATGCGCGGCACCAGCAGGACGACCAGGCCGGCGATGATCGCAAGCACCGCCTGCATCGGCCAATGCTGGAGGATGTTGGGGATGTCCATGCGAGCCTCACCTGTTCCGGGAATGAGCCGGCGGGTATGCCAGCGACCGTGGGATACTTGCACGCATGAAACCACGACCAGCCGACCCCGCCAAGGGCTGCAGGCTGGGGTCAGCGAGAACGAACCCAAAGCTCCTCGGTGCTGGCCGATTGTTGGGGTTCACGAGCTCACCCGCACCGACGCTTGGTCGAGGCGGAACTCAAATTGAGCATCAAGCCGATCGGATTATGTGCGTGAAGCCCGCACGGCGGGCGGGCCGGCGAGCCGTTGCAGGCTTCACGCGTCGAGGGCAGGGGGCGAGTGCTGCACCCTATGATTTAGCGGAGCGTGCGGCTGGCGAAATCTCGGATGCGTCTGCGAGCGTTGTCTTGATGTTGAGTTCGGCAGGCAGATCGAGCACCGACACGAACTCCTTCAGCGCGCCGTCGAGCTTCTCGCGTAACCCCGGTGTTTTGGCCATTCCGGCGAGACGCTCGATACCTGCCAGCACCGACAAATCGAAGACCGCATCCTCAGAAATGTCACTTCCCTGCAGCCAGGGCGTCGGATCAGGCTTGCCCGCTTCGATCGGGATATCGATCGGAATTCGTGGAAATCGAACGATGGGAACATGGACACAGTAGATTCTGTTGCCGAGTTTGAAACAGCCTTGCATAGCGATACTCCTGCGTTGATGACGGACTTATCTCGAGCGCAGCTCGCGACCGGCCCAAGGGTGACCTTGCATCCCTTTCGGAACATCCGCGGCGGCCGGACGGTCGATCCGGTTCTCCAAAGGCTTCTTCCATCGCTCTGCCTCGTCGCTGTCGTCGAGTCGAGAGGTGGAGCTCGCGATCGATCGTGAGTCCTATCGGTTAGGTACCAAAAAAACCAGACGACGGCTCGCTGACGGCTCGATCTGGCTAAAATACTCAGTATCGACGCCTTTCAGCTTCAGTTGTGTTAGCGTGAACTTGCCAAAAAAGATACCAAAAGAATACCGTAAGGCTGGAGGCTGTCAATGGAGAAAAAGGCTGAGGATTACGTGGTTATGCGCCGCGACGGGGCGTGCGTGGCACTCCGTCGGACTCATTGATGGTCGGATGCGATGGCGGAGCCGAAAGGGGGTTGACGGCTTGGCCGCTGAGATGGCTCGATTGGCCCAACGCCCGGCATAGATCGGGAGCGGGCTTCACGAATCCCTGGTGTCAATTGAAGACAGATCGCCTTTTCGAACAACTGACGCCCGATCGCGAACGGGCGCAGCCAAGTTATGTGCAAATCGCGGACAAGCTGGCCCAACTCATCGAATCTGGAGAGGTCGAGGCGGGACAGAGTCTGCCCTCGGAGCGCGTGCTCGCCGAGAAGCTCCAGCTCAGCCGAACGACGGTGCGGCGCGCTTACAATGAGCTCCGCGCCAAGGACTACCTATCAACCCACGGGCGCTCTGGCGTTGCGGTCAGATCCCGGCCGCGGCTATCGCCGCGTCTGGGGCGGCTCAAGGGTTTCACCGAGGAAATGCGGGAGCTCGGCCTGGTGCCGTCGACCCGCTTGCTTGAGCGCGACATTGTGACGGACCGCACGCTGTCCTCCCTGTTCGGACGGCCAACGACAGCGCGATTCCTGCTCCTGATTCGGCTCAGGCTCGGCAACGATCGACCGCTGTCACGCGAAGTCGCCTGGTACGATCTCACGGCCGCGCCCCAGCTCGCGGAGTGGGACGTGACCGGCTCGGCTTACGAGTTCCTTGATGATCGCTGCGGCATCGCCTTGACGCACGCCGAGCAAACAATCGAGGCGATTATGAGTTCGGAGCAGGAAACGGAAGCGTTCGGGCTGACAGAGCCGGCCCCCTGCCTGCTGATGAAACGCAAGACCTACAGCGCGGCCGAGCAGATGATCGAGTACGTGGAAGGAACCTTTCGGGGTGACGCCTACGCCTATCGTCTGAATCTCAATCTCGACGGTCCGAAGCCATGAATTCCTCGACGCGAGCGCGTGTCGGGAGGTTGTCGAGGACGCCTTCGCGCGCGGCGAGCAAAGCGCCGCACGCATTGGCAACGCGCAGAGCCTCGAATAGCGCTTGCCGGCACATCAACGACCATACCAATCCACTACCAAATGCATCACCCGATCCTGTCGCATCGACCTGACGAATCGGGTAGGCAGGATGGCTCATCGCGCGACCGGCGCCGTCTAGCGCGACGCAACCGGCGTCGGCGAGCGTAACCACCAGAAGCGTGCCGCGCCATTGAGCGCCGCTCGCCAGGGCTGGGAGCCGTGTGGTCCATCCGTCCCGTGACAGGTCTGCCAGATTGGGTTGGTCGAACATCAATGCCGCCTCCGTGGCGTTGACGACGAGCACATCCGTTAGCGCCATGAGCTCTGGATCGGGCGCGTGCCAGGGTGAGGGATTGAGGTAGGTTTGCTTGCCCTGGCGACGCGCCATCCGGAACGCCTCCAGGCTAACCGTCTCGGGAATCTCGAAGTGCGCGAGCACCCAGTCGGCCTCGGCCAGTGCGCCACGCGCCGCCTGCACGTGGTCAGGCGTCAGAAGGGCGTTTGCACCCAGATGCACGGCAAGGAAGTTCCGTCCGTCCGGGGCGATGAATCCGACTCCGAACCCTGATGCGGCCCCGAGCGTCAGGACGCCAGCGGTATCGATGCCTTCCGCGGCGACGCGTTGCGTCACCGCCTCGCCCGCCAGGTCGGGTCCGACCGCCATCATCAGATTGACCTCGACCCCCAGCCGTTTGAGCGCCATCGCCAGGTTCAGCCCCTTGCCGCCGTGCTCTTGGCGATAAGAGGTTGCCGCGAGGGATTCTCCCTCTTGCGGAAGGCGATCCACGACCAAGAAGTTGGCATTGATATAGTTACCAAGCACGAATGCGCGCACTGATCTCGCTCCCCAGCAGCCTGCGGGACTGTCTCGTGGATCCGCACCAGACGGCACCAGCGTCCGCTCGCTCCGAACCTTGCGCAGACCGCAGGCGAGAAACCGACGAAAACCCACCATGGATCGACTGATTCTAACGACGGCGAGACTGCCTGGCACCAGGAAAAGCCGACTGGCCGCGCGGTCCCGACACCCACCCGCCATTCCGGCCAGGCATCTTGACTCGGCACAGCATTTTCCAGGCATTGTCGACACCTCCGCTTGACACCCTCGGTCATTTGGCTAATCTAGGGCTAATATCTTTCTTGTCTGTCGACAATACTGCCATGTCTCTCGCTGCCGATGAACTCACCGACGCCGCTGCAACCATCGCTGATCGCACCTTCGATCAGCTCCGGCAGGCGATCGTCGAAGGCGAGATCCCGCCCGGCAGCAAGATCAGCGAGCCGGTGCTGGCGGCGCGCTACGGCATCAGCCGGGGTCCGCTGCGCGAGGCCATGCGACGGCTGGAATCCAGCAGCCTGGTCGAGCGCAAACCCAACGTAGGCGCGCGGGTGATCACGCTCACCAACGCCCAGTTGCTGGAGATCTACGTGATCCGCGAGGCGCTGGAGGGCATGGCCGCCCGGCTGGCGGCGGAACAGATGTCCGACGCGGGCATCGCCGACCTGCGCGCGCTGCTCGCGCGCCACCGGGGCGATGTCGCGCGCGAGGAATGGCAGACCTATTTCCAGCAGGAAGGCGATCTGGATTTCCATTTCCGCATCGTCCAGGGCAGCGGCAACCGTCACCTGACCAGCATCCTTTGCAACGATCTCTACCACCTGGCACGCATGTACCGCTGTCAGTTCGGGATGAAGAGCGACCGGGCGCGCGACGCGCTCAAGGAGCACGAGCTGGTGGTGGACGCCATCGCCGAACGCGACGGCGAGCTGGCCGAGTGCCTGATGCGCAAGCACATCCGCACCTCGCGCAAGGCGACCGAGCGCCGGCTGGCGGCCATGCGGACCGAGGCACACCCACGCAACTGATGTCCCAGATTCCAGCCCTGCTCGCACCCCGCCGGGCTCCACTGACGAGGCGAACACCATGACCCAAGCCATGACCCCAGGCGCCAGGCTGCGCCGCGCCGTCCAGGACGAACACCCCTTGCAGGTGGTCGGCGCCATCAACGCCTATCACGCCCGCATGGCCGAGCGCACCGGCTACCGCGCGCTCTATCTCTCCGGCGGCGGCGTCGCGGCCGGCTCCTACGGGGTGCCGGATCTGGGCATGACCAGCCTGGACAATGTGCTGGAGGACGTGACCCGCATCACCTACGCCTCCGATCTGCCCCTGCTGGTCGATGCGGATACCGGCTGGGGCAGCGCCTTCAACATCGCCCGCACGGTCAAGCAGACTGATCCGTGCCGGCGCCGCCGGCTGTCATATCGAGGATCAGGTCGCGGCCAAGCGCTGCGGTCATCGCCCCGGCAAGGCGGTCGTCTCCAAGGCCGAGATGGTGGACCGCATCAAGGCCGCCGTGGATGCCCGCACCGATGATTTCGTCATCATGGCCCGCACCGATGCGCTCGCGGTCGAGGGCATGGACGCCGCCATCGAGCGCGCCCTGGCCTGTGTCGAGGCCGGCGCGGACATGATCTTCCCGGAGGCCATGACCGAGCTGACGCAGTACGAAGCAGTTCAGCGCGGCGGTCAAGGTGCCGGTGCTGGCCAACATCACCGAGTTCGGCGCCACCCCGCTCTTCACCACGACCGAACTGGCCGGGCGTCGGCGTCGCGCTGGTGCTCTATCCGCTGTCGGCCTTCCGCGCCATGAACCAGGCGGCGCTCAACGTCTATCAGGCGATCCGCCGCGACGGCACCCAGGCCAACGTGGTCGACACCATGCAGACCCGCATGGATCTCTACGACTATCTGGATTACCACAGCTTCGAGCAGAAGCTCGATGCGCTGTTCGCGCAGGGAAACCGAGGAATAACCGAAGGCACTCGAGCCGCTAGACGCGAAGGATCGCAGAGGACGTCAGCGTGCCTCGACGCGCTCCCGACTCGGACTTCGGTCACTGCCGGCACCAGCGGTGTCGGCGCATGCCGCCAGCATGAGCGAGAGCAAGACACCATGACAGAAAGATGGCCAAGCCAGAAGCCATCTGCCCAAGCCCAAGAAGTCCGTCGCCCTGTCCGGCACCGCCGCCGGCAACACCGCCATCTGTACCGTCGGAGTCACCGGCAACGATCTGCACTATCGCGGCTATGACATCCTGGACTTCGCCGATCAGGCGGAGTTCGAGGAGATCGCCCATCTGCTGATCCATGAGCGGCTGCCGACCCAGTCCGAACTGGCCGCCTACAAGCGCAAGCTCAAGTCCATGCGCGGCCTGCCGGCGGCGCTCAAGACCGCGCTGGAGCAGATCCCGGCCTCCTCCGCCCACCCCATGGACATCATGCGCACCGGCGCCTCGCATCCTCGGCACCCTGGAGCCCGAGAAGGACAGCATGCCGATCGCCGAGGCGCGCGAGATCGGCGACCGCCTCATGGCCTGCTTCGGCTCCATGCTGCTCTACTGGTACCACTTCGCGCATCACGGCCGGCGCATCGAGGTCGAGACCGACGACGACACCATCGGCGGCCACTTCCTGCACCTGCTGCACGGCGAGAAGCCGTCCGAGGAGTGGGTGCGCGCCATGCACACCTCGCTCATCCTCTACGCCGAGCACGAGTTCAACGCCTCGACCTTCACCGCGCGCGTCATCGCCGGCACCAACTCCGACATCTACTCCGCCATCACCGGCGCCATCGGCGCGCTGCGCGGCCCCAAGCACGGCGGCGCCAACGAGGCCGCCTGCGAGATCCAGCAGCGCTACGCCAGCGCCGACGCGGCCGAGGCGGACATCACCGAGCGGGTCGGACGCAAGGAGATCATCATCGGCTTCGGCCACCCGGTCTACACCATCTCCGACCCGCGCAACGTGGTCATCAAGGCGGTCGCCAAGCGCCTGTCCGATACCAACGGGGACACGCGGATGTACGAGGTCGCGGACCGGCTGGAGACCGTCATGTGGGATCTGAAGAAGATGTTCCCCAACCTCGACTGGTTCTCCGCCGTGTCCTACGCCCAGATGGGCGTTCCGACCCCGTTGTTCACGCCGATCTTCGTCATCTCGCGCACCACCGGCTGGGTCGCCCACGTCATCGAGCAGCGCATCGACGGCAAGATCATCCGCCCGAGCGCCAATTACGTCGGGGTCGAGAACCTGGCTTGGATGCCGATCGAGAAACGATAGAGCTGTAGGATGGGCAAAGCCCTGCGAGCACGCCGAGACTTGCCGCGACGCTCGCCGGGCGTGCCCATCTGCCAGCGAGACGCCAGATTCGAGAACGGGAAAGCCTGCCAGTGTCACGATCGACGCCGAAGCCGATGGCGCCCATTCTCGCGGCTCCAGCCGATGGCACGCTCACCGCCCATCGTGCAAGACCCAAACGTCATGACAGACTTTGCCCACCTACGACTGACACCTCAGCCATCCTTACGGAAGAACCATCAATGAGTTCGCATAGCGCCGACGCCAACGTGCGTCCCGACCCGGACCAGGAACTGGTCGCCATCGCGGACTATGTCTGCGACTACCAGGTCGCCTCCCAAGAGGCCATCACCACCGCCCGTCACTGTCTGATGGACTCGCTGGGCTGCGCGCTGCTGGCGATGCAGTATCCCGAGTGCACCAAGCATCTCGGCCCCATCGTTCCCGGCACGACCGTCCCGAATGGCGCGCGCGTGCCCGGCACCCAGTTCCAGCTCGATCCGGTCAAGGCCGCCTGGGACATCGGCGCCCTGGTGCGCTGGCTGGACTTCAACGACACCTGGCTGGCGGCCGAGTGGGGTCACCCCTCGGACAACCTGGGGGCCATCCTGGGGCTGGGCGACTATCTGTCGCGCAAGGCGATCGCCGACGGCGCCGCGCCGCTGACGGTTGGCGACGTGCTCCACTACATGGTCAAGGCGCATGAGATCCAGGGCGTTCTGGCCCTGGAGAACAGCTTCAACCGGGTCGGACTCGATCACGTCCTGCTGGTCAAGGTCGCCTCCGCCGGGGTCGCGGCGCTGATGCTGGGCGCGGACAAGGATCAGGTGATCGACACCCTCTCCCAGGCCTGGGTCGATGGCCAGGCACTGCGGACGTATCGGCACGCTCCGAATACCGGCTCGCGCAAGTCCTGGGCGGCGGGCGACGCCAGCTCGCGTGCGGTGCGTCTGGCGATGATGGTGCAGAAGGGCGAGATGGGTCTGCCCTCGGTGCTGAGCGCGCCGCGCTGGGGCTTCTACGACGTGCTCTTCAAAGGCAACAGGTTCGCCTTCCAGCGCGACTACGGCAGCTATGTGATGGAGAACATCCTGTTCAAGATCAGCTTCCCGGCCGAGTTCCACGCCCAGACCGCCGCCGAATGCGCCATGACCCTGCACCCATTGGTGAAGGACCGCATCGACCAGATCGCGCGCATCGAGCTGACCACCCAGGAATCGGCGGTGCGCATCATCAGCAAGGACGGCCCGCTCTACAACCCGGCCGACCGCGACCACTGCCTGCAATACATGGTCGCCGTGCCCTTGATCTTCGGCCGCCTGACCGCCGACGACTACGAGGACGCGGTCGCCTGCGACCCGCGCATCGACGCCCTGCGCGGCAAGATGACGGTCACCGAGGACGCGCGCTACACCAAGGAGTATCTGGACCCGGACAAGCGCTCCATCGCCAACGCGGTTCAGATCTTCTTCAACGACGGCACCCAGACCGACAAGGTCGAGGTCGAGTACCCCATCGGTCACCGCCGCCGTCGCGCCGAGGGCATCCCGGTGCTGGAGGCCAAGTTCCTCAACGCCCTCAAGACCCGCTTCCCCAAGGGCCAGGCCCAGCGCATCCATGACCTCTGCCTGGACGAGCAGGCGCTCATGGCGACCCCGCTCAATCAATTCATGGACCTCTTCATGATCTGATCCCGCGAATCCGCTTCCGTCAAGCGATCGGGAGCGGATTCAGCCGCCCAGCGCTCATCCCCAGTGGCAGGGTTCGCTCCGACCAGAACCCCACACCGCCCGCCTCCCTCCGCCCGCACCGTCGCGAACAAACCGGGATGACCCATCAAGAACAGGCGGTTCGATCACCGAGAAGTGCGGGGTATTCGGCAAATCGCCGCTTCACCGGCGCCTGCCCCTTGCTCGCCGCGAGCCTTATGTGCTTCGATGGCGAGGCAAAAACAGCTAGCCGATCCGCCTGGCGACTTCCATTCGAGACCCCTACTCATGAGCGACGCAGCGCACTCGGTCGATCGGTTACGGCAAGACAACGCCGCACTCCGTCAGCGGATCGCCGAATTGGAGGCCCGCCCGACCCGCGTGGAGTTCTCGCCAGCGACCGCGCCGCACATCGACGCGCTGCTACACAACCTGCCCGGCATGGTCTATCGCTGCCGCAACGACTCCGACTGGACCATGGACTACGTCAGCGCGGGCGCCCAGGAGTTGACCGGCTTCTTACCCGAGGACCTGCGGCAAGGGCGCGTCACCTATGCCAGCATCATTCTGTCGGAAGACCGCGGACAGGTCTGGGAGGAGATCCAGGCAGCCCTCTCGGCCAGGCAACGATTCGAGCTCGTCTATCGAATCCGCGGCGCGGACGGAACCCTGAAATGGGTCTGGGAGCGGGGTTGGGGCATCTGGTTGGACAGCGGCGAACTGCTGGCGCTCGAGGGTTTCATCACCGACATCACGCGGCACAAGGACGTCGAGTTGGCGCTGCGGGAAAGCGAGCACAACTATCGACGGATCGTCGAGGGCGGCCAGGAGGGCATCTGGACGCTCGATGGCGAGAGCCGGACCACCTTCGTCAATCCACGCATGGCCGAGATGCTGGGGTACGGAGTCCAGGAGATGCTCGGCAAGCCGCTGCTCGACTTCATGAGCGAGGAGTGGCAAGCGATAGCCCTGAGCAAGGTTCAGGAGCGTCGGCAAGATGTCATCGAGCGCCACGATTTCAAATTCCGCCGCAAGGACGGGAGCGAGATCTGGACCCTGCTCTCGACCAATCCGATCCTGGATGAGGCGGGGCACTACAGCGGCACGCTGGCCATGGCGGTCGACATCACCGACCGCAAGCAGATCGAAGCCTCGCTCCAGGAGCTGGCGATTTCCGATCCCTTGACCGGCCTGCTCAACCGGCGCCGCTTCTATGATCTGGCCCAGCAGGAATTGGAGCGATTCAAGCGCTACGGCTGTCCCATGGCGGCGATCATGGCGGATCTGGACCATTTCAAGGCCATCAACGACCAATACGGCCACCTGATCGGGGATCAGGTCTTGCAGGGCGTGGCCAGGATGCTACGGGAGAATCTGCGGCAACCGGATCTGCTCTGCCGCTATGGGGGCGAGGAATTCGCCATCCTGCTGCCCGAAACCGATCTCCACACCGCGAGCATGACCGCAGAGCGACTGCGCTCCACGCTCGACAGCCACCCCATCGAGACGGACCAAGGTCCACTGCACCTGACCATCAGCCTGGGGGCCGCCACGGTCGGACCCGGCAGCGCCATCAGTGTCGAGACGCTGCTCGACGACGCGGACCGCATGCTCTACGTCGCCAAGCACGCCGGACGCAATCAGGTCGCGATCTGGGATCTCGCGTCCAATCGAAAGATGTTGACGGAGCCGTCCTCCACCCCCGCCAGCGCGGAAGTCAGGACGCTTTGGCCGCGCCACTGCGGGGAGCGCTGAGCGAATCAGCGTTCCCCGCGAGTGATGCGGAGGCCGCGAGCCATGATCCGCGTTGACCGTCGCGCGGTGCGGTCCGGACGAGGCGCCCAGGCATCATGGCTGCCGGGTGTTGGCATCGGCAAAGCGGCTTGCGGTGGCCGATCAGGCTGGACCGGTCTTGTCGGGCGGGGTGCGGATCGTATTGACGATGCGGGTCTGGATCGTCCTGGCCCAGGGCGGCTGGACCCAATTCCATCCGATCAAGATCCCGATCACGAGTCCTATCAACATCTGGATCATGCGCGTTTCCTCTCTTGGAGTTGAAGACGAGCGCTCTCTGCAACCCGATCACGGATCAGGCTGGTAGTGAGGTTATCCCAAAAGAGTGACACAGAGTAAGGTTTTTTGAGGTGCCCCGCGACCCCGCGAGGGGCGCGGATTCGGTTCGACGCCGTCAGATCCGGTGGTCCTCGAGATGGAAGCCGAACATCTCCAGCACAATCCCGGTCAAGGCCCCGCCAAGTAGACCGCCCAGGAGGCCCGGCGGGACATCCCTCAGCACCTGACCGATCGCGTCCTTGGACATCGGATCGAGCATGGCCGCCGTGGTCCCACCAACGATCCAGATGCCAGCGCCAACCACGGCCGCAATCAACCCCGCCACCACGGGCGCGGAGATGATGCCGGGGAGCCAGGGGATACTGCGACTGACCAGCCAGCGCTCGGAGAGCTCGAAAAAGGTGCCGACCAGGGCGACCACGCCGGCCGCGAGCACGAACATGCCGATCTGCTGGCCGGTCAACCACAGCACGAGCGCAAGGGAGCCCCCCGCGAGCAGACCCGCGATGAGTCCAGTCAGGGTTTCGGCCAGGGGTCGGCTGCCGCCCGTGACAATCCACGAATAGAAGCCGCCAGCGACCAGACCGACCAAGCCCGCGATGCCGACGATCATCATCAAGTCGACCTCCTGACCGGTTGCGATCAGGTACCCGATCGACGCCAAGACGCCGGCCATGGAGCCGACCAGGGCGACCGGCATCGCGCTGTAGAAAGCGGATGTCGTCATCGCGGCCGCCGCCGCCGCCGCGATCAATGGCTGCCAGCCGGTCAGCCCCAGCACGCCGAGGATCTGGTAAAGACCCGCGAACAAGGCGCCGAACAAGGCCCCGGCGAATCCCCAGACAAGAAGCGCCATGACAATCGCGGTAAACTGATCCCTGGATTGCATAAGTGATTACCCGGCAACGATTGAAACATTGGCCTTGCCACGAAGCGCTGTTGGCGTCGACGCGGCATCCTGGCCCGCCAGCGGCATGATCGAGCGCCACTCCCACTGCAACCCCTCCTCGCTCACGGGGCCAATCGCAAGCCTTGGCCATTGATCGAGCCTGACGTCGCCCGGCATCATTGCCTACACTAGTCCCATCCCGAGCCACGGACATTGATGCGAAGCATGTATCAGGCCCCTAGCAACGGCACCATGCGCGAGGTCGATGGTGTCACCCATATCTACTATGATGGGTACTGGATCAAGTATTACGATCCACCCAGGGATAGTTTCGAGGCGCGACGGCAGTTGATTCAAGCCCTGACGAGACGCCTGTTCAATCATGTCGAGCATGGCATCAACATCCCCGGCGGGCGGCTGAAAGAGGCCCGCGCCGCCTACGAGGCCGAGACCGATACCGAACGCAAGCGCGTCAATGGAGCCATGCTCGCGGGTGCGCTCTTCAATCGCGCGGCCGATATCTTCCACAGCCTGGTGGACCTGCAAACGGCCGGGGTCGAGATCTCCTCCGACCACGCGCTGATGCGCGAATGCGGTCATTGCCTGATCGAGGCGCTGGAACTCGGCAAGATGGTCCGTCACCGCGGCGGTGACGAGGGCATCGACGAACTCTGGGGCGAGCCCTTCAAGGCGTTCTCCATGCCCGTCGAGGACTTCTACGCGAGCCGCTATGTCAAGATCGCCATGACCATGCGCGACATCGACCGCATCGCCGCCGCGATGAAGGATACCTTCGCCGGACAGCCGACAGATCCTCGACGTCGATGCGCGCATCGACGAGGTGGCCGCGACGGCCAAGCGCAAATGCGAGATCCTGAGAACCGATCCGGTGATCTTCAATGTCTGGCCGGCCTTCGTCGTCGCCAGCAAGCGGCTGTGCAACATCGAGCCCATTCTGCCCAGCGCGCATGGCGCCGACGATGTCCGCGAAGCCGTGGAGGGCACCCGCCTGCTGCGCGACGGCACCGATCTGATCAGCTTCATCGTGCGCGCGCGTGTCCCGATGCCCAAGAGCACCCGCGAATATCATCGACTGCTGCCAGCAATTTCGCCGCGCCTACCTGGAGCTGCGGCGCGCCCCAGTCAGTCGCGATCCAGCATCCACCACAGCCTGATCAAAGCCCGCTTCACGACCGCCGATGCTCGTCTATCTTCACGGACTCAACAGCTCCAGCCAATCCGCCAAGTGCAGACTGCTGCGCGCGCGGCTGCACCCATTTCCGGTACTCGGGATCGACTATCCGGCTCACCGTCCTGACGCGGCGGTCGCCCGTCTGGCCCAATTCTTCGCCGGGCTCGACGGACCCGCTCCGGCGGTGATCGGAAGCTCGATGGGTGGCTTCTACGGACAATACCTGGCCCGGCGCTTCGCCTTCTCCCATCTCTTCATGGTCAATCCGGCACTGACGCCCTGGACCTTGATCGCCGAGCATCTGGGGGAAACCATGACGGCGGCCGATGGCGAACGCTACCCGATCACCGCCGAGTTCGCCGAACGCACCCGAGCCTATGGCATCGACGACTCCCTGCGACGGCACTGCCGACCACGGTTTTCCTGAACCGGGGCGACGCGGTGATCGACTACCGCATCGCCGAACGGCTTTATGCCGATTGTGGCCGGCTCTTTGTCTGGGACGGTGGTGACCATGCATTTGCGCACATGGACGAGGCGATCGAGATCATCCGCGGGCACCTCGCTGGCACGACGCGGCGACAGCCGGAGCAAGAGCGCTGACGGGGTCTCAGGTCGCTGAAAGAAATAGCCGTTCGGCAATATGGAAGCCGGCCACATAGGTGCCGACGGCCGCCCCGAGGCTGCTCAACACAAACACGACGAGAATGCGCGCGACGCGATTTCGCCACCAGCCAGTCCAGGTGGCAACGTCCGCGCGCAGCCGACCAAAGTCGCCGACGCTGGGCTTGCGCAGATAGAGCTCGACCGCGCCCGTGATCATTCCCGCGCCGATGGCCGGATTCAGGGTCGTCAGGGGCGCGGCCAGAAAGGCGGAGAGGACCGTGAGTGGATGCCCGGCCGCCAAGAGGGTTCCGAGCGCCGAGAGTCCGCCCGTGATCAAGACCCAGGACATCAACAGATCCAAGCCAAGCGTCGGACTCACGGTGAATCCGTAGCCAAAGCCCGCCAGGATCGCGATCAGGATCGCCCACCCGATGACGGCAGGCCAGCGGCTTGGCGGGGGGATTGCCTCCAGTTCCGCGAGGGTGGCGACAGGATCTCCACGATCGCCCACCAGACTCGCCTCGATACCCTTGAGGTGGCCGACACCAACCACGACCAATACCCGCCTGACGCCGAGGCGCGCCGCCTCGCGTTTGAGCTTTGCGGCCATGTAGCGATCCCGCTCCTCGATCAGGGGGATGAAAAGATCCCGGCGATCCGCCGCGAGCTCGCCAAAGGTCGTCTCCAGGACGTCCCCTTCCTTGAGCCGCTCCACCTCCTCCTCGGTCACCTCGTCGGCGGTCAGCATCGCGGCCATCAGGCCGGCGAAGAGCCCATAACGCCGCCACCAGCCGAGACTGGCGGAGATCCGTTTCAAGGTGACCCCGATCTCCCGGTCGATGAGCATCGCGGGCAGACCGAGTTCCTTGGCCATCCGCAGGGCGGTGAGCTGCTCCGCCCCCGGCTCGATTCCGAACTGGTCGGCAAGCCGCTGCTGGTAGGCGGACAGCGCCAGGCTGGCGACCACCATATAAACCCGGCCCTGCCGAATGACGGAAAACAGATCCATCTGCGACAGCGATCGCGGATCCATGAGGGCGTTGAAGCGGCTACGGCAAAGCTCGACCGCGATGGCATCGTAGTTCCCGGTCTGAATCAGCTTGCGGACTTTATCGGCACTGGCGCGCGAGACATGCGCCGTGCCGAGCAGCGTCAGTTCGACGCCGTCGATGAGCAGCTCGCGCTGCGGTTCCGTTGACTCCGGCATGGGATGCTGTCGATCGCTCAAGAGGACAAAGGGCGGCATGATACCCCAGCTCCCCGAGGGTTTCGCGCTCGCGCATGGCACGGGATCCTCGCCAGGGTGGGCACTTTTTGGTCGCGCGGGTCAGATGCCGTATGATCGGCGACCAACGAAACTACCTCAGCCTCCGGGAAGCTCGCATGGAGAATGCAAATGTCGGGATGCCGCATCGCTGCCGGTCGGTGCTGACACGACCGAGTTTGGTCGCTCTTTTGGCGGCGGCGCTCGTGGGTTGCAATCCCGTGAAGGAGGACAAGATGTCCGATACGCTGCAAGACGCACTCAATGGCTATCAGAAGGCCTTACGCTGGGGTTATTTCGACAACGCCTTCGCCTATCTCGACCCCAAACAGCGCAATGACAAGCCAATGCCAGCCGTCTTGGAGGGACTCCGGCTGACGGGCTACGACGTCATCCAGCCCGCTGTCGTGAAGGAGGAGAAAATGACGGCGATGCAGCTTGTCGAAATCGAATATGTCTATGAGGACCAGCAGGTCGTGAAGAAGCTGAAGGACCGCCAAATCTGGCACTACGACGAGAAGAAAAAGTCTTGGTGGCTGGAATCTGGCCTGCCGAACTTCAAATAGCCGTGATGCGCGCGAGGCGGCGGGATCCCGAGGCGCTCCGTTGGCATCGCTCCGGCGTGGCTCGCCCTGCGTCCGCGGATCAACGCTCCCCCGCGAACATGGCATCCAGACGGTCGATCTCCGCTTGTCGCGACGCCGAAAGGTTGGGGCGCATGCGCTCAAGCTCACGCATCAGTCGCTCGGCTTCGCGCGTTTGGCCATCGGCCAACAGATCCTTGAGACGCCGCAGCATGGCGCCAATCTGGTCCGAGCCGCTTGCGGTCGCTCTTTCAGACGCCTCGCCCGCCGCCTGGCCCCCTTGCTCGCCATGATCGGTCTGACGATCGCAGCCCGCCAGCACCAGAACCGCCGCAAGCCATTGCCATGCGTATTTCTGCCTCATCGTTGACTCGACAAGTCGGCATTGTCGATTCGGCCCAGCGCCAATGACATCCATGAACAACCTGTTTGCGATTTTTCTGCTGCTGGCGATCGGCTGGTTCTGGCTGGACAGTCTGCGCGCGCGGGAGATTGCGATCGGGATCTGCCAAGCGGCGTGCCGCCAGCGGGATTTGCAATTCCTCGACCAAGCCGTGGCGCTGCGTCGACTCGGACCGGCCTGGCGCTCGGAAGGTCTGCGGCTACGCCGGGTCTATCGCTTCGACTTCAGTGAAGAAGGGGTCGGACGACGCAGCGGCTATATCGTGATGCGCGGTTTAGTGCTCGAGGAATTGAGCTTCGGGCTACCAGATCGGCCAGACGACGCCTAAGTCGAGCGGGCGCGTCCTGGACGGGCTACTTCACGACCTTGAGCGTCGGACCCTTACCCTTGCCACGCGGCGGGCCCGAAGACCCGGCTCCCGGGTCCGGGCTGGCGTCATCGATCGCCGCGAGCTTGGGACCCGTCGCCCGCTCGGCGCCAGCGGTTGCCGAATCGGGGTAATGAGGTTCTGGAAAGACCATCCCCTGACCATTCTCGCGCGTGAAAATCCCAAGCACCGCCTCGCTTGGGACCATCACCTCGCGCGCGACGCCGCTGAAGCGGGCATTGAACTGGACCCAGTCGTTACCGATTACGAGTCCACGCACGGCACCCGGCGCGAGGTTGAGCACGATCCGCCCGTCGTCGACGAATTCCCTGGGAACGGAGGTATCCGGAAAGTTGGCATCGACGACGAGATGGGGGGTCATCCCATTCTCCAGGATCCACTCGTAGATCGCCCGAATCAAATAGGGCTTGCTCGATGTCATGCTGTCGGTTGCGTCGATCATCAGCCAACGTCCGTCATCATCTCCTTCTCGGCCTCGGTGAGGCTGTGCTTGAAGGCATCCCAGGCAAAAATCCGCTTCATGTAAACGCGGATCGCATCGGCCTGCGCCGGCAATTCGACGCCGAGCATTGGCAGCCGCCACAGCAGGGGTGCGACGCAGCAATCGACCAACGAGAACTCATCGCTCATGAAGAAACGATGCGCGCCAAAGACGGGCGCGGTCGTCGTCAGGCTCTCGCGCAGTTCCTTGCGCGCCTGTTCGGCCTCGCCTGCGTCACCCTTGCGGATGCGCCCCATCATCGAATACCAATCCCGATCGACGCGATACATGAACAATCGCGCGCTGGCGCGCGAGACCGGATCGACCGGAAGCAACGGCGGATGCGGAAAGCGCTCGTCGAGATATTCCATGATGATGCGCGACTCATAGAGACGCAGATCGCGGTCCACGAAGGTCGGCACCGTGCCGTATGGATTGAAATCCATCACCTCATCAGGCAGGGCATGCGCATCGACGTCCACCACGTCCACGGCGATCCCTTTCTCGGCAAGCACCATGCGGACCCGGTGACAATAAGGGCATGAGGGATCGGAAAATAACGTCATCACTGCTCGTCTGCATGCAGCCACTGCCATTCTTCCCTTCTCCAGCACAAAGGCTGAGCCCGGCAGGGCTCGATGAAATCAGGTTGCCGACCAATCCCGGTCGACAGTCGTCTTCGCCGACGCGACTCACCGAGGCCGCTCGTTGCGCGGCTGGGCCAGGATCGTGGCCAGCGCGTCGCGCGAGCAAACGGCATCGTAAGTCGCCAAGTATAACCCCTTGACGCTTCAGCGCATGGCGATTTTGCGGACCTCGAAGCAGGCCGATGGAGAACGCGGAGAAGAATGATGGATCGAGCGCAAGGACGAGGACGCAAGTGGCGCGCGGATCGCTTGCTTGATCCAAGCCCCCAGGGCGACGGGTTGATTGGTCCCGTCGTTGGGACGATGACGGAGAGGGTATCGCAAGAGGATAACGAGAGATCCCAAAATGGCGCCCCCAGAGCATCCGGGGGCGCCACCTCAGCCATCCATTAGTGGATGTCTTTCCAGTACTCTTTCTTCACCAGATAGGCCAGGATGAAGAGGGCGCCGAGGAACAGCAGAACGTACAGACCAAGACGCTGCCGCTCAAGCTGGATCGGCTCGCCCGCGTAGGTCAGGAAAGCCGTGATATCCCGCACCATGGCATCGTATTCCTTGGGCGGAAGGGAGCCTTGCTTGACCAGCTTGACGCCTTCGAGCACCGGCGCGCCGCCCTCCTCGTGCGCCGGAGCGAATACCGCCTCCTGGGCACCCTGCAGATCGCCCAGCGCATGCGGCATGCCGACCGCCGGGAACACCACATTGTTGACGCCGTAGGGGCGGGTCGGATCCAGGTAGAAACTCTTCAGATAGGTGAAGACATAGTCCGGCGAACGCCAGCGGGTCACCAGGGTCAGGTCAGGCACGGCGACGCCAAACCATTTCAGGCTGTCCTCCGAACGCATGGCGTTTTCCATCAGATCGCCTGGCTTGGCGTCCCCGAACAGCAGATTTTGGCGCAGGGTCACTTCGTCGATGCCCAGATCCTGGGCCAAGCGGTTGTAACGCATGTACTTCAACGAGTGGCAGCCAAAGCAGTAATTCACGAAGTACTTGGCGCCGCGTTGCAGCGATGCCTGATCGTGCAGGTCGATGTCGGCCTTTTCCAGACGCGGCCCCTCGGCGGCCAACAGCATGGCCGGCGACAGCAGCAACAGGGTGGCGATGATCAGCTTTCTCATGAGGTCACCCTCTCCGGAACGGGCTTGGTCTTATCCAGCGAGCTGTAGATCGGCATCAGCAGGAAATAGGCGAAGTACAACACCGTGAAGACCTGCGCGAGCAGCGTGGAAAGCGCCGATGCCGGCTGCATGCCCAGCCAGGCCAGGACGATGAAGGACAACGCGAAAGATCGCCGTCGCCCATTTGAAGATCGGCCCCTTGTAACGCATGGACTTCACCGGGCTGCGGTCGAGCCAGGGCAGCACGAAGAAAATCAAAATCGCGCCGAACATCACCACCACTCCGGGGAACTGCGAGCCCCACATCGGCGGCACCGCGCGCAACATGGCGTAATAGGGTGTGAAGTACCAAACCGGCGCGATATGCGGCGGGGTCTGCATCGGGTTGGCCGGCTGGAAGTTCGGCGCCTCCAGGAAGACTCCGCCGAAGGTCGGCATGTAGAACATCACCAGGCTGAACAGCGCCAGGAACACCACCACGCCCATGAAATCCTTGGCCGTGTAATAGGGATGGAAGGGGATGCCGTCGGCCGGAGCCTTGTCGCTCCAGCGGTTGCCCTTGGGGCCTTGCTTGATCTCGATCCCGTCGGGGTTGTTCGAGCCAACATGATGCAGCGCGACGATGTGCAGGAACACCAGTCCCGCGAGGACGAACGGCAGCAGGAAGTGGAAGGCGAAGAAGCGGTTCAGGGTAGCGTCGGAAATGACGTAGTCGCCACGCACCCACACCGAGAGATCGTCACCGACCACCGGCACGGCGGCGAAGAGGTTGACGATAACCTGCGCACCCCAGTAGGACATCTGGCCCCAGGGCAGCAGATAGCCAAAGAAGGCGGTCGCCATCATCGCCAGATAAATGACGACACCGATGATCCACAGCAGTTCGCGCGGCTTGCGATAGGAGCCCCAGAGCAGGGCGCGGAACATGTGCAGATAGATGACGATGAAGAACGCCGAGGCACCGGTCGAGTGCATGTAGCGGATCAGCCAACCCCAGTCGACATCGCGCATGATGTATTCGACCGAGGCAAACGCCAGCGTGGCGTCCGGCTTGTAGTTCATCGCCAGCCAGATGCCGGTGACGATCTGGATAACGAGCGTCAGGATGGCCAGCGAGCCGAAGAAGGACCAGAAATTCAGGTTCTTCGGGGCATAGTATTCGGAGAGATGGTTGCGCCAGGTCTCTGTCAGCGGGAATCGCTTGTCGATCCAACTGAGGTTTTCGGTCTTTTCAGCGCTCATCAGGCCTTTCCTCCGCGATCCTCACCGATCAGGATGGTGGTGTCGTTGAGATAGACGTGCTTGCGGGATCCACAGATTGGTCGGCGCCGGCACGTTCTTGAACACGCGCGCCGCCAGATCGAATCGCGATCCATGGCACGGACAGAGGAAACCACCCTTCCAATCGGCGCCCAGATCGTCGGGGCCGAACTCAGGCCGGAAGGTCGGCGAACAGCCCAGATGGGTGCAGATGCCGATCGCCACCAGGTACTCCGGCTTGATGGAGCGCGTGGGATTCTTGCAGTAGTCGGGCTGGTGGTCGACCTCTGACTTGGGGTCGACCAGCTTGGGATCGTTGCTCGCCAGGGCCGCGATCATCTCCGGGGTGCGATGCACCACCCACACCGGCTTGCCGCGCCACTTGACGCGCAGCAGCGCGCCCGGCTCCAGCTTGCTGATATCCGCCTCGACCGGCGCACCGGCTGCCCGCGCGCGCGCGCTCGGGTTCATCGATGCGACGAACGGGACAAGCGCGTAGCCGGCACCAACGGCACCGACCACGCTGGTCGCGGCGACGAGTACTCGTCGCCTCATTTTGTTCACGCCTTGCGCGCTCATAGGCCAATATCCCCCGGCTGATGCAAGTGCCGCCACACGTTTTGCTTGGCGCGACACCCCACGCAGCTTGGATGAAACGTTCAGATGGAAAAGTATAAGAATATGACGATTGACTCTAAAATCGACCGCGCATTCTCTTCGATACCAACGTGGCTGGTCAAGAAAAAAGCAGACAGCCGCGCGGCTTATCGGTGCTTCGACGCGCGTCCATCACGCTGGATTGCCGATCTCGATAAAACCGTGCCAGAGATCGAAACGCGCGGCCAGATGTTCGCCAAGCGCCTGAATACCATAGCGCTCGGTCGCATGATGACCGGCCGCGAGATAGCAAATCCCGAGCTCGCGCGCCTGGTGAACAGTCTGCTCCGAGAGCTCGCCGCTCACAAAGGCATCGACTCCGAGATCGGCGGCCTGCTCGATATGTCCCTGCCCGCCACCAGTACACCAGGCGACGCGCTCGATCACCCCGCGCTCGCGCCCGATCAGCGTCGCCTCGCGGCCAAGCTGGCGCGACACCTGTTCCCGGCAACTGCTCGGGGCTGGACGGGGATCCGAGCCGACCGACCCACAGCAGACCATTGGCCTGGTCCGACTGGTTCCGCGTCGAGAAATCCCAGCCGCCGACCCAAGGTCGCGTTGTTTCCCACGCCGGGATGAGCATCGAGCGGGAGATGATAAGCGATCAGGCTGACGCCCGCAGCAGAGCAATGTCCTGACACGGCGCCCCTTGATTCCGACCAGGCAGGGATCTTCATTTCGCCAGAACCAGCCGTGATGGACCAGGATGGCATCGGCCCGCGCATCGATCGCCGCCGCGAGGAGCGCCGCGCTCGCGGTGACTCCGCGTGACCAGCCGAGCGATCGGGCGCTCGCCCTCGACCTGGAGCCCGTTGGGGGCATAGTCGTCGAAGGCCGCCACATCCAGAAAACGATGACAGTAATCGACGAGCGCGCGTGGCTCGATCATGCTCCGGGCGCCTCCGCTCGGTCGTGGGGCAAGAATAGGGTTTGGCGCGGATCGCGCGCGACGGTCGGGCACGAGAATCACGGCAACGCACGGGCCAACGGCAGTCTTCTTGGCGCTAGCTTAAGCGAGATGCCCGAGACGGGTCCAATCAAGCTGCGATTCGGCGGTCGCCGACGCCAAAACCGGCGCAAAAAAAAGCCCGGCGGGGAGCCGGGCTGGAAACGTCTCATGATGAAAGAGACGAGGAGGACTCGGTAAAAATCCTGGGCGGTCAGGCGTGTTCGCGACTCGCTTACGCCTGATCCGCTATGCAATCAGTGCATGAACAGACCGCCGTTGACCGGCAGATTGGCGCCGGTCACGTAGGCGCTTTCGTCGCTGGCCAGGAAGGCGATCGCGGCGGCGATCTCGGCCGGCTGGGCCATGCGGCGCATCGGGATACCGCCGATGATGCTGTTGCGCACGATGTCATCCATCGCGAGCGTCATCGCGGTCTCGACATAGCCGGGCGAGACGGTATTCACGGTCACGCCCTTGGACGCACCCTCTTGGGCCAGGGCCATGGTGAAGCCGTGCATGCCGGCCTTGGCGGCGGAGTAGTTGGCCTGACCGAACTGGCCGCGCTGTCCGTTCACGGACGAGATATTGATGATCCGACCGTAACCGCGCTCCAGCATCCCTTCCCAGACCTGACGGGTGACATTGAAGACGCTGTTCAGGTTGACGTTGATCACCGCATTCCAGTGCGCAGGCTTCCATCTTCTTGAAGGTCTTGTCGCGGGTGATGCCGGCACAGTTGACGAGGATGTCGATCGGGCCGTGCTTGCTCGGTGATCTCCTTGACCATGCGCGCGCTGTCTTCGAAGGAGGACACGTCGGCGGCAATGGTCGTCGATGGTGAAGCCTTCGGCCGCGCGCTCCTTCTTCCACGCCTCCGCGGCATCGGCCTCGGACGGGTGATGATTCGCCACGACGGTGCAGCCGTCCTTTGCCAGACGCGTGCAGATCGCGGTGCCGATTCCGCCGATGCCACCGGTGACGAGTGCGATGCGAGCCATATCTCTTTCCTCCAGAATCTTATTGATTGTTGTGAGTTTGTCGAATCCGCAGCGATCTATCAGCGATCCGCGCCGGGCGGGTCAAGACCTTGCCCCTATTGGCCATGAGCACCGCCCATGTCCGGGGCCATGGCCAATGGCGGTCCGTCCCTGGACCGCCGAATTGGACGCGATGAGCCCGATTAAGCCGCCGCAACGTTCTTGCGCAGGTCGGCGGTAAGCTCGGCCATGTTCTTTTCGAACCAGGCGCGGTAGTCGTCACGACTTCGCTGACCAGCCTGCATGGTGGTCTTGCCTTCGGCCACGACGCGCTCGCTCAGTTCCTTGGTTGCCTCGACCTGGCCCTTGAAGAACTCATTGTAGCCCTTGGACTCGGTGGCGAGCTTCATGACGCGCATGGCGTGCTCCATGTAGAGGCTCATGGCGTCCATCTGACGGGCGGCCATCTTCTCGAAGATGCGGACGTTCAGCTCGCCGAGGCTGGTCATACGCTCGACGCTCTTGTTGGTCATTTCGTTGACGGTGTTCAGGGTATCGTTGGTGTTCATCGAGCGTTGCTCCGAGGTGTTGTGCAGTGCAGCAATTGTTGCAGTGCACAATAGTCGTCTCGACCCGCACCTGGTCAACACCGAATTTGTGCAATTCTTTCGATTGAAGTCGAAATCCCTGCGTCCCGTCAGACAGACCGTCACGGCCGTTGCCTCACGTCGTCGGCCTGTCGTCTTGCGATCGGTTCTGCCCCGCGTCGCCGCCGAGATCGAATCCCGGCCGCGCGCATGAACTCGTCCTGGAGATCCGCCCAGATCTCGACGTTTTTCTGGGTCATGCGGGTCATGGCGTCGAAAGGGGTCTCGCCCAGGAGTGGGCCATCTCCTGCTGCTGCTTGGCGAAGAGATCCAGCGAGGTCTCCAGATAGCGGGCGAACATGCCCTGGAGGGTACCGCCGTAGAAGCGGATGATCTGGGACAGCATGGTGGCGCTGAACAGCGGCTCTCCCCCGGCTCTCCTCCTCGAGCATGATCTGCAGCAGGATGGAGCGCGTGATGTCGCTGTCGTTGGCGGTGTCGACCACCTTGAAGGCTGGTGCAGTTCATCACGAGGTCGCGCACGTCGGCAGGGTGATATAGCGGCTGACTTCGGTGTCGTACAGGCGGCGATTCGGGTACTTCTTGATGATGACGCTCGTTTTTCATGGGCATCTGAGCCTGCGTCGTGCATGGATCGAGTGAAGTGTATCCCCACTCGAGCCGCGCCTCGCCGGCGTTCGCCAGCGAGGCGCGGTGCGTGGAATGCCGGGAGGAATCGCGCGCCAGCGGACTCCACCGGTCAGCTCGCGCGTCAGAGACGCTCGACCGCCAGGGCAACGCCCTGACCACCGCCGATGCAGAGCGTCGCGAGTCCCTTCTTGGCATCGCGCTTCTGCATCTCGTAGAGCAGGGTCACCAGCACGCGCGCGCCGGACGCACCGATGGGATGGCCGATGCGAGATGGCGCCGCCATTGACGTTGACCTTGCTCAGATCCCAGCCCATGTCCTGATTGACCGACATGGCCTGCGCGGCGAAGGCCTCGTTGGCCTCGATCAGATCGAGATCGGCCGGGCGTCCAGCCGGCCTTCTCCAGGCACTTGGTGGAGGCCGGGATGGGGCCGGTGCCCATGATGGCCGGATCCACGCCGGCGCTCGCGAAGGCGACCAGACGCGCCATCGGGGTCAGACCCAGTTCCTTGGCCTTGGACTCCTTCATCACCACGACCATGGCCGCGCCGTCGTTGATGCCGGAGGCATTGCCGGCGGTCACCGTGCCGGCCTTGTCGAAGGCCGGACGCAGCTTGCCGAGCGCCCTCGGCCGTGGTCCCGGCGCGCGGGAACTCGTCGGTATCGAAGACCAGCGGATCGCCCTTGCGCTGCGGGATGCTCACCGGGATGATCTCGTCCTTGAAGCGGCCGGACTTGATGGCCGCCTCGGCCTTCTGCTGGGAGCCGGCGGCAAAGGCATCCTGCGCCTCGCGGGTGAAGGCGTATTGCTTGGCGATGTTCTCGGCGGTCACGCCCATGTGGTACTTGTTGAAGGCATCCCAGAGACCGTCGACGATCATGGTGTCCTTCATCGCCCAGTCGCCCATGCGCTGTCCCTCGCGCGAGCGCGGCAGGACATGCGCGGACTGGCTCATGCTCTCCTGGCCGCCGGCGATGACGATGTCGGCGTCGCCGCAGGCCACCGCCTGCATCGCCAGATGCACCGCCTTGAGCCCGCTGCCGCAGACCTTGTTGATGGTCATGGCCGGAACCTGCGTGGGGCAGACCGGCGTTCAGAGTCGTCTGACGCGCCGGATTCTGGCCGACGCCAGCGGTCAGCACCTGACCGAGGATGACCTCGTCGATCTGCTCGGGGGCGATCCCGGTGCGCGCCAACAGCGCCTTGAGCACGATGGCGCCGATCTCGGTCGCGGACAGGGCGGACAGGCTGCCGCCGAAGGTGCCGACCGCGGTCCGGCCGGCGTCGACGATGACGATGTTCTCGCTCATGGTGTGGGTGTCCTCTCAGTGTGATCTTGGAATGGGATTGCTGCCCGAACGGCCGCATTGGGACGGGCCGGCCGGGTTACCGCGGGGAGTCCGAGGCCGGATTCTACGCACCTTTGTTGCAGTGCACAAATCGGCGTGCTAAGTTTCACGCCATACCACCCCGAGGAGGGCAAGAGCATGAGTAACGAAACCTTTTTCAACGATGACTGGCTTGGATCTGCAGCGCAAGTACTGGGACAACTGGGCGGAGATGAGCCGCAAGGCCATGGGCACTGGGCGGCGACGGCCAAGCTGACCGCCCCCTGGGAGGGCGCGCTCGATCACTGGTGGAAGGCGCTCTCGCCCGGCGCGCCGGACGCCTCCAAGGCCTTCATGGAAAAGATGATGGACCAGGGCAAGTCTTCTTCCGCATGGCGGAAACCTTTGCCTCGCGCACCGGCGACGACACTCCGCCGACCAACGGCCTGACCTTCTGGACCAAGGCCCTCGAGGACATGCAGAAGCGCTTCACCGGCTCGCTGGACGACGGCGGACAACGCCATGCAGCGCATGATGTCCTTCTGGGAGACTGCCGCTCGACAACTGGCAGCGCATGATGTCCTCGATGTCGCCGATGCCCGGCGACTTTCTGCGCAACATGCCGCACGACCAGTTCAAGGACAATCTCGACCGCGCGCTCTCCGCGCCCGGCCTCGGCTACACCCGCGAGGAGCAGGGCCAGTATCAGGAGCTGATCCGCTGCGTCCATCGAATACCAGACGGCCCTGCAGGAATACAACGGCTTTTACTGCCCGGCTCGGGACGAAATCGGTCGAGCGCATGGGCGGCTATCTCCAGAGCGTCATCGACAGCGGCAAGAGCATCGACTCGGCCCGCGCGCTCTACGACAACTGGGTCGGCTGCTGCGAGGCCGTCTACGCCGAAGAGGTCGCGACCCCCGAATACGCCCAGATCCACGGTCACCTGGTCAATGCGCAGATGGCCCTGAAGAAGCGCATGGCGATCATGGTCGACGAGAACCTGGGCGCCATGAACATGCCGAGCCGCAGCGAACTGCGCACCCTGCAGGATCGTCTTCAGGAGACCCGTCGCGAGAACAAGCAGCTGCGCCACAGGTCTGCATGCGCTGGAGCGACAGGTCGCGGCCCTCGCTGGCGAAACCCCGACCAGCCCCGCGACCGCCCTCAAGGCCGCCGCGCCAGCCGCCAAGGCCCCGGTGCGTCGCAAGCCGCCGCCAAGCCCGGCGCGACCGACTAAGGCCGTCACCAGCACCCCGCGACCCTCCGGCCGTCGCACAGGCCGGCGCGCGCAACCGACGAACACCGCGAGGAAGAAATCAATGATCCCAATCGACATCCGGCCCGGACAAGCTCGCCCAGGAAATGTTCGACTACAGCCGCAAGCTGGGTCAGGGCATGGAAAACCTGCTCAACGCCGAGGAGATCGACACCGGCGTCAGCCCGAAACACCCGGTCTACACCGAAGACAAGCTGGTGCTCTATCGCTACGACACCCCCGAAGGCGTCACCCCCGGCGCCGTGCCGCTGCTGATCGTCTACGCCCTGGTCAATCGGCCCTACATGACCGACATCCAGGAAGACCGCTCCACCATCAAGGGCCTGCTGGCCACCGGACAGGATGTCTATCTGATCGACTGGGGCTACCCGGATCAGGCCGACCGCGCCATCACCCTGGACGACTACATCAACGGCTACATCGACAGCTGCGTGGACCACCTGCGCGAGGCGCATGGCGTCGAGAAGATCAACCTGCTCGGCATCTGCCAGGGCGGCGCCTTCAGCCTGATGTACGCCTCGATGCATCCGGAGAAGGTCAACAACCTGGTGACCATGGTCACCCCGGTCGACTTCAAGACCCCAGGCAATCTGCTGTCGGCCTGGATCCAGAACGTCGATGTCGACCTGGCCGTCGACACCATGGGCAACATCCCCGGCGAACTGCTGAACTGGACCTTCCTCTCGCTCAAGCCGTTCAGCCTGACCGGGCAGAAGTACGTCAACATGGTCGACGTGCTGGACGACCCGGACAAGGTCAAGAACTTCCTGCGGATGGAGAAGTGGATCTTCGACAGCCCGGATCAGGCCGGCGAGACCTTCCGCCAGTTCATCAAGGACTTCTACCAGCGCAACGGCTTCATCAACGGCGGCGTCATGCTCGGCGAGCCGCGAGGTGGATCTGAAGAACGTCACCTGCCCGGTGCTGAACATCTACGCCCTGCAGGATCACCTGGTGCCGCCAGATGCCTCCAAGGCGCTGAAGGGCTTGATCGGCAGCAAGGACTACACCGAGCTCGCCTTCCCCGGCGGCCACATCGGCATCTATGTCAGCGGCAAGGCCCAGAAGGAAGTCACGCCCGCCATCGGCAAGTGGCTGAACGAGCGCAGCTAATCCGAGCCATCAGCCCGCCAGCCGCTCCGGTGGCTGGCGGCTGAAACGCTAATCCTGCACGTAGAAATGACGCCACGCGGTTCCGCTGGCGCGAATGAGGAGATCGAACAGCTCCTGAGTCGGGATCACCTCGTCCGGAAACACCCCCTCCACTTGGATGAACAGGCGACCAAACCCGCCCTGCTGCTTCCAATCCCACAGCCAGGGCGGGCGGGTCTCGCCACAGCTCGGACAGGTCACGCCGAAGTGCGGATGGACCTCCCAGTGGGCCGTCCGCCCGCGCCAGTCCATCAGCCGGGCGCGGCATCCCGCGCAGCGCGGCGCCCGCGTGTTACGTCCGGATTGCAGACAGGGATAGGGACTGGGCGGTGGAACCCGGATATGGCAGAAATTCGACCCCGCGTTTGGCTCGCTCTGGATTTGGACCGAGCAGCCAGCGAAGGCGAGGAGGCTGAGAAATCTCGGCCCGATGCGAAAGGCTTCGCCCTCACCCACCGGCAATCGCTCGCCGAAAAACCCCGCCTCGGCCAGCACCTCGGTCAGAAGAGGCGCTTGCGGACTGGCGTGAGGGTCGACAGCGGTCAAGACCAAGCGCCCGACGTGAGCGGGCGCGCTCGGTCGCGAAGCGTATCCGCTCGACAGGGCCTGGCGCTCCCCGATCAGAGAAAGGTCAACTGTCATCGGACATCCGGTGGAAATCGAAGCTCAGATCCTCGCTCGGCATCTGTAGATAGTTACCCTGGATGAAGTCCGGTCGACAGGTCCAGACCCGCGACACGGTCGTCTGATCGTCGATCCCAGGCGCGATCACGGCAATGCCGCGCGCCTGCAATGACTGGATCGTGTCCATGAGCCGGGGCTGCTCCAAGAGGCGGACGGCCGGGAACGACAGCTTGGCCAGTGCCACGCCAAGCCGCCCCAACAGCGATACCTCCTCTTTGTGGCCCTCGACATTCGCAACGCAGACCTGGATGCCGTAGTTGCGCAGGCGCTCGATGAGCGGCTTGGCCTCGGTCCGGTGCTGGCGAATGTCGGCCACCTGGAACTCCAGCACGGGATAGATCCGCGTCAGATTCTCTTTGACGAGCTGATCCCTGAGCCAGGGAAACCACTCCGGCGCATCCAGGGTCATCACATTTTGATGCACCAGCAGCCGCAGCTTCGGGTGGGCGGCGCGCTGCGCGCTCATCATGTCCAACGCCCGCCGCAGAACCCAGCGGTCGATCCTGGGCATCAACTCGGCGCGCTCCGCGACGGAGAGAAAGTCCCCGGGGGGAATCTGCTCGCCATCCATGGTCTTGAGCCGGATCTGCGCCTCATAGAGCTCATCCTCTTGCCGACTAAGCGAAAGGACCGGCTGAAACAGCAGCAGGAGGCCATTTTGCGCCAGCGCGGTGGTCACGAGCCGCTTGACCATGGACTCGGCCTCGGGCGTCCCGCCAGCCGTGGCCGATGGCGACCAGACGTGGATTCGATCGCCGCCTGAGTGTTTCGCGCTCAACACCGCCTTCTCCGCGCGCGACACCAGGGTAAAGGCGTCGTCCGCCGGTGGGTTGAAGAGCCCAACACCCACGCTCACCGTCACCGCGAGGTCCTTCGCGCGATCCCGCTCCCGTGGCCTGAGCCCGGAAAGCTGGTCCCGCAGCCTGCTGGCCAGGACCGAGAGCTGCTCGGAATCCTCGCGCCGGGCGAGCAGGGCGTAGCGGAAGTCGTCCAGGCGCGTGGCGCTGTCCTCGGCGGTCATGTACTTGCTGATCGAGAGCTCCAGCTCGCGCAGCAGCTTCTCGGTGCCGCTGAGCCCCAGCTTTTCCAGGATCGTCAGATGCGCGTCGACATCGACGATGAGCAGACCGGCACCCTCTCCTGGTGCGTCGTCGGCGCGCATGAGGCGTTCCAAATGACGCATGAAGACATCGCGCGGCAGAAAACCGTGGGCGACCTCGCGGCGGTTGACCAGGGTCCGGCGATCCTGCAACCAGCGCGACATCCGCATCCGGTATTCGACCGCGGCGATCAGGGAGTCGCGCTGCACGGGCTTGGGGATGAAGCCATCACCGCCCGCCTTGAGCGCCTCCAACTGCTTGTCGAGATCGGTCTCGGCCGACAGAAAGAGAATGGGGATCCCGTAGAAATCGTCATGATCGCGGATGATGGCCGCGAGTTCGGCCCCGGATGCAGCGGACAAATAGAGATCCGCGAGAATCAGATTGGGTCGGAATGCCTGCATGCGCGCGAGGATCTTGAGCGGATCCTCGACCACGAGCGTTTCCATGCCGACACTGGCAAGCATGACGGCGATCTGTTTCGCCGTGGCGGCATCCTCGGCGGTGATCAGCACCCGGTAGCGCGTGACCTCGATGATGCCGCACATCCGCAAGATCCGGCCGGCAAGGCGCCTGGCCGTGACCGGCGCGACCAGGTAACCGTCGACCCCGGCCCGCATCGCCGCCAGTCGGTGCTCCAGGTTATCTTCCCCGCGCTCCTTGCTGGCGAGACAGATGACATGCGGGCGCGGACCCGTGCCGAGGTCCGCGATGAATCCCGCCAACCCGGCCCCGCCAGAGGTTTCCGCCACGTCGAGAAGCACGACCTCGGGTGCCCGGACCGATGCGTCCTGGATCAGCTCCGCCGCCTTGGCGAAGGCGGTCAGTCGCACCCCCTTGGGTTCCAGCAGGGGGACCAGGTCCGTCATCAGCCCCTGATCGACACCCAGGTAAGAGACGCGGCTTTGCGAAGCTGCATTGGTGGTAGGTTTCATGTCCTGTCGAACCCTTGGTTGGATCGCGCGATCACCGCACTGATGATGAAGCGCCCGATCAGGTTTCGCAAACCTGTCGCCGGGGGAATTTCGGTTGAAATTACCGCTTCCTTTCGCTAGTTTCGGGGCAGCAATGCTGCTGGGGGTGTCCGTGACGACCCGCCGCCGCTGGATTCTCGGTGCTCGAAGCCCCGGCGTCCAGCCGATCCGACCTAAGGATGGCGGTGAGCGTCTGGGGCTGAGAGAAGACCCTTCGAACCTGATCCGGATCATGCTGGCGCAGGAAAGCAGACGGGCGACAAGACGCGCGAGCGCTCCCGATTTGACGGAGACGGCCGCCGCGTCCCGCTCCACCCTGCCTCCCGCTCCAGGCTCGGTCGGACCCAACGCCAGGTTGGGCGACCGAGCGAACGGCCGTTTCGACACCCCGCAGCCTGACACGCGCATCGGCCAGAGACGCCCGCGCACCGTGCACAGCCTCGAGGAAACCAGATGAGCGCCATCCCGCAAGATTTCGTCCGCAAGACCGCCCAGCTTTCCGAGGAGGTGACACGGCCCTTCCCGAACTCCCGCAAGGTCCATGTGACCGGCTCGCGGCCCGATCTGCGCGTGCCGATGCGCGAGGTCACCCTGACCCCGACCCAGACCAACCAGGGCGAGGAAGAGAATCCGCCGGTCATGATCTACGACACCTCCGGTCCCTACACCGACCCGAACGCCCGCATCGATCTCATGGCCGGTCTGGCCGGACGTGCGCACCGCCTGGATCGAGGAGCGCGGCGATACCGAACTCCTCGCCGGCCCCACCTCCGCCTTCGGCCGCGCCCGCCAGGGCGATCCCAGCCCTCGCCCATCTGCGCTTCGAGCACCTGCGCACCCCGCGCCGCGCCAAGCCCGGCCGCAACGTCACCCAGATGCACTATGCCCGCCAGGGGCTCATCACCCCGGAGATGGAGTACGTCGCCATCCGCGAGAACATGCGCCTCGACGAGCTGCGCGCCGATCCGCGCTACGCCAAGGTGCTGCGTCAGCATCCCGGCCAGTCCTTCGGCGCCGCCCTGCCCGAGACCATCACGCCCGAGTTCGTCCGCGACGAGATCGCGCGCGGGCGCGCCATCATCCCGGCCAACATCAACCACCCCGAACTCGAGCCCATGATCATCGGGCGCAACTTCCGGGTGAAGATCAACACCAACATCGGCAACTCGGCGCTCAGCTCCTCGCATCGAGGAAGAGGTCGAGAAGATGGTCTGGTCCGCGCGCTGGGGCGGCGACACCCTCATGGACCTCTCCACCGGCAAGAACATCCACGAGACCCGCGAGTGGATCCTGCGCAACGCCCCCATGCCGATCGGCACCGTGCCCATCTACCAGGCGCTGGAGAAGGTCGACGGCAAGCCCGAGGAGCTGACCTGGGAGACTGATGCGCGACACCCTGATCGAGCAGGCCGAGCAGGGCGTGGACTACTTCACCATCCATGCCGGCGTGCTGCTGCGCTACGTGCCGCTGACCGCCGACCGGCTCACCGGCATCGTCTCGCGCGGCGGCTCCATCCTCGCCAAGTGGTGTCTGGCCCATCACCAGGAGAATTTCCTCTACACCCACTTCGAGGAGATCTGCGAGATCATGAAGGCGTATGACGTCGCCTTCAGCCTGGGCGACGGACTGCGCCCCGGCTCGCTCGCCGACGCCAACGACGCGCGCCCAGTTCGCCGAGCTGGAGACCCTGGGCGAGCTGACCCAATTCGCCTGGGAGCACGATGTCCAGGTCATGATCGAAGGCCCCGGCCACGTCCCGCTGCAGATGATCCAGGAGAACATGACCAAGGAGCTGGCCGACTGTTACGAGGCGCCCTTCTACACCCTCGGACCATTGGTCACCGACATCGCCCCCGCCTACGACCACATCACCTCCGGCATCGGCGCCGCCAACATCGGCTGGTACGGCACCGCCATGCTCTGCTACGTCACGCCCAAGGAGCACCTGGGCCTGCCCAACAAGCAGGACGTGCGCGACGGCATCGTCACCTACAAGATCGCCGCCCACGCCGCCGACCTGGCCAAGGGCCTGCCCGGCGCCCAGATCCGCGACAACGCCCTGTCCAAGGCCCGCTTCGAGTTCCGCTGGGAGGACCAGTTCAACCTCTCGCTCGACCCCGACCGCGCCCGCGAGTACCACGACCAGACCATGCCCCACGCCGCCCACAAGGTCGCCCACTTCTGCTCCATGTGCGGCCCGCACTTCTGCTCCATGAAGATCACCCAGGACGTGCGCGACTATGCCGAGGCGCACCGGATCGAGAACATCGCGGTCGCGGTCGAGGAAGGCATGAAGGAGAAGGCGCGAGAGTTTCTTGAGGAAGGAGCGGCGATTTACAAGGCGGTGTAGTCCCCGACAATCACATCCATGCCGGTTGACAGGGCGTGCGTGCGGGATACCCCCCGGGAGACCGGCATCCTTCCCCCGGCCCTCGGGGCGAATTGCTCGACTGGAACAGGTCATAACCCGCGAGTTTTGGGCCTGTCTCCTACCTCTCCCTTCATTGAGGAAGTACTCAATGGCTGCACAAGCCTGGCGTCTTTCCATCGCCGCCCTGATGGCGGTGCTGGCCATCCCCGCGCTCGCCGAAAAGACCTCCCGCATCCTGGCGAATACCCCGGAACCCCTCCGGTTCGCCGTGCGCGGTCCAGCGATCCTCGATCGCTCGCTGGGCGACACGCCCGTGCGCTTCCGCGGCATCGGTTATTCCCCTTATCTGCGGGGCGAAACGCCCTTGACGCTCATGGATCCGCCCGAAGGCGGTCGCTACGCGGAGCATCTGGACCAGGTCCGACGACTCAACGCGAACTATCTCCACGTCTTCCATTGGCCGATGCCGGCCGCCTTCTATCAGGCCCTCGATGCCTCGGATCTGGTCTATGGCCAGGACGTCTGGGTCCAGCCGCGCGCGCCCGACTTCCTGGCGGAGGACTTCCAGACGACCACGCTCGCGATGCTGCGTGCCGCCATCGACCATACTTACAAGATGGGGCGGCCCGACCGCCTGGTGCTGTTCTCGGTCGGCGACGAACTCCACCCGGAATCCATCATCGCGACCGACCGCGCGCACCCGGAGGTGCGGGACTTCCAGGGCAAGCATCTCAGCGTTTCCGGCCGCACCCCCACCGAGATCGCCATGGCGCGCCTTATCGACACCGCGATGGACTACGAGCTGACCCGTTACGGCCGGCGCCATCTCTACTGCCACACCAGCTTCACCCATGTCGGTCCGCTGACGGATCGCCCGGATCTGGAGGTTCCAGCCGCGAGCGCCATCCTCCCCGACTTGGGGGATCTGGTGTGTCTCAACATCTATACCTATGCGCGGGGGGTGGTCACCTCGCCCAAGGGCTCGGTCACCGGCACGACCTACCAGGGCTATCTGGAGGGCCTCACGGCCGTGACCGACAAACCCGTCTTCATCACCCAGGTCGGTCTGTCCACCTCGCCCTACGAGCCCAAGTCCTGGGTGCCGGGATTCGGCGGTCATCGGGTCGAGGACGTGCCCAAGACCTTCCGCGCGGTGTGGGAAGACGCGCGGACCGCCAAGGGCCATGAGCGGATCGTCGGTCTGGCCTTCTTCGAGCTGAATGACGAGTGGTGGAAGAGCGGCGAGACTCCGGACGACTCCCAGCGTCTCAACGACGAGGATCCAGAGGAGTGGTTCGGCCTCTACGCCCTGGACCAGGAGGGTCGGTTGGTGCCCAAGGGCAGGATCCCGGAGACGGTAAGGGATCTCTTCGGCGGCCCCTGATCCGGTCAGGGGCCCGCGACGATCGCCTATTGTTTCGCCATTTCGCTGCAGGCCGCGAGACGGAACGTCGGGCCGGCTTGGTTGACGCACAGCTCCAGTTTGTCCCCCATCAGGGTTCCTGTGTAAGTGCTGTCCTCGTCGGACATCAGCAGGGTCTTGCCATCCAGGCGGATCACGCCCACCGCATCTTCGCATTTTTTCTGGCTGCACCACTGCGCATGGAACGAGCGGTTCTGCTGCTTTTCGACGGTCAGCGTGAAGGTCAGGTCCGTATCGGCCGCATAGCGGTCGCCGACATGGCCGCCGTGAGGGGAGGTGCCGGCTTTGGCGCCTTGCCGAGTTCCATCGATTTGTACCCATTTTCCGACCAAATTCTCATCCGCCAGCGCGGAACCGCTGATCAGCAACATGGCTACCATCAGGGTGAAACTGCGAGTTTTCATTGGCGTGCTCCTCTGTCGCGGCCTCGCGAGACGGGTCGCGGGGGCGTTGACGATTGGGGTTGAGAGATCTGTCGCGACCGTTCTCAGCGTAGGGCGCTGAGTCGTCTCTGAGTATGGCCCATATCGAGAAACGCATGGCCCGAATCGCTCATTGACCCGAGACCTGAAAGGGGCGGGTGAAAAGGCGTTCTGGTAGGATTGGACGACCTGATCCCCGGCCGGTCGCCGTTTCCCCTGACCGCCAACCTTTGAAGCAAACCCCTATGTTAGGTTTCGGAAAAAAACTCAAGACACCCGATCCGACCGGACAGGATGCTCGGCAGACGGAGGCGCTCGCGCCACCGCCAGTAGCCGCCACGACCGGGAGCCCGGATGAGGCAGGCGCCGCAAAGCCTTCCGATGTGCCGAAAAAACCCTGGTTCGGCAAGTTGTTCAGATCGGCGAAGGCTCAACCCTCGGACGAGACCAGGGCGCTACCCGAGAAGGCCGAAAGGGCCGAGCCGCCCGCATTCACGCAGCCGCCCGAACCAGCGCGGCCGCTCCAGCCCACCGAGCCGTTCCAGACCGCCACACCGGTCGCGCGACCGCTGGCGAGCAAGCCGATCGAGCCAATCCCGCCAGCCAAGGCGCCGGAACGGCCCGCGCCCGTCGACCAGCGATCGGCGGAGACGGAGCGGGACGCCGAAGCGAAACGCGGCGTGCTCACGCGGCTGGCCGAACGACTCTCCCGGACCCGTACCCAGCTCGGTGGCGGCCTCGGCAACATCTTCCTGGGGCGCAAGCGCATCGACGACGAGCTGATGGAGGAGCTCGAAACGCTGCTCATCACCGCCGACGTCGGCATCGACGCCACCGCGCGCATCATCGAGGATCTGGCGGAGCGGGTGAAACGCAAGTCGCTGGCCGATCCGCGGGCGCTGCTCGCGGCGCTCAAGGCCGAGCTGCGCGAGATCCTGCAAGGCGCCGATGGCCCCGTGCGACAACCGGTTCCGGGGCGCCCGCAAGTGGTCCTCATGGTCGGCATCAATGGCGCCGGCAAGACCACGACCATTGGCAAACTGGCCAAGCGGCTGCAGGACGAGGGCAACAGCGTCATGCTCGCCGCTGGCGACACCTTCCGCGCCGCCGCCGTCGAGCAGTTGGAGACCTGGGGCGAGCGCAACCGCATCCCGGTCATCGCCCAGCAGACGGGTGCGGACTCGGCCTCGGTCATCTTCGACGCCCTGCAAGCGGCCACCGCGCGTGGGGTGGATGTCCTGATCGCGGATACGGCCGGGCGGCTGCACACCAAGACCAATTTGATGGACGAGCTGACAAAGGTCGCCCGGGTGCTGAAGAAGATCGACCCCGATGCGCCCCACGAGGTCATGCTGGTGGTGGATGCCACCACGGGCCAGAATGCCCTGAATCAGGCGGAGCATTTCCACCGCGCCATGGGCCTGACGGGGATCACGCTGACCAAGCTCGATGGCACCGCCAAGGGCGGCATCCTGTTCGCCATCGCCGAGCGCCTGAAGGTGCCCATCCGCTTCATCGGCGTCGGCGAGTCCATCGAGGATCTGCGTCCATTCGACCCCGATGAGTTCATCGATGCCTTGCTCGGCTGAGGGAGCCCGCCGTTGATCCGATTCCAGAACGTCTTCAAGCGCTACCCCGAGCGGGGCGATGCCCTGAGCGAGGTCAATCTCGAGATCCGCACCGGAGAACTGGTGTTCCTGACCGGCCATTCTGGCGCCGGCAAGAGCACCATGCTGCGTCTGATCGGCCTGCTGGAGCGCCCCACCCGTGGCCAGGTGATGGTCGGCGGACGCAATCTGGCAACCTTGCCACGGCGACTGATTCCCCATCACCGGCGCCAGGTCGGCATGATCTTCCAGGACTACCGCCTGCTGCCGGATCGCAGCGTCTTCGATAACGTCGCCCTGCCGCTGATCGTGACCGGCGTGGGTCAGAAGGAGATCGGTCGTCGCGTGCGCGCCGCGCTGGACCAGGTTGGTCTGCTCAAGCGCGAGCGGGCGACGCCTGTCGCGCTGTCGGGCGGCGAGCAACAGCGCGTCGGCATCGCCCGCGCCGTCGTGGGACGCCCGCCGGTGCTGCTGGCCGACGAGCCGACCGGCAACCTGGACCCGGATCTGTCACGCGAGATCTTCGAGCTGTTCGAGCGCTTCCAATACGTCGGGGTCACGCTGCTGATCGCGACCCACGACCTCAATCTGGTCAGCAGCATGCGCCACCGCACCTTGACCCTCGACGAGGGACGGCTGGTCAACGACTCGGGGGCTTGGTAGCCGATGGCGAAACAACGCTCGCAACGCACCCGCGGCCCCCGCATGATCGACCTGCCTGGGATCTGGTTCTCTCAGCATCTGCAGACCATCGTGGCGACCCTGGGCCGACTCCTGGACTCGCCGCTGCCCTCGGGCATGACCGTGGCCGTGATCGGCATCTCGCTCGCCCTCCCGGCGGCGCTCTATGTCATCACGGAAAACCTGCGCACCATGGCTGGCGGCTGGGACCAGACCGCAGCGATCTCGCTCTTCCTGAAATACGAGGTTAGTGACGCCAAGGCCAAGCGGGTGTCGGATGGCGTCGCGCGCTGGGAGGAGATCACGCGCGTCCAGTTGATTACACGCGAACAGGCGCTGGCCGAGTTTCGCGACCTCGGTGGCTTCGAGGAATCCCTGGAAAAGATCACCAAAAACCCCTTGCCGGTGGTGCTCGCCATCTATCCCAGACCAGCGGATTCCACGCCCGAGCGACTGGAGATCCTCCAAAACAAGCTGCTGAAGCTGCCCGAGGCGGATTTTGCCCGCATGGACACGCTCTGGCTGCAACGCTTCCAAGCCATCCTGGATCTGGTTCAGAACGCATCCCTGCTGCTTGGCGGGCTGTTGGGAATGGGCGTGCTGTTGATCGTGGGCAATACCATCCGGCTGGAGATTCTCAACCGCCGCATTGAGATCGAGATCATGGAGCTGGTCGGCGCCACCGCCGCCTTCATCCGGCGGCCTTTTCTCTATACCGGGGCCTGGTATGGGCTGCTCGGCGGACTCACCGCCTGGTTCCTGGTGACCCTGGCGGTAATGGTGCTACAGCAATCCGTCTCGCGGCTGGCCAGTCTCTATCGCAGCGAGTTCGAGCTTTCGGGTCTGGGGCTCGCGGTCACTGGGATGATGCTGGCGTCCAGCATGTTTCTGGGCCTGCTCGGGAGCTTGATCGCCGTCAACCGGCACCTGCGCGGCGCCGAGCTCGGCTAGCCGCGCCGTCAGACCGCGCTCCACTGGGCAAACGAGGGCTGGCGCGCGATGCAGGTGTCGGCAAAGCGCACCCCTTCCGGCAACTCGACGCTCATGCTGATCGGCAAATGGTCGGACAAGGCATAGTCGATGACCCGCGCCGACACGACCTTGAGCGGGCGGGAGATGAGGATATGATCCAGATTGTGCTGCGGGCGCCAACTGGGAAAGGTCTTGAGCTCGCAATCCAGCCCGCGCATCCCGGATTTCCGCACCATGTTGCGCAAGCCCTTGGAACCGCAACCGCAATTGAAGTCCCCCATCAGCACCAGGTAGGGATATTCCAGGGCGAGCGCCATCAGGTAAGCGAGCTGCCGACGCCGGGCGTGCCAGCCGAGGGCCAGATGGACGATCGCCACCGCCAGCACCCCGCCATTGGAGAGCGGCAGC
This sequence comes from uncultured Gammaproteobacteria bacterium, assembly GCA_963818415.1. Lineage (GTDB taxonomy): Bacteria > Pseudomonadota > Gammaproteobacteria > Chromatiales > Chromatiaceae > CAWFSC01. The sequence goes on along the minus strand of CAWFSC010000022.1, from coordinate 2,069 downwards.
TCGGCGACAACCGCGCCACGGCCAGGTAAACCGGGGAGCTTGTGCTCGGTGATCCGGCGCGGACGCAGACGACAGAGCAGACCATTGCTGTGTTGAGCGAAGGGCCCGAGATTGCGATTGACCTGCCGATACCAGTAAGGAAAACCGCCCTGACGGGCGAGGTACTGGATCTGGTCGATATAAGAGCTGCGGAGACTGCCGGCATCGACCTCCTGGAGGCCGACGAGATCGAAGTGGCGAAGCATTTGCGCGATCCGCGCCAGGTTGGCCAGACGCTCCGGATGGGGCAGAAGATGCTTCCAGCTATTGGTGAGGTAGTCGCTGTACTGACGCGAGTAGATGCCCGCCTGCACGTTGTAGCTCAACAGATTCAGTTGCCGCATGATCGCACCGCGGTCGAGATCCCGCTCCGATACCTCCGCAGAATGGCCGACCCTAACACAGGGCCAATCCTGGACCAAGCCTGAATCCACTCCAAGCGCCTCGCGGCCTGACCGGGCAAAAAAAAGGCAGCCAGCGGCTGCCTTGGGTGCGATCGCGAAACAGGGTTATTTCGCCAGGCCCTGAATGTACTGCGACACCGCCGCGATCTCCTGATCGGTCAGGTGCGACGTGACGCCGCGCATCATGCCGTTCGGGTCGTTCGCGCGCTCGCCCTTGCGGAAATATTCGAGCGTCTGCTTCACGTAGGCCGCATGTTGGCCGGACAGCCGGGGAAACTTGGCAAGCCCTTGGCCGGCGCCGGCCGGGCCGTGACAGCCGCTGCAAGCGGGTACGCCGGAGGCGAGGTTACCGGCGCGATAGAGCGCCTCGCCCTGCTTGGCCAACTCAGGATCCGCTACGCCACCGGACTGGGTCTGCGTCGAGAAGTAAGCGGCCAGGTCGACCACTTCCTGGGGGGTGAGCGGAGCGGCCATCGGGCTCATCTGGACGTTGGACCGGTTACCGGCCTTGAAGTCCATCAGCTGTTTCATGATGTATTCCGGATGCTGGCCCGCGAGTTTTGGCCAGGTCGGCACGAGACTATTGCCCATCGGACCATGGCAGGCCACGCAAATGGTGCTGGCCTTCGTCTCGCCACGCTTGGGGTCGGCGGGCTTGAGTTCATCCGCCGCCCGCAACGGGCCACTCACCAATGCCGCCGCCACTGAAACCGTTATCAGCCAAGTCTTCTTCATCGCAAATGCCTAATCTGTTCGTGTCCGCGGTCAGGGGCGTACCCATCGACCGACGACCTGAGGGTTGGGGTGCGGAAAATCCGGCGACGTATATCAGATCCTTGGCATATTGGTCAAACCCGACGCCCGCCACGGCGCGCCTTCGTCATGCCAGCGATCCAGCTTCGGTAGACCAAGGCGGGGCGGGAAAGATCCCGCGCCGGCCGCTCGGCCACTCGCGCGATTGCCCGCCGCGGCGCGGCGACTGGCGAGCGGCCACGGGTTTCAGTGCCCCGGCATCGGACTCGTCGCGATCTTGCGCACCGGCGCTTTGATCATGGCCTTGTCGCCGTCGTCATAGATCAGCGTCAGATCCACCTCGTCGCCGGCCGCCATGTTTTGCTTGAGCCCGATCAACATGACGTGCAGCCCCCCCGGCTTGAGCGCGACGGACTGACCGGCGGGGAGATCGATCCGCTCGACGCGACGCATGCGCATCATCCCGCCCTCGTTGACATGGGTATGCAGCTCGACAACCTTGGCGGCGGAGCTCTCCGCCCCGACCAGGGCGCGATCCTTCGATGAGCGGTTCGTGAGCGACATGAAAACCGCGCTATTCGGCTGGCCGGGCGGGACCGCGCGCGCGTAGGGGTCGGTGACGCCGATCTCGGCGGCCTGCAAGCCCAGCGAGAGACCCGTCAGCATGGCGGCTAGAAAGATGGATGAAGATCTGGACATGGCGAAATGACTCCGGCGAATGTGACTGGATGGAACGGTGAGGTCTGCGATGCGAGGTGAAGTCCCCGTGGGCGTTCGTGCGGATGCCGCATCAGGTCGTCGGAGCCTTGAGCTGGTCGCGGATGACCGTCAGGATCGCGTCGGGCGGCGTTGCGTGCTCGAAGGTATGGACCA
>CAWFSC010000021.1:212500-506833 GCA_963818415.1 uncultured Gammaproteobacteria bacterium | reverse complement strand
TCCACCAGTTGTCGCTTCTTTTGGTCCCCCAGAACCACAAGAGGCTTGCCAGATCCAGCCAGCCGACGGCGGGATGGAGTTGCATGGCAAGGCGTCTCAGGCCAATGAGGTCATCGGGTGGGCTGGCGCGGGCGATCTGAATGATCCGTGCCTCCGCGATCTTCTCGTTCGCGCGCACAGGCCCCGAAGGTTTTGCCGGTTGTCTACCTCCTTGCACCAGGGCAGCAGAAAAGCCATCCGGACCTGTCGATCCGAGGGGCGGCTATTCGGAAACAACCGGTACAAGCCAGGCATGTCTCGCAGGTCATCCGGCGCGGCGGCGCGGCGCAACTCGGCGCGCGCGCCCATTGGCAGGCCGTTGAAGCGTTGATGCAGTTCGGAAAAATCCGGTGTGTCGGAACTCATGAATGACCCTCCTTGAGTTTCCTGAGATCGGCGTTGAGGCTGCGGCGCGCCCAGGCGATGATCGGGATCAGTTCCGGCTTCATGGCATAGGGCTCGGTGAGCGTGTCGAAGATGTCGCGGCAGTCGGCCGCCAGGGCGTCGACGTACTCGGCACGTCGTTCGCGCCATTGGGCGAAGGTGGCACGATCGGAAAAGGTGGCGAGGATGTGCCCCTCGGTGCGGGCGTAGAACAGATGCTCGGCGGTTTCGTGAATGGGTGCGCCGATACCTTGCAGCGCTTTGTCCTTGTGGCCTTGAACCGCGAAATAGAGTTTGCCCCGAATCGCCTTCTTTGCCGCCAATCCCAGGGTCACCAGATCCTCCAGCCGGTCTTCCTCGTCGTCCCAGCCCTCGGCCAGGGCGATCAACTCGTGGCGACGTTCCAGCACGGCGGCTTGTTTGTTGCGGTAGCCGCCGACGAGCAAATGGAGCGGCCGGATCGCCAACGCCTTGGCTTGCGTGACCGGACCGGCCGGACGATTGCCTTCGCCGCTCTCGGTGGATTTATTGACGACCAGCTCGGTGAGTCGCGTCCAGGCCGGCGCGGCGGTGGTGAAGGAGGCGAACTTCATCTCCAGCTCGCCTTTCTTGGTCGCCATGTGCAATGCGCCGTGCGGGTGGGGCCAGGTGCCTTCTAGGGTGAAATTGAATTTCTCTTTGCGAAAGCCGGTGTAACAGGGACCGGCCTCGACACCGAGCAGGTCGCAAGGGCCGGATGCGGTGGACTGGATCAGCTCCACATGAGCTGGCTGCCAGAACAGGCCGCGCGCGAGGCCGATCTGGTTCCAATGGATGACCTGTTTCTCTTTGATTGGGTCGATCCAGGTGGGTCGATCCTTGCCCGGATCGTGCACCCAATCCGACAGGTCGGTGCGAATCTGGTCGGGAGTGAGCACATTGCGCCAGATCTGCTCGCGCAGATTGGGGCCATCCACCAGGGTGGTGATGGGGGCGCCACCGCGCAGACTGCCCTTGAAACCGCCGCCGAAACTGGGGCAGTTGGTCGCCTGATTGAACAACGCGATGGCGGCGGCTGGACCGGAGAGTGCGCCGACCTCGCCGACCTCGTTGAAAAAGGCGTGGTTGTTTCCATCCGGCAGGCCAATCAGGAGTTTCTGGATCGGCGTGACCTCCTTGGAGGCGACGCCACGGGTCTGCATGAAGGGCTGGGTTGGATGATTCAGGTCGAACCAATCCGCGCAGGGCGCGATGCCGTCCGCGAATTCGGATGCCGTCAGGGGCGTCTCCATGCGATCCAGCAAGGCGTCTTCATCCTCGGGGAGAAACAGGATTTGGGTCATGCAGACCAGAAGCTGGATGCAGGCCAGTTCCAGGTCGTCGCGCGGAAGGCTGACGCGCCAATTGCCTTTTTCACACAGCATTTCGCGGTAGGTGAGCAAGCGAAAGGCGCCAGTGCCGCCGTCGGCGCGGACGGGGATCCAGGGGGCTTCAAGCAGGTTCATTGGGACACTCCTTGTAAGCAGGTCGACGAGAGGATCGGAAGTCGCACCAGCAAAGAGGTGTCATCACAGTGCGATGGGGATGCAGTCTAGGCGCTGCTTTTTATATTTACAAGAGATTAACCGTTTTAAAATCTAACCATGACTGGCCGTGCTATTCTTCGTGCGTTCCCTCGCGATTCGGGGGATGCACCGAGATTGACCGTTTCAAGCGGCCTATCACGGCACTGTTCCCCGCGTCAGCGGGGCTGGCACAGCGGCGGGTCATCGAGACCCGCCGCTTCACCTTTCGCCAAACCGAAGACGGCTGAGTAGACCAAAGAGCCATCGCTGCTCGCCCAGCCAAGACCATCCCGATTTTCCAGGGGCAGTCTGATTCGACCCTCATCGTCATGCTCGTAACCTGAAAGCCTGGACTGCCAGCTTCGCGGAGCAGGAACCGCGTTCAGCATGACCGCCTCGGCCTTGGCGTATTCGTCCATCCCATCAAGCGAGTTTCCGTCAAGCAGACATCCATTCGATAACAGCGGAAGAATCGTCAGGCTCATTTCGCCATCGCGGGTGAGCGAAGTCGCTCGTTCGTCCTCGTCGCGAAACTGGGTTAGATTCATCGTGGTGAGTTGGATGGCCTTGGCTGCCGCAGACGCTTGATCGTCCCGCCAGGCCATGTGGTTGCCATAGATCGTCTCGGGTTCGTCGTCCCAGGGCGCTTCCTCATAGACCGGTTCGATCCAACCCCGGTATGCCTCGGGAAAGACGATGCGCGGGCGCTGCGCAAGCAGGCGTTCGGTTCGCCACAGCAAACGCGCATCGCCGTAGATCAACTCATGCAAGCCGTAGTCGCCTGTGTCGACCGACAGCACGGTGCAGGTCGGATGCTCGAACCCGACTGGCCGGACGCGCGGATGCCGGTGCAGCCGCCCGAGCCGCTGAAACAGGAGATCGACCGGGCAAAGCTGAGTGATGAGCCAGTCGAAATCCAGATCCAGGCTTTGTTCGATGACCTGGGTTGCGACCAGAATCCGCCCATGCTCGCGCGGAGCCTGGCGCCCATAACACGCGATCACGCCCTGCTCGATCCCTTGACGGTCCTTGAGCCGGAAGCGCGCGTGGAAGAGATCGACCGGGATTTGGGTCTTGCCCTGGAGCAAACGGGTCAAGCGTTGCGCGTCATCCACGGTATTCATGACGAGGCCGACCAGGGCGCCGGACTCGGCGCCATCAATGATCCGTTGGATCAGCGCCGTGTCGGGGAAGGCGCCGGGGAGCTTCGAGAGAGTGACGTCGATGGGGCGTTCAGGCGGAAACTCCGATTCCGGGACGGTTAGCGGGGCCTTGGAAACCGATAGATCCGGCGTACTCCAGATGGCGGGATAAGGCGCTTGTTCCGCGCCTGGCTCGGTGTCCCAGGCTGCGAGGAGACGATTGCGGATCCTTGCCGGCAGGGTTGCGGAGAGCAGGACGGCGCTGCCGCCAGTCGCCTTCTGGCGTTTGAGCACTTCCCCGAGCAGGCCATTCATATAGGCGTCGTAGGCGTGGACCTCATCGACGATCAGCACCGAACGATGGAGTCCAAAGGCACGGACGAAGTTGTGCCGCACCGGCAGAACGGACAGCAAAACCTGATCGATGGTGCAGACACCGATCTGGCCCAAAAAGACCCGCTTGCGGCTGCTGGCCAGCCAGGCGGCACATTGCACGCTGGCCTCTTCCTGTCCTTGCGAAGTCTTCCGAGTGCCGGCCTCGACCAGCCGCTGATATTCCGGATTCAATGCGCGGTGACCGTGAGCGAGGACTAGATTCGCTCGCCCGAATGCCTCCCCCGCAAAGACCTGACAGCGCGCGAGCATGGCGTTCGCGGTGGCCTGGGTGGGTAGGGCAAAGACAATGGACTCGGCGATTCCCGCGTCGAGCAAACGCCAGGCATAGGCAAGCGCCGCCTCGGTCTTGCCGCTGCCGGTGGGCGCCTCGACGATGGTCAGTCCCGCCGCAGTGGATAGGCCGTCGATCATGACCTGGATACCGCGTGGGGCTTCATCCGTCTTGAGCAGTGCCGACACGCCTTGATATACCTTCGCCGGGGCGATCAGGCCGAAGCGTCGCAGGATATCGTCGTCGCTGATCCGCTCGGTTTGAAGGTTGAAGTAGTCGACAGGCGCCATGCCCGGCGCCGTATAGCGGAACACCTCAGAGTTGGAGCCGATCCAGTCGCAGAGGCTGCAAAATCCGGCGAGCAGGTTGCGTGCCGCGTGGCTGCATGGCGGAGGGTGATCGGCAAGGCTCAGACCGGCGCTTGTCAGAAATAATCCGGCGGCTTCCTTGAACCACTCATGCCGGGCGCTCGCATCCTGCTCTCTGATCGGCTGATCCGCATATCCAGCAATCGGCTTGTCGTTACCGGGAATCTCGCCATGATGCCCCGTCACCGCGCCAAGCCAAGGCGACCAGGCTTTCAGCCATCGACGGTCGCTCTTGTTGGTCCAGGTCGACAACTCGGACATTGCCAATCGGAAACCTTCGCTCCCGTGGTCGTAATACCCTTTAGGCGCCTTGTTGATCAGCGTTTTGGGGTCGAGTTCCGGCCAAGCCAGCGCCAGGGCATGCGGCGCCTTGATCTGGAAAAGAGCATGGAGTTTGCCGAGGTCGTGAAGCGCGACGAAAAACAGAACCCAGGCGCGCAGGCGACCGCTCGCGGTCTCTTCCGGGCCGAATGACTCTGAAAAGGCACGGCGGATCGCTGGAGACTGCTCCCAAAATGCCCCAGCGACCGCAGCGACGTCTAGCGAGTGGTAGGCGAAGGGATGCCATTGCAAAGCACCCTCAACCGCCGAGTCAGCCTTGCCCCAATAGCGAAAATACTCTGCCGAGCGGTCCATATCCCTGACTCCGTCACTGAGCACGGCGACAATTAACCAGTGCCTGCGCGAAGCGGGGCGCGCGGCGGCGCCAGTGGTAGAGGATGCCTTGGCTAATGTCGACGGGCGTCCCCTTGTCCGCCGTGCGAGACTTGCTCGGTCACACCACGGTCAGGATGACTGAACGCTACGCCACCTCGCACTGTGGAGAATGTCCGGGTGGGCTGTGTGGCTGCTGGAGAGCGGCGAGCCACACTCAAGTCACGTAGGAACGTTGAATGTGGCTGGGGATGCGGGGTAGGTGATTGAAATAATGGTGGCTACGCCCTGACTCGAACAGGGGACCCTCGCATTATGAGTGCGATGCTCTAACCAACTGAGCTACGTAGCCGAGTAAAGATCGCGGATTCTAGTGCCTAGACCACGCCGCGTCAAATCGGGCTCGGTCGGCCCGCAACTTTCGTCCTTGTCATCTTCCTTTCTCGTGTGGCAATTGGCCACCGGCAAGCCAAGATAGCTGACAGCGGTAGTGACTCGCGCAGCCATTTCGCTCCGCGATGGCCGACGCGCGTAGCAAGGATCTCCTGCCGGGACTCCCGGGCCACGTCAGTGGTGCCGCTCGCAATGACGGGTGATTTGCCGAGGCCGTCCTTCAACTCAAGGCGAAAGCCAAGATCGGGTTCGCGGCCCTCTGCGGGATCAAGATCGTCAGCCACCTTGGCCGGAGGTACCGGTGCCCATCTGGTGAAGGTCAGGCATGGGAGGAGGGAGATTCTGGAGCCGCCATGCCTGCCGTGCGAAGAGAAATCGGACGCGGGCAAGGGGACGAACAGGGCGAGCCGGAGCGGCTCAGAAGCAACTTCGGACGACTGGAGATGCGACTGGCCCTGGGTCCGGGTTGACGTTTCCGCGCTCCAATCAATCGGAATGGGGAATCCTACCCTTACTCTTTCTCCATGCCCCAAGGCCGTGCCGCTCCGGTGGCTGCCGGAGAATTCTATCGCGATCATTGACAAAACCCACTTCCATTCCATTGCGATTTCGGATATACGCCCGCTTTATCGTTGCATCCTTATGCGTTAAACCCTTGAGGTAGAGGAGATGTTGGATCCCGAAGTTGGCTATGGCGACGAGGTCGCCGAGCGTGTTCCGCCGATCATGACCCAGGAAGCCCGCAGTCAGGCGGGGAGCCTGGATGTGCGCCGGCGCATCGAGCACATGCGTGAGCTGAAGCGGCTGCGCGATCTGCTCGACGATCCCGATTTCGACGAGTTGAGTTGAACCACACCCACGGCGGCGCGTTCTCGCGCCGCCTCCTCGCGACCCTTCCCCGCCCTGCTCTCCCTCATCGGCTCGTTCTGAAAGCCTCTCACCGGCGCGCTCGACTGGCGACCCTGGCGTGCTCATCCGCCTGGAGCCGACGGTGCTCCGTCCAGGACCGGGCCTCCCGGCCCAGCGTTCCGCTGCAAGCGAATCGTCAAGGGCTCGTGCGTGGAGAGATGGACGTCGCGCTGGGGGCAGGCGATGGTGACGCCTTCCTCGGCGAAGGTTTCGTAGATCCGCTGATTCAGGTCCGTGATGACGCCGATACGGCCATCCAGGACGTCCAGGTAGCAGCGCAAACGCAGGTTGAGCGAGTTGTCCCCAAAGCCTTCGAAGCTGACCAGGGGCGGCGGGTCGGTCAGCACAGCCGGATGCTCCTCGGCGATTTGCTGCAGGAGCGCCAGCGCCTTCCGTGTGTCGCTCCCGTATTCGACGCCCACCGGGATGCTGACGCGGTTCTGCTGATCGGTCAGCGTCCAGTTGAGCAGGCGTTCCGTGATGAACTCCTTGTTGGGGACCAGGAGTTCCTGTTTATCCCAGTTGCGAATGGTGGTGGCCCGAATCCGGATGTTGGTCACCACACCCGCGGTATCCCCGATGGTCACGATATCGCCGACACGCACCGGGCGCTCGAACAGGATGATGAGGCCGCTGATGAAGTTGGCGACGATCTCCTGCAGACCGAACCCGATCCCCACACCCAGCGCGGCCACCAGCCACTGCACCTTGCCCCAGCTGAGTCCGAGCGTGCTCGACACCAGCAGGACGGCAATCGCGGTGATGGAATAGCTTGCGAGGGTCTTGATCGCATAGCGCGCGCCGGCCGAGACCGAGGCGCTCTGGAGCAGGACGATCTCCAGCAGGGCGGGCAGATTCCTGGCCGCGATCGTCGCCACGAAGACGATCACCAGCACCAGGCCGACATCCGCCACCGTGACCGGGATGGTCTGCTCGGTCCCGTCGACCAGTCCGCTGTAGTGCCACAGCGCGAAGCGCTCGAAGAAGCTGAAGGCCGGCAGGACATCCGACCAGGTCGCCCAGATCGCAAGGGCGCCGCCCATGAAGACGGATGCGTTGATCAGGCGTCGGGTCTGCTCGTCCAGTGCAGCAAGGTCCGGCTCCGGCTCCTCCGCCTGTAAGACATCGGGCGGCGCCCCGGTCTCGGCTCGCTCGCTCTCCGCCAGGGCGCGCCGCGTGGCCTGGCGCTCAAGCGCGGCCTGCAGGGCGAGGCGCCGTCGGGTGACGATCAGCCAGCGCACGATCGTCTGATGCAGGGTCACCAGGGCCAGGATCACCCACATCTGGTAGACCAATGATTGAAAGAGAATACCGGCCGTGTAGACATAGCCGATGAGTGACAGCAAGGCCAGGGCCAGCGGCGTCCCCACGACCAAGGGGAACCAGAGGTGGCGCAGGCGATGGAGCCATCCATCCGGATGCTCCGCGAGAAAACCCTTCAGCGCGCCTCCCGCCGGATTCAGCACGCGGGCGAAGAAGACCGCGAAACCCAGCATGTTGGCGACCAGCACCAAGCGTCCGAGACTGCTGGTGTAGACGTCATCGTTGCTGTGAAAGACGGCGACGGTGATGAGCGATACCGGGACCACATAGAGGGTGAACCAGTCGAAGTCGCGCCGGATGCGGGCAAGGCTCTCGGTGTTCCAGCGAAAATGCCGGTCGGCGACGCCGCCGGTCGTGCAGAGGATGCGAAAGGCGCGCAGATAGTAGAGTCCGAACGAGACCTGACCGAGCGCCACGCCGAGGGCACGGGTGTAGGCGGTGGCCTCGCTCGAAAGCTGGAGCTGCTGGCCCAGCAGCCAGAACAGGAGTGGCAGCGGGAGCGCGGCTAGCAGGGTCAGTCCGATGGCCTGGAGGGTGAACCGGATCCCGTCCGTGCGTACCCGCCGCAACGGCTCGGCCCTGGAGCGGATACCGCGGCGGATGGCCGAGCCCTTCCAAAACAGAAAGCCGATGACGAGCGCGCCGAGCCAAAATTGGACCGCCCCCCCGGCCCGCTCGGCAAGCGCCCTTGCGACATCCTTCCAGCCCTCCGGCGAGAGCATCCAGCCGATGGCGGCCGGCAGGCTCTTGAGGGTCTCCAGGCCCACGGCCGAGGCGCTACGCACCCAGAGCAAGCGTTCGGCGAGGAAGTCCCCATAGGCTTGAGCGGCCTGGACGACGCGCTCGGAGGCATAGTTCAGCTCACCGAGCTGGCGGATGTAATCGTCCTCGCTCTTCAGCGCCTGGGCCAGCAGGCGCTTGCGCTGCTTGAGAACGTCGTCGAGCTGGGCGCGGATCTCGGGCGTCTGGGCCGAGGGATCGTCCGCAGTCAGATCCTGGGTGTAGCGGTCGAGGTCGCGCAGCAGACGCTCCTCCTCGCGGTAGCGGATCTGGCGCAGGGTCGCGTCGGCGATCCCGTCCTCGCGATCCTCGATGGACTTGCGATACTGCCGCAGATCCGGGAGCTGATTGCGTCGATCGAGCAGCACCTGGCCCAGCGCCTTGCTGAGGCCGGCGGCGTCCAGCCGCTGCTTGGCGCCGCGATAGTCTTCTTCGATGCGCTTGCGTTCGGTCTCCACCCCGGCCAGCTCGCCGCCGAGCCCCTCAAGCTGCTTGGCGATGTGTCCGAGCGAGTCCGTGATCTCCGCGTTTTGCAGGATCAGCGCGCGCACCACCGGGTGTGCGTCCTCGGCGTTGCGCTGCGCTTGCTCCGAGGCCAGTTGCTCCGCCTCCGCTTGCGCCTTGCGGCGCTGGCTCAGGATCTCGTCCAGCGCGCGCTGCTGTGATTGCAAGGCTCGCACCTGGAGCGCGGTCTGATCGCGCTGGGCCTTGAAGAGCGCCTCGCGGTCGGCCTGACTGCGCAACGCCTGCTCGTGCATGCGTCCCTCGGCCCACAGCGACTGGCGCTGGGTCTCCAGCGCCCAGCGCCTGGCCTGGGCAAGCTCGGGCGGCTCGCCCACGCCGGGCGGCCGTTTGAGATCCTCATCGAGCGTATCGAGCGCTTGCTTGATCGCGATCAAGCGGTCGCGGGCGGTGGCGGGCTGATTCTGGCTGGCGTCGATGAGCTTCTCCAGCTCGCCTACCCTGGCTTCCCGCACCGCGAGCTCGGCGGCGACCTTGCTCAGCCGTTGGCTGACTTCCTCGACCGGCAGGCCGCTGGGAACCTCGATCGAGGGCCCGTCCCCCGCGTCCGCTTGCTGCTTTTCCACGGACCTTTGGATGGTCTCGGTCTCTCTTGGCGCGGTCTTCTGGAGCTCCGCCAGCTTGGCCGACTCGGCGTCGAAGTTGGCGGCTTCCTCCAGGCTCGACTGGGTACGGCGATAGAGCTCGGTCAGGGAGGTCTTGAGCGTCTCGTCCATTCCGCTCGCCGACTCCAGCTCCTTGAGCTTGCTGTCGAGCTGTGCCCGGCTGGGAAGCGGCGTAGTGCTCGCGGCGGCGGTTGGCGTGGCGGTGGCGCCTTGGGTCGGCGGCGGCAGCGCCAGGACCGCGAGGCAAGCAAGCAGGGGTAGGAACTGGCTGGCGATCAGGCCGCGCGCCCATCCGCTGGGCGTGGATCGGCGGTCATCCGGGACGTCATGGGGGAGCTTGGGTTGCATCGGTCGGGGGCTTCGTGTCGGGCGGCTTTCAAAGAGTCTTGATGAAGACCTTGGAGTTACGCTGGAAGTTGTAGAGGGCCTGTTTTTCCATCGGCAAGGCTTCGAGCCCGGCCGCTTGGAAGCCGCGCTCCTGGAACCAGTGCGCGGTTTGAGTGGTGAGCACAAAGAGCCGCGCGATCCCCGCCGCGCGGACGAGCCCTTCGAGATGCTCCAGCAGACGGTCGCCGCGCCGGTCGCCGCGGTAGTCGGGATGGACGGCCAGGCACGCCAGCTCGGCCATGTCCTCGCGCGGATAGGGATAGAGCGCGGCGCAGGCCGTGACCATGCCGTCGCGCTCGGCGAGAAAGAAGCGGTCGATCTCGGTCTCCAGGCGCTCGCGCGAGCGGCGCACCAGCACGCCGCGCTCCTCCAGCGGACGCAGCAGTTCGAGGATGCCGGTGACATCGTCGACGCGGGCCGGACGCAGCTCCTCATAAGGCTCCGCCGAGATGAGCGTGCCGCTGCCGTCGCGGGTGAGGAGCTCGCGCAGCAGGGCGCCGTTCTGGCGGCGTCCGACCAGATGGACGCGCCGGATGCCGTTGCGGCAGGCCTCGGCGCCCGCGCGCAGACAGGCCGCGATCTCGTCCGGGATCTCCCGGCCGGCGGCGAGGAGCGGATCCACCTCGCGCGCCAGGAGGTTTGGCGGCAGCCAGGAGGCGTCCGTGATGGCCGCATCCTCGATCAGGAAAATGAGCTTGTCCGCGCCCAGCGCCACCGCCACGCTGCGCGCGACATCCGCGGCGCTGAGATTGAAGACCTCCCCGGTGGGCGAATAGCCGAGCGGCGGCATCAGGGCGACCGCCCCCTGTTCGAGTACCGCTCTCAGGGTCCGGTGATCGACCCGCCGCACCGCGCCGGTATGCGCATGGTCCACGCCATCGATGACGCCGAGCGGGCGGGCGGTGACGAAATTGCCGGAGACGACCGGGATGCGCACCCCGGCCATGGGCGAATTCGCCAGGCCGAGCGACAGCAGCGCCTCGATCTCGACCCGCACCACGCCAGCGGCTTCCTTGACGCAGGCGAGCGCCTTGGCATCGGTGACCCGCAACCCGTTCACATAGCGCAGCTCAGCGCCCTGCCCCCGCAGGCGCGCCTCGATCTGCGGCCGAGCACCATGCACCAGCACTAGGCGGATGCCTAGGCCGTGAAGCAGGGCGATGTCGTGCACCAGGTCCGGGAAGCGGGCGTCGGCGACCGCCTCTCCGCCGAAGGCGATGACGAAGGTGCGGCCCCGGTGGGCGTGGATATAGGGTGTCGCCTGGCGCACCCAATCGACGAAGGGATCGCCGCCCTGAACGCTGAAGTCCTGGGCCGGGCTCGGATCGGACACTGATGGTTACCTCGTTGAGATAAAGGGGAAACGGGGCTACTCGATCCCGAGCTTGGCCAGTCGATAACGCAGGGATCTCAGCGTCATGCCCAGCTTGCGGGCGGCGGCGGTGCGGTTCCAGTGGGTTTCCTCCAGCGCGCCGAGGATGGCCCGTTTCTCGATCTCGCCCAGATAGTCTTCCAGCGCGGTGCCCTGGTCCAGCGGTTCATCCGCCGTTGACGCAGGCTCGCACTTGGTCAGGTAGAGATCCTCGACATCGATTTGCTGACCATCGGTCAGCGCGGTAGCCCGCTCCAGAATGTTCTCCAGCTCGCGGACATTGCCGGGGAAGGGATGGCGCTTGAGGGCCTCGATGGCGGCGGGAGAGAGCGTCATCGCCGACCGTCCCGCGCCCAGGCGCTGCAACAGATGTTCCGCGAGCGGGGCGATGTCCCGTGGACGCTCGCGCAAGGCCGGCATGCGCAGCTCGATGACGTTGATGCGGTAGAAGAGATCCTGACGGAAGTGGCCCTTTTCGACCTCCAGGTTCAGATCGCGATGGCTGGCGCTGATGATGCGAACATTGACCGGGAGCTCGTGCTGGGTTCCGACCGGGCGCACGCATTTCTCTTGAATCGCGCGCAGCAGCTTCACCTGTGCCGCCAGCGGCAGATCCGCGACCTCGTCCAGGAAGAGCGTGCCGCCCTCGGCCGCCTGGAACAGTCCCTCCTTGTCGCTGACGGCGCCGGTAAAGCTCCCTTTCTTGTGGCCGAACAGCTCGCTCTCCACCAGGTCGTGGGGAATGGCGCCGCAGTTGACGGCGATGAAGGGGCCTTCGCTGCGCGGTCCCTGGGCATGGATCAGCCGCGCCGCCAGCTCCTTGCCGGTCCCGCTCTCGCCGGTGACGAAGACCGGAGCCTGGTTGCGTGCCAGCTTGCCGATCAGACGCCGGATCTGCTCCATCGCCGGCGAGTCTCCGAGCAGACGCGCACCCGTGCCGGCGGGTCCATCGCTTGCCGGGGCGCGGCCGCGCAGATTGAGGGCGGATGCCACGAGGGCGCGCAGCGACTGGAGGTCGACGGGCTTGGAGACGAAGTCGAAGGCGCCGGCCTTCATCGCCGCGACGGCGGATTCCATGTTGCCGTGGGCGGTGATCATGGCGACTGGGAGTGTCGGGGTAACGCTCGTTGAGATGGCGCAGGAGATCGAAGCCCGAGCCATCCGGCAGGTTCATGTCGGTGAGACAGAGGTCGAAGCGCCCGTGCTCCAACTGGCGCTTGGCCTCGGCAACCGTCATCGCCGTCGCGGTCTGGATATCCATCCGCCCCAGGGTGATCTTGAGGAGATCGAGGATATCGGCCTCGTCGTCGACGACCAGCGCTTGGGCCTTGCTCATGGATGCCAGCTCTGGGTCGGTGTGTGCGGATTTGTCATCCTGATCGAGAGCGTTCGGCTCCCAGCCTCCAGCCATCGGCTTGCGGGTGTGGCTTCGAAGCATAGCGCGCGCGACTCCCGAACAGGAAGCCTCGCCGGCGTCGGTGCGCCGCTCAATCCAAGGCGAAGACCAGCCTGAAGCAACTGCCGTGGGGCTCGACGGATTCATGGGTCAGACGTATGCCATTCGATTCAGCCAGCTCGCGGGCGATGTAGAGTCCAAGGCCCGTGCCCTGGCTCTTGGTCGTGAAGAAAGGGTTGAAGATCTCACGCGCGGTCACCGCATCGATCCCCGGGCCGGCGTCGAGGATCTCCAATGCGGCTTCCGCGCGGTCTGGCAGTCGCCCGAGGCGAATCTCGACGCGCGCCTCCGCGCCCGCCAGCTTGCCGTGGACGAGCGCGTTCTCGCACAGATTGGCCAGGATCTGATGCAGGTGCCGGGGATCGACCTCGACCGCGATGGGATCCGCGTCGATCGTGAGCCGGAGCTGACCCTCGGTCAGGCCATGACTGTCCCATAGCTCGGCGGCGAATGCCTCGAGCCAGGCCACCAGATTGAGCAGACAGGGATCCAGCTGGTTGCGGCGCGAAAGCTGCAAAACGCTCTGCACCGTCTCCTCGATGCGGGCGCAATTGCGGCGGACGATTCCAAGCAGATGTCGATTTTCATCGGACAGGGCCGGATCCTCCGACATGAGCTGTCCGGCATGACTGATGGCGCTCAATGGATTACGGATGTTGTGCGCGATGCTCGCGGTGAGGGTGCCAAGCGATGCCAGTTTGACCTGCTGGGCCTCGCGCGCGGCCTCCTGATTGTCGCGCAGATAGATGACGACGCCACTGGCGCGGAAGTTGCCGAGCAGTCGGATCGAGGCCCAAACCTCACGCTCACCGATCTGAATGAGTCCACCGCGCGGGTTGGCGCTCTGGACCTGGGCCGCCAGCCAGCGGCCGAGCTCGGGCGACAACTCAGCGAGCGAGGCGCCGGTCCTGGCGCGCCCGACCCGCAGCAGCTCCAGGGCTGCGTCGTTGATCAAGCGCAGCCGGCGCTCGCCATCCGCCACCAGGATGCCTGTACCAAGACTGCGGATGATGAAATCGTTGAGCTTGGAGAGATCGTCGATATCGACCTGGCGTCGCGCCGCCAGCGCCTCCGCCGAGCGGACCCGGCGGTAGAGCACATGCGAGAGGAGCGCGACGGTGAAGAACAGCAGCCCCAGCATGCCCGCCTGGGTGAAGGAGATCGTCTGGTCATTTCCCAGCAGGAGGCCGTAAAGCTGCTCGGTGATGACGGCGAGCGAGGCGAGCGAGGCGAACAACAGCGACAGGCGGCCCTCCAGCATGAGCGCGCCCGCCGCGACCGCGACCGCCAGCAGGATTCCGAGTCCGCTGGTGACGCCGCCCGCCGTGTGCATGAGCGCCGTGTAGGTCGCGATGTCGACGACGATGGCCCACTGCACCTGGCTCGTCCGGCGCGGCTGCCGCAGCGAGAGTCCGAAACCGCTCAACAGCACCAGCAGCGCGTACGCCACCAGGATGTTCCACGCCAGTTGGGTATCAGAGCGCCCGAGGGCGGGGTCGAGGGCGTCGGGCGAGAAGGCCACGACAAGCCCGACCACCATCAGGAGCCGGAACAGAAACAACCAGCGGAGCGCGCCCCAGGTCGGATAGGCTGCGTCCGCCGCGCCTGAGGACAGGGACGGCTGGTCGCTCGGCTGGTGGCGATGGGTCTTCGTCCCTCTCGATGGGCGGCGGTGGCTCTTGGTCGATCCTCAGCCTGTCGATGTCGGTTTTCACGGGACCGCCTCGCGCGGATCGCCCTTTGGCATGCCTCGCCGAATTAGACCAGAATTGCGTCCAGCGGACCATGCGGCCAGGCTCGCTGGCGTGTCGGATGACGCCACGCACGGGGCTAGGTCGTTGCAGAGTCTCGGCTCCTCTCTCGAATCGGTCACTGTGATCTCGGATAAGCGGATGAATCTACACGAATATCAAGCGAAGGATCTGTTCAGGCAATATCGGATTCCAGTGCCCGAGGGGGTCGTGGCGACCACGCCGGAGGCTGCCAGGGCGGCCGTCGTCGCGCTTCAAGGCACACGCTGGGCGGTCAAGGCCCAGGTCCATGCCGGTGGGCGTGGCAAGGCTGGCGGGGTCGTGCTGACCGACCGCGCGGAGCAGGTCGAGATCGAGGCCCGGCGCCTGCTGGGGTCTCGTCTGGTGACTCACCAGAGTGGGCCGGAAGGGCTGCCGGTGACAGGGCTCCTGATCGAGCGGCCGACGACCATCGCGCGCGAACTCTATCTCAGTCTGCTGGTTGATCGGCCCTCCGAGCGGATCCTCTTCGTCGCCTCGGCAGCCGGTGGAATGGAGATCGAGGCCGTGGCAGCCGCCACGCCCGAGCGTATCCTGCGGGTCGCGGTCCATCCGGCCGTCGGCATACAGCCCTATCAGGTCCGGCGACTGGGATTCGGTCTGGGTCTGGAGTCTGGCCAAATCAAGGCACTGGGCGCCTTGATGGAGGGACTCTATCAGTTGTTCACGCGCTGCGACGCAAGCCTGGTGGAAGTGAATCCCTTGGTGGTGACGGATCGCGGCGACCTCGTCGCGCTCGATGCCAAGGTGAACCTGGACGACAATGCACTCTACCGACATCCCGAGCTGGAGTCGCTGCGTGATCCGAGTCAGGAAGATCCGCGCGAGGCCGAGGCCAGAGCTCATGAGCTCAACTACATCAGTCTTGACGGAGACATCGGCTGCATGGTCAATGGGGCTGGACTGGCGATGGCCACCATGGACCTGGTGAAGCTGCACGGCGGGGCGCCGGCCAATTTCCTCGACGTGGGCGGGGGCGCCACGGCGGCGCGGGTCGCCGAGGCGTTTAAGCTCATTCTTTCCGACCCCAAGGTCAAGGCGGTCCTGGTCAATATCTTCGGCGGCATCGTGCGCTGCGATCTGATCGCGGAGGGCATCATGCAGGCTGTGCGCGAGGTGCACGTGGGAATCCCGATCGTCGTTCGCCTGGAAGGCACCAATGCCCCGCAAGGTCTGCGGATGCTGGCCGACAGCGGTCTGGCCGTCGAAACGGCGAGCAGCCTGAGCGACGCGGCCGACAAGGTCGTGGCGGCGGCGAGCCGTTCGAAGGGCCGGAGTTCCGGGGAGGACGTGGCATGAGTGTCCTGGTCGATGCGAATACACGTCTGATCTGCCAGGGCTTCACCGGCAAGCAGGGCAGCTTCCACAGCGAGCAGGCGATCGCCTACGGCACCAACCTGGTCGGCGGCGTGACCCCCGGCAAGGGCGGACAGCGCCACCTCGACCGCCCGGTCTTCGATACCGTCCACGCGGCGGTGCGGGAGACCGGCGCCGACGCCACCATGATCTACGTGCCCGCGAGCTTCGCGGCGGACGCCATCCTGGAGGCGGCGGATGCCGGGATTCGGCGTCATCGTCTGCATCACCGAGGGGATCCCGGTCCTCGACATGCTGCGGGTCAAGGCGGCCCTGGCGGGCACCGACGCGGTCCTGATCGGCCCCAACTGTCCCGGCGTCATCACTCCCGGCGCCTGCAAAATCGGTATCATGCCCGGCAACATCCATCGGCCGGGACGGGTCGGGATCGTCTCGCGCTCGGGCACCCTGACCTACGAGGCGGTGTTCCAGACCACCGAGGCCGGATTGGGACAGAGCACCTGCATCGGGATCGGCGGCGACCCCATCCAGGGACTGGACTTCGTCGACTGTCTGCGGCTTTTCGAGCAGGATCCCGGCACCGACGGGGTCATCATGGTCGGCGAGATCGGCGGCAGCGCCGAGGAGGAAGCGGCGCGGTTCATTCGCGCCGAGCTGACCAAGCCCGTGGTCGCCTATATCGCCGGCGTCACCGCCCCGGCCGGAAAGCGGATGGGCCATGCTGGCGCCATCGTGACGGGCGGAGCGGGAACGGCCGAGGGCAAGTATGCCGCGCTGGAAGCGGCCGGGGTTGTCACCGTGCGCTCGCCGGCCCGGATGGGCGCTCGCATGGCCGAACTGCTTGGGCGCTGAACCTGGGGAGCGCTCTTCTTGCCATGTGTTGGCGAAGGTACGCGATGCGTACCCGACCGCCCCACCTTTTCCTACCGCTAGGAGTAACTGACCTTGGCTTCCCGAATCCAGCTCGTGCAGATGAACCCCTTGGTCGGGGACGTGGCCGGGAACGCCGAGCGAGTGATCGCCGAATCCCTGCGGGCGCGTGACGAGGGGGCGGATCTGGTGGTCTTTCCGGAGCTGGTCTTGACCGGTTATCCGCCCGAGGACCTGCTGCTGCGTCCCGAGTTCATCGCAAGGGTCGAGACGGCCCTGGCGCGCATCCGGGCGGAGGTCGCCGGATATCACCCTGGTGCTGGGTTACCCCCTGCCCTCGGCGGGCGGTCTCTTCAACGTCGCGGGCGTCTTCCGCGACGGCCAGGTGATCGCCGAGTACGCCAAACAGCATCTGCCCAACTACAGCGTCTTCGATGAAAAGCGCTATTTTCAATCGGGTGCCTCCGCGACGGTCTTCGCCCATCGGGGGATCCGGTTCGGTCTCAGCGTCTGCGAGGACATCTGGCAGGAGGGGCCGACTCAGCAGGCCGCCGCCGCGGGCGCGCAGGTTCTGGTCAATATCAACGCCTCGCCCTTCCACGCTGGCAAGGCGGCGGAGCGCGAGGCGCTCGTGTCGCGTCAGGCGCACGACACACGGGATGACGATTCTCTACGCCAATCTGGTCGGCGGTCAGGACGAACTCGTGTTCGATGGCGCCTCCTTTGTGGCCGACGCGGCGGGGCGGGTCGTCCAGCGGGCGCCGGGGTTCGTGGAGACCCGCTTGACCCTGACGGTCGACACGGCCGGCACGCCCGTCGCGATGGACATCGGAGAGCCCAGTCCAGGATTCGACGAGGAGGCGGACATCTACGCGGCGCTGGTGCTCGGCGTGCGCGACTATGTGCGCAAGAATGGCTTCACTGGGGCCGTGCTGGGCCTGTCGGGCGGAGTCGATTCGGCCCTGACGCTGGCGATTGCGGTGGACGCCCTCGGTTCCGAGCGGGTCGAGGCGGTGCTCATGCCCTCACGCTACACGGCGGACATGAGCAACGAGGACGCCCTGGAACAGGCCAGGCGGATGGGGGTCGCGACCCAAACCGTCCCGATCGAGCCGGCCTTTCGGGCCTTTCTCGGGATGCTGGAGCCGGTCTTCGCGGGCCGGGCGGTCGATGTGACCGAGGAGAATATCCAGGCGCGTTGTCGCGGGATCGTCCTCATGGCGATCAGCAACAAATCCGGACGCATCCTCCTGACCACGGGCAACAAGAGCGAGATGGCGGTCGGTTACGCGACCCTGTACGGCGACATGGCGGGCGGTTTCGCGCCGATCAAGGACGTGCCCAAGATGCTCGTCTACCGCTTGGCCGCCTATCGCAACCGCCGTGACGAGGTGATCCCGCAACGGGTGCTGACGCGACCGCCCTCGGCCGAGCTGCGGCCCGACCAGACCGATCAGGATAGTCTGCCCCCTTACGAGATGCTGGACGCCATCCTCAAGCTCTATATCGAGGAGGACGAAGGCGGCGAGGCCATCATCGCCCTCGGCTATCCGCCCGAGGTGGTGAGCCGGGTGACCCGGCTGGTGGATCGCAACGAATACAAGCGTCGTCAGGCGCCCCCTGGGGTGCGCATCTCGCGACGCGCCTTCGGGCGCGACCGGCGCTACCCCATCACCAGCGGCTTCTGAGCGGCGTGTCCTGAGTGCTGTTCATCGTTCGGTCGCGAACTTATACTCGCGGATTGAATTAGACCGTAACCCTAGTACGGAGAAACACATGAAAAAGGTCGAAGCGATCATCAAGCCCTTCAAGCTGGACGACGTCCGCGAGGCACTGTCAGCGGCCGGCATCACGGGCATGACCGCCATCGAGGTCAAGGGCTTCGGTCGCCAAAAGGGCCATACCGAGCTCTACCGAGGGCGCGGAGTACGTGGTGGATTTCCTGCCCAAGGTGAAGATCGAACTGGTGCTGGCCGATGAGCAGGTCGACGGCTGCATCAACGCCATCACGGCTGCGGCGCGCACCGGCAAAATCGGTGACGGTAAGATTTTTGTCTCGGAGGTGACCCGGGTGGTGCGTATCCGTACCGGTGAGGAAGACGAATCTGCCATCTGATTCGGCGCCGCGACCCTTTCTTGTCAGCGATTCGAGCCTGAGTCGCTACCGCCGTCTTGGTCGGTCGCCCGGTCGTGTCGCAACGCCCGGGTGCCGGTTTCCGCTTCTCAATTCTCGTCCAGCTTGAGATAGTTCCAGACCTTGCGCGCAAGGTCGACCTTTTCGGGCGTGGCCCCTGGCTCTTCGACGACAAAGCGGCCCTGCTGGCGGTTGACGTCAAGCACCCGCTTCGCATCCGCCGCCAGATCGTCCTTACCCAGCGCGCGATAGGCGTCGACCAGAACCGTCAGCGCATCCTCGACGGCACTGGTGCGCTGATAATGCTCCACGACGTAGTTCGCGCGGTTCGCCGCCGCCATGTAGGCGCCCCGCCTCATGTAATAGCGCGCGACGTTGACTTCGTTCTTGGCCAGGTTGTTGCGCAGATAGACCATGCGCTGGCGCGCATCCTCGGAATATTTGCTGTCGGGGAAGCGCTCGACCAGTTCGGAGAAATCCTTGAAGGCATCCAGCGCCGAGCCGGGATCGCGTTGCGAGGCATCGGTCGGAATGAACCGGTCCAGGAAGCCGACGCTGCGGTTGTAGTTCACGATGCCTTTCATGTAATAGGCATAGTCCACGAAGGGATTCTGCGGATAGAGCTTGATGAAACGATCCGCCGCCGCGATGGCATCCTCCGGCTCCTCGGCGCGATAGTGCGCGTAGGCGACGTCCAGTTGTGCCTGCATGGCATAGCGACCGAAGGGATACCGGGATTCCAGTTTTTCGTAGAGCTCGACCGAACGCTTGTAATCTCCTGCATCGAGCTGCGACGCCGCCTCCGAATAGAGCTTGGCGGCGCTCCAGCCCTCGGTGGGGTCGATCTCCTTGCCGAAAAGCCCGCATCCGGCGAGCGCGGCGGCGAGCAACAGCACGGGCAATCGTGATAACGTTCGTACCATGTCGAATGAACACCTGTTTCGAAACGGTTCCAGTATACCCGAAGGACGCCAGGCGAGCGCGCGGTGTGGCCGAGACTGAGCCCAGGGCCGATCCGTCTGGCCGTGAGCCGTCGCGGGCCACGGCGTCGGAGTCCGTCAGGCGCTCGGTGGTAGTCCGATCCCGCGCTGGCGGGCAGTCGTCTCGATCTAGCCCTGGCAACCCTGTTGCCGGAGTTCTCCCGCGGGCGCCTGCAGCGCTGGATCGACGCCGGACAGGTGATGGTCGACGGTCGGACACGGCGCGGTCGCGACAAGGTCTGGGGCGGCGAAACCATCCGTGTCGACGCTCGACTTGTCATCGCGGGCGATTGTCTGGCGCAGGCCATCGGACTCGCCCTGGTGTACGAGGATGAGCACCTGCTCGTGATCGACAAGCCCGCCGGGCTGGTCGTCCATCCGGCGGCGGGGAATCCGGATGGGACGCTCCAGAATGCCCTCCTGCATCACTCGCCAGCCCTGGCCGCGCTGCCGCGCGCCGGGATCGTTCACCGACTCGATAAGGATACGAGTGGCCTCCTGGTGGTTGCCAAGACGCTTCAAGCGCACAAATCACTGGTCGAGCAGCTCCAGTCGCGGCAGGTGCATCGCGAATACCGTGCCCTGGTGATCGGCGATCTGGTGGCCGGAGGCCGCGTCGAGGCGCCGGTCGGACGCCATCCGGCGCAGCGGACCAAGATGGCGGTCGTCCCCCATGGACGCGAGGCCGTCACTCACTATCGCGTCCTCGAGTCCTACCCTGGTCATACCTTGCTGGCGGTGGAGCTGGAGACCGGCCGCACCCATCAGATCCGCGTGCACATGGCCCACATCCATCATCCGCTGGTTGGCGACCACACCTATGGCGCGAGACCGCGACCGCCACGGAGCTGTCATCCTGACCTGACCGCCGCGCTTCAGTCTTTCCCCCGTCAGGCGTTGCACGCGATTCGCCTCGGGCTGGTCCATCCGGCCAGCGGCTCGGCGATGCAATGGGAGGTTCCGATGGCCGCCGATCTCGCGGGGCTGCTCGATCTATTTCGTCGTGAAGGTGAGCGTGGAACTCATCGTCCCTGACTGGCCGGCGCCCGCGTCCGTGAGGGCCTGCTCCACCACGCGCGACGGGGGGTCGAGCCGAGGCCCGTTCCACAGCCTGAATCTGGGCGATCACGTTGGCGACGACCCGGCGCAAGTCGCGCGCAACCGTCAAACGCTGTGCACGCATCTCGAATTGCCCTCGCAGCCCGCCTGGCTGCGGCAGGTGCATGGCCGGACGATCGTCCCGGCCGGGAGCGAAACCTGCGAGGCCGATGGGGCAATAACCGATCGGCCGGGCGCGGTCTGCGTGGTCATGACGGCCGACTGTCTGCCGCTACTCATCTGCGACGATCTCGGCACACGGGTGGCGGCGGTCCATGCCGGCTGGCGAGGTCTGGCCAATGGCGTGGTGGACAGCGCCGTGGCCGCCATGGCGGTTCCGCCGGAACGTCTGCTCGTCTGGCTCGGTCCTGCCATCGGCCCCACGGCCTTCGAGGTCGGCCCCGAGGTGCGCGCCCACTTCATGGCGGCGGATCCGGAGACCGCAGCGGCCTTTCGGCCAGTTCACGCGGCACAGAGCGATGACCGCTGGCTGGCCGATCTCTTCCTGCTCGCTCGGCTCGGATTGGCCCGACTCGGCGTCGCTCGCATCTATGGCGGCGGAGACTGCACCTTTTCGCAGCCAGCAGCGCTTTTTCTCCTACCGGCGCGACGGCATCACCGGTCGCATGGCGAGCCTGATCTGGCTCGTCCCGGCCGATTCCAACGGGAGTGACCCTACACATGGCTGATTGGAACATGCTGACCCTGGTCGGAGCCGACCGCCCCGGCATCGTTGCGCGGGTGACGCGCATCCTCTACCAGCTTGGCTGCCACCTCGGCGAGGCGTCGATGATCCGCCTCGGCGGAAATTTCACCATCATGCTGATGGTGCGCGGCGAACCCTCCGAGGGCGAGATCCTGTCCGCGCTCAAGCCGGTCTCCGATGAGATGGATCTGCGCATCCATCTCGACCCGCTGCATGGCGGCCTGCACCGGCATCTGCTGCCCAACTATCAGGTCCGGGTCATGGGCGCCGATCGCGCCGGAATCGTCGCGGATGTGACCGAGATCCTGGTCGACCAGGGCTTCAATATCCTGGAGCTGGAGTCCGATGTCGCGGGCGACCAGGAGCGCCCGATCTACATCATGAACATCCAGGGCTACTCCGGTCAGACGATCGAGTCCCTGCGGGATGCCCTCTCCCCGCTGGGTGGCCGGGGCATCGCGGTCGATGTCTCACCCGTGGACGTGATGATCGGCTGACTCATGGCGATTCTGGACATCCTCAAGCTCCCGGACCCTCGGCTCAAACGGGTATCCGAGCCGGTCGCGGCGTTCGACCAGGCATTGCGCGACTTCGTTGCCGACCTGGACGAGACACGCCGGGCTGGCCCCGCCGCGGTCGGGATCGCGGCGCCCCAGGTCGGTCATCTCCAGCGGATTCTGATCCTGGATGTCTCCAGCCGACCCAAGACGCCGAATCATGGCCATCTGATCCTGGTGAACCCCGAGATCGTTCACTGGGAGGGCTACGCGATGGGTCGCGAGGGATGTCTCTCCGTTCCCGACTACACCGGGAATGTGATTCGCGCCACGCGGATTCGTCTCAAGGCCCAGGACGTGGATGGGCAAGAGCGGGAGTACGAGATGGAAGGATTCGAGGCGCGCGCGGTCCAACATGAAATCGATCATCTCGAAGGTCTTTTGTTCGTCGACCGGGTGGTGAGCCGCCGCACCGATTTGTATCAACGCAAGGTCTATCAAGTCTGAAACGCCCGCGATTTTTTGCAACAATCCCGGTCGCGCGAGTGGGTGGCGATCGTCGACTGTCGAGCGCCTGGCCGTTTTCCCGCGCCGCGACCGCGCTCGCCCTGATTTTCAAGTGCCGAGGGCGCGGCGGGCGACGCGGGCAGCCCCTGTCCTTGCAGTGGACGAGATCGCAACCCTTTACAGAGTACAGCCCATGAGACAGCGCCCTTGGCCGTTCCGGCTCTTCCCCGTCATGCTGCTGGCCGCGACCACCGCGCTGGCGACACCGCATCCGATCCCCTTGTCGGAGCTCTTTCCGAATCCCGGTCAAACCAAGGCCGCGATCGTGATCAACAAGGTGCTGGAGCGCTACCACTATCGCAAGATCTCGCTTGACCGGGCATTCGCCCAGGCCGTCCTGGAGCGCTACCTGAAGACGCTCGATCCGAACCGATCCTTCTTCCTTGCCCGTGACGTGGAACGCTTCCAGAACGGGTCGCGCAACCTCGACGAGAGTCTGCGCCGGGGCGAGTTGGATATCGCCTTCGACGTCTTCCGGGTCTATCGCATGCGCGTGGACGAGCGCGAGGCTTTCGCGCTCAAGCTGCTCGACCGCAGATTCGACTTCGACGTTGCCGAGACTTTCACCTTCGAATCCAAGGATACCCCCTGGGCCAAGGACAGTGCCGAGCTGGACGAGCGCTGGCGCCGCCGCGTGAAGAACGATTTTCTGACATTGCGCCTGGCCGGCAAAGCCGACGAGGCGATCCGCGACCAACTGCGCAAGCGTTACGAGGGACTGGCCCGACGCATCCACCAGTTCAACGGGGACGACGTCTTTCAGGCATTCACGAACGCCTACACCGAAACCATCGAGCCCCATACCAGCTATATGTCGCCGAGCACCTCGGAGAACTTCGACATCAGCATGAAGCTGTCGCTGGAGGGGATCGGCGCGGTCTTGCGGGCCGACAACGAATACACGGTCGTCCAGAGCACGGTGCCAGGCGGTCCCGCGCGCGAGTCCGGGCAGATCCACGGGGGCGATCAGATCGTCGGCGTGGCCCAGGGGCTGGATGGCGCAATGGAAGATGTCGTTGGCTGGCGGCTGGAGGATGTGGTCGAGAAGATTCGCGGACCCAAGGGCTCGGCCGTGCGGCTCCAGATCCTGCCGAAAACCAGCGGCTCGACGGGTCATGTGCGCCAGGTGTCTTTGGTCCGCAACGAGATCAAGCTGGAGGACCAGGCCGCCAAGAGCTTCGTGGTGAACAATTCCGCCAACGGGCTCGGCCTCAAGATCGGGGTGATCGAGCTCCCGGCCTTCTACCGTGATTTCGAGGCGGAGGGCACGGGCGCGACCGATTTCCGCAGCACCACCCGCGATGTGCGCAAGCTGATCGGCGAACTCACGGCCGCCAAGGTCGACGGGATCTTGATCGATCTGCGTGGCAACGGAGGCGGATCGCTCGCCGAGGCGACCTCTCTGACGGGGCTCTTCATCGACACCGGGCCGGTGGTGCAGGTCCAGGATGCTTTTGGGAAGGTCGATGTCGAGGCGGATACCGAGACCGGCGTCGCCTACGCCGGACCCTTGGCGGTGCTGGTCGACCGGGAAAGCGCCTCGGCCTCGGAGATCTTCGCCGCCGCGATCCAGGACTACGGCCGTGGTCTGATCATCGGCGAGCCGACCTTCGGCAAGGGCACGGTGCAAACGCTGATCGACCTCAACCGCTATGTCCCCGGCGAGCACGCCGACCTCGGCCGCCTGCGGCTGACCATGGCTGAATTCTTCCGTATCAGCGGGGGCAGCACCCAGTTGCGCGGCGTGGAGCCGGATATTCGCTTTCCGAGCGCGGAATTCATGGCCAAGCACGGTGAGCGCTCGCTCGACAACGCACTTCCCTGGACACGCATCGACCCCGCCAACTTCAAGAAAGTGGGCGCCGTGACCGCCGATACCCTGGCCCGCCAGTCCGCCGAGCGGATCGCCAACGACTTCGGATTCAAGATGCTGACCGAGCGCAGCAAGCTGACGCAAGATGTCGAGGAGGAAAAAGAGATCTCCTTGCGGGAGCGCGACCGGCGGGCGGAGAACGATGCCCGCGAGCGCCGCTTCAAGGACGATCAGGATCGGTTCCTGAGGTCCAGGGGCATCGCCCCGGTCGACGAGGACGCCGATCAGGTTGACGAGGATGCGCTTGAGGCCCAACGCAAGGCGATCTCACGCATCGAGGTCGACGAGGCGGCGCGGATCATGGTCGATGGCGTCCTCATGCAACGCGCGAACAGCCCGCGCGCGGCGATGAGGGACTGAGCTTGACGACCACCGCAACGACCTTGGAGCAACGTCTGGCGCGGCTCCAGGAAGGCGATGCCACCGAGCGGCTGAAAGGCAACCGGATCGGGCTAGAGAAGGAGGGGCTGCGGGTCGCGCCCTCCGGCCGGCTGGCCGTGACGCCGCATCCGTCGGCCTTGGGGGCGGCGCTCACGCATCCGTACATCACCACCGACTTTTCCGAGGCGCTGTTGGAGCTGATCACTCCGGCGCTGACCGATCCGCGCGAGGTGCTTGAATTTCTCGAGGAGATTCATTGCTTCGTCTACCTGCATCTGGGCGGAGAGCTGCTGTGGGGCACTAGCATGCCCTGTGTGCTCGACAGTGCCGCCAGTATTCCGCTGGCCGACTACGGGACCTCGAACGCGGCGACCATGAAAACCGTCTATCGGCGGGGATTGGGCAATCGCTACGGGCGAGTCATGCAGGTCATCGCTGGCGTGCATTTCAATTTTTCATTCGCCGACGCCTTCTGGGATCTCTACCAGGATCTCCTGGCGCAGACGGGCGACCCGGTCGGTTTCCGGGCCGAGGCGCAGATGGGGATGATCCGGAATCTGCAACGCATCGGCTGGATCGTGCCCTATCTCTTCGGCGCCTCGCCCGCGGTCTGCGACAGCTTCGTGCAGGGGCGCGACACCGCACTCGAGCGTTTCGACGCCCACACCCTCTACTTCCCGCACGCGACCTCGCTGCGCATGGGCGATATCGGGTATCAGAACAAGCAGGAAGAAGGCACGGGCATGAAGGCCAGCTACGACAGCCTGGACGCCTATGTCCGCAGTCTCACCTGGGCGATCGAAACGCCTTGCCCGCAGTACGAGACGATCGGGATCAAGGTCGGAGACCGTTACGAGCAGCTCAACGCCAATGTGCTCCAGATCGAGAACGAGTACTACAGCACGGTCAGGCCCAAGCAGATCACCGAATGGATGGAGCGGCCGACCCTGGCCCTGCGCCGGCGCGGGATCCGCTATGTCGAACTGCGCTCGCTGGATGTGAACATCTTCGATCCGGTCGGTATCGGCCTGGAACAGATGCGTTTTCTCCAGACACTGATGCTCTATTGCCTGGTCCGGGAGAGTCCTCGGATCGGCACCCGAGAGCGGCGGGACATCGATGAAAACCAGGTCCAGACCGCGCATCGGGGCCGCGAGCCGGGCTTGCAACTGGCGCGTGACCGGGAGCCGGTAGAACTGCGTCGGTGGGCGGGCGAGATCCTCGATGGAATGGTGGCGGTCGCCGAAGTGCTGGACGGCGTCTCCTCGGGGCTGCATGCCGCGAGCCTGCAACGCCAGATGGAAAAGGTCGCGGATCCGGACCTGACGCCATCCGCGCGGATCCTGGAGACGATGCGCGAGCGCCGCGAGGACTTCTTCACCTTCGCCCAGCGGGTTTCCGAGGAGCATCGTCGCCACTTCCAGGCCGCGCCGCTCGCTCGGGAGCGGCAGGCATCGCTTGACCGCCTCGCCGAGGAATCCAAGGCGCGGCAGCGCGCGATCGAGGCGGCGGATCGCGTCGACTTCGATACCTTCCTGCAGACCTATTTCGCACAGTCTGAAGCCGGGGCGGCGAAGGATCTCCCTCAGGCGCGGTCTCCGGCCTCGAATCCACCAGCCTGATCTCCTCTCGCGAGCCATATGACCCACAACGGGAATGGCCCCGCTGCCTGGGCAGCGAGGCCATTCGCTCCGAGCCGGGACTACCCCGGAAACTCCGGGGGCCGGTCAGGCCGGACTCACTGGGTGACGGTCGCCTTCGCCGCCGGAGCGGTCGCCTGCTGCTGAGGGGCTGGTGCACCCTGCGCGTTCGGGGTCATCGACGGATACATTCCCGGTGCGCCTTCGGCCATCGGGCGTCCGAAGCCGTAATGCGGATTCATCGCGCGGCGCTGCTCGTTCCAGCTCTTCATGGCTGCCCGACGCTCTTCCCGCTGTTGCTTCGCCTGCTCGCGATAGGCGTCCATCTCCTTGATGCGCGCCTGCACGGACTCTGGCAGCGCGGGGTATTCGAACGCGGGCGCGGCGGGCATCTCGGGCATGGCCGGGAACTGACCGACCTCGGGCATCTTGGGCATTTCAGGCATGCTGGGATACTGACCCATCTCGGGCATCGGCGGCATTTCCGGGAAGGCCGGGGCCTCGGCAAACGGAGCGCCGGAATTGGGCCCCGGAACCTGAGTCTGGCTCTTCTGGAACTGTTCGGCTTGCTGCTTGGCGAATTGCTGTTGCGCGGCGAAGGCCTGCTGCATGGCCTTGTTCTGCTGCTCGATCATCGCGCGCTGCTGTTCGGCCATGACTTTCTGCTGCTCGGCCATCGCCTGCTGCTGCTCCTGCGTCGGAACCGGCGGCTGATAGGGAGCTGCGTACCAGGCAAAAGCCGTGGTGGTGGCGGCGGCAAGTGCGATCGCGGAAGCGGCTTGGGTCAGTTTCGACATGTGACACACCTTGATGTTTGTGGGAAAGGCTAATTGGAAGTAAGCAAACAACCATGGACCGTCCATGTGTCCTCTCAGGCGTTCCGGACCCTCTGCTACGCCGCAACCTTGACGTTGGTCGGGCGGGTTGCGTGAGTCCTGTGATTTCTTGTGTTGACCGGGTGAACGCCGATTAGGGAATCAGTATATAAGAAAATGTTAAAATATCAACATCGGTCGAGGCGCTCGCCGCAACGGGTTTGAAGAGTCCCGATCCGGCTGCTTGGGCGTGGGTGCGTCGGAGTCAGAACAGCCGGTTCAGGCCATTGAGCGCGGCGACCCGATAGGCCTCGGCCATGGTCGGGTAATTGAAGGTGGTCTCGGTGAAGTAGCGCAGGCTGTTGGCCTCGCCCGGCTGCGCCATGATTGCCTGGCCGATATGCACGATCTCCGCCGCCTGTTCGCCGAAGCAGTGGATGCCGAGGATCGCCAGGGTTTCGCGATGAAACAGTAGTTTCAGCATGCCCACCGTGTGGCCGGTGATCTGGGCGCGCGCGATGCTCTTGAAGTCCGCCTGCGCCACTTCATAGGGGACGTGGCTCGCGGTGAGCTCGCGCTCGGTGCGGCCGATGGAGCTGATTTCCGGCACGGTGTAGATGCCGGTCGGGAATTCCTCGATCAGCGACCAGTCGCAGGCGCCCTCCGCGATGTGGGCACCGACGAAGCGGCCCTGGTCATAGCTGGCGCTGGCGAGCGCGGGCGGACCCACGACGTCGCCCACGGCATAGATGTGGGGCACGCCGGTCTGGTAGCTGGCGTTGATATCCAACTGGCCGCGCCCGATTCGGGGTTATCCCGAGGTTTTCCAGTCCCAGGTCATGCGTATTGCCAGTGCGGCCGTTTGCCCACAGCAGGATATCGGTCTTGAATTTCTTGCCCGACTTGCAATGCAGGACCACGCCATCGTCGCCGGTCTCCACCCGCTCGTAGCTTTCCTGGTGGCGGATCACAACCCCCTGCTGGCGCAGGTGATAGCCGAGGGCGTCGGTGATCTCGTCATCGAGAAAGGACAGGAGCCGGTCGCGGGTATCGACCAGATTCACCTTCACGTCGAGGGCGCCGAGGATCGAGGCGTATTCGCAGCCGATGACGCCGGCCCCATAGATGGTGATGGACCTCGGGGTGTGCTGGAGTCCGAGCACGGTGTCGCTGTCGCGGATGCGAGGGTGGCCGAAGTCGATATCCGGTGGATGATAGGGTCGCGAGCCGGTCGCGATGACGAAGTTGGCTGCCCGTAGCTCCGCCGTCGTCCCGCCCGGACGCTGCACCTCGATCCGGTCGGGTGCCAGGAAGCGGGCGCGGCCGAAGATGACCTCGACCCGGTTGCGCCGGTAATGCCGGTAACGTGTCCTGACCTGATCGTTGATCACGCCATCAGCAGCGCGGAGCAGGTCGGGGAACTCGACCTCGATCTGATGTTGAGTATGCTGGAACAGCGGATTGCGACGGTAGTCCGCCAGCATCTGGATCGAATGGCGCAGCGCCTTGCTGGGGATGGTGCCCCAATGGGTGCAGCCGCCTCCGACCGCGTTGTGAGCCTCGATCACCGCGACCCGCTGACCGGCCTTGGCCAGCTTCATGGTGGCCCCTTCGCCACCGGGTCCGGTCCCGATGACAATACTGTCGAATTCACGGGTCGTCATCGATCCAGTCGCTCGCTACCACCGCAAGGGTGGGGTTAGGTCAGAGGTAATCGGGCAGGTGCCCGCGGATCGCCTCGGGGGTCTGCGTGGTCAGATTCTTGTCCAGCTCCCCGGCGATGAGTTGACGCAAGGGCGCGGATTGGTGTTTGCGCAGCAGCCCGAGCAGCAATGGCGCGGCAACCACGTAGAGCTTGCTGAAACGCCCCTGATTGCGCGCGGCCTCGAGGTCGTCGCAGATCAGGCTGGCGAAGCGGTCCGCGTTGTCCTGTTTGTGGCCATCTTCTCCGTTGATGCCATGGGCGCCAGCCCCTGGCGCTTGACCGCGACCGGCCTTGCCCGTTGTGAGGTCACCCGCGTGGAGTCGACCCTCCGGATAAGTCAGGGCGCTAACCTCGGTGAGCGCGCCAGCGGCCTTTTCCGCGCTGAAGATGCGCGCGCGGCTGTTGTCTGCAACCAGGATCCAGGTCGGCATGATGTCATCTTCCTCGTGCGTTGTGCCCGACGGTGAAGACGCCGGGACGTGACTCGAACGGGTGTCATCGTCAATCGCGGCCTTCCGATAGATAGCCGAGTGTAACAGGCGATTCGCTCGCATGGGCCGCAGCGAACCGCCGGCCCACTGCCTGGCCAGGTCAGGGTTGGCCGAGTTGCTTGACTCGATCCAGATAGGCGAAGGCGTCGAAGGCTTGTCCGTCCTCTTGCATTCGCCAGAGCGTCTCCATCAGGCAGTCCATGATGCGGTGTTCCAGTGCATGCGGACTCCCAGACTGGCCCAGCAGATCCTGGTAGAGCCGCCGGATCCCGTTGGGTTGATCGATGCTCAACTGTTCCTGGATTGCCAGATGCAGTCCCAGATGGAGGAAGGGATTGGTTTGACCCAACTCGGGCGGAAAGTCCCGTTCCAAGCTGTCATCTCCGCTCTCCAGCAATGGATGATATTCGGGGTGCAACCGCATGATGGCGACGAGTTGGACCTCCAAGGGCTCCAGTGGCGCCTGGTTGGATGCCTTGCGCCACGCATTGAGGAAGATCCGGCGATGGGTCTGACGATCCGAGGAAAACATGGTCGTGATTGTCTCGCTACGCGCGTCGCGCCTGGTCTTTGGAGAAGCGGCTCGCCGCCGCACCCGCGTTGGGGCATCAGCCGGATTGCGCGCGGGTCTTATCCGGGTATTCGCACAGGTCGGCGATGCGGCATTCCGGACAACGTGGTTTGCGCGCGGTGCAGACATAGCGCCCATGGAGAATCAGCCAATGGTGTGCGTTCCGCAAGAAGGCCCTTGGAATATGGCGCAGCAGCATCTGTTCGACGGCCAGGGGTGTCGCTCCGCGCGCGATGCGGGTTCGATTGGCGACGCGAAAGATATGCGTGTCGACGGCCACGGTCGGCTCGCCAAAGGCGGTGTTCAAGACCACGTTCGCCGTCTTGCGGCCGACGCCCGGCAAGGCTTCGAGCGACTTGCGATCAGCGGGCACCTGACCGGCATGCTCGGCGAGCAACAGGGCACAGGTCTTAAGGATGTTTTTCGCCTTGGTGTTGAACAGGCCGATGGTGCGGATGTGGCTTTTCAGCGCTTCCTCGCCGAGGGCCAGCAGGGCTTGCGGGGTATTCGCAATGGGAAAAAGCCGCGCCGTGGCTTGGTTGACGCTCTTGTCGGTGGCTTGCGCCGACAGCATCACCGCCACGAGCAGCTCGAAAGCCGTGCCATGGATCAGTTCGGTGGTGGGCGTCGGGCTGGCATCGCGCAGACGCTCGAAGATCTCGCGACGTTTTTCGGCATTCATCACTTGCATTGTATGGGAGACTGTCGTTTGATGCGCATTGGACAGCCCAATCCTTTTTGATCGAGCGATCGATCAGCGCATCACTCTAAAACCCGCCTCCCATCCGCGATTGCGATGGGGCTGTGAGCGAATCCCGAGCGAACCCGAACGGATGACCAGGAAAATCATGCTTCGGCTGTTTCTGCTGTTGATCCTGTTTCCCCTCGCCTGCTGGAGTGCTCCAGAGACCGGCGCCGACAAATCCGCGGAGGATGCGGCGGCCTCGGCGACGGCCAGTGAGCCCAAGCCATCGCGTCCCGCGCCGCCGAGCCGGCCCCGCGCAAGCCGGGCGCAAATCATGGCCATGATTTCCTCCGTCGCACGCCATTACGGTGTTGAGGAGCAATTGGTGCGCGCCGTGGTGGCCGCCGAGTCGAACTACAACGCGCATGCCGTCTCGCCAGTCGGCGCGGTCGGCCTGATGCAACTGATGCCGCCGACGGCCGCCGACTATGGCGTCACCTCGGCGCAAGCCCTGTTCGATCCCGAGACCAATCTGCGGACGGGCACCCGGCACCTCAAACGCCTCCTGCAAAAATACAATAACGACTATGGTCGCGTGGTCATGGCCTACAACGCGGGCGAAGGCGTGGTCGACCGGACGAACAGCCGGGTAACCTATCTGGAAACGCTCAACTACACCGAGGCCGTAATCCAGAACTATCGGCGCAACGGCGGAGCAGCGCCCACCCAGGCGGCCTTGAGTCAGGTGTACGCGCTGAGAGGGGTCAAGAGCACGCGGCAGGCCAGGCGCCTGTTGAAGAAATATCTGGACCCATCGTTGCTGTCACTGAAGGTCAAGCCGACGCTCGACGTCCGCTTCCTGAACCCAGCGCTACACGATGTCGGCCCCGAGAGCAGACCGATGTTCGAGCTCGACGCCAGCGCGCGTCCTTGAGCGGAGCTGGATACACTACCAGGAGCGGATCCCCCCATGGGTCGCGACAATTCAATGTCGTTTGGCCGCAAGAGCCCCCGCGCGATCCCGCGTCGATGAGGTCGGGCAACCGCCAGCCAGACGGCCCGAGGCAGGTGAATAAATTTATGAATCCAACGCTTCAGAAATTGCGGGAGATCGCTCAGGAAAGCGTCCTGAGCACGGAAGGCACGATGGTCAAGAAACAGGAGCGCATCGACTCCTGTTCCGAGTTGGCCGCGCCCCTGATTCGCGCGTTCAGGGACGTCGAGACCGAATTCGTGCGGATCTCCGTGCTCAGACAAATCTGGCCCCACGATTACGATCGCCGCGACGATCGCGTGGCCGGTCTGCTGCTGGCCATGATCGGGCCGGAGCAAGCGCCCTACGGATTAAAACTCGCCGTGCCGCATGGTGCCTTAAGTTTCGAGGTGACGCTCCAATCCGATGGATCCCCGGTGTTCAGTTGCATCCGGGACACCCATGGGCAACGCCCCATGCCGATGGATTTCCCCAACAGCGATGCCTGGCTGGAGTTCTTCTACAAATCCATCGCCGACCTGATCGAGCTTTGAGCGGCTCCGCGATGGCGGATGTCACCATCCCGCTCGCCCTCTTCGATTTTCTGCCCGTCTGCTTGACCGGTGCCGCGCTCTGGTACCTCGCTGCCGTCGTGAACGCGGTTGATGGCGGACGCCATGGCATGGCGCTGATTGGTGGCGGGCTGATTCTGGCGGGCGGTCTCGCGAAGGCGACTTGGAAGTTGATCCTCGCCGCGACCGGAGTCGACCTCGGTTGGCTGGCGGCCGCGCTGTTTCCCTTGATGGCGCCTGGATTCGCGTTCCTCGCCGTGGCGATCTGGGGTGTCGCTCGCCAGATACGTGGCCGTCGCCCTCTTGCGGGCTGGCCTTTGGCGCTGTCGCTGGTGGCCGGGACATTCGGGGTCGCCGCGACGCGGCACTGGGGGCTGGAGATTCCGCGCGGCTGGTTCCTGCCGCTCCTGATGCTCGCCAGTCTCGGCAATCTGCTGCTCAGCGCGCAGTTGATCGGGATGGCGAACTACCTCCGCCGGGCACCGATCGCACTGCTGTTCGCCGTTAATCTCGCAATGATCTTCGCGCTCCAACCGATCGCGATGGCCAGCCAACGGTCAACAGCAATACATTGGCTCGAACAGTCGCTCACCGCCATGGGCACGGCCTGTTTCGCGCTCGCCGCCTACCTGCTATGGCGGCTCGTCAAGGAGAACCCGCGTCTTTTCGCGCGTGAGGAACAGGCCGCCTGAAGGCCCCCTTGACGTTGGCTTGGCCACATCGCGGATCGATCCCACGAAAAGCTCGCCAGGGCAACGGGTGTTAGTGGCGGACGATCCGTGGTCTGCTCGAGTGATGGTTTCATCGCCCACCGCGACAACTCGCCAGGCACCATCAGCCCTCTGGCCAACGTCGCCGCGACATCCTTGTTTTCCGGCGAGTTTTGGAGTGGCACGGGTCAGCCGCCCTTCTTACCCTTGGGTGTCGGAGCTTTACCTTTTTGAAACGGCATCGGACCCTTGGGCGCGTTGAGCGGGGGTCTTGGCATGGGTTGCTTGGTCATTCCTGGTTCCTCGCGGGGTGATTGAACATGGTTCCAGATGGCTCCTCGCTTGCGGGTTCAGCCTCCAGATATAGCGCTGTGTGCAGACCGGGGGCACTGCGAACGCCCGGCGCGTCGTAACAGACCGACTGTTTCGCGGTTCAATTAACGTTTGCAGCATCGGCTGATGGTTGCCACATGTAAAGCGTGCGGTTCGGCCTCGTATTGTGGCTGATTTTAGCGACGATCGTTTGCGGCAGTGGCGCACGGCGCCATGCAGGCAAACAAAAAGGGCTAGACGTTTCCGCCTAACCCTTTGTTTTTGCTGGTACCGAGGGCCGGAATCGAACCGGCATGGGGTCGCCCCCGTCAGATTTTGAGTCGTTATAAATCAATAACTTACAACACACCACGACACTCGGCAGCATGAAAAACAACAGCTTATTATGGGTGTTGATGTTGCCTGATACTGTCATTCACCATGAGGTTTTACGGTGGCTGTCCCGTGAGTGTCCCACAAGCGGGCACGATGCCTATCCGAACGTAAATCGGTCGGTCGATTCCGGGTCGGTGCGGTGGTAGGCGGTCGCGAGACCCATCGCCAGCTCCCACTCAAGGCGGATCGCTTGGTACTGGACCTTCGCGGCTTCGGCCTCGGTGCGGCTTTGCAGGAACCGGGCGTGACGAAGACCGAGGCTGATTTCCTTTTGCACCAGGACGGTGAAGGCGGCAGCGACCTCCTCGGCGAGCGCGTTGATTCGATCGGGGGTGAGGTCGCTCATGCGCGGGACTCGCGGTCAAGGATCAGGTCGCACAGATCAGCATGGTGCTGGCGGGCGTATTTCAGTTGGGTGCGGGTTCGGGCCAGGCTGAAGGTGAGTTGCGCGAGTTGGCGCTCTAGGCGGTCGATCTCCGCGA
Source organism: uncultured Gammaproteobacteria bacterium (assembly GCA_963818415.1). GTDB lineage: Bacteria > Pseudomonadota > Gammaproteobacteria > Chromatiales > Chromatiaceae > CAWFSC01. Next base: position 472,723 of record CAWFSC010000021.1, on the reverse strand, counting down.
AGGCAGTCTGTTTGGCACTGGTCAGAAGGCGGGTGTTGGTCTGGTGCATGGGTCAATCTCCGAAAAGGATTCGAGACTGACCGCGAAGGCGGGCAGGGGCGGGACGCAGGGCCACGGGGGCGCCTGGTGGTGTAGAATCGTCTCGCCGGTGCGGAGCCGTTAGCGCGGTCTTCGCTTTGTCGTGGGGTGTTTCCAGCACTCCACGGACGGCGCCATCCTAAACTCGCCTCCCGACTCTCGCAACCGCAAATCCTCCCTCCCCGAGGGTCACCCTCGCGCGCGCGGCGGGGCCTAGTCATCTCTGTTTTCAAAGCGCATTTTTGCGTGGTCACCCTCGCGCGCGCGGCGGGGCCTAGTCATCTCTGTTTTCAAAGCGCATTTTTGCGTGGTCACCCTCGCGCGCGCGGCGGGGCCTGTTTTCAAAGTACAATTTTGTACTTTGAGATCGGGTCACCCTCGCGCGCGCGGATGGTTAATCTTATGATTTCATGAGCTTAAAAGATAATTCTTATAAGGTTTATAGTCTGTCATGTTGTCATGACTTTGCGGTGGACGGTTCAAGCCGTTGATCCCTCACGCCTCACTTTTGAGGAACCTCATCGCTCGACCAGCGCCGCAGCGCCCGCGACATTTCGCGCGAACCGGGGGCGCGGCCAAAATTTGCCAGTAGGGCGCGGCGGATCTCGCCGGGTCGCCTGCCCTGTTGCTCCATCAAGATCGCCATCGCGCGGGCGGCGGGCGGGTAGGTTCGCGGCGCCTCGGTGGCTTGGTGAATTTCCGCCGTCGCCGGGGATTGGTCAAGACGCGCCTCGATAGCCGCGATGCGGGCGATCAGATCGGCGGCGGCGTCCGCGGGGTCGGGGGTGCCCTCCAGTAGGCCAAGGGCGCGAAGCAGGGTCGCCGTCATGGTCTCGCCCGGTCTGGCCAGGCTGTGCAGCCGTGCGCGGGTGCCATCGGGGAATTTCAGCGCGATTTGTTCGGGCACGGTCGCTTCCGTCAGATTGATCTAGATGGAAGTCTAGAGGATGTCTAGATCAGTGTCTAGATTGATCTAGATGATGTCTAGATAGCGTCTAGATCCTGGATTCGACCGCACAGAACGGCCGTGGCGGCGTTCTCGGGAGTCGGATAGGGGTTGTCTTCGGGTCTGCCTGGTGTGAGCGTGGCGGGGTTTGAGGGCGGTCTGGTGAGGGTTGCCCGCATGCCGTGACACGGCGGGCGCGTGTGCGTTACTCCACGGCGAGCTTTTGCCCCGCAGAGGGCTGCCCGCTTTTCCGTGCGCGGCGGGCGCGCGTAACCCTCCCCACGGCGGGCGACCACACTCAGGGACTTAGAAAGATCTCGGGGCGGGCATCCGGGCGCCGGGCGATCTCGAGGCCGCGCGCTGCCAGGGCGCGAATCACGGCCTCCTCCTCGACCTCGACCAGATGCCTCTGTTCGTTGAGCTTGGCGACGGCGCTACGGATCTCGGGACCGCTCAGGCGGGCGGCGTTGGCCGGGACATCGGCCGCAGCCCGCGCGCGAAGGTCATCACGAACCACGTCTGGCAGGTAGTGACACAGCATGCCGAGGGTCAGGCGATCGTGGCCGGGAGCAACGACGTCGCGGATCAGCGGCAAGTCGCCCGCCTCCCGCAGCCTCGCCAGATCGGGCGGGGCATTGCGTTCCTGCCAGTCGGTGGCCGCTCGGGCAATCGCTTCATCAATGGCCTGGTGTTGCTCCGCCAGGGTCGCGGGGCTGGCTTCGATCCGGGTGCGTTCTTGGCGGATCGCTGCCAGTCGCTCACGAATGGGGACTAGATCAAGCTCACTCGCAGGCTTGACGCGGGGCCACTTGACGGGCTCTGGAAGGGGTCCAGCGGCGACCTTTTCAAGCCACGCCTTGCCAGATCCAACCAGCGGGGAGATCGCCTGTTGCGCTTCGCTGAGCTTGGCGGCGCGGTGCTGCAACAGCTCGTCGCGCCGGCGGACCGCATCGGCGCGTTGCTTCGCCTCCTGGTGGACCAGTCGGGCGCGGGCGATGTCGGCCTCCTGGTCGGGCGCCGATCGACCACGCGCCCGCTGGGCGGCGATGGCGTCTTCGGTCGCCTTCAGATCGTCCGCGAGACGTTGCTCGTAGCCTTCCAGCTCGGCTTTGCTGCGGGCGAGCTCGTGGCGGTCCATACCCGTTTGATGGTGGGCATCTCTCGCGGCACGGGATGCATCCTCGAAAACCGCGAGCCGGGCACGCCAGGCGGAAAGGTCGGGGCGTGGGCGATCGAACATCAGGCAACCCTCGGGTAAGCGTCGATGGCCTTTTCGAGATCGGCCAGCGCGGTCTGCGCCTCGGTGAGGCGGGTGCGGCGGGTCGCCAGCTCGCCCGCGCGGTCCGCGAGCGATGGGCCTGCTTGGGCGAAGTCGAGACCGTCGATAACCGAACTGAGCGCGGCGAGGATGGCCTCGGGGTCGACCAGCAGCACGCGCACGGCGGCCGCGACCGCTGGAAGGACTGTTGGGCTGAAGGGCGCGAGGTTGCCCTCGGTGGCGCCCATGGCGATCAGGGGGCGAGTGCGCATGTGGTCCAGGTGTCGAACCAGGTCCGTGTCGTGGGCGGCCGCGTCGCGAAAAGCCGTCACTTGTCGAGCGAGTTCCGTCGTCAGCTCAACCTTGCTCAGGGGTGCGCTTTCCAGAAAGTCGATCCGCGCGTGGATTTCCGCGATCTCGGTGCGCAGTGCGGCCGCCTCGGCGCGCGCGCCATTGAACGTGGCGCGGCGGTCGTTTGCGGTGTCTCGAAGATCAGTCAACGTAGTCATCGTGGGGTGGCCTTTGGGTCGTGTGTTGGGTTCGGGGTGCTCGGGACAAGGACCAAGCGGGCGACAGCCGGTGCTCCGAGCCGGTTTAGGCGCCGAGTGAGATCGCGCACACGAGCAAGCTGTTCTGGGCTCAGGTTGTCGAGCGCAACAAGATCAAGGTATTCGGCAATCAGTTTGCGCGCGGCGATCACATGCGGATGCCGATCGTTGAGCATCAGCGCGCGCCCAACGCTGCCAGGCAGTCTTGAATGTCGCGCAACGTGAGGCGGCGGCGGGCTTCCTCGTCCGAAGCCTCCCGCTCGATCGCGGGGACCAGCTCCCGCAGGGCGCGGCGGTGATCGAATGCGTCATCGACCAGGAACGCCAGGGCGGCGATGGCATCCGGGCCGCTGTCGGTCGGATCCTCCAGGGCGGTCATCAGGACTTCACGCGCCTGGTGCTTCAACCGATCCAGAAGCCGCTCGATGTCGGCGGCAAGCTCTGGTCCGGTGCGGCGGCGGGGGGAGGCGAGGATGTCTTCGCGCAGCCGGCGCAGGTGCTCGACCTCGCTCGCGGTCTCTGGCTCAGGGGCGATCAGGACACCAAGCAGGTGCTTCCATCTGTTCATGACCGCGACCCACGACGGGCGGCGTAGATGGCCTCGGCTCCCGGGTTGGAAAAGGGCGCCTGCCCCTGATCCAGGAGGGCGGCTGTCGGTTCCGGGGTTGCCCGAGACGGGCGCCGCGCGGCGTAGATGTCGGAAACCGAGAGCGTGGGGTGGCTGGCGGATGCGGCGGGGCGGTGGTCGACCATTTTTCCAGTGGCTACCAGATACTCGCGGATCGTCAGATCCCCGTAAGCCTCGACGTCCGCGACCCACGCCGTGGGGAATCCGATTGCGCCGCTGGCGTGATACGCCCGCAGAGTGTGCGCGTCGATTCCGCGCGGGATCGGCGTTGATTCAGGCATCTCTGGCCTCCGAAGGAAGATTGCTTCACGTCATCATCCCGCGCCCGGTTCGCGACCAAAAGGGCCAATGATTTCCAGAAGCTGCCGCGCGGACATCGGAACCCTGCCGAGCTTTCGAGCGGCGAACAGCTCCCGCCGCAGCTCCGAGGAGCCCGCAGGGGGTTCCACGAGATCACGCCAGCGGGGCCAGATGTCACTCTCGAATTTTCCGACCTGCCGTGCGAGCGCGGCCGATGGCGAGCCGGGTTCATCGGCCAGCAGCTCGGACGCGCGTCGCAGGTGTCGGTACTGTTCGGACTTCCACATCCGCCAACGGCCGCTGCGGATGCCCTGGGCACCTTCGAGCCCGAAAGCGGCGTCCAAATCAGGCGCGCGACCTTCCCGCCAGCGGTCGATTCCGTCAACGAACGTGGCGACGGCCGGGCACCGGTGCGCCACGGGGCGCAGCACATCGGCCACGGCGATCAGATCAGCGGCAGGATCGGGCATGTCATCCTCCACGGCGGCGCTGGTGCGCACGGCGCAGCGCGGCGGGGGTTGGGCCAGGCTTGGAGAAGCGCTCGCGCTGGCGGGCTTGCTGGCGATCGTGGCGCCATTCATCGGGGATCGCTGGGTTCTGTTGGGTGGGCTTTGTCATAAGTCATCCTTATAGGCAGATAAATAGGATCTATCGCTTAATGTTCATCTGAACAGTGTTCAAATTCTCTGAAAGACCGCGAGCGCAAAAACTCTCGGTTCTCCGCCGCTCGCTGGAAGAACCTAGTCCCATGCCGCGATCCCGAGAGCAACGGCCACGTCGTAGGTGTTCCTCAACCGCTCGGGATCTCGGGCGCAACCGTCGATGTACTCGGCGCGCGTGGTCGGGTCCGTCTCGCCGATGGCATTGAGCCATGCCCTGATGATCGCCAGCGCCTCGTGGTCCAACGGGCGCCCTAGTGGCGGCTCAGGGTCAGGTCTGACCGATCCACTTGGATGGTCGGCCGCGACCTGTTCTAACGCGGCAGGTGGACAACGAGTTATCGAAAGCTCGGTGCCATCCTGATAGCGCACCAGCCAGCGGCGATGGGTCGCGGCAGGGGTGTCATTGGCCGCAACGAGGTATGCAATCAGCTCCGCCTTGTGGGCGCGGATCTCCGGCAACCATCGGTCGATCTCGGATTGTTCTCCGATGAGCTTGAGATTGCCGGACTCGCCCACGAAAACCTCAACGCCCGTGGATGCGAGATCGGCAAGGATTGATGCCACAGCGGGCGGCGAATCTTTTCCCGCTGGGATGTTTCCACATGAACGACCATCACGACCGTCACCACCAGCACGCAAGCGCGCGGTCATACCTCCACCTCCACTGCAACCGAGCGGGGCGAATCTTTCCCCGCTGGGATGTTTCCACATGAACGACCGTCACGACCGTCACTACCAGCACCGACGGCAGGCGGATGAATGGTGATCCGGGTGCCTTGATTCGTTCGGCCGCCAATGTCGATTCGGATACCGATCTGAGCCAGCGCGGGTCTCTGGCGGCGCACGACATCGCTCAGACCGCGCGAAGACTTGGGCCATGTTGTGGAGCCGTGGCTTTCGCGGTGAGAATCGAGCCGACTGAGAAGCCGTTCCCAGTTCCCATCAAACACAGGCAGCGACGGGTATTCGTGTGCGGCGACCATCGCACGAATGGCCACAGAAACCGGCGATGCCTCCAGACTACGGGCGGTCGATTCGCGGCGGTTTGCCTGGTAGAGCCCGACAAAGATTCCTGCCGATAGACCTTGCGCGCGCATCATCGCCTCCCCGAGGACGGCGAAATCGGCCATGCGGGGTGGGCGAGTGATGGTCACCTTAGGAATCTCGCGCAGGGTGACGGCAAACAAATCCAGTAAGCCACCAATGATCTGTGGTGCGTCTTGGTCGAAGGCGTCCCCCATCTCGGTCTCCGAGCGATAGGTCGCGATCTCGGGAAGCTCAACATGGATGACCCGATCGGTGAGGTCTTGAGCGGTCACCACAGGAACAATTCCATTGATGACAACCGGCCGCTTCGCCTCGATCAGGGTTTCATCGGCGTTGGTGAAGAGCGTTCGACCGGCAAAACCGCCGCCCGTGGCCAAATTGCACAAGGCGTCCTGGGTGTTCGCGGTCAGGTGCGAAAGATTGTTGAGCGATACCATCCAGTTCGCCCCAGCGGAAACGAAAAGATCCTCGACCGACTTCGGTAAAGCGCGAAGATCCACGGCGTTCGGATCCAGGCAGCGCCGGAGATTGGCCTGGGTGGTGCTTTTTGCGGCACCTTGCGGCCCGACGATCTCAAGAATCGGGAAAGGCGTTTCCGGTCTGAAGGATTCGAGCGACCACGCAATAACCAACGGGCGGTCCGGCTCGGGGACGTTGCAATACTTCCACAGTAGCGTGAGATCTCCACCGACGATCGGCACAGGTAACGGCCGCATGGTCGATGCGCGCCAGAAGTAGACCGGCGGACGCTCCACCAATCGCCAGCCGTCTGACGAAACCTCGACCGCGCGCCAGTCCTCATCGCCCAAGTCAATGTAGTAACGATCGTCCAGCACGGCACAGCGCAAGTACACCTCACGCTCGGGGCCATCGTTCTTGGCGATGCCCGTCAGAACAACCCGCGCGGTTCGGATCGAAGTATCGCTGGCGGCACGTCCGGGGCCGCGATCGGTCTCGGTCGCGCGATAGAAGGCATACCCGAGCCATTCGGCAAAGTTCTTCGTTTCCAGATGGAAGACTTTGCGGGGCGTTGAGCGCAGCGCGGAGAAGCAGGCCCCATCCTTCGAGTGAAAAAGCTCGGCTTGTTCCAGGACGAGCGCGACCAATTCATCGGCGGTTGACGTGTCGTCAACAGGCTCGGTCGGTGGGCGCGTCGCGCGGTCGATATCCTCCAGCCGAACGCCATTGGGTCGCGCCTTGCGGATCTCGACGCGCAGTCGAAACCACTGCTCCGGGGCGTGTGCGCGGACCAGTTGCATCGCGCCATTGAACTCCCCCGAAGCAAGCGCCCCCGGCTCGTCCCGACATCGCTTGATCGCGGCTTCGACCACGGAGACGGCCGCCTCAAGGCTCGCCGGGGCGGGTGCGTGCTGGTGGTGACGGTCGTGACGGTCGTTCATGTGGAAAGTTTCGGCGGGAGAATAACTCGGGAAAGCTCCGTAAACTCTTGATTTTTCATCAAGAAGAAATGTGTATTCACCGTCACCGACCGTCACTCGCGGCGCTTCTGCTTCGCAGCTTGGCCGGTCCGTTGGGCTTTCGCGGCGTGGGTGCGAAAGCCCTAGCAACTTGGCCGCCGCGCGAACCGCCGCGCGCTCGTCCCCGCCGTGGCCAAGGATCTTGAACACGTCGAAGGCGTCATGCGGGCGGCCGTCGTTCAGCGGATCGCAACCGTGACTTGAAAAGACCTTGCCGGTCTCGGGAAGAATCCGCACGCCGGGCATTCGCGAGGAGGAATCTGGATGAATCCAGCGATTCCGAGCCTTCGGCCGGTAGTCGTAGGAGAACAGTAGCGCTGGCAAATCGTGAGCGGCGTTGAAGGCGTCAATGACGCTCACGCCGGACGCGGGCGGTGGGCGCGGGCGGTCCCCCCGAACGGCCTTTTCGACCGTGGCGGCGTCCGCGAGGAGCTGGTCAACAGCGAGCGGTTCACCCTCGACGGCGCGCGCCTGGAACAGCGCGATTCGATCCCGAGGGCATCGCGGCAGGTAAAGCAGGCGGGCGGGCTCAAGACATCCGGTATCCACTTGCTCGGACAACCCCATCACGGCGGATAGATGAAGTCCGAGCGGGCGGATCTCGCCGGGGGCCAGGGGGCGGGAGAGCGCGAAGACCAGCCGATAGCGGTGGTGGGCTTGGTCGGTCGGCTGAATCGTTGGGTCAAGGTGACTGTGAGTCGTGTGTCCGACGCAGCGAAAGCCCCATCCTTCCAGCTCGTCCATGATCTCATCGAAGGGCGGCGGCTCGGGGCCATCGACAACCTTGGGACTGGTGCCCTTTGTTTTTGCCTCGATGTCGAGCGCGAGTACAGACCATGAACGGACGCTTTCGCCAGATCGGGGACCGGGGTCGTGGTCGCCTGGGATCCATCCGGGGCCGTCTTTTTGGCCAGGCTTGGGCGAGCTAAGAAGCTCCACCAACGCTGGCCAGGTGACCAGCTCGCGGCGGGTGACGCCCGAGGTCTTGCTCGCGACATGGGCAATCGGGAAGCGGGGCGTTGTCGCCCCCGGTCCTTGGGGGCTGTCGCTCATGACTGCGCCCCCTCGGCAGCTAGAACGGCGGCGCGCGCGGCCAGAATCTTGTCGAGCGCGACTTCCCAGCGCAGGAGAATCTGCGCCAGGCCGGGGGCGCACTCAAAATCGGACGTGCCAAGAAGCGTGACGAGCAGATCGGCTTCATCGCGAATATGCGCGAGCTGGTCAAGATCATCGAGAGTGATGTTCGCGGTGGTCATGCCGCGCCCTCCTTCGCCTTTCCGACCTGCCCTCGCAGGGGCTCGGAAATAGATTCCCAGCCCGCGATCCAGTCTTCGCAGAGATACATGCCAACATTGGCGAGGCGCTTCGGTTGCGAGTGGTCGGGGGCGGCGGCACGAATCGCGAGGAAGAGCGCGGCAAGGTCAAGAAGCTGCAACGCGCCAAGCTCGGTCAATTTGAGCTGAGCGAGGGCGGTGATGTCGTCGGTGTGGTTGGTCATGTGGTCGGCTCCAAGTGGTTGGGAACCGACGTAGCGGGCAGGCTGACACGAATCACGGCCGGTGCAGGCGCACGGACCCTGGGATATACTTCGATTCGCGTCGGTGTCCGTTACGGCGGACTTTATGCCCCGGCTTGCCGGCCGGGGTGACGGCGCCTTTCAGCACCATCTGCTTGACACGATAAACCTGAATCACGCTGTTCCGCAACACCTCGCCGGATGCCCCCGGACGAGGTGTTTTCATGTCTGGGCTGTGAAAACGTCGCCAGGCGGCGGCGCTCCAGCTTGGCGAGACGGGCGAGACGACGATCGCGGGAGGCGTGGTTCATGCCGCTTTCTCCACGCCGCGATTCAGCATCCAATCGAGATAACGCGGGCCATGCAAGAGAAGTGCTCGCCCCCGGCGAATCACCGCGCCCGAATCCTGTAATCCATTTGTTTGGCGGTAAAACAGATCCTCTCGAATACCGCCCACGGTCAATGCTGGCTGTGAATCAGCCATTTGCTGGACGGTGAATAGAATCCTCCCCTGATATTCAGTCGCGTCGGCGGATGATGTCTGCGACGGAAAGTGGTCAACGAAACCCGGCCGCACGGGCGGCGTGGAAGATGATTCAGGAGCGGATGCGCGGGGCTGACGTGCCATGGCTTGAACTCTCGCGGTTGTAAGCGGCCGGGCATGGCCGCGTCGGGAGGTCAAGCTAGATCAACGGAGCGTCTGTGGTTAGTGGGTACCAGTGACACATTGATGGTGGCACCTCGGGCGGGATCGCCCCCGACACCTTGCGGTTGCTGACTTTGGTGGTGGCACTACTTGATTCGGCGCTTGCTGTCGTGGGCGCCGCTTGGTGGGCTTCGAGGATGGCGCGGGGCTGTCCGACCAGCGGCACCAGGCGGCGCTCGCCGTTCTTGGTGTGCTCCAACAGGATGCGCCCTTGCTTGATGTCCACCACGCCCCAGGTGAGCTTAAGGATTTCCTGTGCCCGCATGCCAGTTGCCAAGGCCAGAACCACGACGGGCAGCAGGTGGGGTTGCTGTGACTCCCGGCAGGCGCTCAGGAGCCGACCGCGCTCGGCGTCGGACAGGAAGCGGACCCGCCCGCGCGGCTCCTTCGGCTTGCTGACCTTGCGCAAGGGATGATCCTCGACCCATCCCCATTCCTTCATGGCCACGCTGAAGGCATGCGACAGCGCGGCCAGGTAGCGAACCACGGTGGCGTTGTTCATGGTCGACCCCCGGCAGGTCTGCGTGCGCAGCAGCTTGTCGCGGACTTCGGCAATCATGGCGGGGGTGACATCCGCAAGCGTGTAGGCGCCGATCTCGGCGCGCCAGAACTCAAGCTGCGATTTCTGCATCTTGCCCTGTCGCCCCTTGAGCGGAATCACGTCGCGAATGTAGCGGTCGATCAGTTCCGCCAAGGTGTGGCGGGTGCTTTCGACGGTCTTGAAGTGGCGCCGCTCCCGAATCGCGGCCTCGGTCTGCGTGGCCCACTTCTTGGCGTCGGTGAGCCGGTCAAAAGTGGAGCTTTGGATGGGATGGCCTTTTAGCCGCACCTTCACCTGATAGTGCGTCTTGCCCTCGCTGTCGCCGCGCTTTGTGATGGTTGCCACGTTGTAACCGTAAGATGCGGTCGAATGTTGTGGCTGATTATAGCGGCGTCTTCGTGATGGTGTCCCGTGAGTGTCCCACGGGAATGTACGGCAAGAAAAAAGGGTCTACGCCGTGAGGCGTAAACCCTTGTTTTTATTGGTACCGAGGGCCGGAATCGAACCGGCATGGGGTCGCCCCCGTCAGATTTTGAGTCTGATGCGTCTACCAATTTCGCCACCCCGGCAACGCTGGGGCTGAGTATACCGAAACGACCGAACCGAAGGGTAGCTTCTTGGCGGAAAAAGCCAAGGCGTCGGGTCGTACGGCGAGCTTGGCGGGGTACGCGACAATCGCGCGCCGTTCAGCGATCTTCGAAACCGGCGAGCTTGTAGAGCCGTCTGGCTTCCTCGGGGTCTTTTTCGACGCCACGTCCCTCCTCGTACATCATGGCCAGGGTAGTCAAGGAGCCGACGAGTCCTTGCTCCGCAGCCTTCTTGAACCATTCAACTGCCTTGGCTGGGTTTTTGTCGGTGCATTCGCCTTCCATGTACATAAATGCGAGCCCATGCTGGGCGAGGCCGAATCCCGCCCGCGCCGCGTTCTTCATGTAGCTGTAAGCCATGAGCGGATTCGACAGCATGCCGAGCCCATTCTGGGCCATGATCGCCATTCGGTACTGGGCTTCGATTTCACCGCGCTCGGCGAGGGGAGACAGAAGCCCCACGGCGCGCGAGAATTGCTTGGACTCAAAGGCGGCGATGCCGCTGGCCAGTTCCATGTCAACGTTGGTCGGGCCGTCGCTCATTGAAAATACCTCGTTGGGATCGGATGACCATGGCGGCCGCGCCGTGAGTCGCCACGCTTGCGCCAACGACCCTGAAGCGGGCCGCAATCAGTCGGTTTGACGGAGAAGACCCACGCAGTCGAGCCAGTCGTTCAACAGCGCATCATTGGCGGCGGCGATCGCCAGGCGCGACTCAAGGCTCGGCTGGGGGTTCGCTGCACCGCCGTTCGGTTGCAGATGCATCGCCGCCGCTCCGGCCTCTTCGGCAATCAAGCGTCCGGCGGCATAGTCCCAGAGTTTCTGGCCACCGTGCAAATAGAGCTGGAAGCGGCCCGCCGCCAACCAGCACCACTCGAGGGCGACCGACCCCAGATTGCGTTGCGAGGCATAGCACCGATTCCGCGCGAGTGCGGCGATGGTCTCCGGCCGCAGGCGTTTGAAGTCGATCATGGCGAGGCAGTCACGCGGATCCTGGCTCGCCGCGAACGGCCGAATCGGTTGGTCGTTCAGAAAGGCGCCCTCGCCCCTGACGGCGGTGAAGCACTCGTCGCGCACCGGATCGAGGACCGCGCCGAGCACCGGCTGGCCATGCTCGATCAGGGCCAGCGAAATCGAGAACGCTGGAAAGCCACCCGCGTAGTTACTGGTTCCATCCAGGGGATCGAGCACCCAGATGCCGCGCTCCGATGCGTCGAGGAGGCGCTGCTGTTCGTCTGCGGACATCTCCTCGCCGAGCACCGGAACGCCGGGGAATGCGCGGTCCAGGGCCTCCGTGATATGGCGTTGCGATGCCAGATCCGTCGCTGTCACCAGGCTGCCATCGCTCTTGTGCTCGACGCCGACGTGGCGCCAGCGCGGCATCACCTGGGTCGCCGCTGTCTCCCGCAAGATGCGCGCGATTTGTGTCAGTTTGGGGGCCATGCGTTGCTGCGATCCGTTTTCTGGTTTGACCACGATGGGGGCGATTGCTCTAATCCGAAACTCAGAACCTTATCATCCGGAAGCGGTCACCAGCGATGCCCTTGCAACCCGTCATTCTCTCCGGTGGATCCGGCACGCGGCTGTGGCCGCTCTCCCGCGAAGCCTACCCCAAGCAGTTCCTGCCTCTGACCAGCGAGCACACCATGCTGCAGGAAACGGTCAGGCGGATCGACGGCTTGGATCGCGAGCATCCTCGCCTTGGCATTGGTCAGAGCGATCCCTTGGTGGTCTGCAATGACGCCCATCGTTTTCTGGTGGCCGAGCAACTGCGCCTCATCGGACGCCGGCCCGCGCGGATCCTCCTTGAGCCCAAGGGACGGAATACGGCCCCGGCACTGAGCCTGGCGGCGCTCGCCGCGTCCGCCTCCGGCACGGACCCGGTGCTCCTGGTCATGCCGGCCGACCACACAATCCGCCAGGAAGCCGCCTTCCGCGCCGCCGTGGCCGACGCCTACGCGCTCGCCCAAACAGGGGCGGTGGTGACCTTCGGGATCGTTCCGAGCAAGCCAGAGACGGGCTACGGCTATATCCGGCAGGGTCAGGCCATCACTGGCGCGGATCTCCTGGGATCCGCCTACGCCTTGGCCGACTTCGTCGAAAAGCCGGATGCGCCAACCGCGCAAGGGTACCTGGAGTCGGGCGAATACCTCTGGAACAGCGGTATCTTCGTCCTCAAGGCGTCGCTTTGGCTGGGCCTGGTCGAGCGGTTTCGACCGGACATCGCTCAGGCCGTCGCGGCGGCATTCAGTCACGCGACGCTCGATGGCGACTTCCTGCGGCTCGATCCCGAGCTGTTCGGCGCCTGCCCAAGCGATTCGATCGACTACGCGGTGATGGAGCGACTCTCGGTCGCGGCGCGGTCCGGCGCGGCGGGGGATCTGCCGCAAGCGATCGTGGTGCCGCTGGATGTCGGCTGGTCCGACGTTGGAGCTTGGTCGGCCTTGTGGGAAGTCCGTGAGCAGGATGCCGCCGGCAACGTGCTGGACGGCGATGCCTTTGTCCACAACTCCAGCAACAATCTGCTGGTGGCCAAACACCGCATGGTGGCGGCGGTCGGCGTGCAGGATCTGATCGTGGTGGAGACTCAGGACGCCGTCCTGGTGGTCAGCAAGGAATGCGCTCAGGACGTCAAGGCCGTCACGCAGTTCCTGCAAGGCCAGCAGCGAAATGAATATCTCCATCACCAGCGGGTCCATCGCCCCTGGGGCTCCTATGAGGCGATCGGACAGGGCTCGCGCTATCAGGTCAAGCGCCTGGTCGTGAAGCCGGGCGAATCGCTCTCCCTGCAGATGCATCACCATCGCGCCGAGCATTGGGTCATCGTCTCCGGAACCGCCCAGGTGACCTGTGACGACAAGACCTTCCTGCTGACGGAGAATCAGTCGACCTATATCCCGGTCGGCGCCACGCATCGACTCGAGAACCCTGGGAGCATCCCGCTGGAGCTGATCGAGGTTCAATCGGGAAGTTATCTCGGCGAGGACGATATCGTGCGGTTCGAGGACCGCTATAACCGCCAGGCGACCGACTCAGGCTGACGCGCCTTGCGTGATATGGGAAGGCCGTTGGCGACAACCGTCGCTGATCTGGTGCCGTATGTCGTCAGTCCTGTAGACTGCTAGGATTTTTCCAGCGGTATAGACGTCATGGGATTCAAATGCGGCATCGTCGGCCTGCCCAATGTGGGTAAGTCGACCCTCTTCAATGCCCTCACGCGGGCCGCCATCGCGGCCGAAAACTACCCCTTCTGTACCATCGATCCAAATGTCGGCGTGGTGCCGTTGCCGGACGCGCGGCTCGATGTCATCGCCGCCATCACCAAGCCGCAGAAGGTTCTCCCCACCTCGATGCAGTTCGTCGACATCGCCGGACTGGTGGCTGGGGCCTCGAAGGGCGAGGGGCTCGGCAACAAATTCCTCGCCAACATCCGCGAAACCGACGCCATCGCTCATGTGGTGCGCTGTTTCGAGGACGATGATGTGGTGCATGTCGCCGGGAAGATCGACCCCTTGGGTGACATCGAGGTCATCAACACCGAATTGGCGCTGGCCGACCTTGAGTCGGTTACCCGGGCGTTGGATCGCGCGCAACGCACCGCCAAGACGGGAGACAAGCAGATCCTCAAGCGCAAAACCCTGCTCGAAGCAGCCTATGCGCACCTGGACGCTGGCAAGCCCGTGCGCACGCTGGGCCTGGATGAGGAATCCTTGCAGGAGCTGCGGGACCTGTTCCTGCTGACCGCCAAGCCGACCATGTATATCGCCAATGTCGCCGAGGATGGCTTCATCGACAACCCCCTACTCGATCGGGTCGCCGCCCTGGCACGCGAGGAAGGCGCGGAAGCCGTAGCCGTCTGCGCCGCGATCGAGGCCGAGATCGTCGAGCTCGATGATGAGGCGCGGCAAGAGTTTCTGACCGACCTGGGGCTCGACGAGCCCGGCCTGAATCGGGTGGTTCGTGCCGGCTATCGGCTGCTTGGCCTGGAGACTTACTTCACCGCCGGCCCGAAAGAGGTGCGCGCCTGGACGATCCCGCAAGCCACCAAGGCACCGCAAGCCGCAGCGGTGATTCACACCGATTTCGAGCGCGGCTTCATCCGGGCCGAGGTCATCGCCTATGACGACTTCGTTGCCTGTAAGGGAGAGCAGGGAGCCAAAGAGGCGGGCAAACTGCGCTCGGAGGGCAAGGAGTATGTCGTCAAGGACGGCGACATCATCCACTTCCGCTTCAACGTCTGAGACGCTGCCTGGAAACCACCGGTTCAAGCCGGTCGCTGGGGCATGAGTTTGATACGGCGGCGTTTCCAGGCCCGGGGCGCCGCCGATCCCGAGCCTAGGCACGTCACCGCGCGCAACCGCGAACGCGCCATCTCCCGTCACCCCGGCCGCCAACGCCGTCGAGTTCGCCAGTCTTTCGCGGTTCAATCGCCCTTGCAAGCGCCCAGGGAACTATCCGACGGAGCCGCCTGCCCATACCTATTCAACGCCCTTCTTGGTCCTCGATTTGGAGTCTCCATGCAACGACGATTGATCGCCATCCTGCTCTGCCTGCTGCCGCTCGGGGCGGTCGGCGCGGCGAACGTGCATGAGCGCACGCTCGCGAACGGTCTCAAGGTTCTGGTCAAGACGGATCACCGCGCCCCCATTCTGACCTCGCAGGTCTGGTACAAGATCGGATCCAGCTACGAATATGGCGGTATCACGGGCGTCTCGCATGTCCTGGAGCACATGATGTTCCAGGGGACCGAGCATCTGGCGCCGGGCGAATTCTCGCGGATCGTCGCGGAGAACGGCGGCGACGAAAACGCCTTCACCGGACGCGATTACACCGCCTACTACGAGAACCTCGCCAAGGATCGGCTGGAGGTGGCCTTCAAGCTGGAGGCGGAGCGGATGCGGCATCTCAAGCTGGCCGAGAAGGAGTTCGCGAAGGAGCTAGAGGTGGTGAAGGAAGAGCGGCGCATGCGCACGGACGACGACCCCCAGTCCTTGACCCAGGAGCGTTTCAACGCCGTCGCCCATGATGCCTCGCCCTACCGCAATCCGGTGATCGGGTGGCCGGGCGATCTGGAACAGCTTCAGCTCCAGAATCTGCGCGATTGGTACCGGCTCTGGTACGCGCCCAACAACGCCATCCTGGTGGTGGCGGGCGACCTGGATCCGGAGGCGGTCTTCGCGCTGGCCGAAAAATATTTCGGCCCGCTCCAGGCCGAGCTCATCACCCCGCCGAAGACGCGCCGGGATCCGAAGCCGCTCGGCGAAAAGCGCTTGCGGGTCAAGGCGCCCGCCAAGGAGGCTTACCTCTTGATGGGCTACAAGACGCCGTCCGCGGGCGATGCCGACCCGGCGTGGGAACCCTATGCGCTGGAGATGCTGTCGTCGATCCTCGATGGCGGCGATAGCTCGCGCTTCGCCCGCGAGCTGGTCAGGGGCACCCAGATCGCCGCCTCGGCCGGAGCCAGTTACAGCGCCTTCGAGCGTCTGCCGGGGCTCTTCCTGTTCGACGGCGTACCCGCCAAGGGCCACAGTGTCGAGGAACTGGAGCAGTCATTGCGCGCCCAGATCGAGCACATCCAGGCGGCGCCGGTCAGCGCCGCGGAGCTCGAGCGCGTCCGCAATCAGGTGGTCGCCGCCAAGGTCTATGAAAGGGACTCACTATTTTACCAGGCCATGCAAATCGGTCAGCTCGAGGCCATCGGGCTCGATTGGCGACTCGCCGACACCTATGTCGACCAGCTCGCCGCCGTCACTCCAGAGCAGATCCAGGCGGTCGCCCGGAAGTACCTGAACCCGGATCGACTCACGGTCGCGGTCCTGGATCCACAACCCATCGAAGACGCGCGGCCAGCCGCCGCCCAGACCAGCCTAGGAGCGCGCGCCCATGTCCGCTGATCCACGTCCCTCCATGATGGCGATGGCTTTCTCCCGGATGGTCCAGCTGCGCTGGGTCGCCCCGTTGCTTCTGCTGGCGGGCGGCATCGCCCAGGCGTCACCCGCGATCCAGACCTGGCAGACCACGAATGGCGCGCACGTCCTCTTCGTCGCCGCCCCGGAAATCCCCATGGTCGACCTGAGCGTCGCCTTCGCCGCCGGGAGCGCCCGCGATGGCGAGCGCTCGGGGCTTGCGTCCCTGACGGCGGCCATGCTCGACGAGGGCGCGGGCGCCTGGGACGCGGATGCACTCGCGGAGCGGCTGGATGACGTCGGCGCGGCCCTGAGCGCTGGGGTCGACCGCGACATGACCACGGTTGCGCTGCGCTCCCTGACGCGCCAGCCGGCGCTGAAGACGGCGGTCGAGACATTCGCCGCCGCCCTGGCCCATCCGACCTTCGATCCGGACGCCTTTGAGCGGGTCCGCCGCAATCGGCTGGTTGCCCTGCGTCAGGACGAGGAGTCGCCGAAGACCGTCGGACAAAAGGCGCTCTATCGCGCGATCTTCGGCGGTCACCCCTACGCCTCCGACCCATCCGGGACGGCCGAGTCGGTCGCGGCCATCGCACCCGAGGATCTACGGGCCTTCCATCGGCGCTACTACGTCGGCGCGAACGCCACCGTCGCCATCGTCGGCGATCTCGACCGCGCCGGAGCACAAGCCTTGGCGGAGCGGGTCACGGCTGGTCTTCCGATGGGCGAACGGGCGGCTCCCACGCCGGATGTCGCCGGAGCTGACCGACGGCACGCTCAGGCTCATCGCGTTCCCGTCCAGCCAGACGTCGGTCCTGGCCGGACAGCCCGGCATGCGCCGAGGCGATCCGGATTATTTTCCGCTCTATCTCGGCAATCACATCCTGGGCGGGAGCGGCCTGGTCTCGATCCTGATGGACGAGATCCGCGAGAAGCGAGGCCTCTCCTATGGCGTCTCCAGTTACTTCATCCCCATGGCGCGGTCTGGCCCCTTCCTCCTGGGCCTCCAGACTCGCAACGATCAGGCGGACCAGGCCCGCTCGGTGATGCTGGAGACCCTCAAGCGTTTCATCGCCGAGGGGCCGACCGAGGCGCAACTTACGTCCGCCAAGAAAAACATCACCGGCGGCTTTCCGCTCAAGATCGCGAGCAATGCCAACATCATCCAGTATCTGGCCGTGATCGGCTTCTACGGACTGCCGCTGGATTATCTCGACCGCTTCAACGCGCGCATCGAAGCCGTCACCGCCGAGCAGATCCGCGACGCCTTCGCGCGCCGCGTGCATCCAGAACGACTCGCCATCGTCACCGTCGGCGCACGCGGCGAGGATTCGTCCCCAACGCATGGCGCAAACCACTAACCAGCTTCGCATCATCGGCGGCCGTTATCGCGGCCGCCGGTTGACCTTTCCGGATCAGCCCGGTCTGCGGCCCACGGCGGATCGGGTACGCGAGACCCTGTTCAACTGGCTGACCCCGGTGATCGCCGGGGCGCGCTGCCTGGACGCCTTCGCCGGCAGCGGGGCGCTCGGCTTCGAGGCGGCGTCCCGTGGCGCGGTCCAGGTTGTCATGATCGAGCGCGCGGGGACCGTCGCAACACGCTTGCGGGCCAACGCGCAGATCCTCGGCGCCGCAGAGATCGCGGTCCACCAGGTCGACGCCTTGGCCTGGCTCGACAGACCGGGCGAGCACTTCGACCTTGTCTTCCTCGATCCGCCCTTCGCCGACGGACTGCTTGCGCCAGCGATCGAGCGTCTGCAACGACATGGCTGGGTCGCGCCCGGCGCGCGCGTCTATCTGGAAGCGCCGCTGCGCACGGGATTCCCGCCGCTGCCGGAGGCTTGGGACCTGATCCGCGACAAGACCGCCGGGCAGGTCCGCTACGGATTGGCGCTGGTGGGTGATGCGACCTGAAGCAACGCTCAGCGGCTAGATCAAAGCTATGTTTTGTATTGCATTGATGTTCTGGTCCTGGATCGCTCGTCCAGCAAGCGCCTGATCGATTGGCCAGCAAGACCATTAACGTCTTGTTTTTCAATCGCCGGGGGCCGGAAGCTGACCGCTCGTTCTTGGGGTGAGCACTGGCCTGTCCGGATGACGCACCCCGTGGATCCAGCCTTGGGCGCCGGTCCGCGCGACGACCTTTGCAGGTTCTTTGTGATAATGTTCGCGCCGGCAGCGAGGCGTCGGATGTGGTCAACCGCTCGCGAGCGGTAGCCAGCCGGCGCGACGCGGACCAAGGCGTTCATCTTGCCGATTTCCGCGTGTCGTCGGATGCTCCGTGGCGCGACATATCCGCCGACGGCTGGCCTGGCCTCACCGAGAGAATCCCAAGAGGATCGAGCAATTGCGTAGCGTGGTCTATCCCGGAACCTTCGATCCCATCACCAATGGTCATGTCGACCTGATCCATCGCGCGTCACGCCTATTCGATCGCGTGGTGGTGGCGGTGGCGGCCGACACGGGCAAGGCACCCATGTTTTCGACCGAGGAGCGCGTGGCGCTGGTGCGTGACAGCATCCATGACCTGTCAAACGTCGAGATCTCGCCGTTCAAGGGGCTGCTCGTGAACTTCGCGCGCGAACTCGGAGGCGCGGTGATCATGCGCGGTCTGCGCGCCGTGTCTGACTTCGAGTACGAATTCCAGTTGGCGGGTATGAATCGCCGCATGGCGCCGGATATCGAGACGCTCTTCCTGACACCAGCCGAGCGGTATGCCTACATCTCTTCCTCACTGGTGCGGGAGATCGCTCGCTTGCGGGGCGATGTCTCGACCTTCGTCTCCCCCGCGGTACAAGCTGCATTGAAAGAACGGTTTGGATAATATCCACCCGACCCCATAACCTGACCGAACGAGTAGAAGGAGTATTTCCATGGCCTTGATGATTACCGATGAATGCATCAACTGCGACGTCTGCGAGCCCGAGTGTCCCAATGGGGCCATCTCGCAAGGCGACGAGACCTATGTGATCGACCACAGCCTCTGCACCGAGTGCGTTGGACACTACGAAACCTCGCAGTGCGTCGAGGTCTGCCCCGTGGACTGCATCATCAAGGATCCGAGCCACGAGGAGACCGAGGACGAGTTGCGCGCCAAGTACGAGCGCATCACGAGCGCGGCGGGCTGATCCAGCCCGGTCATGATCCTGATTGGATGAGTCAGCGTCCAGGAAGCCCAGCTCAGGGGCTCTCCAGGGTCGCATGACGCTCTTCGGTCCCGCCTGGCTAGGCGGGACCCTTCGGTTCGCCCCGGTCGACGCTTCCAAAGAGGCTGAGACTTTGTGGCTGAGACTTTGTAAAGTGACGCCTCCACTATCCAATGGCGGTCTGTCGTAAGCCGGGATGAGCTTGCGAATCCCAGGATTTCAGACGCTGACGCAGCCGCCAATGCCGGGTTTCCTTCCTCTACCCAGCCTTACGAATAATTCTTGCCAAATCTCGGCTGCTCGTGAAAAGGCCTTTCTCCCACGATCACCTTCCCCTGCCCCTCCATCCGCTCTGGACGATCACGCGCGATCCGCGCCGCGCTCAAGTCGGCCAGCCGGCCATGTTTTCGACCATCAATCAGCACGCGAGAAAAAGCGAACGCCATGAAACTCAACACAGTCATCACGGCCATGTTGGCCTTGACCATGGTGAGTCTCCTGTCCATGTCCCCAGAGGTCGAGGCCAAGCGCTTCGGTGGCGGATCGAGTCTGGGCAGGCAGTCCTCGGCCATGTCGCGTCCGGCGCTGCCGCACACGCAGGGGCAGGCCCAGGCACGACAACCGGCCGCCGCCGAGCGCTCGATGAACACGGGTCAGTCCCTAGCCAGACCAAGCGGCGCCAGCCGTTGGCTCGGCCCCCTGGCCGGTCTGGCGGCGGGCGGTCTGCTTGCCTCGCTCTTCATGGGCGATGCCTTCCAGGGCTTCCAGATCCTGGATGTCCTCCTGATCGGTGGCCTGGTCCTCGGCGCGATCGCGCTGTTCCGGATGTATCGGGGTGGCCAGTCGCCTGTGCTGGCGCATGCCCCCGAGACGCCACCCCATCGGCCATCCATGTGGGAGGCTGGCTTGCATGGCCAGGGCGCGACGCCCGCTGGCTTCGACGAACGTAATGACCGGATCGCCGGTCGGGACGAGAGCCCATCCTGGTTCGACGAGCCTGGTTTCCTCGAAGCCGCCAGGACTCACTTCATCCGGCTGCAAGCGGCCTGGGACCAGGCCGACTTCCGCGACATTCGCGAGTACACCACGCCCCAGCTCCTCATGGAGCTTCAGCGTGAGCGGCGGATGACCGGGGAGGAGCAGGTCACCGAAGTCGTGCGGCTCAACGCGGAATTGGTCGGCGTCCAGCGCGAAGCCGACCTGGTGGTCGCCAGCGTGCTCTTCTCAGGACTGATCCGGGAGGAGGAAAAGGGCGTGGCCCTGGAGTTCCAGGAGGTCTGGCACGTTCAGCACGCCTGGGGCAGCTCCGGAGGGCCAGTGGCTCATCGCCGGGATTCAACAGATGGCGGTCTGACCCCGACGGCGCGCGCGGCGCGTTCTGCCCCGTCAGCGAGGCCGTCGGACCCTCCGAGGCTTGCCGTCCGACCGCCACCGACCTATGCTCTTGGCACTTTCACTGAACGGCATCTCGCCTGGCGCCTCGGCGTCCTGGGCCGTCCTTGGGTCGCAGCGAGTCCTCGTGTCCGCGACCCCCATCATCATCCGGCCGTTCGATCTCTTCTTCAAATTGCGGAAATCAAGTCATGCTCGCGGCGGAACCCTCGGTCGAGCTGTTGCTCACACTCGGCCTCGTCATCCTGGCGTTCTTCTCCCTCAATCTGGTGGTGCTGACGTTCGCGCGTCTGTTGCTGCCGATGCGGCCCCTTGCGATCGCGAGCCCCCCCGAGGACGCGCTGCCAAACGTGCTGGTCCAGCTCCCGCTCTTCAATGAGGGCGAGCTGGTCGAACGTATCCTGGGTGCCGTCATGGCGCTCGATTGGCCTCGGGACAGGCTCCAGATCCAGGTTCTGGACGACAGTGTCGACGGCTCCCTGGTTCTGAGTCAGCGCGCGGTGGCGGCACTGCGCAAGCAGGGTGCGCGGATCGAGCTGCTGCATCGCGTGCAACGCACGGCCTTCAAGGCCGGTGCGCTGGCGGCCGGGCTGGAGCGGTGCGACGCGCCCTATGTCGCCATCTTCGACGCCGATTTCATCCCCCCGCCGGACTTCCTGCGCAAGACCGTCGGCGTCCTGATCGCACAGCCGGAAATGGCCTATGTCCAAACGCGCTGGGACCATCTAAACCGCGACGAAAGTCTGCTCACCCGCATCCAGGCGCGGCTGCTCGACTCGCACTTCCGCGTCGAGCAGGAGGCGCGCTGGCGGCTGGGACTCCCGGTCCCCTTCAACGGCACCTGCGGCCTCTGGCGGCGCGCGGCGATCCTGGACGCTGGGGGCTGGAACGGCGATACCCTGACCGAGGATCTGGATCTGAGCCTGCGCGCCAGTCTGCGCGGCTGGCGCTCCGGATACCTGAAGGATCTCACCGTGCCGGGGGTGCTCCCGACCTCCGCGCGTGCCTGGCGCGTCCAACAGTTCCGCTGGACCAAGGGCTTCGCGCAGTGTTTCGTCAAGCTGACCCCTCTGGTGTGGCGCAGTCCCCGGCTCCCGCTGTGGCGGAAGCTGATGATTGGCTTCCAGATCGGCCAGCCGCTGGCGTTTCTGGTCGGCACGGGCTGTCTGATCCTGGGTCTGCCTTTCATGGCCGGGGCGACCGTTGGGGGTGAGGGTCTGGCGAGCGTGGCCGTCGTCACCTCGGTCCTGGGCTTCGCGGCACCCATCGGCTTCCTAACGCTCGCCGGCACCCGCGACGGCTGGCGGCGCACGGCAACCGAGGTGCTCGGCGCGCTCGCCCTGACCAGCGGACTCCTGATATCCAACGCGCGCGGCGGGTTGGAGGCCCTCTTGGGCTATCGCACCGAATTCGTGCGCACGCCCAAGGCGCGCGATCAGAAGCCAGCGCGCGCGCCGCGCTGGCGCAGCGGGGCCACCGAACTGGGCGCCGGCCTTGGGCTGCTCGGTTTCGTACTGCTGGAGCAGCCCAGCGCCGTGGTCTATCTGGCCATGCTGATCGGTGGTCTGGTGGGCGTCGGCACCATGCAGATGCTCGATGGCGTGACCATGCAGAGGCCCGCCAACACTCGCCCATGAAGCTGGACAGCCGGGTCGCCCGCGTTGGCCCGGCTGTCCGACACGCGGAACTCATGTCGCTGGATCGACACTTGAGCAACCTTGGGGGTGACGCTTGAGGCACGGAGTCAGCGCATGATCGGATTGACAGGCACGGCGAGCGATGGATGGTCGAGGATAGTCGCCGCCCTCCGGAGGCTCGCCGCGCGTCGACGATGGCGGCCCTGGATCCTCGCCGGCATCGTCTTCGCCGCCACCGCCGTCCTCGCGGCGACCTTGATCTGGCTCTCGGAGCGGCAACGCCTGCACGGTCTCAGGGCCGACGTCGGGCATCTGACCGCGGTCCACGCGGACATGCTGCAACGCAGTCTCGAAAACAACCTCTTCGCCGCCTACGCGGTGGCCGCGCTGATCCGCCAGAAAGGCGGTATCCCTGCCGACTTCGACGCCTACGCGCGCGACCTGATGCGTTTTTATCCACTCCTGGTGATCCTGCACCTCGCGCCCGATGGCGTGGTGCGGCAGGTCGCGCCGCGCGCGGGCAACGAGGCGGTGATCGGACTCGACCTGTTCAAGGATCGCGCGCGCTCCCGCGAGGCGATACTCGCCAGGGACAGTGGCCAACTGACCATGGCCGGCCCCTATGATCTGGTCATTGGCGGCCGGGGCGTGGTCGGCCGGTTGCCGGTCTTTCTGGCGGATGATCGGGGCCACGACCGATTCTGGGGTCTCGTCAGCGTCACGGTACGGTTTCCGGAGGGGCTTGAGGCCGGCCGGCTCGCGCTACTGGAGGCGCAAGGCTTCGGCTACTCGCTCTGGCGAACGCATCCCGAGACCCAGGACAAGGAGATCATCGCCGCCTCCCCGGCCCACCTGGACGCGCCCGTCACCCAAGTGCTGACGGTCCCCAACGCCATCTGGCATCTGAGCGTGGCACCGCTCCGAGGCTGGGGCGATCCGGCGGCGCTCGCCAGCAAGATCGCGCTCGGCCTAGCCTTCAGTCTCCTGTCGGCGATGCTATCGAAGCTTCTGACCGACGCGCGGACCCATGCCGCAACCCTTGAGGCGCTGGTCTTGGAACGGACCGCCGAGATTCGCGCGCGCGAGGCCGATCTGAGTCGCGCCGAGGCGGTCGCCGGGATCGGCAGTTGGGTCGAGGATTTCGGCACGGGCGAGACCCGCGCGTCACCGGAAAGCTACCGTGTCGCCGGGTTATCACAAGACCGGCCCTTCAGCGTCGAGGACTTTCTCGCGCGGGTCCATCCCGCCGATCGCGAAGCCGTCGCTCGGGCATGGCTGGGCGCGCGCGATGGAACCGGCTATGAGCTGGAGCATCGTCTTCAGGTCGTCGGTCAGACCCGTTGGGTCCGTCATCTCGCCGAGATCGAGCGCGGGGCGGACGGCGCGCCGCTGCGGGCGATCGTGACCGTGCAGGACATCAACGAGCGCAAGCTGGCGCAGGACGCGCTGCGTCTCGTCCTGACCAAATACAAGACCCTGTTCGAGTCCTTCCCGCTGGGGATCGCGGTCGCCGACGCCAGTGGGCAGATCCGGGAGGCGAATGAGAAGGCTCAGCGTCTGTTGGGACTGCAGGGCGACAAGCTTGGCTTGCGGCGAATCGACGGCAGCGAGTGGCGGATCCTGCGCCCGGACGGCTCGCCCATGCCACCCGAAGAGTTCGCGAGCGTGCGTGCCCAGAAGGAGCGGCGCCTGATCGCGGGCGTGGAGATGGGCGTCGCCAAGCCGAGTGGCGAAATGGCCTGGCTCAGAGTGACGGCGGCACCGCTGCCGTCGGTCGACGACGGAGTGGTCATCGCCTTCGACGACATCACCGAACGCCTGCAAACAGATCGCGATTTGCGCATCGCCGCCACCGTATTCGAGGCCCAGGAGGGCATGCTGGTCACGGACGCCAACAACATCATCCTGCGCGTGAATCATGCCTTTTGCGCGACGACCGGCTACTCCCAGGAGGAGGTGGTGGGCAAGACCCCGCGCTTTTTCCAATCGGGCCGCCATGACCGGGACTTCTACGTCGCCATGTGGGAGCGCATCTCACGGACCGGCGGCTGGCAGGGCGAGGTCTGGAATCGGCGCAAGAACGGCGAGATCTATCCAGAATGGCTCACGATCACGGCGGTCAAGGACCGCGCGGGCGCCATCACCAATTTCATCGGCACCCACACCGACATCACCCAACGCAAAGCCGCCGAGAACGAGATCCGCAATCTGGCCTACTATGACCCGCTCACCCAGTTGCCCAACCGGCGCCTACTCATGGACCGGCTGCAACAGACGCTGGCCAACAGCGCGCGGAGCCAGCGGCAGGGCGCCCTGCTCTTCATCGATCTGGACAATTTCAAGACCCTCAACGACACCCACGGCCACGAGGTCGGCGATCGCCTGCTGCAGCAGGTCGCGCAGCGTCTCAATGCCTGCGTGCGGGAAGTCGACACCGTCGCCCGGCTGGGCGGAGACGAGTTCGTGGTGATGCTCCAGGGTCTTGGAACCCAAGCCGAGGAGTCAGCAAACGCCGCCCGGATCGTCGGAGAAAAGGTCCGGGAAAGCCTCACCCAGCCCTACCAGCTCAACGGCCTGACCCACCGGAGCACCCCGAGCATCGGCGTCGTCCTCTTCGGCGGGCAAGCCGAAACCATCGACGAACTGCTGAGACACGCCGACATCGCCATGTATCAGGCCAAGGCGGCCGGCCGCAACCAGCTCTGCTTCTTCGATCCGGCGATGCAATCCGCCCTGGCCATCCGCGCCAGCCTGGAAACAGACCTGCGCCTGGGATTGCAGTCGGGACAACTCATGCTGCACTACCAGGCCCAGGTCGATGACCGCGACCGGCTGCTGGGCGCCGAGGCCCTGGTGCGCTGGCTCCATCCGCAACATGGGTGGGTTGCCCCCGGCGAGATCATCCAACTGGCCGAGGCCACCGGACAGATGCTGCCGTTGAGCCTGTGGATCCTGCAGACCGCCTGCGCCCAACTGGCGAGCTGGGCGACGCGACCGGACAGGGCGCATCTGACACTCGCGGTCAATATCAGTCCCCGGCAGTTCCGGCACCCGAATTTCGTGAGCGAAGTGCTGGGCGTGCTGGCCGACAGTGGCGTGGAACCCGGCAGGCTCATGCTGGAGTTGCCGGAGTCCCTGCTGGTGGAGGATCCGGCCGAGACCGCCATCGCGGATGACCGCCCTCAAGGCCCAGGGGGTTGGATTCACGCTGGACAACTTCGGCACCGGCTATTGTTCCCTGGCGTTCCTCAGGCGTCTGCCGCTCGACCGGATCAAGATCGCCCCCGCCTTCGTCAGGCACATCCTCAGCCATCCCAACAGCGAGGCCATCGCCCAAGCCTTCATGGACCTAGCGCGGGGTCTGGGACTGGAGATCCTGGCGGAGGGCGTGGAAACGGAGGAGCAACGCGCCTTCCTGAGCCGCCACGGCTGCCGGATCTTCCAAGGGTACCTCATCGGGCATCCCGGACCCGCTGACGCGCTCGCTCGCGCCTGACGGGGCCGGCCCCCGCTGCAACGCGGGAGCGGACAGGAGTATCCTGTCGCCAACCGCATTCCGCCGCCGTACATGCTCGACGGGGTGTCAAGCCGCAATCGCCCGAGGGGCTCGATGGCCTTTGCGTCCTTGTCTCGTTGCGGTTCAAATTGCCCCTGCGATGCGTGTAACAGATGAGGAACCTTCAGCATGTCCAACGACCCGGAAATCACAGGCGACCCGGAGAAGGCCGTGAGCCCTGGCCGCTTCAAGGGCTATGTGGTGGCTGTCGGGGCCTCGGCGGGCGGTCTGGACGCCCTGGAACGCTTCTTCCAGGGGCTCCCGACCGATTCCGACGCGGCCTATGTGGTGGTTCAGCACCTCTCGCCCGATCACAAGAGCATGATGGGCAACCTGCTCGCGCGCCACACCGCCATGCCGGTGGTCACCGTCGAGCACGAGATGCGGATCGAGGCCAACCGGGTCCACCTGATTCCGCCCGCCAGCCTCATGACGGCGACCGGGGACGCCTTGCGGTTGAGCCCCAAGAATCCGCGCGGACTGACCCTGCCGATCGACCTCTTCTTCTCCTCGCTCGCCAAGGAATTCGGCAATCACGCCATCGGCATCATCCTCTCCGGGACCGGCTCCGATGGCACCCGCGGCTCCGTGGCGATCAACGACGCCGGCGGCTTCCTGCTCGTCCAGGATCCCGAGACCGCGAAGTTCGACGGCATGCCGCGCAGCGTCATCGCGACCGGCCTGGTGGACGCCATCCTCGCGCCGGAAGAGCTCGGGCCGCGTCTGCGTCGATCATATCCACCAGCGGCCTCAGCCGAAGGTCCGGGCGCCGTCCATGACCGTCGAGATCGATCGGGACGGCGCCCACGAGGAGGTCATGCACCTGCTCCAGCACTCCGGCGGCATCGACTTTCGCGAGTACAAGCCGGCCACCGTGATGCGTCGGATGGAACGGCGCATGCAGGTGCGTCAGACCCCGGATCTGCTGAACTATGTGCGTCTGCTCAGCACCGACCGGGGCGAGCTGGCGACCCTGCGGCGCGAGCTGCTGATCCCGGTCACCAGCTTTTTCCGCGATCCCGAAGCCTTCGACATCCTGTCCGACACGGCCGTCAAGACCATCGTCGCCGACCGCGGCGGCAACCAGCCGATCCGCGTCTGGGCGGCGGGCATCGCCACCGGCGAGGAGGCGTATTCGCTCGCCATCCTCTTCGCCGAGGCCTTCGAGCGAGCGCGGCGCTGGCCCAACTTCAAGCTGTTCGCGACCGACGTGGAGCCGCAGAACATCGAGGTGGCGGGCGCTGGCGTCTTCACCGAGGCGATCACGGCCGAGATCTCGCCCGAGCGGCTGGACACAGTTCTTCGTCAAGCGCGGCAATCACTTCGTCATCAAGAACGAGATCCGCCAGAGCATCGTCTTCGCCCGGCACAATCTGCTGGACGACCCGCCCTTCACCCGGATGGATCTGGTCTCCTGTCGCAATCTGCTCATCTATTTCCGCCCCGAGGCGCAGGAGCGCGCGCTGCGCCGACTCCAGTACGCCACTGGCGCCGGGCGGCTTCCTGTTCCTCGGACCCAGCGAAACCATCGCCAATCTGCAGACCGATTTCACCGCCGTCAGCTCCAAGCACAAGATCTATCGCATCCTGCGCCATGTCGCGCTGCCGCTGGACGCGACCAAGGTTCCAAGCACGCGCCATACCATCATGCCCACGCGACCCAGGGCCGGCATGCGGACCCAGGGTGTCTCGACCGATGCCGCCGCTATCGACACCGCCCAGGGCCTGCTGTTGCATAGCTATGCGCCGACCAGCCTGCTGCTGAATCAGCGTCACGATCTGCTGCATGTGTTCGGGGATGTCGGACAATATCTGCGCATCGGCGAGGGCAGCGTCAGTCTCGACCTGTCCAAGCTCCTGCCCAGTTCCTTGGTCGCCATTGCCAAGGCGCTGCTGTACAAGGCCGCGCGCGATCGCGCCCCGCTGCGCTCGGATTTGATCGGACTGGCCCTGGCCGATGGCCACAGCGCGCGTCTGCGGCTGGTGGCACGGCCGGTCGAGCCGCCCCAGGGCGAGCTGCATCTGCTCTTGTCGTTCGAGCCGGAGACCGCGCTTGAGGCGGAGCAGTCCGTGCCCGTGGCATCCGGCGCCTTGCGCATCAAGGACGGCGCTCCCCAGCCCGGGATGGAGACCATCAGCCTCGACCGCGAGACCACCCAGCGGCTGGAGACCCTGGAGCGCGAGCTGGCCGCGACTCGCGAGAGCCTGCAAGCCACCATCGAGGAGCTGGAGACCGCCAACGAGGAGTTGCAGGCGACTAACGAGGAGCTGATGGCCTCCAACGAGGAGCTGCAGAGCTCCAACGAGGAGCTGCAATCGGTCAACGAAGAGCTCTATACGGTCAACGCCGAGAACCAGGAGAAGATCGAGATCCTCAATCGGCTCAACGCCGACCTCGACAGCATGGCCAAGGCGGCCTCGATCGCGACCGTCTTCGTCGATTCCCAGATGCGCCTGACCCGCTTCACGCCCGAGGCCACGACGCTTTTCAAGATCCGCGACGGCGATCTCGGTCGGCCCATCGACGACTTCACCAACCTCCTGCAATATCCCGAGTTCATCACCGATCTGCGCCAGACCATCGCCAGCGGCGAGATGCTGCAGCATGAGATCAAGGCCGCCAACAACCGCTACTATCTGGTGCGGGTGCTGCCCTACTCGGTGCGGGTCAGCGAACCGCGCGGCGCGGTCGCGACCTTCGTCGACATCACCACCCTGCGCGATATCGAGCACCTGCAGGCGGTGCTCGACTCGCTGCCCGAGCATCTCGCCGTGCTCGATACGACCGGCATCATCACCATGGTCAACAGCGCCTGGCGCACCTTGGCGTGTGATGTGGGCGACCCCCAGCCCAAGGCCATCGGGGTCGGGTCCAATTATCTCTCCGCCTGCGAGGCAGGGAGGGTGGCGAACAAACCGCATTCCACCGAGGCGCTCCTCGGAATCAGGCAGGTCATGGCGGGGGAGACGGCGTCCTTCTGCATGGAATACCCCTGCCAGCTCGCCGACGGACAGCGCTGGTACCTGATGCATGTCGCGCCCATCAAGCACGCGAGCGAGGGCGTCGTCGTCAGCCACATCGACATCACCCAGTGGGCCAGGCAGTCGGATGACCGAGGCTGACTCCCAAGTACCGGACGGCGGGGAGACCGGGAGACCGGTCGACGACCTGAGGGGTCTTTCGAGCGCGGAGCTGCGCGAGCGCGCGCTCAGCGCCCTGCGTCATCATCGCTTCAACCTGGCGGACGAGCTGCTCGGACGCGACGATCTCGAGCTCAAGGCCGTGGTCGAGAATCTGCGCATCTATCAGGCGGAGCTTGAGATCCAGAACGAGGAGCTGGTCGACAGCCAGGGCAAGACCCAGGAGGCGCTCGCGCGCTTCTCGTCCTTTTTCAATACCCTGCCCATCGCCGAGCTGGTCATCGACCGCCAGGGTCTGATCAAGGAGGCCAATCTGGCGGCGCAACGGCTCTTCCCGCTCAGGCACGCCCATTTCCATCAGCACTTCTTCGCCCGGCTGATCGAGGAGACGGACCGCGCCCGCGTCGTCAACGCTTGGGGCCGCCTCGCCGCCGATCGGTCGTTGGTCCTCACCGAAGTCCGCTTTCGCGTCAGCGCGGATGAGGGCTTTATCGGCGATCTCCATATCGCCCCGATTCCTGGGCGTGAGGACGCGGCCGACCAATACGTCTGCGCCATCGTCGACCGCACCGAGGCGATCCGACAGCGCCAGTCATTGTTCGAGACGGGCGAGCGTCTGCGCCGCAGCGAAATGAGCCTGCGTGAGCGGCTCAAGGAACTGGCCACCCTGCACGACGTCCTGACCCTGACCGCTCAGGGTCATGCCTCGGTCAAGCAAGTGCTGCAAGAGATCGTCGAGCGTCTCCCTGAAGGCTGGCGGTTCCCGGTGCTGGCGGAAGCCAGGATCCGTCTGCCGGAGATCTCCGTAGCCACGCCCGGCTTCGTCGAAACAGCCTGGATCCAGACCGCCCCCATCCCGCTCGACGGTGGCGCGGCGGGCGATGTCACCGTGGCGTATCGCCAGCGGCCTCCCGACATCGAGGACGATCCCTTCCTCGTCGAGGAACGGCGCCTGGTCGATGCCGTGGCGATGCACATCGCCGTCTATCTCGCCCGCGTCCGCGACGAGGAACGCCTCCGGGACAGCCGCGAGCGCTACCGGGTGCTGGCCGAGTTCAGCTCGGATTGGGAGTATTGGCTCGGACCCGAGGGACGCTACATCTATGTCTCGCCGGCCTGCGCCCGGATCACGGGTTATCCGCCCGATGACTTCATGGCGGACGCGAACCTCTTGCCGCGCCTCATCTTGCCCGCCGACCTGGAGCGCTGGGACGCGCATGTGGGCGCGCTGGAAACGAATCCGGCGGCGGACCTGGAGACAGTGGAATTCCGCATCCGCGCGCGCGATGGCAAGGAGCACTGGATCGAGCACATCTGCAACCCGGTCATTCGCGAGGATGGACGCTTCCTCGGCCGGCGCGGCGTCAATCGCGACATCACCGAGCGCAAGCGCTTCGAGGACGAGCTCAAGCGCAGCGAGGACTTTCTCAACGCCACCGGCCGCATGGCCAGGGTCGGCGGCTGGGAATACGATCCCGCCAGCCAGGCCATGCGCTGGACGGCGGGCACGCTCGCTTTCGTTGGTGTCGCACCCCAGGCGACACCCAGCCTCGACAGCACCATTGAGCTGTTCCATCCCAAGGATCAGGCTCGGTTGCGAGCATCGTTGGAGCGCGCGGTCGCCAGCGGGCAGCCATTCGATATGGAGGCGCGCCTGATCCCGAACGGGAGTCGGCAACGCTGGGTGCAGATCACCTGCGCGCCCCTCGGGCTGGAGGATGGCGCGATCAAGCTGCTCGGCGCGGTGCAGGACATCACCGCCCGCGTGGAGGCCGAGAAGTCGCTCCGCCAGGCGGCGCGGGTGTTCGAGAGCACCGCCGAGGGCGTGATCATCAGCGACCCGGAAGGCCACATCCTCGCCGTCAATCGCGCCTTCACGGAGATCACGGGCTACAGCGAGGAGGAGGCGCTGGGCGGCACGCCGCGACTGCTCCGCTCGGGACGTCACGACGCGGAATTCTATTGGGCCATGTGGGACGAGCTGACCCGCACCGGTCAATGGCGCGGCGAGATCTGGAATCGCCACAAGCTGGGGCGGATCTATCCCGAGCTCCTGACCATCAGCGCGGTGCTCGACAGCTCCGGCGAACTGACCCACTACGTCGGCGTCTTCAGCGACATCAGTCAGATCAAGCGTTCCGAGGCGCAGCTCGAATACCTTGCCCACCATGATTCGCTCACCGGGCTGCCCAACCGCAGCCTCTTCCAGAGTCGGCTGGAGCAGTGCCTGCAGCGCGCCAAGCGCTATCGTCGAGAGGTCGGGCTCCTGTTTCTCGATCTCGACCGCTTCAAGGAGGTCAACGACACCCTGGGGCACCACGTCGGCGACGCGCTCCTGCAGCAGGTGGCGGAAGTGCTGGCCAGACAGGTGCGCGAGGTGGATACCATCGCCCGTCTTGGCGGCGACGAGTTCGTCATCATCCTGGAAGACATCCCCGCGTCCCGTTTCGCCGCGACCTTCGCCGATCGGCTCATGGAGCACTTCAGGCGGCCGTTCAACGTGCATGGGTCGGGAGCTGTTCATCACGGCCAGCATCGGGATCAGCATCTATCCGGAAGATGGCGACGACATCGATACCCTGGTGCGGCACGCCGACATCGCCATGTACCAGGCCAAGAATAGCGGCCGCAACGCGTTCAGCTTTTTCGAACTGGCCATGTCCGAGGGGGCGGCGGAACGGCTGCGCCTGGAGCATGACCTGCGTGTCGCCATCAAACGCGACGAATTCATCCTCCATTACCAGCCTCAACTGGCGCTGGATACCGGCGCGCTGAAGGGGGTCGAGGCACTCTGCCGCTGGAATCACCCCCAACTGGGTCTGATCCTGCCCAATGTCTTCATCCCGCTGGCCGAGGAAATCGGCTTGATCGACGAGATCGGCCTCTGGGTGCTGGACCAGAGCTGCCGCCAGCTCGTCGCCTGGGAGCGCGCCGGAATCCATGTGCCGCGACTGGCCGTGAACCTCTCGGTGCGGGAGATCGAACAGCCGCGGCTGGTCGCCCAGGTGCGGGAGATCCTGATGCGCACGGGTCTCGATCCGGCGCGTCTGGAGCTGGAGGTCACGGAATCCAAGATCATGCATCGCGCCGAGGCGGCGATCGGTGTACTAAGGATGCTCCGTGGCATGGGCCTGACCCTGGCCATCGACGACTTCGGCACCGGCTATTCGTCGCTGTCGTATCTGAAGCGCATGCCTTTGAACCGGCTCAAAATCGATCGCTCCTTCATCGACAAGGTCACCATCGATCACAACGACGACGCCATCGTGCGCGCCATCATCGCCTTGGCGCGCAGCCTGGGGCTTGAGGTGCTCGCGGAAGGCGTCGAGACCATCGAGCAATCCGAATTCCTTTCCCGCGAGGGCTGCGGCGAGGGACAGGGGTATCTTTACAGCCACCCAGTGGCTCCCGAGGAATTGGCCGCGCACTGGCTGGAAAAGCCTTAAGGCCCACGGCCAACCGCCGTCAGCCCATATTCCCCTCGATGTGTCAAACCCATTGACACCGCTGTCGCATTGGCCCAGGTTATCCAGACTACAATAGAAGGGTATCCATCGGTCGGCAGACGCCGGTCGACGCGGAAATTGTCGGCATGACGAGACGCGGGACGCGGTTTTCCGTCTACGCTTTAAGTTGTCCCCTTATCGATCGAGAGAGATTCACCCATCGCCCACGATCCGGCGGTGGCCGAGAGGCGCCAACATCCACGGGGGCGCATCCACTCATGGATGCGCCCCCGCAAACCGATGATGGAGAGGAGGATGACGTTGATCGACATCGATGGCCTGCTCGCGGAGATCTCCTCCGACGCCCCCTGCGGCGACGATCTCGAATACGACCCCGCCTACGGCGAGCTAGAGCGCGCCACCCAGGGCAAGCCGGAGCAACAGTTCGGAGGCACCATCGTCCCCGCCGAGGAGCCCGACTGGGCGCGGGTCGAGCGCGAGGCGAGCGCGCTCCTGGTCAGGACCAAGGATCTGCGGGTTGCGTCGCAACTCACGCGCGCGCTGGCGCGCACCCAGGGCTGGACCGGGTTTCGCGACGGTCTGACCCTGATCAAGGGTTTTCTGGAGCGTTATTGGGACTCGCTGCATCCGCGTCTCGACCCGGATGACGACAACGACCCGACGGTACGCATCAACACCATCGTCACGCTCTGCGATCAGGACGCCACGCTCGAAGGCTTGCGCTCGGCCCCACTGGTCAGTGCGCATGGCATCGGGATCTTCAGCCTGCGCGATCTGCAGATCGCCACCAAGGAGCTGCCAGCGCCGAAAGACCCCAAGACGCCGCATGCCGAGCAGCAGTTGATCGCGGCGGCCTTCCATGAGGCCGATTTGGACCGGTTGCGGGCCACCGTGGACGCCATTGGCCGATCGGCGGAGCTGGTCCGGGCCATCGAATCACTCCTTGGCGAGCGGGTCGGCGTAGACGCCACGCCGGATTTCTCCCCCCTGACGGGCCTGATCCAGGCCGCCTACAAAGCGGTTTCCACGCCCCTCGCGGAGCGCACCGGCGTACCCCTGGACGCCATGGACCCAACGGCGGACGGCGGTGGCGGAGGCGGATGCGCCAGCCACATCTGGCAAGACTCTTGCGAACACCAGCCTCGGGGCCATCAACAATCGGGCCGATGTGATGCGCGCGCTCGACCTCCTGCTCGACTACTACCAGCGGCAGGAGCCATCCAGCCCGCTCCCCTTGTTACTCAAGCGCGCCCGAGGACTCGTCTCCAAGGACTTCCTGGAGATCCTGCAAGACCTGGCGCCGGATGGCCTCGCGCAGGCACGGGCGATTCGCGGCCCCGAGTCGGACGCCTAGACCGCAATCAGATCAGACAACCTGGAGGACACCAGCCATGGCGGAAAGCAGTCAGAAATTCATCGCCCGGAATCGCGCGCCGCGGGTCCAGATCGAGTACGACGTGGAACTCTACGGCGCGGAGAAGAAGATCCAGCTTCCCTTCGTCATGGGCGTCATGTCCGACCTGTCCGGCAAGCCGGCCGAGCCGCTGCCCGCGGTCGCCGACCGCAAGTTCCTGGAGATCGACGTCGACAACTTCGACGACCGCCTGAAGGCGATGAAGCCGCGCGTGGCCTTCCAGGTTCCCAACACCCTGACCGGGCGAAGGCAACCTGAGCGTCGACATCACCTTCGAGAGCATGGACGACTTCTCGCCGGCCGCCATCGCCCGCAAGGTCGGCGCGCTCGGCAAGCTGCTGGAGGCACGCGACGCAGCTCTCCAACCTCATGACCTACATGGACGGCAAGTCCGGCGCGGAGGAGCTGATCGCCAAGGTGCTCCAGGATCCCGCGCTGCTGCAAGCCCTGGCCTCGGCACCCAAGCCCAAGGGCGAGGTAGCGGGCGCCGCTGACGAATCGACGAAGACGGAGGCTTGACCATGGCCGAAGCGGAAACCCAGGTCCAACCGCAAGCGACGGGCACAACGCCTTGAGGCCGGCGATTTCAGCGCGCTGCTGGAAAAAGGAGTTCCGGCCCAAGTCGGAGCGCGCCAAGGAGGCCGTCGACCGAGGCGGTCAAGACGCTCGCCGAGCAGGCGCTCGCCAGCACCGTCGTGGTCTCCGACGGATGTGCTGCGCACCATCGAGTCGCATCATCGCGGAGATCGACAAGAAGCTCACCGAGCAGGTCAATCTGATCCTGCACCACCCGGACTTCCAGCAGCTCGAAGGCGCCTGGCGCGGCCTGCACTATCTGGTCAACAACACCGAAACCGACGAGATGCTCAAGATCCGCGTCATGAACATCTCCAAGAAAGAGGTCCACAAGACCCTCAAGAAGTTCAAGGGCACGGCCTGGGATCAGAGCCCGCTGTTCAAGAAGATGTACGAGGAGGAGTACGGACAGTTCGGCGGCGAGCCCTTCGGCTGCCTGGTCGGCGACTATCACTTCGACCACACCCCGCCGGACGTGGAACTGTCTGGGCGAGATGGCCAAGGTGTGCGGCCGCCATGCACGCCCCGTTCATCGCCGGGGCGGATCCGGCCCTGATGCAGATGGACTCCTGGCAGGAACTGGCCAACCCACGCGATCTGACCAAGATCTTCCAGACCCCGGAGTACGCCGCCTGGCGTTCGCTGCGCGAGTCGGATGACTCGCGCTACATCGGTCTGGCGATGCCGCGATTCCTGTCGCGCCTGCCCTATGGCGCCAAGACCAACCCGGTCGACGAGTTCGACTTCGAGGAAGACACCGAGGGCGCGGACCACAACAAGTACACCTGGGCCAATTCGGCCTACGCCATGGCGACCAACATCAACCGTTCGTTCAAGTTCTACGGCTGGTGCTCGCGCATCCGCGGCATCGAATCCGGCGGCGCGGTCGAGGGTCTGCCGACCCACACCTTCCCGACCGACGACGGCGGCGTGGACATGAAATGCCCGACCGAGATCGCCATCAGCGACCGGCGCGAGGCGGAGCTGGCCAAGAATGGCTTCATGCCGCTGATCCACAAGAAGAACTCGGACTTCGCCGCCTTCATCGGCGCTCAATCGCTGCAGAAGCCCGTCGAGTACGACGACCCGGACGCCACCGCCAACGCCAACCTCGCGGCGCGTCTGCCCTATCTCTTCGCCACCTGCCGCTTCGCGCATTATCTGAAGTGCATCGTCCGCGACAAGATCGGCTCCTTCAAGGAGCGCGCCGACATGGAGACCTGGCTCAACAACTGGATCGGCAAATACGTCGCTGAACAACCCGGCCACCGCCACCGAGGCGGACAAGGCAAGGCGGCCGCTGGCGGGCGCCGAGGTTGTGGTCGAGGAGGTCGAGGGCAATCCGGGGTACTACACCTCGAAGTTCTTCCTGCGTCCGCACTATCAACTGGAGGGCCTCACCGTTTCCCTGCGCTTGGTCTCCAAGCTACCCTCGGGCAAGAAGTAGCCCGACCGACCCACTGACCACCGTAACGGCGTTTCCACCCGGAGAGCATCATGATTCTTCTCGACTTTGAAGGCACCATCAAGGGCGACGCGCAGCAATCCGGTCACGAGGACTGGATCAACCTGACCTCGATCCAGCGCGGTGTCGGGCGCACCATCACCACCAGCGGCTCGGGCAAGGACCGCGAGACCAGTACCCCGAATTTCAGCGAGGTCTCCTGCTCCAAGGACGCCGACATCGCCTCCAACGAGATCTTCGCCCAGGCCATCTACGGCAAGAAGATCTCCGAAAAGGCGGTCGTGCACTTCATTCAGACCGGCGGCGAGGGAGCCGATCAGATCTACATGGAGCTTGAGCTCTACGAGCCGATCATCTCCTCCTATTCCTCCTCCAGCGGAGGCGAGCGGCCAATGGAGAACTTCAGCATCAGCTTCACCAAGATCGTGCAGAAGTACACCCAGTTCGACGCCGGCGGAACCCAGACCCAGGCGACCGACAAGGGCTTCGACCTCAAGACCGGCAAGCCGACCTGAGCCGAAGGGGGACGCGACATGTCCGCGGAGCAACTGCTCGCCGAAGGTCGACTGGACGAGGCCCTCGCCGAGCTCAAACAGGCCGTCCGCAAGGACGCGGCCAATCCCAGGCACCGGGTCTTCCTGTTCCAGCTCCTGGCCGTGCAGGGGGATTGGGAGCGGGCGCTCAACCAGTTGGAGGTCGCGGGTCAGATGGACCCCGCCGCCCTGCCGATGGTCCAGACCTATCGCGAGGCCATGCGCTGCGAGTACCTGCGGGCGGCGATCTTCGCCGGCAAGCGCTCGCCATTGATCCTTGGCGATCCCGAGCACTGGCTGGCGCTAGTGCTCGAAGCCCTGCAACGCACCGCCGCCGGTCAGTTCGAGGAGGCCGCGCGGCTGCGTGACGAAGGCTTCGCCGCCGCGCCGGCGACCAGCGGGCGGCTCGACGACCAGCCCTTCGCCTGGATCGCGGACGCCGATCTCCGCCTGGGGCCGATCCTGGAGGCCATCATCGACGGGCGCTACTACTGGATTCCCTTCCATCGTATCCGCGCCATCCGAATCGAGGCCCCGGCCGATCTGCGGGACATGGTCTGGATGCCGGCCTACTTTACCTGGGCCAACGGCGGCGAGACCGTCGGCCTCATCCCGACACGCTATCCGGGCTCCGAATCCAGCGCGGACCAGCAGATCCGTCTGGCGCGCAAGACCGAATGGATGGAGCCCGCGACCGGCAGCTATCTGGGAATGGGCCAACGCATGCTGACCACGGACGCGGGCGACTACTCGCTGATGGACATCCGCCGCATCGACCTGGATACGCCAGTGATCGACTCCAGCGCGGCCACGGCCAGCGGAGCGGACTCAAGCGGTGGCTGAACTCACCCAGAAGGAGCGCCTGCAACCGGCGCTCCTCGATCGCCTGACCGACGACGAGCCGGACAAGCAACAGGAATCGCGCGAGCAGCGCGTCCTCTCGATGCGCCAGTTGCGCGAGAGCGTCCTGCGCGATCTCGCCTGGCTGCTCAACGCCGGACGACTCGACAGCGTCCAGGATCTCGAGGACTATCCCTTCGTCGAACACTCGGTTCTAAACTATGGCATCCCCGACATGGCTGGCCTGACCTCTTCCGGCGTGGATGTCGGCGTCATCGAGCGGGCCGTGCGTCAGGCCATTTGGGACTTCGAGCCGCGCATCCTGCGCCAGACCGTGCGGGTGCATGCCCGCGTCGACCCCGCGCGAATGGCCCACAACTCGCTCACCTTCGATATCGAGGGCGATCTATGGGCGCAACCGGTCCCCCTGCGCATCTACCTCAAGACCGAGCTGGATCTGGATCTCGGTGAAGTCCGGGTGACCGAACAAACCGGACCCGCCAGCTGAGATGGATCCCGACTTCCTCCGCTACTACAACCGCGAGCTTCAGTTCATCCGCGAGATGGGCGCCGAATTCGCGCGCGACTACCCCAAGATCGCCGGGCGTCTCGGCATGGACGGCTTCGAGTGCGCCGACCCCTACGTGGAGCGTCTGCTGGAGGGCTTCGCCTTTCTCGCGGCGCGGGTCCAGCTCAAGCTGGACGCGGAATTCCCCAACTTCACCCAACACCTACTGGAGATGGTCTACCCGCACTATCTGGCGCCCATCCCGTCGATGGCCGTGGTGCGCTTCCAGCCCGACCTGACCAAGGGGGATCTCTCCAAGGGTTTCGCGATTCCACGCGGAAGCAGTCTGCGCAGCATTCTCGGCAAGGGCGAACGCACCGCCTGCGAGTACCGCACCGCCGCGGACGTGACCCTCTGGCCCATCGAGCTGATCGAGGCCAAACCGCTCTCAACCACCTCGGCCCTGGCCATCGGCGCTCGGGGCGTCAAAGGGGTCAAGGCGGGTATCCGCTTTCGCTTTCGCGCCAACGGCATCGCCTTCAGCGAGCTGCCGCTCGACCGGCTTCGGCTCTTTCTGCGCGGCGGCGATGGGCTGCGGATGAGACTCTACGAGGAACTGCTCGGCCACGCCCTGGCGGTCGTCGTCCAGCCGGGCAAGTCCGAGCCCGAGTGGCAGACGCGGCTCGACCCGAGCTGCATCCAGCGCGTCGGCTTCGACGATGCGGAAGCATTGCTGCCCTACGGACCCCAATCCTTCCAGGGCTATCGGCTGTTGCAGGAATACTTCGCCTTTCCCGACCGCTACCTCTTCGTGGACTTCACCGGCATCGCCGCCGCCGTGCATCGATGCACCGACTCCGAGCTGGACATCATCGTCCTGCTCGATCAGAGCGGCCTGCTGGAAGAGGACGCCTTCGATGCCTCCTATTTCGAGCTCTATTGCACCCCGGCGATCAACCTCTTCCCCAAGCGCGCCGACCGCATCCATCTGAGCAACCGTGGCCACGAACATCATGTGATCCCGGACCGCACCCGGCCGCTGGACTACGAGATCTTCAGCATCAAGGAGGTCGTCGGCATCGGCGCCCACACCGACCCGGAACAGGAGTTCCTGCCCTTCTACACCTCGCAAGACCTGATCGGCGGCCGGGCGCATCGGGCCTACTACAGCATCCATCGCGAGCCGCGCATGCCCTCGACCCAGCAGCAGATCCGCGGGCCGCGCTCCAGCTACATCGGCAGTGAGGTCTTCGTGAGTCTCGTGGACGCGGACCAGGCCCCCTACCGACACAGCCTGCGGCAGCTTGCGATCGGCGCGCTCTGCACCAATCGCGACCTGCCGCTACACCTGCCGCTCGGCAAGGGGAATACCGACTTCTCGCTGGAGATCAGCGCACCCGTGCAG
Source organism: uncultured Gammaproteobacteria bacterium (assembly GCA_963818415.1). GTDB lineage: Bacteria > Pseudomonadota > Gammaproteobacteria > Chromatiales > Chromatiaceae > CAWFSC01. The sequence continues at coordinate 433,442 of CAWFSC010000021.1, read as the reverse complement.
TCCATCCGCTGCGTCGCCGGGCCGACCAAGCCGCGTCCCTCCTTCCCCAAGGGCGACAGTGCCTGGCGGCTCATCAGCCACCTCTCGCTCAACTATCTGTCGCTGAGCGACCAGGACGCCGAGCAGGGCGCGACCGCCTTGCGCGAGCTGCTGGCGCTCTACGGCGACCTGACCGACGCCGCCACCCGTGGCCAGGTGGAGGGCGTGCGCGCGGTGCGGACGACGCCGATCACCCGCCGCCTGCCGGGGCCCGGCCGTGTCACCCACGCCCGTGGTCTCCAGGTCAGGCTCACGCTCGACCCGGCAGCCTTCGAGGGCAGCGGGGTCTTCCTGCTGGGCGCCGTGCTGGAGCAGTTCTTCGCGAAATATGTCTCGGTCAACTCCTTCACCGAGACCATCGTCACGACCCCTGACAGCGGCGAGGTAATGCGGTGGCCGGCGAGAATCGGACGACGTCACACCAGCTAACGCTGCTGCGGGCGCTGCAAGAGGCCCCCCACGAATTCGGCTTCTTCCAGGCCCTGCGCCAACTGGAATGCGCCTACCGCGAACGGCCCCGGATCGGGCAGACCTCGCGCCCGACCGACGAGCCGGTGCGGCTCGCTCAGGATCCATCGCTCAGCTTCGCCCCATCCACCCTGTCCGGCTGTGCGCCGGACCAGGCCGGCCAGCCGCCGCGTCTCTCGGTCTATTTCCTCGGGCTCTTCGGCCCCAACGGTCCACTGCCGCTGCATCTCAGCGAATATGCCCGCGAGCGCGAGCGCAACATCGGCGACCCGACCTTCGCGCGCTTCGCCGACATCTTCCATCACCGCATGCTGGCGCTCTTCTACCGCGCCTGGGCCAACGCACGCCCCTCGGTCAGCTTCGACCGCCCCGAGACCGACCGCTTCGCCGTCTATCTGGCCGCGCTCTTCGGCCAAGGCATGCCGTCCCTGCGCGAGCGCGACGCCCTGCCGGACCTGGCCAAGCTCCACTACGCCGGTCGGCTGGCCGCCCAGACCCGCCACCCGGAGGGTCTGACCGCGGTCATCATGGATTTCTTCGGGCTGCCCGCGCGCATCGAGGAATTCGTTGGCCACTGGCTCGACCTGCCGCGCGACTCCCAATGGCGGCTCGGCGCCTCGCGCGAGACCGGCGGCCTGGGCCTCACGACCATCGTCGGCTCGCGCGTCTGGGACCGTCAGTACAAGTTCCGCGTCCAGCTTGGCCCGCTCGGCATCGCGGACTACCAGCGCCTGTTGCCGGGCGGCGCAAGCCTCTCAAGACTGGTCGCCATCGTCCGCAACTACCTGGGAGACGAACTGGACTGGGATCTCAATCTGATCTTGCGTCGGGAGGAGACACCGCCGATCAAGCTCGGCGGACAGGGCCAGCTCGGCTGGACGACCTGGATCACCAGCCGCGCGCCGGAACGGGATCCGGATGACCTGAAATTGCAGCCGATGAGGTTTGTCGAGAGGGCGGTTTGAGCCGTCATTTGCCAGGGCAGCCAGGGCAGACCCAGCGGCAGGGTCGCCGAGACGCTCACGCCCGCGATCAAGGCCCAGATCCCAGCCGCCGTCGACGCCAGACCCGAGAGCACGATCAGCGGCATCGCCAGCTCAGACAGCAGCAGCGCGGAATCCATGCTGATCGACATCGAAGGGGGAAAAGACATCCGAAGAATTCAATAGCTGAATCAACAACTTTTCAACCTGAATCGGGATTCTGGCGTCACATCTGGCCAATGGGCGGCATTGACGGTCAGCACCGGGACGAGGGGTTTGGCGGGACACCGCACCCTTACCGACTCCTCACCTTCAGCGTGCTTTTCAGTTTTGATGTTTTCACGGGGCTGACACAAGAACCAGAACCCGTCGCTCGACAGAGCAGCCCTTCGAGTTTCTCGCCATCATCAAGGAAGCGCGTCGAATGACAGGTCATGATGTCCCCCTTTTTCGAGAGTTCCGCTAAACGCGAACGCACGTCAGCGAGCGGGAGACCGGTCGCTGCGGCGATCTCCGAGTCGAGTTGCTGACCACGTTTTCTGAGGTAGTCCAAAATATTCTGCAACGTTGGTTGCTCCTTTTAATATTCGGAGAAAGACAAGGCGTGTCGGAATCGGCGTAGCCCCCGCCGCAGATCCGCCCCGGCGCGAAGCCGGTCCACGAAATCCGGGAAATCGAGCGGAATAAGGCTGGCAAGCCCTCTCGCCCGTTTCTCCAATGCCGTCCAGTTGCAGGGAAAGCCGGTATCGGCAAAGGCGAAAGCAATGTGGTTATCGTTATAAGTCACACGCGCCAGGTGGACGCGGCCCTCGAAGGCATCGTCAAGCAACCTGAAGTGCCGATACCAGCCCTCCGGTGGGCCGGAAAAATTGGCGACGAGCAACCCCCCCGGCAGAAGTCGACGGCGTGCCGCCTCATAGAAGTCGCGACAGAGAAACATCGGGGCGATGCCGTCGGCGTCGAAACCGTCCAGCAAGAGCACCTCGGTGTCGCCCTCCACAGTCGGGAGATAGTCGGCGGCGTCCGCCTGGACGATCCGCAGCCGCGCATCCTCGGGAATGCCGAATTCGCCGCGCAAGGCGATGACATCCGGGTTCAGCTCGATCACGGTCAGCCGCGCGCGGGGCAGATAATGGTGGCAGAACTTGGCCAGCGAACCGCCTCCCAGCCCGACCATCAGCACATGACTCGGATCCGGGACGAAGAGGAGAAAGGCCATCATCTTGCGCGTATAGGCAAAATCGAGCTCGATCGGATCGTCGACGCGCATCGAGCTCTGGATGAAGCGCAGACTGAAGTAGAGTCGTCGCGTCGATCCATCGTCGACGATGAACGGCTTGTTGTAGCGTCCGGCCAAAATACGCTCGTAGATCCGCTCCGGGTCGCACTGACCGGATTCGAGCAGGCGCAGATTCCCGCGCTCACCGACGCCCTTCCCAGGTAACTCCAGAAGCGCGGGGCGCTGAACTCCGATCTCACTACTCATCGGCATCTTGGCCAGGACTCCTCCGCTGATCGTCGAGATGGGGCTTGTGATCGGCTGGTGCGTTGTCAGGAGGCGTGAATGGCTTGTCGAGCCCGAGAAACTTGCGCGAGACTTCGAGGAAAGGGTGTAGCCGGTCGGCGTGCTGGCCAAGGTACGGAGAGTGTCTATTGCTCATAAATCGATTGGCCCGACCTCGCACGCAAACGTTATTCCGCTAACCTGACACGTATTATATAGTATTATTATGATAATAAAATTATCATAATAACCGTATCTGATGCACGCAAAGAGCCTTCCATGGAAAACCGCACCGCACGCATGACGTTTCTGATCGATCCGGTCAAAAAGCAGATTTTCGAGGACATCTGCGCCCAGCAAGACCTCACCTCGTCACAGGTCATCCGCAAGCTGATGCGTCAGTACATCATCGAACACGCGGGATCGCGCGAACTGCCCGAGTGGCTGACGGGAAATCCGGCCAAGACCGAAGAGGGGACGCCCTGAGCGGTCGAGGACTCGCCGCGCGTCACCGACTCCCGTGCGCAGATCCTGGTCGGCGCCGCAAGGCGCTAAACCGAGCCATCCGATGACCCACAACCATCAGACAATCCGTTTTCTCCGAAGACAGATCCCCGCATTCGCCTGTGAGCCCGGATGTCATGACTGTTGCGGACCGGTGACGGCCTCAAGCGAAGAGATGGCCATGCTCCCGATCAGAAGTGACGCGGAACATGCGGCGGCACTCGCCGAGTGGAGCTGCCCACACTTGGGTGCCGAAGGTTGCCAGGTCTACGCCGAACGTCCGCTGATCTGCCGCCTGTTCGGGACGACGCCACGACTCGCCTGCCCGCGCGGCAAGCGCCCCGAGGCCATGATCGACCAACGCACCGAGCAAGCCATTGATCGTTATTTCAGGCGGACGCGCCAGGTGCTTGTCTAGGGCTCATGAGGATCAAGGAATTTCCATGAAAACAGGCGCGAGGATGAAAGAGCCGAGCGACAGGGGCACGGCCACGGCGGCGTTTTTCTATTGGGACGGCGAGACGCTGGTGCTCAACATTCTCGGCAAGCCCAGCGCCAAGCAGGATGCCATCGGCAAACCCAAGGGCCATCAGCTCAAAGTCAGCGTCACCGCCGCCCCACGCGCCGGCAGGGCGACCGACCATATGGTGCGATTTCTGGCGGGTGAGTTCGGCGTGGGCGTCGACAATATCGAGGTCGTCTTTGGTCGGATGAATGTGAACAAACAACTGCGCATCAAATCCCCCACTCGGCTACCCGCGATCATGGCTCAACAAGCCCTATTCTGAAGGCCGGTTCTTGCCTATTGGAAAGATCGCATGACATGCTCTCGGCGGCTCACGGCCGGCCCGCCAGATCGCGGTAGAGGTTCAGGTATTGCTCCATGATGGCTTGGCGGCCGAACTCGCGTTCCACCCGTTCGCGGCCTCGCTCCGCGATGGCCGCCATCAGCGCGGAATCCGAGAGGGTCAGTCGCACCCCCTCCGCCAGCGCCACGTCATCTCCGCAGGGTACGCACCAAGCATCCTCCCCGTGACGGGCCAGCTCACGCGCGCCACGGAAGTTCGCCGTCACCAGGGGTTTGCCCCAGGCCCAGGCTTCCAGGATCACGTTACCCAGGGTCTCGGCGTCGAGCGAGGGAAAGACGACCAGATCCGCCATCTGGAGATAGGGCGCCGGGTCGCGCTGCCAACCGGCCCAGAGAATGCGGTCGCTCTGGCCGTCCCGCTCGGCCTGCTCCCGCAGGCTCGACCCCAAGGGTCCATCGCCAACCATGACGAGCCGCAACGGGCGGCCCGCAATGGTCTCGGGCAGCCGTCGCATCGCGTCGATCAGATGGGCATGTCCCTTGACGGGGACCAGGCGCCCGAGGGTCACTAACACCCAGGCATCCTCCGGAATGCCGTGAAAAGCGCGCCGCTCGGCGACCATCTCGGGTGCGACAGGCTGGGCTGGATCGGCAAAGTTATAGATGTGGTAGACCCGATCCGCTGGCAGGCCCTGCTGGATCATCCAGTCGCACAGCCCTTTGGTATTGCCGATCCAGCCGTGGGCGTGTCGGTACGGAGCGAGCGCGTAATAGCCGCCGAGCCGGGCGAGATGGACCGGCCCGCCGCGCTCGGGCAGCCGGGCCAGCCGGGTCGCGCGACCCATGTAGGTTTGGACGATGTCCGGGCGAAGGCGTTGGATCAGCCGGGCGACGGCGAGCCGGGAGAAGGGATCCCAAGTGGTGCGGAAGGGCAGCCGATGGACCGGCAGAGACCCGAAGTCGAGCCGATCCAGGGCGCTTGCGTCGCGGATCGCCAGCGCGGCGGGCACCGCAAGATCGGCGAGCGCGGCACTGAAGCGAATGAACCAGCGTTCGGCGCCACCGAGTGCCTTGCTGGCAACCATTTGCAGTGTGGTGGGTTCCGGCATGGCGGGAGGGTTACTCGACTCTTAGCCAGTGAATCCATTTGATCGATCAGCACTCCCAAGCGGTGTCCGATTGGGTTGGCATCAGGCGCACTGAAGGCCGTCGCGGGAGCAGATCGAGATCGAGATCGGAACCTTGACCAAGATCGTCGGGCAGCGGCGCGGCGCGATCTGTCACATGTCGTTGTCGATTCTACATCCCCATGAGGATGAAGGTCTTCGTGACCGGTCACGTCGGGGTCGACGCCGAGCGACAGTAGCTTTTCACCGCGTCCAAAGTAATACTTCTTCCATACGCACCCATCGTGAATGGGCGGCTCTAACAATCTGACAAAGTCGAACTCGCGCCAAGGAAAACCCATGACTTCCAACCATCCGATCGGTGTCTTCGACTCAGGGCTGGGTGGATTCACCGTGCTGCGCGAGATGCGGCGCGAACTGCCCGGCGAGGATTTGCTTTATGTGGCGGACTCGGGGCATGCGCCCTATGGGGATAAGCCCATGTCGGCCATCGAGTCCAGAGCGATCGCCATCACCGAATTCCTGCTCGACCAAGGGGCCAAGGCGATCGTGGTGGCCTGTAACACGGCGAGCGGTGCCGCTGCCCGCGTGCTCCGCACCCGTTACCCGGTGCCGATCATCGCGATGGAGCCGGCGGTCAAGCCGGCGGTGGAGCGGACGCGCTCCGGCGTGATCGGGGTGCTCGCCACCCGTCAGACGCTCGCCAGCCACAATTTCTCCGTCCTGCTGGGGCGAGTCGGCGAGGGGGCGGAGATCCTGCTCCAGCCCTGCCCCGGTCTGGTGGAGCGGGTCGAGGCCGGCGATCTGGATGGGGACCATACCCGCGCGCTCTTGGCAGAATACCTCGCGCCCCTGCTGGCGCGCCATGTCGACACGCTGGTGTTGGGCTGCACCCACTACCCATTCCTGACGCCATTGATCCAGGAGCTGGCCGGTCCGGATACCCTGATCCTCGACTCGGGGGTGGCGGTCGCCCGGCAAGTCCATCGACGTCTGCGCGAGGCCGGTCTACAGGCATCCCCGGAGAGACGCGGACGCGAGCGTTTCTGGACCAGCGGCAGCCCGGTCAGGGTACATGGCCTCATGACCCGACTCTGGCGGGGCGAGGTTGCGCTGGAGCCCTTACCGGAGCCGACCGCTCCGCCAGCGCCGCAGCCCCGCGGGGCGCTGGTGCTGGAGGGAGTCTGACCCTTGGCGACACATGGCTCGATTCGATCACTCATTCCGGCGGGATCGCTCCGCTGGCGGCTAGGCGCGATGGTTTGGCGATGGGATGCCCGCGCCCTCGGGCGCGCGCTGGCCATCGGATCCTTGCTCCTCGCCGTTCAGGCAAGCGCCGCCGAACAGTGCCTTAAGATGGTCTTCGGTCGCTACTGTCTGGGTGGCGACATCAACGGCGTTCTCCAGTCCCCGCCGCCGCCGCTCATCCGTCAGGCCATGGGCGACAGTCTGGCCCTGGTGTTTGCGGACGGCGCCAATCAGCTCTATGTGCTGGGCTACTCCAACCGTATCTACAAGATCGTCCGTGCCTATTCGGTCTCGACGCAACTGCGATTCGACGACATCTACAACGATCTGCGCCAGATCTACGGCGACGGCGCGGACCAGAGCCGCTTTCCCGACTACGCCTCGACACCGACCGCCCGGCTCGCCGCGATCCGTCGCGGCGAAGGCCGCGCGGTGCATCGTTGGGAGCCATCCCCGGCGTGGTCCATCGAGCTCTCCTGGACCCGCGAGCTTGGCGTGTCGCTCGCCTATATCGCCACCGAGCTGAGTGCCCAGCGGGCCGCTCGATCCGACAGCGGGCTCTGACGCCGACCTCCGCCCCGATATCGCATGCGCAACCCGCGCCCCATCGCAGGTGCTTGCGGTTCGGTCGAATTCGCGCGAGTCTGCGCGCCGGTCTTGTGCATCCAGGGAGATAAGCGTTGTTCCGTTCCTTTTTTCCGCGACCCGGATTGTTCTTCTCCAGCGCGCTGGGCTGGTCCGCCCTCGCCATCCTGGTCTGGTATGTCTTGGGCGCGTCGCTGGGCGCGTCGCTCGGCTTTCCCGTACCGGATCCTGATGCGCCGGCAGTGATCGGTCTTGGCTATTTCGTCACGCCGCAATTCATCTGGTTCTATCTCTACTACGCGCTGGCCACGTTGTTGTTCGCGGCCTTCTGGTTCCGTTTCGATCCGCATCCCTGGCGCTGGTGGTCGATCGTCGGATCCTCGCTGATCCTCTTCTCGACCTACTTCTCCGTGCAGGTCTCGGTGGCCATCAACGAATGGCGCCGGCCCTTCTTCGATACGGTGCAGAACGCGCTCTCCGGGGACACGGTCGTGACCTCCGACGAGCTGTTCTCGCTCCTGGTCGATTTCGCCGAGATCGCCTTTGTGGCCATCCTGGTCGTCGTGGTCACCAGCTTTTTCGTCAGCCACTATGTGTTCCGCTGGCGTACCGCCATGAACAACTATTATGTCGCGCGCTGGGATGAGGTGCGCTCGATCGAGGGAGCCGCGCAGCGGATCCAGGAAGACGCCATGCGCTTCGCCGACATCATGGAGACCTTGGGGGTGCGCATCGTCGAGTCGGTCATGACCCTGTTCGCCTTTCTGCCGGTGTTGTTCGCCCTCTCGTCTCATGTCGTGGAACTGCCCGTCGTCGGCGCGATCGCCGCGCCCCTGTTCACCGCCGCCCTGGTCTGGTCGCTGTTCGGCACTGGCCTGCTCGCGGTGGCGGGGATCCGGCTGCCGGGTCTCTACTTCCGCAACCAGCGTGTCGAGGCGGCCTATCGCAAGGAACTCGTCTACGGCGAGGATGATGTCGACCGGGCGCGCCCGCCAACGCTCGCGGACCTCTTCAGCAATGTCCGGAAGAACTATTTCCGGCTCTATTTTCATTACTTCTACTTCAACATCGCCCGTTACACCTATCTGCAGGCGGACAATATCTTCGTCTATCTGATCCTGGTTCCGACCATCGCCGCTGGCAAGGTCACCTTCGGCATCCTGCAACAAATCCTGACTGCCTTCGGTCAGGTGTCCTCGTCTTTCCAGTACCTGGTCACGTCCTGGACCACGATCGTCGAGTTGCAATCCATCTACAAACGGCTCGCGGCGTTCGAGGCGGCCTTCGAGCAGCGTCCGCTGCCCAGGCTAGATCAAGCATATCTGGCGACCGAGACGCCAAGCGCCGACTCGATCGGATAGGGCCGTCCACGATCGCGCGCATGGTGCCAGGCTGACAAATCCGCGCGCGGCGAGCGTGACCGCCGTTACACAATCGACCGAAGGGTGGAGAAGTCGTGTTGCGAACCGGCGCGACCGCGCGTAGCATCAGAATATGATGATATTGTTCGTTCGAGAGGTTCTAAGGTGGCAGGTCAAGCAGTACGTGCGTCCATTCAGGGGCAACCCTTCAATGATGTCCTTAACGAATTACACGCGCACACCTTTTCCGGTGCGCCAGGGGAGTCCGACCCCTTTACGCTGAGCGAGCTGGAGCGCGAATACATCGCCTATGCCCTGTCGCTTTATTATCAGTGCGACCACTGCCAGCAGTATCACGGACGGGTCGTCGAGCGCATTCGCGCCCAGGCGCGCGCGCCGAAGTGGGCGTGGAAGGAAGAGTTCCTGAAAGTTATCCTCTTCCTGCGCACCAGCCATAACAATGTCTCCACGCTCGAATGGGACGGCTGGATCGCGGCCTGGCGACGCTTCGCCAACCGCGTGCACTATCAGCAGCCAGGACTTGCCTGCAATATCGCCTACGCGATCGGTGTCGCCCGCGCGGACGAGACGCTGATGGAGCTCGCATTCGCATCCTTGAGCACCCTTTACACCGACGATTCCGTGCTGCTCGGCGTCATTCGCGATATCGATCGTGTCGTGGTATTCATGAAGGCCGCGACCTCGAAGAATCGAACAGACCCCATCGTTCGACGCCAACTGATGACCCGCGGCGTCAGGATCTGAGGCGCTCAAACCTGAGCTCGACTCGGAGACTCGCGACGGGCGTGAGATCGGCCGTCGCGGGGATACCGCCGCACCTCGCTAACGGCGCATACCCGGTCAAGGCTTCGCGCCGACCAACTCGGTGCCCTGTAGCCAAGTGTGCGCGGGGCGCATAGCAGGGCCGACGAAAACGCCCCACCACCTCGCGTCATCCCAAGCCGTGACATTCCATCTGAACCTCAGCACACTCCGTCATCGAAGGGCCGTCCTCGCCCATGCGCATCATTGCCTGATTGCACATCCGTTGTGCCTGAAAGAACGGCCCTTTTTCAACCCCCTGGCGAGATATCAGGGCTAGCGCCCCATCTGCCGCGATTGGCGACTTGAACAGTTCCAATCTGACAACCCAAAACTGGGCTCAGGTATAGATGACGATGCGGTTGCGTCCCTGACGCTTGGCATCGTAGAGGGCACGGTCGGCGGCGCGGACCAGGTCGATGGGATCGTCGAAGTGCTGCTCGCCGTCCATGTGCGAGACTTGTCCGATCGAGGTCGTGACACACAAGGGTTGGCCTGACTCTCCCTTGTGCTGGGTGCTGGCGACGGCTAGGCGCAGCCGCTCGAAGACGCGATGGGCCTCGTCCCGACCATGGCCGGGCAGCAGCACCACGAACTCCTCGCCGCCGTAGCGCATGATGTAGTCGCGCTCGCGCAGATTCTTCTTGAGCACGGAGGCGATCCTGACCAGGACCGAGTCGCCGGTCACATGCCCCTCGGTGTCGTTCACTTGCTTGAAGTGGTCCAGATCGATGAAGCCGAGCGTCAATGGCCAGGCGTTGTCCGTCGACAGGTTGAATTCCAGCTCCAGGATCTGATCGAAGTGACGCCGGTTGTGCAGCCCGGTCAGGGAATCGTGGATGGCCGCCTTCTGCAGCAGCTCGGCGGCCTGCTCCATCTCGATCACCTTCTGGTGGTGCTCGGCGGCCTGATGGATGAGGCGGAGATTGCGGGTCGCAAGAATCTCGCGCGCCTGGTCGACCAGTCCGGCGGCCATCTTGGGTGAGATGATCTCCATCTCGAAAAACGTGCTCAGCTCAGGCAGCGCCGCGACGGTCTGCTCGACCAAGGACTCCATGGCCTCCTGCTCCAGACCCAACCAGCGCTGCGCGGCCAGGACCGCCGCGTCCATCCCCTCCTCCCGACCGCCGCTCATCAGGAAACAGTCCGCCAGCAATCCCGCGACGGCGACGCAATAGACGGAACTCCGCAGCTCCTCGGGGACCGACTGCGCATCCGGATCGTGCACGGCGGACGCGGTGACCGCCAGCCGCTCGGGCAGCCCCCAGTGACGCATCAGCCAAGTCCCAACCTCGCCGTGGTCGGCGCCCAGGGTCGCGCGCTCAAGGTCGATCAGACCATCATGGGTGTCGAAACGCTCAAGCAGTGGGGTGTAGCGCTCGGGGACGGAGGCATAGAGCGCCAGGATGCCGAGGTCTTGCAGCAAGGCCGCGAGATAGAGCTCATCGAGCGCGCTCAGGCCGATTCTCTCGCCGAGCAGGCGGCCGATCAGCGCCGCGATGACCGCCCGCCGCCAGACATGATCCAGCACCCGACGCTGAACGGAGGTCGAGTGGTAGACCTCGGACAGGGTGAAACTGAGCGCCATCGTCATGGTCGAGTTGAGACCGAGCAGCATGACGGCCTGATGCAGATTGGTCGCGGTCCGGCGCTGGGCATACAGCGGGGAGTTGCACACCCGCAGCATCCGGCTCGACAAGGCGGGATCCCGCGCGAGCAGCCCCGCCAGGACGCCGACATTGACATCGGGGTTGCGCCCCATCTCCAGGATGCGGACCGCCACGCCCGGCAAGGTCGGCAGATTGGGGCAATACTGGAGGGCATCGCGCAACGCGGGTGTCATGGGTGCTCCCGTCCTGATTCGAGCAGAGGCCGCATCGCCTCATCTACCTAGGGCCGATCCGCCGCCTGCTGCCCGCGACGAATAAGACGATAGAGCCGCCAATACACCAGGCATGGCACGCAAGGCCCGTATCGGTCGTCACGATCTCCCGCGGGCGGCGGCGATGGAAGGATCATGGGACCTCGATCGGGAGCGACAGCCGACGGTCTGATCGGATCTTACGCCAGACGAAGCCTCCCCGCAGCGGATGAACACCCGCGAACCGAAAGCAGCCATGGAACTCCAATGCGATTTCCATGATGCGCTTGGAATTGCGGTCGACCGCCGTGGCGCGTCGCCTCAGAATCACCAGATGCGCTTCAGTGTAATCGGCATCCAACGCCTGGCGATAGAGGCCCCATCATTCCGTCTTGGTCATCAGGGGCGGGCACCGCGAACCGCCCTGCATCTTCGACGATCACCGCTCCGCGCGGCGTCTCGGGACAGCGTCGGCGGTCATGACGACGACGGATTGATCCAAGTCCAGGCAAGTCGCTTCCGGCGTATTTCCCGTCAACTCACACCGCAGGCGGAAGGATAGAAATGATGAGTCGCTCACCAGCAGACACCTTGTATCTTGCGAAGCGGGAAAGGCTGGCCAAGTCCTGGCCGCTCGCGGGAGGCATCATCTTGCTGTTGCTGGCAGCACTGGCCGCGTGGCTATGGCTTAAGGCGCCGTATCTGATCAATCCCTGGCTCGTTTTCGAGCACATCAAATCCGGCACCTTGCCCGAATCGACAGCGACGGTCATGGTGGCGATGCTGCCGATCGTGGTGCTGACCCTCTTGGTCTTTGCCGCTGTTGTCGTGCTGCTGATGTTTGCAGGGCTGGCGAACGAGCGACGGATCATCCGCCTTCTGAGAAGGCAGGAACAGGAATCGAGTCGCGGCGAATGAGAGTGGGGCGCCAACGTTCGCGTTAGAGCGTGGCCGGGGGCCATCAGTGGGCGCCCTCGATCCAATTCGTCCCTTCCGCATCAAGGAAGAAACCGATAGCCGATCCCGGTTTCCGTGATGAGATGTTGCGGCCGCGACCCATCCTCCTCGATCTTCTTGCGCAGCGAGGCCATGTAGACGCGGACGTAGTGGCTGTGCTCGGCATGGGAGGGTCCCCACACCTGCTTGAGCAGTTGGCGGTGGGTCAGCACGACATGCGGATGGGTCGCGAGGTAGACCAGCAGCCGGTATTCGATCGGCGTCAGGTGCAGCGGCTGGCCGGCGCGTTCGACGATCCGGCGTCCGAGGTCGAGACGGATGGCGCCGAACGCGATGACGGCACCCGGTACGCTGCCAGCCGCCTGGCGTCGCAGTTGGGCGCGCACGCGGGCGAGCAGCTCCGCGACGCCGAAGGGCTTGGTCAGATAGTCGTCGGCGCCGGCATCGAGTGCGGCGACCTTGTCGCGCTCGGTCGTGCGCGCCGAGAGCACGATGATGGGGATCTCCGACCAGCCGCGCAGCGCGCGGATGAAGTCCATGCCATCGCCGTCGGGCAGGCCGAGATCGAGCAGCACCAGCGCCGGATGGCAGGTGCCCGCCTCGCTCAGCGCATGCCGCACGCAATCCGCCTCGACGACCCGGCAACCCTCCCGCTCCAGCGACAGCCGGATGAAGCGGCGGATCTTCGGCTCGTCCTCGACCACGAGTACGACGGCGCCTGGATCGCTCATCCCGGCAATTCCAGCGTCTGGGGTGCTTCCTCATCGGCGATCTCGACGACGGGCGGTTCGCCGCGCGGCAGGGAGATCACGAAGCGCGCGCCACCCTGACCCGACTCGGCGTGGATCGATTCGGCGCGAATGCTCCCGCCATGCGCCTCGACGATGATGCGGCAGAGCGCGAGTCCCAGGCCGATGCCCGGCGTCGTGCCCTCCTTTCGGCCGCGCTCGAAGGTCTGAAAGATCGCCTCCTCTTTCCCGGCCGGCACGCCCGGGCCGTTGTCCTCGACCCACAGCTCGACCCGATCCGGTGCGACGGTCGCGGCGCCGATGCGGATCTGGCTGCCCGGCGGGGTGTACTTGGCCGCGTTCTCCAGGAGGTTCGAGAGCACCCGTTCCATCAGCACCGCGTCGAGTTCGAGCAGCGGCAGATCCTCCGGCAGCGCGACGCTCACCCGATGCCGGGCGAGCGCCGTCTGCATCGCCCGCAGCGCACCGCCGACGATCTCCTCCAGCGGCTGCCATTGGCGGTCGAGCCGGACCGTGCCGGATTGCAGACGCGCCATGTCGAGCAGATTGTTGACCAGCGCGCTCATCCGCAGCGCCTCTTCGCGCATGGCGGCGGCAAGTTCGGCCTGCTCGGCGGTCGGCGGCGGTCGGGTCATCGCGAGCGAATCGGCCAGACCCACCAGCGCGGTGAGCGGGGTGCGCAGGTCGTGCGAGATCGCCGAGAGGAAGGCATTGCGCAGACGCTCGGACTCCATCTGCAAGGTCGTGGTCTGGGCCACCTCCACGTAGTGAACCCGCTCCAGCGCGATCGCGATGAGCCGCGCGAAGGTGTCGAGCAGACGCCGCTGCTCGGGAATCATGAGCAGGCGCGGATCGCGCGGCTCCAGCGCCAGCACGCCGCGCACGCGCATCGGCGCCTGGAGCGGGACATAGAGGAGCGGGCTGCCCGGCAGGGTATCGGTGCCGCAGCCCGCCTCGGCGCCATGGTCGAAGGCCCACTTGCCGATCCCGACGTCGAGCGGCAGATCGGGCCGGCGCGGGCAGCACGCGGGCGCCGAAGAGCGCGCTGTCGTCGGCCAGGATGAGGGCCGAGCGCGCGCCGAACTGGGTCTCGGCGAAACGCTGGCTGGTCTCCGCGATCTGTTGCGGCAGCAGCGCGCCGGAGAGGTCGCGCGACAGCTCCGCGAGGGCGCGCGCGCGCCGCTCGCGACGGCTGGCGATCCGCGCCTGATAGCGCATCCCCGTGGTGAGCTGCGCGGTCACCAGCCCCACGCCCAGCATCACGGCGAAGGTGAGCAGGTACTGGATATCGCTGGATCGAAAAGGAGAAGCGCGGCGACACATGGAGGAAATCGAAGGCGGCGACATTGACAAAGGACGCCATGATCGAGGGTCCAAGTCCGTAACGCGCCGCGACGATCACGACCGCCAGCAGAAAGAGCATGGCGATATTGGCCAGCTCGAACATCGAGTGCAGCGGCGCCGTCACGGCCGCCGCCGTGGCGCAGATGAGCAGACTCATCGCATAGGACCGCCAGGGCGCCTTCAGCCGGTCGCGCCAGGTTTCGTCCGTCCGTTCCTGGGCGGGCGACCGGCGCGCGCGCCTCGTCATGCGCCACCTGGATGACCTCCAGCTCCGGCCCCTGGCTGCCGATCCGATCGGCGAAGGAGCGGAACCAGGGGCGCCAGGCGCTGACCCGATCGCGTCCGACCAGGATGCGGAAGAGATTATGGCTGCGCGCGTAGGCGACGACCACCTCGACCGGGTCGCTGCCGGACAGGGTCGCCGTCTCCGCCCCCAGCTCCTGGGCGAGCTTGAGCCGTGTCAGGATGCGCTGGCGCTGCGCCCGCGAGCGGCGCTGCAATGAGGGCGTCTCGACATAGAGCGCATGCCAGGGCACATCGTGGCGCGCCGCGAGACGGGCGGCGCTGCGGATGATGCGCTCGGCGCTCTCGCCGGGGCCGACGCAGGCCAGGATGGATTCACGGGTCTGCCACACCGGCGCCACCGACTGATCGCGCCGGTACTCCAGCATCTGGCGGTCGACCCGGTCGGCGGTGCGCCGCAGCGCCAGCTCGCGCAGCGCGATCAGGTTGCCCTTGCGGAAGAAGTTCTGGATCGCCCGCTCGGCCTGATGGGGCAGATAGACCTTGCCCTCCTTCAACCGCTGCAACAGCTCATCCGGCGACAGATCGACCAGCACCACCTCGTCGGCGGCATCGAAGACATGATCCGGCACCGTCTCCCAGACGCGGATGCCGGTGATGCCGCCCACCACGTCGTTGAGCGTCTCCAGGTGCTGGACATTGACCGTCGAATAGACGTCGATCCCGGCCGACAGCAGCTCCTCGACATCCTGCCAGCGCTTGGGATGACGCGACCCCGTCAGATTGGAGTGCGCCAGCTCGTCGATCAGGATCAGCGCCGGACGGCGCGCCAGGGCGCCATCGAGATCGAACTCCCGCAACACCCGCCCCCGGTACTCCAGCTCCTTGAGCGGCAGCCGCTCCAGCCCCGTCAGCAGCGCCTCGGTCTCCCGACGGCCATGGGTCTCGACGACCCCGACGACGATATCGACCCCCTGCTCCGCCTGCGCCCGCGCGGCGGACAGCATGGCGTAGGTCTTGCCGACCCCCGCCGAGGCGCCGAAGAAGACCTTGAGCCGACCGCGCGCGGCGCGCTGCTCTTCTTCCTTGATTCGCTCCAGGAGTTCATCGGGATCGGGGCGGCCGTCGGACATGTGGGGGTTCCTCTTGGGCGCAGAGCCAGGGGGATGGTTTGAATGATGAGGCTTGGGCGTTGCGTGTTGGGTTGGATTTCAGTTGGTTGACGGCGTCTGGTATCGGGCGAGACTATAGGCAAAGTGAGGCGAGAGAGTGATGTCTGGCTTCTGATCGGAACTTGCAAGGAGTGTCGTGCGCCTCGTGATACCGCCGGGGCTCCTGCGGCCAGGCCATATCACGAGGCGCGCGACACTCCTTGGATCGCTGTTTCGAGTCGCTACTGGCTAGCCCCAGAATATATGGCCGCATGATCGACAGAAGAATCTCAAAAAAAAATGAGCGCCTCGCGATGCATAAAGAAGCAGCACAATACCATGAACCAAACAATAGGCTGATGATTTCAATAGAACAGAGCGAACATCAGAGTCTTGCCGATAAAGCAATGCTAATTGCTCTCGAGTATGTCTCGAACTCCTTCTATATGGTTGACGATTTTCACAAACCATTCAAGCTTAGCATGAGGGGGCCTGACCGAAATGAATGGCGGGCTTCATTATTTGAAAAAATGGTAAAAATTACCAGTTCTGATATAGGCAAGGCAGAGTACAGAAGGGCTTTTTCCAGACTAATTTCTTGGGTGCACTTCATCAACAAAGAACGAGGAATCGTTGGGGTAAAGTATTGTTTTACTAAAAATGCTTTTAACAAAGAGTCTGTTGTTCGTGAGATGCACGAAATCTTCTGTCGAGTCTTGATGCAGATGGGCACGCTCTCTGACGCGGTTCAGGTTGCTACTGAGCATGCCAGCCTGGTTGCACATGGCGATTTGGCAAATAAAATTGATGAAGCGATAACAGTCAGGCATCGAGAGCCAGGTGAGACGCTGCTTAAGATTCTTGTTGCCAATGAACCTTTTCACCCAGATATCCCTCGACTAAGGATGGAGCTTACTAGACCAGATAAAATTGAGAAACTTCAATCGTCTGGAGCAATTGATGTCTTGTCAATCGGGAAAATGACAGGGCCGGAATTTGAGCAGCTTGTTGCGCTTATGTTTGAGCAGCTTGGTTTCCATGTGAGCACCACGCCAAAAACTGGTGATTTTGGTTCGGATCTCATATTAGTTAGCCCGAATGGTTCAAGGATATCAGTTCAATGCAAGCGCTTTAGCGCAAAAGTTAACTTGAAAGCCGTGCAGGAAGTCGTTGCCTCGCTATCCCATTACGAATGCGACTACGGAATAGTTATAACCAACAACGATTTTCTAAATAGCGCCAAAAAACTTGCTGAGAATAACGAAGTAGAGCTATGGGATAAAGGCTGTCTGATCGATTTCTTGTCTGGCGATATTTCTTTCAGCAAAATAGAAGGACTCTAAAAGTTATACCAACCCGGAATCTGTCTAGCACCATAATTATGGATTCTGTCTAAGGATCCTAGTAAAAACAAGTTGAACACTTGGCGATCGCGCAGTGCCACAGATGCCATAAATAGCAAGCGCCGCCGCTCCAGGTTGTTCAAGTTATTCTTGCTAGGGAAGCGCTGATTAATTCGGTTTTCGGGCGCCAGAGTCGCTCCAACATGCTGATTCTGCGGAGGGCGCCCCGTCGGCTTTCGAATAAATCAGCGTCTCCCTAGGCTCCTAAGTAACTTTAGGATCGAGAAAGCGCACTATCCATAATTTCTACCAAGCGTCGAATCGAGCATTGACATGGCAAGAAACTCAACATACTGGATCGGTAAAAAACCTTGGGATGGAAAACGCTGGGAATATACAACGTCTGGAGCAGTCATTGAAGACTCGAGAACAGTCGAAGCGATCTTTCACGTGTATCGTCGTTACGTAAAACAGTGGAATGATATTGAGCTAGATAAAAATCGAACTCTTAATGAACATTCTCATGCTGTTTGTGGAGCTAAAGTCGTAGGAGGCCATAGAAAATTTATCCTTCACACTGAAAACGACATGGAAAACACTTGGGTTCTAGAAGTAAATTTTGCACGAGGTTTTTCCGAATTCTATCCAGGATTTTCAACAGGTCGCAATACATTTCGTAGTCTGAAAGATATCCGAAGCGTTTATTTGCATTGGAAGAACGATGGAGATAAGTATTTTCAAGACTGGTTGGCCCACGAAGAAGCGGAAAATAGCTCTAATGGTGAGTGGGACTGAGTACAAATCCTAACAATTTGCTCAGCCCGCGTAGGTTCCGCCATCTCGGCGGCTGGCTGGGGCGGATCGTCCTGCGGACATCCGCCCTACGTCCCTATACCATTGAGTGTACAAGTTCCCAAGTTCCCAAGTTCCCAAGTTCCGGGGACAGTTTACTCAATTCCAGAAATCCGCCGGAGAGATCGAAGAGAAGAAGCCGCCTAATCAACTGTTGGGCCGGTAGAGTAGCGGAAGACAGGAATGAGCTAGCAGCATATGAAGTTCGAGTGGGACAACCGGAAGGCAGCGAAAAACGAACGAAAGCACAAGATTTCGTTCACCGAAGCGATCAGCGTCTTTCAGGATACGCTATCTGTTACTTTTCCAGACATGGATCACTCCGAAGAAGAAGATCGTTTCCTGATTATTGGGGTGGCTACTACAGGAAGCGTCGTCGTTGTCTCGCACACGTTTCGCAACGAGACCATCCGAATTATCAGCGCCAGAAAAGCTACCACGAAGGAGCGTTCTTTCTATGAACAGCAATCGAGTTACTAAAGATCCAGACGAAATGCGGAAAGAATATGACTTCGAGAACATGCCAGGAGGTGTTCGCGGGAAATACGCCAAGGCGTTTGAAGGCAACGCTACTGTCGTACTTCTAGCCTCTGACGTAGCGGAGATCTTTCCGGATTCCGAGTCGGTTAATGATGCTCTGCGGACGCTAACTCGCGTTCTTCGCAAAACAGAGCGCAAAGCCTAACAACTGCCTTAAAAGCGAACCTATACTGCGGGCGGGCATCTCAGCAGCGGCTTACCTTGGTCGCTGTGCGATGAATAACCAGACTGAATTTCGGTTCCCCCAAAAATTCGTGAAATGATGGCCATGCTGGAACAAGCCGGGTTTGTTGATCGCGGCGGAAAAGGAAGTCACCGAAGCTATGTACACCCACGCGTCACAAAGCCAGTCACTGTCTCCGGAAAACCCGGAGATGATGCCCAGCGGTCATACCGTTACCCATAACTCCCGCTCACGGATCGTTGTGCCTCCAAGGCGAGTACAAAGTCGGCCGCGCGCTGCAGTCCGATCCACATGGCCTTGGAGCCGGGGAAGCCATCGCTTTTGCGATTGAGGAATCCGCCCAGGGTAGCGACCATGCGCACCAGAGTGTCGAGAGACGGCGGCTGCTCGGGCGGGGGCTGGCGCTGGGTGACGAGGTAGACGGCTTTCCACTCCGCGTCGTCGAAGACGACGTCACAGGGCAGCTCGGGACAGTCGCGTCCGAGCTGGGTGAGGAACAAGACTCGCCAGGCGATGATGAGGTAGAAGGCGATGGCGGGCTCCAGACGCGCGCGCCGCTCCAACTGCAGTTCTTCGATCTGACAGCCGCTTTTCAAGATCTTGAAAAACAGCTCAATTTGCCACCTGCAGAGATACCACGCGAGCTTTTCAGCCGCTTGCTCCGGGGTCTCGACCGGGAGGTTGCTCAACAGCAGCCAGTCGAGCGGAGCTTCATCGCCCGGCGGATCGACTTCGGTCGCGAGCAAGGCCGTCACGGTGACCGTCGGCAACGTGCGATCAGGACGGTGTGGGGGCTGCAAGGTGACCCGCGCGACCTTGATCTGCTGGGTGACGGTGCGTGCCCGCCGCTTCTTCGCGGGCGGACACGCGAAGGCGATCTCGGTGAGCGCCTCGGCCGCATCAAGCGCCGCACGCAGGCGACTCCCATCCGTGAGCAGGCGCTCGTGATGTTGAGCGCGCACCAGCCAGTCGGCACCCTGCTCGGGACAGGGCGCCTCGACAAACAGCTCGTAGAGATCGCCCTCGCGATCGGCCATGTAGGTCAAGCGGGTTTCGGGCAGGCGCTCGGCCAGGTCATTGACGCGGGCGAATCCATCGACCCAGCGCACGCTCTCTTTCTCTTCCAAGGGACGGTGCGCTCCCTTGTCCTGCCCGAGACTCCCCGGCTCACGCACCCAGGTATGCAGATCCAGCAGCCCCAAAGGCACCCGCTGCGGCGTCACCGCCAGCGTCGGATGCAGAAACATCCCCCAGCGATGCTCATAGTTCAGCGGCCCCAGATCCGGGATCAGGGTCTTCTTGGTCGTGAAGTCGAGCTCGGTCGTATCCTGGATGCACAGCACGCGCGGATGCGCGCGCAGACGCGCTTCGGTGCAGGCGATATGGGGCGCCAGCACGCGCTCGGCGGTCACGCTGTCTTGGTCGAACAGCCGGTAGGCGGCGCGGGTCTCGCCCCAGCCGCCACAGGCCGTGGGAATGCTCACGGTGGGCTTCGCTCCCAGTTGCTCCAACACCCGGCGCGCCCGTCGATTCAGCCGCTGATCGCCCAGATCAATGGTGGCCAGCTCCTCTGCCAGCACGCTTATGCGGCGCGCCGCCGACCATTGATCGACCACACGCCTCGCCGATTCCGCGTCCTCTCCCACACTTCGTTCGAGCCCCTGCGTTGCCAAAGGGGCGCGATTCAAATCGAAGCGCGGCCTCCATGTCTACCCCCCCAACGTCGACCAGCAGGGCTGACGTGTACGAACGAGGAGCGAGATGTGGGTAATGGTATGGCCCAGCGGTACATCGTCAAGGCGGTACAGAAAGCGATCGAGGAATCACAGCAATGAAAGACAGTGCCCGATACGCAAAGATCGTTGAATGGTCCGAGGAAGACGGCTGTTATGTGGGAAGTTGCCCTGGTTTGATGTTCGGAGGCTGCCACGGCGACGACGAGAAGGCTGTCTTCGAGGAGCTTTGCCAAATCGTGGAGGAAATGATTGAACTCTACAGGCGTGACAATAAGCCTCTGCCTCGGGCGACGTCTGGAAAAGATTTCGCAAATCTGCTACAGAACGTCGCCTAATAGCCAGGCAGGGTACGTATCGCGTACCTTTCCTGTCTAGCGGGGCCGATTGACCGGGGCATTGAGCTTAAAACAGGAGACGCGAGTCGATACCCACAATATCCATGTTTTATGGTGTTCTGATACGGATGTTTTTCTATGACACGGAAAAGCACAATGTCTCCCATATCCATGCTGAGTTTCAAGGTCAAGTCGCTGTTTACTCGATACCGGAGGGGGAATTGCTTGCTGGCAAGCTGCCTCCAAAGAAACACAAGATGGTCGTCGCCTGGATCGCGATTCACGAAGATGAGCTAATCGCCGACTGGGAACTTGCTGTCAACGGTAAAAAGCTTTTTCCGATCAGAGGACTTGATCAATGAGAATCGCTGAAGTCATCCCTTTGGAAAATCATGTTCTTCTCGTCGCGTCTGAAGACGGCGATATGGGGCTATTTGATATCAAACCTTATCTGTCAGGGGAGGTCTTCGCGGCCCTCCAAGATAATGACGAATTCACCGCTGTTCACAACGGAGGCTATTTTCTTGAGTGGGCGTGCGGTGCCGATCTTTCCGCCGATACCATCGAAGCACATTTGATGCCGGCGCCACCAGAGATCGTCCAGCAATTTGCTCGGCACCCACACAATACCGCGCGTTCAGCTCAATGATTGTGCGCCATGGAGCCGCCACGGATCGCTTAGACTGCATTCAGCGCGAATTCAAGGCTTAAGAGAACCATTTGGAGCTGACATGAAGACCGTGACTTTTGAAATCGACGAGCGCGCTTATCCTGGTTTGATCCCGTTTCTCAAGCACTTACCTTCCGATCGCTACGTGCTGTTTGAGGATGAAGTGCCCTTATCCGAAGCAGAGCGCGAGGACATCAAGCGAATTCGAGCACGACTGGATGCCGGCGATGATAGCGAATTCGAAGACTGGATGGATGTGCGCAACGATTTCTGATGGCACACTACCAACTGAAACTTCACAGCGTGTCAAGTCCCTGGAGATTGTAGACACGTTTTTTGAAGAGCTCGGGTCGTTTTGCTGACCAGTCCTTGAGCGCTTGAATGGGTGCGATGTGTCCCAGGGCTTTCTGCGGGATCTGGTGATTATAGAGCCGGACGTAGCCGGTGAGGGTGTCCGCCAGGTTCTGCGCAGAGTCGAAGCGGGTGGTGGCGAGCACGTCGGCGATGCGCCCATTGAAGCGTTCCACCATGCCGTTGGTCTGCGGGTGGCGGGGAGCAATAAGCCGGTGCTCGATGCCGTGACGGGCACAATCGCTGGTCGAAGAGATGGCGCCCGGTCGGCGCTCGCTCGCCGGTGGCGCAGAAGCGATCGGTGAATTCCTTGCCGTTATCGGTCAGCAGCGTGGTGATTTTGATCGGACAGGCCTGATGCAGGGCCTTCAAGAAAGCCCTGGCGCTGGCGGCTGTCTGATCGGCCAAGATGCGCACCAACACCCAACGCGTCGCGCGGTCGATGGCCACGAACAGGTAGCGGCGCTTGGCTTCATCTTGCATCTGCGGCAGGTACTTCACATCCATGTGCAGATAGCCGGGCACATCGCTTTTGAAAGCCTTGTGCTGTTGCGCAGGCGGCGCTGGCGTCAATGCGTTCAGATTGCCCACACCATGGCGACGCAGGCACCTGTCCAGCCCTGAGCGCGAGACGTTGTCGCAGATCAATTCACGAGTGACGGCCAGCAAGTCGTCCAGCGGCAGCAGCAACGTTTTACGCAGCTGCACGACCACAGTCTCTTGCGCGGGCGTGAGCTGCGTTTGCAGGCGATGCGCCGTGTGCGAGCGGTCTTGCACGCAGTCGCGCTTCTTCCACTTATACACGGTTTGCTCGGTGACGCTGTAGCGGGCAGCCAGCACACGGGCTGGTTCATGGCTTGCTGCAATCTCGGCACGTACAGCGGGTGTGGTACGGGCATTCTTGTGCAGAGATATTTGCATCACGGGCTCCTGGTTGACTGCGCAGACTGTACAAGCTCATGCAAAACTGCACGGGCCATGAACAGCGGATAGCGGTTTTTATCTATGCAATCATCCGGGATGCGACACCTATTCATCGCCCTGGTTGCGGTGGGTGTTCTCTGGCAGCGGGCGCAACTGAGCGTATTGGCGCTCAGTCGGATCGATCCGGTTCCGGAGGCGCGCCAACTGGTCGAGCAGGAGCACTATGCCGAGGCGGCCGATTATCTCGGCTTCTTCATGGACTTCGCCTATGTCCAGGCGGATCCCGCCGCCCAAGCCTTGCAACAGGAGATCAAGGCGGTTCGTGGCAGTCTGCGCTATCAGGCGGGCAAGCTCGGCGAGGGGCTGTTGGCCGGCACCAGCGACGAGGCCCTTGGGCAAGCCGCTGGGGTGGCGACGGATTTCTTGGTCATCGGCGATCTGCGCGATCTCGGCAAGCAGGGGGCCAACTGGGTCCAGGGCAAGGAGACGGATGAGGTGATCGCGGCACTGGCGACGATCGGCGTCGCCGCCAGCGCGGCGCAGATCCTCAGCGGAGCCGCGACCGTCGGCACTGCGGGTGCGGCGGCGCCGACTGTGGCGGCGGCAACCGCCGTCAAAGGCGGCGCGACCATCCTCAAGGCGGCGCGCAAGCTCGGCAAGCTTCCGCCCTGGCTGGGCACGACGCTGCTCAAGTCGGCCAAGACGGTCAAGGAGACCCGCTCGCTGGATTCGGTGACTGCCTTGTTCGGCGACGTCTCTACCTTGGCCAAGACACGCGGCGGCATGACCCTCCTCGGCCAGACCGAGGATGCAGCCTCACTCAAGCGGATGGCCGTCTTCGCCAAGACCTTCGGCGAGCACAGCGCGACGCTGTACCGGATTGGCGGCGACGTGGCGCTGAAGACCGCGCGGCGTGCCGGTGAGATGGGTCAGGACACGATCAAGCTGGCCGCGACCTTTGGTCAGCAAGGCTTGCGCACACTCGATCGGGTGGGTGCCGTCACCTTCGTCAAATACTCCGCGCGCGCCTCGAAGATCGCCATCAAGGGCGATCTGATCCGCCTGATCGCGCGCTGGCTGATGCAACTCCCGACTTGGGCGCTCTACGCCCTCGCCGGACTCGGGGTCGCGATCTGGCTGCCCTGGCGACGGCTGGTGAGCGGCTTCCCGCGCCTGAGTATCCCGGCGACGGGGCTACGACAGGCATCGGACTAAATCCTGTCAGCGTCATGACCAGTCGCCTTCTGAACGAGTGTGGAATGACGCCGGAGCGGGCCATGCTCCGGTACCCAAAGCGCGGGAGCGGATCGACCTTGTGTCCGCCCTCACGACGGTGCCCGGCATGACCAGTGACCGGACAGCGGCGCCAAACACCTTGCCCGGCACAACGCCTGAAGGCCAAATCGGGATCTTCTGGGTCCACCAGCAATGCTTGATGCCACTGCCGGTGGTCTTGAGCCAAGCCGAGCGGCGAGAGACCAAGCTCGACAGCCCGGATGCCCATGTTGACGCTTGGCCCCGTGTCGTGGCGCATTACAGGCGCGAATTTCCCGTCTTGGAGATTCTCGAATACGACGAGGTGCCGCGTGGGCGCATCCTCTTCGAGACCCGAACCGATACCTTCATGGTCTACATGGACGCGACGCTGTTCGTCGACGCCACGCCCGAGCGCGGTCCACTGCCGGAGATCCGGGCCGCACTGCAAGCGGCGTTCGGCCTGGAGGGAAAGTACCTGCGTTTTGGCACCGACCCGCACTACGACACAGGTCCGTGGCCGGACGACGAGGACGATGAAACGGACTGGTGAGGTGCCGCTATCGCAGGTCCGCGCCTGATCGCATCGCCGCCCGCGCCGCTTCGGCCAGAAACCCGGATCGGGTTGCACCATGCGCACGGGCGTAATCGTCGATCCTGGCGAGCAACAGGCGCGGCAGGGTGATATTGAGCTTTTCCGCCGGGCCGAAATAACGCTCCACCGGCACCTCGACCACCGCCCAAATCCAACCCGCGAAATCGGGATTGGCTTGATGTTCCGTCAAGGTCTTGGCGGCCGGAAGATCGCCGCCGTCTTCAATCACGGTCTCGCACCACAGATCAACCGCCTCCCGCGCCTTGTCGATGGCCTCATCCAGGGTCTCCCCCGCCGAAAAGCAGCCTGGCAAATCGGGCACGACGACGCCCAAGGCCGTGGCCTCGGTGCCGGGTTCAATGGCGATGATGAATTTCATGAGCCGCTCCTGTCCCTGAATCCAGCCTGTTTTAGCAATTGATGCACCAAACCCACGCCTAAATCCCCTTTGGGATGCGTAAACACATGATGACTACCCTTGACGCCTCGTGGCGTCCCACCATCCGCTTCCAGGGCTAAAACCCGGTTCACAGTCTCATTTTCCTTGAGACTCTACTGTTATGCGTGTCCGGTTGACGACCGGCAATAGAGCCTTAGGCCGGGTTGAACGACCGCGAAACTTAGCCATGACGACATGGAATTTGCTGGGATTCACGTTGTTCATCCCAGCCTACCGCGCTGACGCGCTGCGGACCGAGGCAGATGGTCTTCACGCCCGGCTTGCCATCGCCCTTGCGTCCGAGGCATCCGCCCAGGCGGGCGATCAGACGCGGGACCTCCGCGGCGCCTCGACCCGGCAGACTCGCCGTTTTCCCAAGGCGCACCCATGAAGAGAAGACAAAAAACGCCCCTCGGAGAGGGGCGTCTGGGGTTCAGCCTGGCCAATTCCCCCTAACCATGTATTCCTGGTTGGGGGAACAACCGTTGGCGGGCTTCTTTCCGGGTCAGCCCGGCGAGTCCGCTTACTTGATTTCGTCGGTGTCGAGCTGTTGCATCAGGCCGAAGCTCTTAACGAAGGGGTTGGCCATGCGGGGATCCTTGATGATGGCCTTATAGTCGCCGATCTTGAATTTCAGCTTGCCGGTGGCGAAGGCGGTTCCCATCCCCATCATGCCGATGCCATTCTCGACCCATTTGCACCAGTCCTTCATATCGGCGCGCATGTCCCAGTTGGCGGGCGGATCGCTCTCGGACCAGTCGCCGGCGCGCACGCACACGCCTTTCTCGACCACGAACACGCCGCGCGGGTTCTCCTCGTCCTTGAAGCCACAGCAGATGACGGAGTTGAAATCGATCTCGGCCAGTTTCTCACTTACTTCTGGCTCGTTGTTCCAGGCGTCCTTCAGTTGTTTCATCCACCCATCGGAAAAGAGTGCGGCCATTCTTCTAAATCCTCCAGAGTGATCAGCGGAGAGGCCGGCGCGGATCGCGCGGCGGCCCATGGAGCTTGTCGTATCGACGCGGGATCAAGTCCGCGTAACCCTGGATTCTATCAGGATAAGCGAAAAGAATATCCGCTGAAAGCGTCGTCCCAGGCCCGCTCCCGACCGGAAAACCAGCTTTCACGACGTCTTTTGCTCCCAGGCCAAACCGTTCTCGCGGCTCAACCGAAGCTCAACTGAATTCCAGCCGTTGCCAGACGTTCCGCCTCCTGCTCCAGTTCCAGTTGAGTCAGCGGATGATTGGCGAGCCAGTCGTCCGGGAAGCTCAGGGTCAACTTCTCGCCCTCGGCCAGCAGGCTCGGATTGGGCTTGTTATCGGCGGAGCGACCGCGATGCATCAGGACCGCCAGACGCAGGATGACGCAGAGTCGGCGGGCACCCGCCTGAACATCCTTGGGCAGGGCGGCGAATTCCTGGACCGGGAACTTGCGCCTGTGTCCCAGCACCAGCGCCGCAAGCACGGCCTGCTCCTGGCGCGTGAAGCCGGGCAGATCGGCATTGCGCAGCAGATAGGCGCCGTGCTTCTGGTACTGGCTGTGGGCCACCATGACGCCGATCTCGTGCAGTCGGGCGGCCCAGGACAGCATCAGCGGATGCCCGGGGTCGGTCAGCGACCAGGCAGCCGCCAACTGACGATAGAGCACTTGCGCCGTCGCATGGACACGCTGCCCGTGGGCCTGATCCGCATGGAACTGGCGGCCGAGGGTATTGACGGTGCGCTCACGCACGTCTCCCTGTTGATGACGCCCCATCATCTCGTAGAGCACACCCTCGCGCAGGGCGTAGTCGGAGACCTGCATGTGCTGGATGCCGAGCGACTCGAACACCGAGCGCAGCACGGCCACGCCGCCCGCGAAGACGGGTCGGCGCTCCTCGGCGAGCCCCTTGAAGTTCAGCGCGGAGAGCTTGCCGGCGTCGATGAGGGCATCGCGCAGACGGGTCAGCGACTGCGCGGAGATCCCGTCGCCGCACCAGCCCTCGGCGTTGACCACGGCGGCGATGGCGCGGATGCTCCCCGAGCTGCCAACCGCCTTCTGCCAGCCGGCGCGCCGGAACAGCTCGCGGATCGGCCTGACCTCCAGGGCTCCCGACAGCTCTGCGCGCTGCATCGCCTTGGCGGTGATGCGCCCCTCGGCGAAGTGTTTGCGCGACACGCTGACGCAACCCATGTGCAGGCTCTCGCGCAGCCGTGGGGAGAAGCCCAGGCCGACGATGATCTCGGTGCTGCCGCCACCGATATCGACCACCAGCCGCCGCTCGGCGCCCGCCGCCAGACCGTAGGCGACGCCGAGATAGATGAGACGAGCCTCTTCACGGCCAGCGATCACGTCGATGGGATGGCCGAGCGCGGCCTCGGCGCGCTCGATGAAGCCCGTGCCGGGTCGCACTTGGCGCAGGGTGTTGGTGCCGACGGCGCGGACGCTGCCGGGGGGGAATCCCCGCAACCGCTGGCCGAAGCGTTCGAGACAGGCCAGCGCCCGCTCCGCGACCTCGGGCGCGATCGAGCGGTCTTCGTTCAGCCCCTCGCCGAGGCGGACCATCTCTCGGAGGCGGTCGGTGACGCGCACATGGCCGTCGTCGATGTGGGCGACAATCATGTGGAAACTGTTGGAGCCGAGATCGACGGCCGCAACGATCCGTCGCGTGGAATCGTCAACGGCCTGGACAGCTATTTCAGGCATGGGCAGGATCCAGCACGGAAGCGGGACGGCGAATGGTACCAGAATGGCTCAACCCGCCGCGCTGTCGGCGACGAGGATCGATGACAACGATCGGACGGCGGCGGATCGCGACGGAGCTCCTGGTATTCAGATGGTCGGCGTCACGGTTCCCCATCTTGAGCGCGAGGATGGCGTTGCGACCAGCGGTCTACACCAGCCGCGAAACGGCAGCAGCGGCGTCAATGCAGCTCCACCGCGAAGGTCAAGCGTTCCTCGGCGCCGAGCAGATGCTTGCGCGTGACCTGGACTGGGAGGCTTTGGCCCGGTTGCGCGTCGGTCAGGGCGATCCGAATGTCCGCATAGCTCGCGATCGGCTGATCGCCCACGCGGATGATCCGATCACCCGTCTGCAAACCTGCGGCCTTGGCGCCATTGTCCTCGGCGAAACCGTCCACCTGCACGCCCTCCCCCGTCGCGTCGCTGTTCAGCAGCACGCCCAGCTTGCCGGATGGGGGTAGCTCGGCTGGCTCGGGGTAGAGAAAGAAGTCGGCCATCGCCGAATCCGGGACGCGCTGGTTCCCGTTGAGGACGATGGCCATCGGGACCGACTGGCGGCGCATGAGTCGCTTCGGAATACCCTGGCCGTATTCGACATGCCCGCCACCCGCGATGACGACCAGCGTCCGCTCCGGGTGCGCGGCCAGATAGCCGGCGGCGCGCTCGGCCATACCCTCGTCCCAGAGCAACTGCACGTCGAGAAAGTGCTCGAAATCGCCCTGCCGATCAGCCGGATGGTGTTTGAAGGCCGCCTCGATGCGCGCCCGGTAGGCCGGGTCGTCGCGGTCGATCCGCGCCGGGATGCGCGCGCGCTCCGCGTCGGTCAGGCCGGCGATGCCGCCATCGCCCACCTTGCCGGTCAGCTCCGCTTCCAGATTCAGCGCGATCACCGGGATCCGCTGCTCGCGGGCGAAGCGCAGGAGCGGGCGATAAAGGCGGTAGTCGAAGCGCCAGCGGTCGAAATACTGGGTGCGCCGAAGCATCTCGGGCTCGGCGATCTCCCCGGCGATGTAGGCGTCGACATCCTTCTGGAATGGCTGCTGGAAGGCCTCCATGCCGATGGCCAAGCTCTTGCCGCGTGCGTGCAGCGCCTGGATGACGGCCAACTGGCTCAGGTGGTCTTCGTAGCGGTCGTGATTCTCGCCGAGGAAGATCACGCGCCGATCAAGCACCCGGTCGATGAATCCGCCCAACCCCGTGAGCTGGGAGGCATCCAAGACCCTGGTCCGGTTGTGCTGGATCGCCGCCGCCCCATGTTCCATCTGCTGCTCCTGGCTGGAGACGGTCTCGGCGCCAACGCAGGCGCCAGTGCCAAGCAAGGTGACCGCCAGGACCAATGCTCTATGATCTCGGTATGACATGAAGCCCCCGTATCCTCAGCGCGCCCGAAGGACTGCCCGCGAAGGCGTCGAGCGGGCATGTTTTCGCCTCACTTTACAACAACCGAACCGCCGGAAGGACTGCAATGCCCCGTTTCAGCGTCTCGATCGATCCCCTTCGGCACACCGCGCGCCTGTTCATGGCCTTGATGCTGCTCCTGCTGGCGACCCCATCGCCGGCCGCGTCGGCCCTCGTCCAGCACCGCCTGGAGGTCCAGATCGACCCGTCCTCGGGCGTTCTGACCGCCCAGGATCAGATGCGGCTGCCGGAGGGCAAAAGCGAGTGGCCCCTAATCCTGCATCGCGATCTCGATCCGCGCGTCGTCGCGGGTGACGCCACCCTGACCGCGGTCGAGGATCAGGAGCACCTGACCGGCTATCGGCTGCATTTGCGCCATCCGGGTCCGGTGACCCTCGCCTACCGAGGACGTATTCGGCACGATCTGGAGCGGATCGACGAGAGCCTTGGACGGGCGCGAGAGTGGTCGCGCGGCACCATCGCGCCAGACGGCGTCTTTCTCGACGGCAACAGCGGCTGGTATCCACGGGTGCCGGGGACGCAACAAGCCTTCGCGCTGCGGGTCCAGCTTCCCGCTGACTGGCGGGCCGTCTCGCAGGGCGCCGGGCCGGGCGACGGGGAGCCGGGTGTCGCCAACTGGTCCGAAACCCACCCCCAGGACGACATCCATCTGATCGCCGCGCCCTTCCAACTCTACCGCGAGCCGGCCGACGGCTTCGAGGCCCAGGTCTATCTGCGTCAACCGGATCCTGCGCTGGCCCAGTCCTATCTGGACGCGACCCGGCGTTATGTCCGGCTCTACAGCGATCTGATCGGCCCCTACCCCTTCGCCAAGTTTGCCCTGGTCGAGAATGTCTGGGAGTCGGGCTACGGCATGCCATCCTTCACCCTGCTCGGCCCCCAGGTGCTGCGCATGCCCTTCATCATCCAGACCTCCTATCCGCATGAGATCCTGCACAACTGGTGGGGCAACGGGGTCTACGTGGACTACGGATCCGGCAACTGGAGCGAGGGGCTCACCAACTATCTGGCGGACTACTGGCTCATGGAGCAGGCCGGTCGCGGGGTCGAGGCGCGCCGCGACATGCTCAAGGGCTACGCGGACTATGTGCGCAGGGACAAGGACTTTCCGCTGGTGGAATTCACCGAGCGTCATGGGTCGGACTCTCAGGCCATCGGTTACGGCAAGGGCGCCATGTTCTTCCACATGCTGCGGCGGCAACTGGGCGACGACCGCTTCAAGCAGGGTCTGCGGCGCTTCTATGCCGACAACCTCTTCCGTCCGGCCAGCTACGCGGATCTCCGCCGCGCCTTCGAGGTCGCCAGCGGGCGCGATCTGAGCTCGATGTTCGCGGCCTGGACGCAACGCAGTGGCGCGCCGCGACTCGCCCTCGGCGAGGTCCAGCTCACCCAGCAAGGGGACGGCTTCAAGGTCACCGGCCAGATCGAGCAGACCCAGGCAGCCGAACCTTTCCCGCTCCAGATCCCCGTCGTCATCGACGCAGGCGACCGGAGCGGCGCGCGTCATCCTGGTGGAAAGCAACGCCCGTCGCACACCCTTCGCGGCCGAGCTGACATCCAGGCCCGCGCGGCTGAGCCTGGATCCGGACTTCGATGTCTTTCGCGAATTGGCGCCGGGGGAGACGCCGGTCACCTTGAGCAACCTCTTCGGCGCGGATGCTGGGCTGATCCTACTGCCTTCCCGCGCCCCCGATGCGCTCAAGCAGGGCTATCGGCAACTCGCCGAGTCCTGGCGGCAAGGGCATCCGGATTGGCAAATCCGCACCGACGAGGAGGTCACACAGCTACCGACCGATCGGCCCCTGTGGCTGCTCGGCTGGGAGAACCGCCATCTCGGCACCTTCGCCGATCAAGCGGCCGAGTTCACGCTGGGTGTCGCCGGGCGCGACTTGACCCTCGTCGGCACTACCCTGGACGCGACGACGGAGAGCCCGGTCCTGACCCGCTGGAACGCTGGACAACCGCTGGCCTGGATGGCAACGCCCGACGCTCAGGCACTACCGGCCCTAGCCCGCAAGCTGCCACATTACGGGAAATACAGTTATCTGGTCTTTCGTGGCCCCGAGGCGACGAATCGGGTCAAGGGACAATGGCCTGCCGCCGCGTCCAGCCTCGTCCACGAATTCGATTGATGGATGTCTAGGGGGGCAGGATCTCGCAGCCCTCGGCGCCGATCGCGGCCAGCAACTCGGCTTGCGCCGCCTCCGCCGAGGCGAGCGGAATCTCCAGTGCGGTAGGCGCAAGCCCCGCGCGACAACCGGCTTGAAGCTCGACCATGAGCGATTGCAGATGGGTGAAGCCTAGCGTCCCCGCGACGCCCTTCAGGGTATGCGCGAGATGGCCGGCTCCCTCCAGATCGCCCGCCGCCAGCGACTCACGCAAACAGCGCACATCGCCGGCATGATGCTGAACGTATTGCGCCAGGATCCTTCGATAGAATTCCGGTTTGCCGTTCAGGTTCGCGATCCCGAACGCCACGTCGACTCCCGGCAGCCGCGACAGGCGAGCGAGCGCCGGCTCGGGCTCGTGAGCCGCCACCGCTGGCGAGGGTTCCGCGCTTGAGCGGGGAGCCGGCGTCTCGCTGGGGATCGGCGCGAGCCATTTCAGCAGAACGGAATAGAGGTGCGACGGATCGATCGGCTTGGGGATGTGATCGTCCATCCCGGCGTCGAGGCAATGCCGGCGGTCTTCCTCGAAGGCGTTGGCGGTCATCGCCAGAATCGGACAGGGTCGCCAAGCGGTCCGCGCGCGCAGGATCCGGGTCGCCTCCAATCCATCCAGCTCCGGCATCTGAACATCCATCAGAATCAGGTCGTAGCGGTCCTGGCTGGCCATCGCGATCGCCTGATGACCACCGCTGGCCAGATCGACCCGCAGCCCGACAAGGTCCAAAAGCGTCCTGATGACCTCCTGATTGATGGCGTTGTCTTCCGCGACCAGGATGCGGGCGCCAGCGAATTCCTCGCGCAATTGGCTCTCGGCATCCCGCCGAGACCAGGTCACGGCTGACGCGACCGGCTCCTGGAGCGAGCCCTTTCCCAAGCGCGCCGTCAGCCAGAAGCGGCTGCCCTTGCCGGCCTCGCTCTGCGCGCCGGAGTCGCCGCCCATGAGCTGTGCCAGGCGGCGGGTGATGACCAGGCCCAGCCCGGTCCCCGCATAGCGACGGGTCAAGGAGTGGTCGATCTGCGCGAAGGGCTGAAACAGCCGGGCAAGACCCTCGGGGGCGATTCCGATGCCCGTGTCCATGACCTCGAAGCGGAGCAGTACATCGGCATCGGTCTCCTCGATCACGCTGACCTGGAGGGTCACGCTCCCCGCCTGAGTGAATTTGATCGCGTTGGAGAGATAGTTAAGCAGCGCCTGGCGCAGACGGGTGTCGTCCCCGTGGAGCATGCGCGGGAGCGGATCGGCGATGCAGGCGAAGTCCAGACCCTTGGTTTCAAGCTGCCCCTGAATCAGCGAGCGGAGTTGCGCGAACAGATCATCGCTGGCGAAGTCGCGCGTTTGCAGACTGAACTTTCCCGCCTCGATCTTAGAGATATCCAGGATGTCGTTGATGATCGACAGCAGATGGTTCGCGGAGTGATCGATTTTAGCCAGGATATCGCGCTGCTTGGGCAATTCCAGATCCCGACTCAGCAAATAGGTCAGCCCCAGAATGGCGTTCATGGGAGTGCGAATCTCGTGGCTCATGTTGGCGAGAAAGGCGCTCTTGGCCTGGCTGGCCGCCTCGGCTTGCGCGCGTGCCTCGGAGAGTTGCCGCGTGCGCTCCTCGACCAGATCCTCAAGATGCGAGCGATGGCGCTCCAGTTCCTCGGCGATCCGCTTCTTCTCGGTGATGTCCTCCTTGACCGCCACGTAATGGGTGATTTGACCGTCGGGCTGGCGGATCGGCGTGATGACGGCCATCTCGATGAAGTGGCTGCCATCCCTGCGTTGGTTCGTGAACTCGCCGCGCCACTCCTGTCCCCTACCGAGGGTCTCCCAGAGATCGGCGTAGACCCCGTCCGGCGTCTTCCCGGATTTCAACGCGCGCGGATTCTTGCCGATGATGTCCGCGCGGGCATACCCCGTATTGCGCACGAAGGCTTCGTTGACGTACTCGATATTGCCTTGCAGATCCGTGATGACGATGCTCTCCGGGCTCTGCTCGACGGCCAGCGAGAGCTTGCGAATGCGATCCTCCGCCGCCTTGCGGTCGGTGAGATCAATATCGACGCAATACATCTGCGGCTCGCCATCGGGGCCGCGCAGGATCACATGACTGGAGAAGACATGGACCGGGGCGCCGTCGGCCCGTCGGAGCGTCAGCTCGCCGGCGGGGATGCCGGGTCCGCCCGCGACCCAGGCATCCACTGCGGCGACCACGCCCTCGCGCATGAAATCCGGGATGATCAGATCCTCCAACTGACGGCCCAGCGCCTCCTCGGCGCGATAGCCGTAGAGCACCTCGCTCGCCGGATTCCAATAGATCACCTTGCGATTGCGGTCATAGCCCTGGACCGAGATCGCCTCGATCTGCTCGAACAACTGGTGGAAGCGGGACTCGGTATCCCAGGAAGGATCTGCGGCCGAAAGATGAGCGGTGATATCGCGCGCGCTCGCCAGGATGCCCGTCGGCTGGCCAGACTCATCCAGCACGGGTGTACGGACGATGTCGAGATAGCGGGTCCGGGCACGCGCGGTCGCGGGAATCGCCAGCACCTGACGATGCTCGCCAAGCTCAAGCAACACTTCGCGCTCATGCCGCGCGAAAGCAGTGGCGATAGCCTCGGGGAGGAGATCGGCATCTCGACGTCCGATGACGCTGCCCGCCGCGAGCGCGAAAAATCGCTCGTAGGCCGGGTTACAGAACCGATAGATCCCATCGAGATCCTTGACCCAGGTTGGATCCGGAAACGCGTTGAGTAGAGTCTCGTGGGACAGGCGGTCCGACCGATGCCATTTCGCAATTGCGTCCATCATGCGCTTGTCCTGCCATCCGCGATGCGGTTAGAAAAAGCATGGGACCACAGGGAATTTCCCGGTCGCCCCGTGCGCATCCGCGGGTGAACACGAAATCCTGGTTTGTCGAGCGTGCGCCTTTGCCGTGGGCTGGCTCATCGAGAATTCGCAATGCGACTTTTAGGCGTGACAGCACCCAGCGGCGCCTGGCCACCCACGCCCCAGGGACGGGGTCGCTCTTGGAATAAAGGATCGCACGCGGGAAAGCGCGCGACCGCGAACGGGGTCACCCTTCGTCGCGGTCGAGGATGGAAGTGATAGGGGAACCGAGACGGCGGTTCAACTCCAGGCTGGGGCAACCGCCGCTAGCGGCCCTTGCGGGTCACGCGAGGAGCGACCCGCCGCGCGTCCCCAGCGAGCCGAGCGGGGTGCTCAGGCGACCGTCTGGTAGTAGAGATTCTGAGGGTGCCGGGCCTCGGCGAAGAAGGACCAGCGCTCGGCCATAAGGCCGACGAATTGGACGAAGAAGGCGACGATCGGAAGACTCTCGGACGCGGTGGCGTAGGCGGCACCCATCAACAACACCGGGACCGGAAAGACCAGAATCAGGAAGACGAAACGGATGCGCGCGACGAAAGACTCACTCTGACCGTGAAAGAACTCGCGGGTATTGAAGCTACCGCCCGTGGCGCCCTGGGCCTTCTGAACCAATGCGTTATGGCGCACACCGATGGCGGTCTGGACAGTGCTCTTGCGCTTGATGTGCGCGTTGCGCCGCAGATGGGCAAGACGCGAGGCCAGCCCCGCCAGGGTGAGGATCACGGCCCAGGTTCCGTAGAAGGTCACCAGCGGGTTGCCGATGTAGGCGGAATAGGCGGCCGCCAGCATGAACCCCGAGGCCGCGCCGAGGAAGATGAAATTGCTGACCGTGAGTGGCGTGTGCCATTCCTGGAGGAACTTCACGCCCGCATAGATCATGGCGGTGCAGACGAAAAGCGCGAAGCTCGCCAAGGTGCCCGAGCAGACCCAGCAGCAGGGTCAAGTCGACCTGGAGCGCGGCCCCGACCTGGAACAGCGGCTGCGTCCACACCATCCAGTGCGCGACGCCATAGGCGAAGACCAGGGTCATGACGATCGGCAGCACGATGACTTCGCGCGACAGCCAGGAGGTGCGCCATTTCGCCGCGGCGCGCCAGGCCCGCTCGGGCCGACCCAGGTGGAAGAAGGAGGCAACCAGACCCGCGATCAGCAGGACCAGGGCGACCAGACTCCCAACTGCGTAGAAGCGCTCGGCCTGGACCGGCAGGAAGCGCGCGATCGCGATAGAGCTGGCCGGTGACCATTGCCAGATACAGACCTTGACCGGCACCGAGCAGCGTGGTCAGAAAGATGACGGAGAAGGCGGGATGCATGGCTTTAGAGTCCTAATCGGCTAGTCGCGGATGGCGGGCGGGAGCATTGGTCGGCGTTTGGGGGTCCGCATCGCGGATCCTTTGCGGTATTCGGCGCAAAGGTACGCGATGCGGACCCGCGGCGTCTGGTGGTCGCGCCTACCAAGCCACGTCGTCCAGGGTCTCCTCGCCCGTGTAGTCGGTGAGGTCTTCCTTGCGCAGCGGATTGTCGACGCGCGTGAGTTCGTCCGGATCGATGTGCATCCGGGTCTTCTGTCGTGGCAGGTAATGATTCGACGGCGCAGTACCCCACTCGGGCATGAGTTGGTAGCCACCGCGCTCGCGAATCGCCACCGAAACCGCCGAGTCCGGATCGTGCACGTCGCCAAAGAGCCGTGCGCTGGTCGGACAGGCGAGGACGCAGGCGGGCTTGCGATCGCGCTCCGAGAGCTTGGCGTCGGTGATGCGGTCGATGCAGAGGGTGCATTTCTTCATCACCTTCTGCTGCTCGTCCACCTCGCGCGCGCCATAGGGGCAGGCCCAGGAGCAGTACTTGCAGCCGATGCATTTGTCGTAATCGACCAGCACGATGCCGTTGTCCGGCGCGCTTGTAGGAGGCGCCGGTCGGGCACACCGGGACGCAGGGCGGCTCCTCGCAATGCAGACAGCTCTTGGGGAAGTGGACCGTCTCGGTGTTCGGGAAAGGTCCCGACCTCGAAGGTCTGCACCCGGTTGAAGAAGGTCCCGGTCGGTGAACCCTCGTAGGGATTCTGGTCGACCATGGGACCGGCCCACCCGGAGGTGTTCCACTCCTTGCAGGAGGTCACGCAGGCATGGCAGCCGACGCAGACATTGAGATCGATGACGAGTGCGAGTTGAGTCATTTTTTGGAGTGATCAGTTGTCAGTGGGCAGTGCTCAGTGCGCCGTGGACGGTCCGTTCTTCCCCCGTCCACTGCCCACTGTCCTCTGTTCACTATTTCTTGCCGAATACGCCGGCCACGTAGGCCTGCCACTTGCCGCGCTTCTTGTCCTGTCCGGGCAGGCGCGGCATGGCCTTGAACTGGGGCGAGGTGATTTGCTCCTCGCCAGGAGCGGCCTTGTAGACCCGCACCCGCACATCGAACCAGGCGGCCTGTCCGGTCACCGGATCGGCGTTGGAGAGATGATCGCCCGCCGTCGCTGCGGCGGCAGCTCCTCGGCGATGACGTGGTTGAGCAGGAAGCCCTTGCGCGACTCATCCGCGCTGGCGCCCGAGCCCCCAGGCGCCAGCGGCCTTGCCGATGGCGTTCCAGGTCCAGACGGTGCCCGGCTCGACCGCCTCGGAGAAGCGGCACATGCAGCGCACCTGCCCGTGCGTGGACTCGACCCAGATCCAGTCGCCGTCCCCGAAACCGTTGCTTCGATACCGACGCTTGGATTCACGAAGAGATAGTTGTGGCTGTGGATCTGCCGCAGCCAGGCGTTCTGGCTATCCCAACTGTGGTACATGGCCATCGGACGCTGGGTCAGCGCGTTCAGCGGATAGCGCGCGGGTATCCATCAGTTGCGACTTCCAAGGTGTCGAAGATAGAAGGGCAAGGGATCGAAATAGGTGTCGACCCGCTTGCGCAGCCGCTCCGGCGGCTGGCGGCCGGGCCACTTGCCCTGCGCGGCGAGCCGGAACTTCTGCAGCACCTCGGAGTAAAGATGCAGGGTGATGGGCTCGGCATAGCGGATCATGCCGTGGGCGCGCGCCCAGTGCAGATAGCCCTTGTTCCAGTTGCGCATGTACTGGTAGCTGCGCGGCAGCTCGTGGTGGAAGACGCAGCCGTTCTGGGCGTACATCTCCCACTGACTTGCGGGTTGGGCTCGCCCTTCAGGACTTGATCGCCGCTCTTGCCGCGCCAGCCGGCCAGGAAGCCGATCCCGGAGCCCGGCGAGGTCTCGTAGTTGACGATGAAATCCGGGTAGTCGCGATACTTGCGGCTGCCATCGGCATTGGTGAAAGCCGGCAGCTTGAGTCGCGACCCCAGCTCGACCAGCACGTCCTGGAAGGGCTTGCACTCGCCCTTGGGCGGCACGCACCGGGATGCGCACCGCATCCACCGGCCCGTCGAACTCGGAGATCGGCCGATCGAGCATGGAGAGCGCGTCGTGGCGCTCCAGGTAGGTGGTATCCGGCAGCACCAGATCGGCGAAGGCGACGGTCTCGGAGGCAAAGGTGTCGCACACCACCAGGAAGGGGATCTTGTAGTCCCCGTTCGGATGCTTGTCGACCAGCATCTTGCGCACCTCGCCGGTGTTCATGGACGAGTTCCAGGCCATGTTGGCCATGAACAGCAGCAGGGTGTCGATCGGATAGGGGTCGCCGCGCCAGGCGTTGGTGATGACGTTGTGCATCAGGCCGTGGACCGAGAGCGGATACTCCCAGGAGAAGGCCTTGTCGATACGCACCGCCTCGCCGTCCGCGTCAACGAACAGATCCTCGGGCTTGGCCGGCCAGCCGAGCGGCATGCCATCCAGCGGGGTATTCGGCTGCACCGCCTCGGGGCCATGCGGCGGCTTGGGGCAGGGCGGGATCGGGCGCGGATAAGGCGCCTTGTGGCGGAAACCGCCAGGCCGGTCGATGGTACCGAGCAAGGTCATGAGGATCCCGAGCGCACGGATGGTCTGGAAACCGTTGGAGTGCGCCGCCAGACCGCGCATGGCGTGGAAGGCGACCGGATTGCCGGTCACGGAGTCGTGCTCGTTGTCCCAGCAGTCGGTCCATTTGATCGGCAGCTCGATCTTCTGATCGCGCGCCATGACGCCCATTTCGTGCGCCAGCCGGCGGATCGTCTCGGCCGGGATGCCGGTGATCTGGGCGGCCCACTCTGGGGTGTACTGCTCCACCCGCTCCTTGAGCAGCTGGAACGAGGGCTTGACCGGAGTGCCGTCCGGCAGGGTGTAGCTGCCCATCAGACGCGGATCGACGCCGGGCGTATGGGTGCTGATGGGGCCGTCGATGTCCCGGTCCCACCAGAGCTTGTTCTGGGGGTCGAAGCAGCCCTCCTCGACGTGCATCTCGGCACGGTAGAAGAGCCCGTGATCGTCCCGGCTCGGGTCGTCCACCACCAGTTCCGCCGAGTTGGTGTACTGGACGAGGAATTCGCGGTCGTACAGGCCCTTGTTGAGAATCTCGTGGGTGATGGCCAGCAGCAGCGCCCCGTCGGTTCCGGGCTTGATCGGCACCCACTCGTCCGCGATCGCCGAGTAACCCGTGCGGATGGGATTGATCGAGATGAAGCGCCCGCCGCGCCGCTTGAACTCGGAGATGGCGATCTTGAGCGGATTGGAGTGATGGTCCTCCGCCGTGCCGATCATCACGAACAGCTTGGCGCGCTCCAGGTCCGGTCCGCCGAACTCCCAGAAGGAGCCGCCGATGGTGTAGATGAGCCCGGCGGCCATGTTGACCGAGCAGAAACCGCCGTGCGCCGCATAGTTCGGCGTGCCGAACTGCTTGGCGAACATGCCGGTCAGCGCCTGCATCTGGTCGCGGCCGGTGAAGAGCGCGAACTTCTTGGGATCCTCCGCGCGCAGCTTGGCGAGACGCTCGGTCAGCATGCCGAAGGCTTCGTCCCAGGAAATGACCTCGAACTCGCTGTCACCACGTTCAGCGCCGGCCTTGCGTCGCAGCGGCTTGGGTGATCCGCCCCGGCGAGTACTGCTTCATGATCCCCGAGCTGCCCTTGGCGCAGATCACGCCCTTGTTCAGCGGGTGATTGGGATTGCCGTCGATGTAGCGAACCTCGCCGTCGCGCAGATGCACTCGGATACCGCAACGGCACGCGCACATGTAACAGGTCGTTTCCTTGACCTCGACTCGGCCAACGTTGCTGTCCGAGTAAGCGACTGGGATCCTGCATGGGGGCACCTTTGGCGGGATCGCGACGAGAAAATCCAGACATTCTAATATTCAGACCGTCGATGTTTCAAATCCGATCAATAGTAGGCATTGATTCAGGCCAAACATTCGGACAAAACATACGGATCCGGAATCGACAGGGGATTTCTAACGCTCCATGAGAACCTGTCGATGGACGACGACGACACTCGAACCTGGCTGGACTCAAGGTGCCAGATACGAGTTTGGTTCTTGCCTCGGGGTTGTGGAGCACGGGTACAAGCTCCGCTCCAAGTCTTGGCTCGGTCGCCAGGCATCGATCGCGCCACGGGAGCGATCAGCGTTGTCGGCAACCGATGCGGCTCGCATCAGTCGCCGATGCTGAACGTCCTGGTTGAAATCCCGCTCCAGTATTCGGTATTCACTCCCGATCAACCTTATAGCCACGTAGGTTCCTGGATTCCACGCTGGATTCCGAGATTCTGAAGCGGATATCAAAGGGGAAAGTTGGACGTTTCAACACTGGATTCCGGATGCCAATAAAAAAGGGCCGCAAGCGGCCCTTCTCGGAGCGGAAAATCAGCGCGCGTATCAGACGGCGGCGTGGTACTCAGCCGGCAGCCAGGCACTCAAACGCTCGCGCTCCTGCTTGATATCGACGGTGAAGAAGTGGTTCAGAACCTCCAGCGCCTCGGTGAGGTCCTCGCAGGGCCACTCGTTGGTCACGGTGCGACAGTTCCAGTCCTCGACATGGAAGCAGCAGTGGCCACCTTTCGCGGCGCCCTCGGCGTCGAAACGCAGTTGATAACCCGTTGATGTCTTTGGATCCCACTTGTAGCGGATCGCGTTTTCGCTTAATTGGAACATGTCTAGCCTTCGTATCGAAATCGGGTTAGGAAGACGGCTGTCACGCCCGAGACGCCGTCGGAGCGGCTGCCGATCGAACCTTGTCCGAGGCAACCATACAACAGCGGATGTCTCTTTTAGGCTGCATGCAGCATCTCATGCCGTAATTCTAGTACATGCGCGCAACAAACAACAACCGCTGGTCAGTCGGATTTCGTGCAAGAAACGTGATCTATTCACGAGATCTCGGAATTTCACTGCCGTGCGGGGCGTGCTCAGAACCGCCTGAGTGTACATTTCTCACAACAAAATACACTCATCGGCGATTTTCGAGCGCCCAAGCCGGCCCTATTCCGACTCTCCGTATTGAGTCTAGCGCCTCGCGCGGGACCAAAATGTGGCGCGATTCACGCATTTCCATGAAACCTAAAAAAAGCGCCCGGTGAGACCGATGCACCTTGCAGCGGTCAAGCCCCGCTCGCGGGGCGTGTCCGCTCCCAGCCGAGTCCGAGCGGGTCATCGGGGTTCACGCCGGCCATGAAGGTCTGCGTCCGATCGTTGTTGGTGATCTGGTAGACCAGCCCCATCCAGTTGCCGATGACGCCCTCCGCCGTGTCATGCCAGGTGTTATGAAGACCGGCGGTGATGAGCCCCTCGGGAAAGGCCGGCAGTTCCCCGCCTCGGGCCAGTGCAGCCAGGATGCGGCCACGGTGTTCGTCGAGAATGGCGCGCGCCTGGAGACCGAAGTAGCTGTCCGGAAAGGGTGGATAGTCGCGTCGCGTACCGGCGGCAAAGCGCTTGATCTCGCGCTTGTACTCCTTGAGCAGAGAGATAATGTCGTACTCCGGGTGGCCCTGGAAGAAGACCTGCCTGAATCCATCCGGACTGACCGCGAGATGCACCCCTGCCTCGTCGCTCTCGGCCAGGACATGCAGCCCGACGGAGACGAATTGATCGTGACTGATGTCGTTGAACCGCGAGTGCGGCACGTCGAAGCGGGTATTGACGTCGCTCACCAGCGGATGCGTCCGCACGACCACCCGATGCGGATAGACGCCCCAGCGTTTCGCGGACAGCGGCTGGCGCTTTTGGCCGTAACGAAACTGCATCACCGCATGGGTCGCGAGACAGGAACAAAGGGTCGAGCAGACGTTCTCGTAGAGCCCAGTCGACGACCTCGATCAGCGGCTGCCAGAATGGCTCGCGCGCAAGGTCGGGGCCGGTGACGTTGGCGCCCGTGATGATGAGCGCATCCAGACCCTCCTCCCGGATCCGCTCGAAGGGCTCGTAATAGCGCTCGATATGGGCACTGGCGCTGGGACTCGCGCTCCAGGCCATCCAGGGTGAAGGGATGCACGTAGAACTGAGCGATCTGGTTGCTCTGGCCGACAAGCCGGAAGAACTGCCGCTCGGTCGCCGCCAGCGCCGCGTCCGGCATCATGTTGAGCAGGCCGATATGCAGTTCGCGGATGTCCTGATGGAGCGCCGGTCCGGGGTCGAGAATCTGCTGCCCCTCCTCGCGCAGACGGGCGAAAGTGGGCAGGTCGTTATGGGCGACGATGGGCATGGGGCGTCGTCTTCCTATTACGCATGGGGCGCGGGTGAGGCCGAAGCGGCTCTGCTCGCGGCTCAGGGCGCGCCGGTCTGGGCGATCGCCGACTCGATCAAGGCGAGAAAATCCTGCTCGTCACGCACCTGGGCGACATCCTCGGACGAAACCGTATAGCCATGCGGGCGCGCGATCGCCTCGTAACGCGGCACCCGCGAATGGAAGAGACGCGGGAAGACCCAGCGGGTGAAATCGTCCGGGTCGATCTCGCGCGACATAGTCGAGGCTGGCGCAGCGCGAGATAGTCCGCGATCGCGGCTCACGCAGAAACTCCGCGCGATAGTACAAGGGCTTGGGATCGGCCTGAGCGCGCTGGATCAGCTTGATCTCGTCCGCCTCCGGCACCCGGATGTAGAGGATGAGGCTGTGCTGGGCGAGCAGCTCGATGACGCGCGGTTCGTCCAGCTCGCAGAGACTGCCGCCCACGTCGTTGACCAGATGGGCGTAGCCATAGATGTCCTGGGCCTTGCGCACGAACTCCGGCAGGTCGAGCATGGCCGCGATCTCGGCCTCCCGATAGAGCGCCTGACGGCGACTGAATTCGTCCAGCGGCAACCCGCCCAGCTCGGGATTGCCGAGCTTGCCGATGAAGCTCAGGACTGGCCCCAGATCGTTGATCTTGATGATGTTGCGAATGGTGATCCAGTCGCGGCGCAGCAACTCGCGCAGGAAGGGATCGCGCATCGCCCGCGCCTTGATGAGATCCAGGATGGGCTCGTCCAGGTAGCGGGTGCCGATGCGATAGTCGCCCGAGTAATGGAACCAGTCGCTACGGCGCAGCATCGCCGAGAGATAGGTCTTGCCGACCCCGGACATCCCCAGCAGGGTGATGCATTTGTGCGTCCAGGCGCGGAATTCCTCGACCGTGAACTTCAATGTCTGCACTCCAAATGGTTCGCGAGACCGCGCCCTGGACAGACCGGGCGCCGCTCGTCGCGCGAGCGGTGATTCGATCGGCGGATGTTAATGCAGGGTCCGCGTCAGTGGCCACTGGCGCGCCGGACACGCGCCCCGTGCTTGACCTCATTCCCGAGCCGCCAGCATCTCCCAGCGGGCATAGGCCGTCGCAAGGGCTGCGTCGAGCTCCTCCAGCCTGGCCTTGACCCCGACGACATCGCCACCGTCTTTCTGGTAGAGGCTAGGATCCGCCAGACGCCCATGCAGCTCCGCCTGCTCCTGTTCAAGCGCCTCGATCCGCTCGGGCAGCTCCGCCAGCTCGCGGGTCTCCTTGTAGCTCAACTTGTCCGCGCCGCGCCTGGCCTTCGCTGGGTCCGGTTCCTGGCCAGACTTGCGGTCCGAACCCTTCGACGACACAGCCTTGCCGTCAGCCGTCCGGGGCGGCTCGACGGGGCGCGGACGCTGTTGCAGCCAGTCCTCATAGCCGCCGACATAGTCGCGCACCACGCCATCGCCCTCGAACACCAGGGTGCTGGTGACCACGTTGTCGAGCAGGGCGCGGTCATGACTGACCAGGAGCAGGGTGCCGGCAAAGTTCACCAGGAGGTCTTCGAGAAGCTCAAGCGTCTCGGCATCCAGGTCGTTGGTCGGTTCGTCCAGCACCAGCAGATTCGCCGGGCGGGTGAAGAGCTTGGCCAGCAGCAGCCGATTGCGCTCGCCGCCCGACAGCGCCTTGACCGGCTGGCGTGCCCGCTCCGGGCTGAAGAGGAAATCGCTTCAGATAGGACATCACATGCCGGCTCGTCGCCTTCGACCTCGACCTGGTCGCTCCCCCCCGCCACGTTGTCGCGCACGCTCTTTTCCGGATCGAGCTGGGCGCGCATCTGGTCGAAATAGGCGACCTGCAGATTGGTGCCACGCTGGATGCGCCCCTGTTGCGGCTCCAGCTCGCCGAGCAACAACTTGAGCAAGGTGCTCTTGCCGACGCCGTTGGGGCCGATGACGCCGATCTTGTCGCCGCGCAGGACAAGGGTGCTGAGCCCCCGGATGACCGGCGTGTCGCCCCAGGCATAGGTCACCTCCTCAGGTCCGCCACCAGTTTTCCCGAGCGATCCG
The DNA here is from genome assembly GCA_963818415.1 of uncultured Gammaproteobacteria bacterium. Taxonomy (GTDB): domain Bacteria; phylum Pseudomonadota; class Gammaproteobacteria; order Chromatiales; family Chromatiaceae; genus CAWFSC01. The sequence continues at coordinate 389,658 of CAWFSC010000021.1, read as the reverse complement.
CCTCCGCTCATCCGCAATCGCGCCGTGCCCTGTTGCTCGCGGCGCGCGCGCCGCTCCTCGCGCATCGTCTTGAGCGCGCGCACGCGCCCTTCGTTGCGGGTCCGTCGGGCCTTGATCCCCTGGCGGATCCACACCTCCTCTTCCTCCAGCTTGCGGTCGAAGTGCTGCGCGGCCTGCGCCTCGGCGTGCAACCGCTCCTCGCGTCGGCGCAGATAATTGGCATAGTCGCCAGGCCAGTCGGTCAGACGACCGCGATCGAGCTCTAGGATCCGGGTCGCGACCCGCTGGAGAAAGCGCCGGTCGTGGGTCACGAAGAGCAGGGCGCCGGGGAAGTCCACCAGGAACTCCTCCAGCCAGGCGATGGCATCGATGTCCAGGTGGTTGGTCGGCTCGTCGAGCAGCAGCAGATCAGGCTCGACGACCAGGGCGCGGGCCAGCAGAACCCGTCGTTGCAGTCCACCCGACAGCGCCTCGAAGCGCGCCGTGGCATCCAGTCCGAGCCGCGAGATCACCCGCTCGGTGCGCTGCTCGATCTCCCACCCGCCGAGGTCTTCCAGACGATGCTGGATATGCGCCAGACGCGCGAGATCCTCCTCGCTCGGTTCCTCGCCCAGGGCGTGCGAGCGTCTGAAGTATTCTTGCGCCAGCGCCCCCAGCTCGCCCAAGCCGGCCGCGACGACCTCGAACACCGAAGCCTCCTCGCCACGCGGGATCTCCTGCGCCAGGCGGGCGATGATGATGCCCTGCAACACCCGGAGGTGGCCGCTGTCCGCCTGGACCTCGCCCGCGATGATGCGCAGCAGCGTGGACTTGCCCGTGCCATTGCGACCGATCAGACAGATCCGCTCGCCACGCTCGATGGAAAAGGAGACGTCATCAAGCAGCGGCGGCAGACCGTAGGAGAGACCGATGGAATCGAGACTGAGCAAGGGCATGGAGTTTCCTGAGAGTGATTCGGAGGCTGCGGTCAAGCGCGTCGACGCCGCGAACGGATTTGGCGATGCATGACAAGGGTCGCGCACCCGTCATTTGCGCTTTCGCAATGACATCTCGCGGCTAAACGTCTCGCCCTTCGACTTGGGGTAGTATTGTATCTTTAGCGTCTTGATGGCGCGTGCGGCGATTAGGAGACGACTGACGCTGATGGTAAAGACTGTTGCACTGCGCGAGGCATGGTCGGGCGAGGCGAACTGCAAGAATTGCGCGCTCCGCACGAGCGTACTCTTCGCCGGCCTGCAAGAATCGGACTTCGAGCGCATCCACGACCCGATCGACCAATACACGCTCAAGCCTGGATCCCACCTCTATCTCGCGGGCGATGCCGGCGACTACATGTTCACGGTTCGCAGCGGCATCCTCAAGCTCGTTCAATATCTCCCGGACGGCAGCCAGCGCATCGTCCGCATCGTCCGCGCCACCGACGTCCTGGGTCTGGAGGCGATCCTCGAAAGCCCTTACCAGCATGACGCCATCGCCCTCCAGGTCACGGAGGTGTGCCGCTTTCCGTCCCGCTTGGTACGCGACCTGGGAAGGGAAAGCCCCGAATTGCATCGCGAGCTGATGGCGCGCTGGCAGCGTGCGCTCACCGAGGCCGACGCCTGGCTCACCGAACTCTCGACCGGCGCCGCGCGCCAGCGCGTCGCCCGCCTGCTGCTGCGCCTGGTGCGCGACCGCGAGACCAGCGAGTGCCAGCTCTTCAGTCGCGAGGACATGGGTGCCATGCTGGGTGTCACCACCGAAACCACCAGCCGCACCATCGCCGAGTTCAAGCGTCAGGGGCTGCTGGTGGAAACCGCCCCCAACCTCTTCCTGCTCGACATCCCCAATTTGCGGCGGATCGCCGAGGATTGAGGGCCGCTACCAGCGCAGGCTTGGCGCCGCGGAGAATACCGAGACGCCCACGTTCATTTTCTGACGGCTGACGGCCGGCCGCTCTTTTCGTTTCCGACGTTGATTGATTTCAATGCCCGCCCCCAGGTCGCCGCCTATTCTTGCGCCATTCCGTCGCTTACGGCCGCGATTTCAACGCCTGTAGCGGGATTCATGACCCCGTTGGACCACCGTCCCGCGTCGACAGCGCGTCCGGTTTCATCTCGCCTCCGAGGCCATGGCAGTATCCCTGCTGCCCGAGTCCACACAGCACCCGGCATCCTCCGCCGATGGAGCCCTCGATGAAGCAGACCCTGTCTCTTGCGGAATACCCGATCTATTGCCTGGAGATCGAACGCGGCGAGACCAGCTTCGATTCGGTCGACGCCATCTGCGGTTACTTCCGGGCCTGCATCGAGGCGCACCGCGCGGCGGTGTTCATCGCCGAATTCGACCACTTCGCGCACACCCGGGGCCTGCCAGAGGGGCACCTGGGGGACGGGATCCACGCCGCCCGGAATCTGGTCTTCTGTTTCGGAATCTCGCTGCCAAATCCAGCGCTGCTTGCCTGCCGCCCGCGCTCCATCGGCGTCGCCGAGACCGATCAGGGCTTTTTCGTTACCTTCATGGAAACACCCATGCCGGTGGCGAATACCCTGATGGAGGACTGGGCGGCAGGTCTGTGCAAGACGCACCCCGAGCTGGCCTGAGACGACGGACAAGCCCCTGATCAACCACCCCCACGGAGAACCCCATGCGCATTGCCGTCACCAGCCAGAACTTTCGCACCATCACCGGACACGCCGGCAAGAGCAGGCGATTTCTCATCCTGGAGGTTGTCGACCAGGCGGCCCCGGTCGAGGTCGAGCGCCTGGACCTACCCCCGGACATGTCACTGCACGACTATCACGGCGACGATCATCCGCTGTTCGGGATGAACCTCGATGCTGTCCTCACCCAGAGCGCTGGCGGGGGCTTCATCGAGCGTCTGTCGCGCCAGGGGATCGCCGTCCACGCCACGAGCGCCTCCGACCCGATGAGCGCCGCGAGCGATCTCGCCGCCGGACGCCCCCTGCCCGTCGCCGCTCCGCATGATCACGGCCACGATCACAGCCACGTCAAACTCACCCTCGAGCGCGATTGACGGGCTCTTGTAACGCCAGGCGCATGGCGTTCCGATGGCGCTCACCTCCGCCTGCGCACCTCAACGGCTCCGAGATGCGGCAGTAACCTGCCATACTTGACACTGATGGGGCCATCAAAAGAGTTTGATCAATAACTCACGAAAGGTCATTCCTGACAATCGCGTTCTGATTTAGTCTCTCCAGACCAGCGCCGCGCGACTGCGTGGAGACTCTGCCTGGGTCTCGTCCGGCGCTGACTTGCCAACCATCCGCAACGCTTGCGCGCGGATTTCAGGAGAATCGCCGATGCTCGACAGCTCCATGATCGAACTCTCGCGGTGGCAGTTTGCCAGCACCGCGCTGTACCACTTTCTCTTTGTGCCCCTGACGCTGGGGCTTTCCTGGATCCTGGTGATCATGGAGAGCGTCTATGTCATGACCGGCCGCGAAATCTACCGGGACATGACCAAGTTCTGGGGCAAACTCTTCGGGATCAACTTCGCCCTTGGCGTCACCACCGGTTTGACCATGGAGTTCCAGTTCGGAACCAACTGGGCCTACTACAGCCACTACGTCGGGGACGTCTTCGGCGCGCCCCTGGCGATCGAGGGCCTGATGGCCTTCTTCCTGGAATCCACCTTCATCGGCCTGTTCTTTCTGGGCTGGGAACGGCTCACCAAGCGCCAGCATCTGGGCGTCACCTTTTTGACCGCCCTGGGTTCGAATCTCTCGGCGCTCTGGATCCTGATCGCCAACGGCTGGATGCAAAACCCGGTCGGCTCGGAGTTCAGCTACGAGACCATGCGCATGGAGATGACCAGCTTCACCGAGCTGCTCCTCAACCCGGTCGCGCAGGTGAAGTTCGTCCATACCGTCGCCGCCGGCTATGTCACGGCCTCCATGTTCGTGCTCGGCATCAGCGCCTGGTACATGCTCAAGGGGCGCGACCTGGCGTTCGCCAAGCGGTCATTCTCGGTGGCGGTGGGCTTCGGCCTGGCCTCGATCCTGTCGGTCATCCTGCTCGGCGACGAATCGGGCTACGAGGTCGGCGACGTCCAGCGGGTCAAGCTGGCGGCGATCGAGGCCGAATGGGAGACCGAGCCGGCCCCCGCCGCTTTCACCATCTACGGACACCCGAGCAACGAGGACCAGGCGACCCATGACGCGATCAAAATCCCCTGGGCGCTTGGCCTGATCGCCACCCGCTCGCTGGATACCGAGGTCAAGGGGCTGAAGGATCTGATGCGCGACCATGAGATCCGCATCCGCAGCGGCATGATCGCCTACGACTATCTGACCCGTCTGCGTGGCGGCGAGGACACGCCGGATAACCGCGGGGTCTTCGAGGACCACAAGGACGATCTCGGCTATGGATTACTGCTGAAGCGCTACATCGAGAACCCGTCGGAGGCGAGCGAGGAGCAGATCCAGCTCGCAGTGAAGGACTCGATCCCAAAAGTCGCCCCGGTCTTCTGGACCTTCCGCGTCATGGTCGGGGCCGGTGTCTGGATGCTGTTGATGCTGATACTCGGTTTCTACTTCAACGCCAAGCGGGCAATCCAGGGGAAACGTTGGCTGTTGCGCCTCTTCGTGCTGAGTATTCCGGTGCCCTGGATCGCCGCCGAGACCGGTTGGTTCGTTGCCGAATTCGGCCGTCAGCCCTGGGCGATCGGCGAGGTACTGCCAACCAGCATCGCGGCCTCCAGCTTGACCGCCAACGACCTGATCCTGAGCCTCTCCGGCTTCATCCTGTTCTACACCGTGCTCTTCATCATCGAGATGTTTCTGATGTTCAAGTTCGCGCGCCTGGGCCCAAGTTCGCTCCACACCGGCCGCTATCACCACGAGCGTGAAACCGGCCACGCGGGCGGCATGCCGCCGGCCACGGCTCCGCAGAAACAGGCAGACTAGCCCGGAGACAGATCATGATTCTCGACTATGAAACGCTGAAATTCATCTGGTGGGTGCTGGTGGGGGTGCTCTTCATCGGCTTTGCGGTCACCGATGGCCTCGACATGGGGGTGGGCACGCTGCTGCCCTTCCTCGGTAAGAACGATCTTGAGCGCCGCGTCATCATCAACACCGTCGGTCCGCACTGGGACGGCAACCAGGTGTGGCTGATCACCGCAGGCGGCGCCATCTTCGCGGCCTGGCCGCTGGTTTACGCCTCGGCCTTCTCGGGCTTCTATTTCGCCATGCTGCTGGCGCTTTTCGGGCTCTTTTTCCGACCGGTTGGCTTTGACTATCGCAGCAAGATCGCTAATCAAAAATGGCGCAGCGCCTGGGATTGGGGTCTGTTCATCGGTGGCGCCGTGCCGGCGCTGGTGTTTGGAATCGCCTTTGGCAATCTGTTGCAGGGCGTCCCCTTCCACCTCGACGACATGCTCCGACCCTACTACAGCGGGAGCTTCTTCGGCCTGCTCAATCCCTTTGCCCTTCTGGCTGGCGTGGTGAGTCTGGGCATGTTGGTGACGCATGGCGCCATCTGGCTGCAACTGCGCACGGCCGAGCCGATCGCGACGCGGGCCAAGGTGGCCGCGAAAAAAATCGGTCTGATCACGATCGTCGCCTTCGCGCTGGCGGGGGTCTGGTTGAGCTTCGGCGTGGATGGCTATCGCGTGGTCTCGATGCCCCCCCTGGATGCGACACCGAACCCCTTGACCAAGGAGGTGGTGCGAGAAGCCGGTGCCTGGCTCGCGAATTATGGCTCGCACCCCTGGACCCTGGTCTTCCCGCTGCTCGGATTCGCAGGCCTGGGTTTGGGGATCCTGGCGTCCATGTCCGATCGGCCTGGGCGCGGTCTTATCCTCAGCAGCCTGGGCTTGACCGGAATTATCATGACGGCGGGCGCGGCCATGTTCCCCTTCATCATGCCGTCGAGCACCAACCCCAACAGCAGTCTGATCGCCTGGGATGCAGTCTCAAGCCACCGGACACTAACGGTGATGTTCTGGGCCGCAGTCATCTTCGTGCCGCTCATCCTGATGTATACCACCTGGACCTATACGAAGATGTGGCGAAGGGTCACGGTGGAGGAAATCGAGGCACAGGATCACCTGGCCTACTGACGATCGAGCGAGTTCGGCTTGGCTGGCCGGTTGTCCGCCTCACAAGGGCATGACCGGCTGGCTACCACCATCACCCCCACTGAGAGTAACAACCCATGTGGTACTTCTCCTGGATCTTGGGCGTACTGCTCGCACTGGCCTTCGGCATCATCAACGTGATGTGGTACGAATCGGAGCAGTGCATGGGCAGCAGCGACAACGATCAACCTTCCTGACCGACACCCCCAATGACAAACGCGGCATCACGCCGCGTTTTTCCATCATCCGCGCACATCGCGCGGCCTATCGAACGACGACAGATGCCGGCGATCGGTCAATAGGCACTTGCCCGCTTTCCCGATCGCCTCCCGCGACCGCGCCTTCACTCCGGGATAAAGCGTTTCAATTGGCTTTCGACAGTCGATACGAAATCGCTCAGGATCCTATCTTTTGAATCCACGTCCTGATTGGCCGGAGCCTGCATGGTGACCCGAATCAATGCGCCGTCGGTGCGATGACGACGGATCGCATCCAGCAAGAGATACCATTTCACCAGATACTCATTGGTGATAATTCGACCGCGCTGTTGAAACCAGTAATAGACCAGCAAGCGATCATTTCCCATTTGGATGAGCGAGCGATTCACCCCTAAACTCCCGGAGTGGAATCCAGGAGCCGCGATTTCGCGCTGACTAAATTCTTGTATACGCCAACCCGCGCCCGGCAAACAGGACTTCGGGGAATGCGCCGAAACACCGGCTCGCTGCCGACCGTAGTAGGCAACATAAAGATTCACGCGGTCTCCGGATGAGTTCGTATAGTTCGCAAGTAGGTAATCGTCAAGTTTGAGCGAATTAAGATATTGCGCTTCGAGGCGATCCGTGCGACCCCGCCAATCGCCAATGTCCATGGGGAAAAAGACGAACTCCCGACGCTCGGGCTGCTGTTCGTCGTGCCTGGGCAAAAATTGCGACGCGGCCATCACCACAAGCAACACCGCGAAGACAACATAGAATGGAGCAGAGAGGCGTCGATACTCGAAGCGCGCCGTGGCGGGCAGTGGCTCTGGGCCTTCCAACGAAAACGCCTCGCGCAGCGGCATCGGATGCCGCCCAATCCGAGCAAGCACCGCGATCTCCCCGACTAAGATGGCGGTGCAAACCATGAAGACCGCCCAGCCCTCGAAATCGTGCAGAAACCCCTCGGCCATGCCGATGCCGGCATAATTAACCAATACCCCGATCACGCCAATGCGAAGGCTGTTCATCGCGACCGCGATGGGCAGGGTGGAAAGGAACAGCAGCGCCTTCTTCCACCGGGAGCCACGAAAAACCACGGCCGCGATGTATCCCAATGCAGACAAAGGAAAGAGATAGCGCAAGCCGCTGCACGCTTCCACGACCTGAAGTTGATAGCTGCCTAGATCGATCACGTTTCCTTCAAGATAGACGGAAATTCCAAATAGCCGAATGATTTGGACGCCGAGTTGAGAGGACAGTAGCTGCAGCGCGGACGAGAAGTTGTTATAGAGAAAGTTGGGCAGCGGCACCATGAAGAACAACAACAGGAGCGGCGGCAGCAGAGATCCGAAAGGCTTTCCAGCCCAGGAAGGCGAGGAGCAGGCCCGCCAGGGTGACGAGAAAACCATATTGAACAATGGTAACAACCGTCCCGAAGCCCCCCCCAATGAGTAACAGAAGCCCGCACAGGACGATCACCGCTCCTGACCAGCTTGGCTCATGGGGAGTACGCGTAAGGATGGATGACCGCTGCCATGCGAGAAAGAGAAACACCAGTGGCAACATGTAGCCGTGGCTATACTCCTCGCCGCTCCAGGTCCGTATCATCGCCGCCAAGCCGTCGAACGCAATGAAGGACAAGATGGCGAGCGCCGATAACAGCATCAGCCATTGCCACATATGGAGGCGCCACGCCCGGGACGGCTCTGGCGACGCTATCGCTGCATCCATTCTCGATACGGTCATCGGGTGCCTCTGGTTCTTCCCGGCTGGTGACAAATCGGTATCGGGCGAAACGCCCGCGCGACCGTTCAGGCCCCGTATTCGGCACGCCTGTGCGTTCGGAGGCAATTCAAGCCGTCGACCACCGAATTCAGCGACGCGCGGACACCGGGTGTCTGACGTGAATGAGGGCTTACGTCAATCCCGCCACAGTCCACATGTATCGATCACGATCTTTTCCTGCAGGGTCAGACGCGAAACTTTGCGAAATCCGCGGTGAGCCACCAGTCCAAGAACGATATCCGACGCGGCGAGTGCCTCTTCAATACCGCATAGAGAAACGCCCAAGGCCGCCAATGCCTCCGGCATCGCATCGACATGAGGCTCGACCGCAAGAATACGACCCAGCCGCTCTTCGGCAAGAAGGCGCGTAATCTCCAGGGCGGGGCTTTCGCGCAGATCGTCGATATCCGGCTTATAGGCGAGACCGAAGCAGGCGATGGTCGGGTTCTGAATACGACTCGCCTTGCCTCGCACGCGGTCCAGGATCTGAGTGGGCTTGGCGTTGTTGACATCGCGCGCGGCGCGAATGAGGCGCGCCTGCTCGGGTGCGGAGTGGATGATAAACCAGGGATCGACGGCGATGCAGTGGCCGCCGACACCCGGACCGGGCCGCAGAAGATTGACCCGCGGGTGACGGTTTGCGAGTTCGATCAACTCCCACACGTCGACGCCAAGCCGCTCGCAGATTTGCGAGAGCTCATTGGCCAGGGCGATATTGACATCCCGGAAGGTATTTTCCGTGAGCTTGGCCAATTCGGCCGTCCGACTGTCGGTGGTCAACACCTCGCCCGCGACGAATTGCCGGTAGAAATCCGCGGCGGCCTCGGTGGACACCTCATCGATTCCGCCAACGATGCGATCGTTGTCGACCAGTTCGCGAATGATTTGGCCCGGCAGAACCCGTTCCGGACAATGCGCGACATGAACCGCCCGGGAGGCGTCGACATCGCTGGAGCTACGGCCAGAAACGCGGAGATCCGGACGCTCGGCGGCGATCCAATGAGCGATTTGCTCCGTGGTGCCCACCGGGCTGGTCGATTCGAGGATCACCAGATTTCCCGGTTCCAGGCAGGGCGACAAGGCGCGAGTCGCGGCCTCCACGTAGCGCAAGTCCGGCTGATGGTCGTCCATGAAGGGGGTCGGCACCGCGATGATGAAGATGTCGGCGGGGACCGGCAACACATCCGCGCGCAGGCGTCCGCTTTGGACGGCCGACTTCACGAGAATGTCGAGTTCGGGCTCGCGGATATGGATGCGACCAGCGTTGATCGTCTCGACAACGTGGGCGGACACGTCGACGCCATGGACCTTGAAGCCCTTGCTGGCGAGCAGGCTGGCCGTCGGCAACCCGATATAGCCGAGTCCCATGATGCAGAGGGTTTGATGCATGTCCTGACTCATTGTGAATGATCGCTCATCGGCTCAAATGGTGGAGTGCGGTGACGATGCGACGGGCGGCTTGACCATCGCCATAGGGATTGTGGGCGCGCGACATGGTGAGATAGGCCACCGGATCGTCCAGCAAGCGGCTGGCCTCGCGCACGATGACCTCCGCGTCCGTGCCCACCAGCCGGACCGTGCCCGCCTCCACCGCTTCGGGGCGCTCGGTCGTCTCGCGCATGACCAAAACCGGCTTGCCCAACGACGGAGCCTCCTCCTGAACGCCGCCGGAATCCGTGATCAGGATATCCGCGCGATCCATCAGGGCGACAAACGGCAGATAGTCAAGCGGCTCGATGAGATGCACATTCTCCCTGCCCGCGAGCAACCGGCGCACTGGCTCCTGGACATTCGGATTGAGGTGGACGGGGTAAAGAATCTGGACATCCGCACGTTCAGCGAGCGTCGCAAGCGCGCGACAGATGTTCTCGAAACCGGAACCAAAATTCTCCCGTCGGTGGCCGGTCACCAAGATGAGACGTCGCCCGGAAGCCAGATAACCGAACTGAGCGTCGAGTTGGACACGCAGAGCAGCATCCTCGCGCACCAGTTGGGTAACCTCCAGCAGTGCATCGATGACAGTGTTGCCAGTGACCACCACCCGCTCCGCTGGAACGCCCTCACCCAGAAGGTTGGCGCGCGCGCGTTCGGTTGGGGCAAAGTGCCACTCGGCGATGCGGCCGGTGAGGCGTCGGTTCATTTCCTCCGGCCAGGGAGCGTAAATGTTTCCGGTGCGCAATCCGGCCTCGACATGCCCCACTGGAATCCGCTGGTAAAAGGCCGCGAGGGACGCCGCGCTGGTGGTCGTGGTATCACCATGCACCAGCACCAAATCCGGACCAAAATCCTGGAGGACGCCGCGCAGCCCGATCAGAACATTTGCCGTAATGTCGGTCAGATCCTGTCCCGGTCGCATCAGGTCCAGATCGTAGTCCGGATGGATCGCGAAGAGAGTGAGGACCTGGTCGAGCATCTGCCGATGCTGCGCCGTCACGCACACCCGACTCTCCATCGCCGTGTCAGCTTGCAACGCCTTAACGACAGGAGCCATCTTGATGGCTTCCGGCCGGGTCCCGAAGACTGTGAGTATTTTCACAAAATCCCTGAAATTCCCTGAGATCAAGAGGTCGCCATTTTTCCATACGACGCGGCCAAAGCATACCAAGTCGCGTCACTGCCGCGAGCCCAACCACCCCATGGCTGAGTACCTCAGACGCCAAACAGGCGCCGGTGAGCAGCGGTTCGCAATGGGACGCGGCGAATCCAATTCAGCGCCAACGGGCTACACGGTCTGGCGACTATCGCATGGCCCGGGCCGAGTCCACCCACAACCGCCACGGCTGGCCAACGCCGCTCCGTTGCGGCGGGTTGGCATTGCTCCATAGCGCAAGGGCGCTCAAGAGGCACTCCCGGACCGGGCCCAATCGAACACATCTCCCCGGTACCTGTTGCTCCTGTTCTCGCCCGGAATCGAATGTCGTGATGCATCACTCATCATGCCGTTTCCGAGTCTCCTAGACTGCGCCTAGCTGCTTAGCGCATCGCACGCGGCGTTTTGGGAGCCCGGGCTGGCTCTCGCGCCAGCGGCTCGGCGAAACAGCCGAATTTCGAGTCCACAAACGGTAATCAACATGCTCGCATCAATGAAGCCGCATTTCCAGCCAGAGTCCATCTTCGCGCGCGTGCTGCCGCGATTCCTGATGACGGCGATCTCTTGCGCGTCGTTCTGCGTCAGCGCAAGCGAGATACTGGTGAAGCCGGGCGATGACTATATCGCGAAAATTGAGTCAGCGGCCCCCGGCGACATTGTCACCTTCACGCCGGGGACCTATGCGGTCAACCGCGACACCTGGTATTCGGACCGCTATATCGACGTTAAGGGCACCGAATCGAATCCGGTCCTTATTCGAAGTCAGCTACCGCGCCAGGCGGTGATCGATGGTAACGATACCGATTCCGCGTTGCGATTCAGGAACGCATCCAACGTGATTATCGATGGCTTTACGATTACCAACCCCGACCCCGATGGGATTGATGGCCGACGACAGATCACGGCGATTGACAAAACAACCGAGGGAATCTCTCTCTCGGGCACCTATTCGAATGTCATCATTCGCAACAATTTCTTTAAGAAAATTGGCGACCGAGGCGTGTTGACGGGTTGCGATAAGCCCGACGGGGCCGAAAATGTGAGCATCGCTTCGAATCTGTTTAGCGATGTCGGTCATGATGACGCCAGCGGAGATATCAATCCAACGTGCGGAAAGAAATATTCGATCCGATTTAACTACTTCGCTGGGTCTGTTGACGGCGTGGTCTTTGCTGGCTTTACGCAGGGAGGCCATCTTGTGGAAAAGAATATCTTCATTGGCAGCCGCGCCGAGGATGGCGTCGATCTCAAGGGTGTCAACGTGGACGGATCTGGGGATTGGACAATGGTGACCGGCAATGTGATTTACGCTGGCGGCAACGGCTTTACCGGCATTACGATCCAGGACGAAAGCAATAAGATCCGCGTTGAGAACAACTATATCGACGGTGGCGGCGTCACCGCGCCCAACAAGCTGATTCACATTCATGGCCGTAGCGCCGGGACCTATACCGGCGATGGCGTGCGGGACCATGAAATCCTGAACAACTATCTCTATAACTCGACCAAGATCGGCATATTGGCTGGTCCCGCAGCGGATATCGATGCGGCGAACAAGCCTGTACCCCTTGTGAATATCGTTCTTAAAAACAATTACTTCGACCAGATCGCGGACAAGGCGGAGCTCATCTCCTCGATCGAGTCCTCGGTGATAGAGACGGCGGTCACTGAACAGGAGAAGACGCACGTCAGCGAACTCGGACCGTCCATCCTGGGTGAGCTGTGCAAGAACTTCTCCCAAGAAGAAATACGAGAAGCCGCGAACAACAGCAGGGCTGCGGTCAACAAGATCGACGTCTATGGGGCAAGCTGGACCTGCCCGATTCCGTCCACGGAGCTTCGCGCAGTGCAGTGACGGGTCGCGCTTCGGCGCCATGGCGTGGACGATGGAGGCGGCCCGGTGTGACTAGTCATGCCCTCAAGATCGCGCTATCCTGGGAGGATGATCACGCGTCGCGCCACCCAAGCCGAATCCGACCGCATGCGCCGTTCCGGCCACGCAGCGCGGATTTTTTGCTTACTTGGCGCGCTGCGGGAGGCGGCGCGCCCCGCCGATGCGCTGTAGCCTGATCGGCCAGGTCTGATATCTCCCTCCCCTCTCGAAGATTCGTCCATTAACGCTTCCGCCATGTTCAAATCGATTAAGGACCGCAAGATTCGTATCGCCGTTCTCGGCTGCGGACGCATCGCCAGAAACCACTTCGCAGCCGTCGCGCAGCATTCTGACCGAATGGAGTTGGTCACCGTTTGCGATAATGACCCTGCCAGGCTCGAGGAGCATGTGGGCGCAGGCGTCGCCGGATTCACGGACATGTCGCGCATGCTGGAGAGCGTCGAACTGGATCTGGTGGCGATTTGCACGCCGAGCGGGCTGCATCCCGAGCAGGCGGTTGCCGTCGCCGGGCATGGCGTGCATGTGATGACGGAGAAACCGATGGCAACCCGTTGGCAAGACGGCTTGCGCATGGTGCGGGCGTGTGACGAGGCGAACGTTCGTCTCTTCGTGGTCAAGCAGAACCGGCTCAACGCGACGCTTCAACTGCTCAAGCAAGCCATTGAGCAGAAACGTTTTGGTCGAATTTATTCGGTTGCCATCAACGTGTTCTGGACACGTCCTCAGGCGTACTACGATACCGCCAAATGGCGCGGTACCTGGGAGTTCGATGGCGGCGCGTTCATGAATCAGGCGAGCCACTACGTTGACCTGCTGGACTGGTTGGTCGGCCCGGTCGAAAGCGTCATGGCCTACACTGGGACCCTCGCCCGCGACATTGAGGTGGAAGACACTGGAGTCGCGGCGCTGCGATGGCGCAGTGGGGCCGTTGGCACGCTCAATGTCACCATGTTGACCTACCCGAAGAATCTTGAAGGTTCGATGACCATCCTCGGCGAGAAAGGCACCGTGCGCATTGGCGGGGTTGCGGTTAATGAAATCCAGCACTGGGAATTCGCGGAGCCGCGTCCCGAGGATGAGGAGATTGAGCAAGCCAATTATACCACTACCAGCGTTTATGGCTTTGGTCACCCCCTTTATTATGACAATGTCATCAATACCTTATGCGGTTTGGCCGAACCAGAGACGAGCGGTCGCGAGGGGCTGCGCAGTCTCGAAATCCTCATCGCCATCTACCTTTCGGCCCGCGATGGAAAGCGCATCGCCCTACCGCTGGAGTATTGATCCGATGTCATGGGTTTTCGGGTGATAAAGATGACCTATATCGCTCATCCCACGGCGATCATCGACGAAGGCGCCCAGATCGGCGCTGACACACGTATCTGGCACTGGGCGCACATCTGCGCGGGCGCGCGGATCGGCGCGCGCTGCTCGTTTGGCCAGAACGTCTTCGTCGGAAACGACGTCATCATTGGCCATAACTGCAAGGTGCAGAACAATGTCAGCATCTACGATGCCGTGACACTCGAAGATGACGTTTTCTGCGGACCCAGCATGGTTTTCACGAACGTGCACAATCCCCGCGCCGCAGTCATCCGCAAGAGCGAATACCGCCGCACGCTGGTCAAGCGCGGTGCCACCATCGGTGCCAATGCCACCATCGTATGCGGCGTTATCCTTGGTGAATTCGCCTTTATCGCGGCTGGCGCGGTCGTCACTCGGGATGTCCAACCCTTTGCCCTCATGGCCGGCGTGCCCGCCCGGCAGATTGGCTGGATGAGTCAACACGGAGAGCGCTTGGACTTACCCCTCGCGGGTGACGGTCACGCCATCTGCCCGGTAACCGGACGATGCTACCGGCTTGAAAGCGGGGCGCTGCGTGTTCAGGAAAGCGAGAGCCATGCAGGTGGCGGAGACTCCGAATGATCGTTTTCCCAGTGACTCGCTCCGCCTTACCGGGTTCGACCAGCCTCCCGGTTGTCGCGTTTTTACTTGTCTAGCGCGATGTCAGCTTCGGCTCCCCTATTCCGGTCAGGACAGTGAGGAACTCGTCCAAGGGCCCTGACGCCGATCACGACGAACAGGACCTCCCGCTCGACCGCCCTGGCGAGCGTCCAGCTTTCGTGAGCCAGTCGCCCACGCTGATCGCCCGTTTGCGGCACAGCACTTTCGCAAAGGATACCGCGGTACTGACCATGGGGACGGTCGGTGCGCAACTGTTGATGATTGCTGGAATGCCGGTCATGTCGAGGCTGTATACGCCAGCCGACTTTGGCTTACTGGCGCTATTCACCGCGGTTTCCAGCATCATCGCGACCTTTGTCACCCTGCGTTATGAAACGGCCATCCTGCTGCCCAAGAAAGAGAGTGAGGCAGACACGGTCGTATTGGTCACTCTCGCCTTGGCTCTAACGCTGAGCCCGCTGATTGGATTTCTTGCCTGGTTGATCCCAGAAAGACTCAGGGATCTGATCGGCGTTGGGGGACTCGAGAATTGGCTTGTGATCGCAGCCCTGGCCGGGCTCGCGAATGCCCTGATCGCCACGGGCATGGCATGGCTCAATCGCCAACGGGCCTACGGCAAGATGGCCAAGTTGCGAATCACCCAGAGCGCGATCGCCGTTTTTGCGGGCATCAGTTTTGGGTTCAGCGGTTCCGGCAAGGCGTTGCTTCTCGCCCAAATCATCGCGCTCTTGGTCGTCTCCTTAATGATCATGGCACATCTGAGACCCCTGATTGCACAATGGGGTCGTCGGGCGATCGTCGAGCGGGCCAAGGAACATCAGGCCGCCCCGCGATACCTCCTCCCCACCGCCTTGCTGGACGTTGTGACCATGCAATTGCCGGTGTTGCTGATCACGGCATGGTTCAGCAGTGAAGCCGCAGGGCAATTCAGCATGGCCTGGCGAATACTCGCGCTGCCGATGACGTTCGTTGGTGGCGCGGTCGGGCAGGTCTTTTTCCAACGTTTCGCGCAATCCTGGCCGAATGCACGAGCCGCTCGAAAATTATTGGTCAAGACCTGGATCGTACTAGGCCTGATCGGTCTTGTTCCGACCGCCTTACTCATGGCGATGGGCGAACCCATATTCGCGTGGATGCTGGGGGACGAGTGGCGTGAATCAGGAACCATGGCAGCCGTAATCGCACCCATGCTGCTCGCCATGCTGGTGAGTTCGCCAACTTCCACGACATTCTTGGTCCTAGGGCTGCAAAAATACAGCTTGTTCTTTGGCCTTGCATTCCTGGTCTATCGGAGTGCCTGTATCTATTTCGGCGCCATCAGCGATCAACTGGTTCTGGGCATTGGGGCGTGGGTCGTTTGTGAGATAATCGCGATTATTTCCTATAACCTAATCGTATGGAGGCATATAGGCGCGCATGAAGTCAGTTGATGTCAAGGCGATCTATGATGAGAGTTACTTCCTGGAGACCGTGGACGGCTGCGACGATTTCGCTCGATTTGACGGTGCTTACGATTCCTTGTTCGATCGCTATCGACGAAATATTTCCTTGCTCGGGCTGAGACCAGAGCACAGTCTCATGGAGATCGGCTGCGGTCGAGGCGAAGTTTGCATCTATCACGGGTTGGCCGGCGGGAA
This sequence comes from uncultured Gammaproteobacteria bacterium, assembly GCA_963818415.1. Lineage (GTDB taxonomy): Bacteria > Pseudomonadota > Gammaproteobacteria > Chromatiales > Chromatiaceae > CAWFSC01. The sequence goes on along the minus strand of CAWFSC010000021.1, from coordinate 373,508 downwards.
GGCGACGGGCGTGGATTACTCACCGGAAGCAATCGGCTTGGCGCGCAAGAAGGCGAGCGATCTCGGGGTAGCGGTCGAGTTCATCGAGGCTTCATTCGACCAACTGCCCGAGGACGGCGAATTTTATGACAGAATCCTGGCGTCGGAGTTTATCGAGCATATTTGCGCGCAGGAGGGCGAGGCATTTTTCAGAAAGGCGCACTCGTTATTGAAACCAGACGGCAGACTTCTCGTCTTTACCATGCCAAATACCCTGCAGCGTCGTTTTGGCTATCCGCTGTCGCGCTTATGGGCGGCGCTGCATGGTCGAAGACTGCCGAAGCAGCAGCCTGATACCCTTTCAAGGCACTACAGGCTCTATCACCTCAATGAACAAAACTACTTTTCCCTGAGGAAATTTGTCGAGAACGCCGGTTTCACGAACTATCGCATTGGTTACGATGTCGATCTCGATCAATTGCCTCGCGGTAAGAATGCACGGATTCGTTACCTACTGGCGAGAACCCCGTTGCGCCATATTCTGCTTTCGAATCTGTATGTCATTGCAGAAAGGTGAACGTCTTCATCATCCCCTCCTGGTATCCAAACGCAGTCCAGCCACTCGCTGGTAGCTTCACCCAGGAGCAGGCCGAGGCCATTGCCGATTTGGCACCGGAGATCCGCGTTATCGTCAGTACCTGGGGGCATGAGGCGGGAAATCTTCCCGTACGAAGCATTACCAGGTCTCTAGCGGCTTTGAATTGGCGACTGGGTCAGGCTAGCGATCAAATCTCAGAGCGTCATGGCGTCTGGGAGATCTTCAATCCGACCCTGTCTTGGTCGCGTCATCTACCATTAGGTGGCGCCCGCTCTCTCCTGGCAGTGAACCGAAGGAATCTGCGCCTGGCGCTCAGCCACTTTGGCTGCGTCGACCTGATTCATGCGCATGTGAGCTACCCGGCTGGCTACCTGGCTTCGATCCTGTCACGTGAATTCGACATTCCCTATGTCATGACAGAGCACATGAGCCCCTTTCCCTTTCCGTCCTTGATGCGGCGCGGGAGACCCTGCCCGGAGATCGAACAGGCGTTTTCGGGGGCGGCGGCAACGGTCGCCGTGAGCCCGGCGGCGGCGAGTCAAATTGCAGCATTCGGCTTCCGGAAACCGGACGTCATCCCAAACTTGGTCGATGAGCGGCAATTTACGCCCGGCGTCCCGACGTCGGAGCGATTTGTATTCTTTACGCTTTGCGGCTTGAGCGACCAAAAAGGTATCGACCAGCTCTTGCAGGGAATTGCACACTGGAATCCCTCAGCCGATCGCGTTGAGTTCCGCATCGGTGGCGATGGCCCGAAGCGGGCTATCTATCACGCCATGGCAGTCCAATTGGGCGTTGCGGATCGGATTCGATGGCTGGGGCCGATCAGCCGCGAGGATGCACCGCGTTGGTTCCAGGATTGCCACTGTTATGTCATGCCGTCACGCCATGAAACATTTGGCGTCGCCTATGCCGAGGCGATCGCCTCTGGCAAGCCAGTGATTGCGACCCGCTGCGGAGGGCCGGAGTCGATTGTGAACGAGCAGAACGGGCACCTGGTTGAGATCGGTGACGTGGGCGAACTGTCACGCGCGATGCAAGCCATGGCATCGGCGTGGAAGGCTTACGATCCTCGGCGTATTCGCGCGGATTTCCTCCAGCGATTCTCCCGACCCGCGATTGTGGGCCCGCTGACATCCCTTTATCGCCGTGTCCTGGAGGATGACTGATCATGTGTGGCCTCGCCGGTGGTTTCTGGTCGCATCCGCCCGCCGATCTGCCGCGGCTTCTGGAAAAGAGTCTCGCCGCCCTGCGGCACCGGGGACCTGACGATCAGGGGCAATGGCTTCATCAATCCTCTGCCGGCGCCCTGTTTCTGGGCCACAGGCGGCTCTCGATCATCGATCTCTCTCAGGGCGGGCATCAGCCCATGCGTTCGGCCGACGGGCGTTATACGCTCGTTTTCAACGGCGAGATCTACAACTACAAAGAGCTCCGCGCGGAATTCATTGCGGCGGGGCATCCGTTCCGCACCGATTCCGATACCGAAGTGCTACTGATCTGCTGGATGGTCTTGGGAGAAGCCTGTCTTTCTCGACTGCGGGGTATGTTCGCCTTCGTCGTCCATGACAGTTTCGAGGAGACGATTACCTGCGTTCGCGATGCCTTTGGCATCAAGCCATTCTTCTACTCCAGCACGTCACGACACTTCGTCTTTGCCTCTGAAGCGACGGCGCTGCTGTCCCTGCTGCCGGCCAGGCCCGCTCTGAACTTTCAACGTGCCTACGATTATCTGGTTTATGGCAGCTACGATGATCAGGCGGCGACCTTCCACGAAGGCGTTCACCACCTGCCGCCCGGTCATCTCATGACGCTCGCCTGCAAGCCCGAGGTGCTCGCTCCGACCATGAAGCGCTGGTGGTGGCCGAGCATTGGCGAACGAACCGATGTCACCTTTCCGCAGGCCGCCGAGCAGGTACGGGAGATGTTCCTCCAGAACGTCCGTTTGCACTTGCGCAGCGATGTTCCGCTTGGCGCGGCATTGTCCGGCGGGGTCGACTCGTCAGCGCTGGTCTGTGCGATGCGCCACCTCGAGCCGGATCTGCCGATCCACACCTTCAGCTATGTTGCTCGCGGCGCGGTCGAGGATGAGGAGCGCTGGGCGGATCTGGTGAATGAACATAGCGGCGCAATTCCCCACAAAGTCGTGATTACGCCGGATGAACTCGCGCATGACCTGGATGACATGATACGTGCTCAGGGCGAGCCCTTCGCCAGCACCAGTATCTATGCGCAATATCGGGTTTTCCGCCTGGCGCGGGAGCAGGGGATCACGGTGACGCTTGATGGTCAGGGCGCGGACGAGTTATTGGCTGGCTATCAGGGTTATCCCGGACCCCGGATCCGCAGCCTGATCGAGCGAACCAACCTTGCGCAGGCAGCCAAATTCGTCAATCACTGGTCTCGTTGGCCTGGACGGTCCAGAAGACGCGCACTCGTGTCGGCGGGAGCGGCATACGTGCCGGACGCACTGCAGAATCTCGCGCGACGCCTGAACGGCGAGTGCCCGGAACCCGATTGGATCGATGGCCCTCGTTTTCGGGAAGCGGGAGCCTCGGCGCGACCCTATCGGACGAAACCATGCCCGCAAGCCGCCGGGCGTCGGTTGGTGGAAGCGCTGCGCGCCGCGATGACGCAACGAGGACTGGCCGCGCTGCTCCGACATGGAGATCGCAACTCCATGCGCTGGTCCGTCGAAAGCCGGGTTCCCTTCTTAACGATTGACCTTGCTGAATTCTTGCTCAGTCTCCCGGAAGATTACCTGCTTTCGCCTCGGGGTGAGACCAAGCGAGTCTTCCGCGCGGCCATGCGGGGCATCGTGCCGAATGCGGTTCTGGATCGCAAAGACAAGGTCGGATTCGAGACCCCGGAACGCCAATGGCTTCAATCGCTTGGGCCGAGGGTGCTCGAGTGGGTGGAGGGGGCTGGCCAGGTGCCGTTTCTCCGCGCTGACCTATGCCAGGCCGAGGTGCGGGCAACGCTTGACGGTCGCAAGCCATTCAGCTACCAGGCATGGCGCCTGATCAACTACTGCCGCTGGGCGCAGCTCTCAAATGGGTCCGCTGAATGACGATTCGGCATTTCGCAAGCAGCCGTGACATCCGTCTTCGAGGAACGTCGCCAATATGGTCGAAATCATCCTGGATCGGTTTTGGCACTGCCGCGATAGCATGGGACAGGCATATTGGACTGCACCCCCGCGCGCCGGGAGATCGCGGCATGAACAAACCGAAGTCACCATCGGCGCGGCGAAAACAGAAGCGAGATGAAGGTCGCATCCATCATTGACATCGCCTCGCAAGGCATCCAGCAACTCTGTGCAAGGAGTTCCAATGAGATCGTTACCGCTCTGGCGGCGTCTCAGCGCGCGGCGACGACGGCCGGCGATTCTCTGTTTCCATGACGTGCGCGACGGCGGCTGGCTACAGGGTTTCCTGCGTGAGCTCATCGACCGCGCCCCGGTCGTCAGCCTGGGTTCGCTGGTGGACGATCATGTCAGCGAATCCTTACCCGAGCCAAAGGTGGCGGTGACCTTCGACGACGGCTACAAATCCATTCGCACGATTGTGGAACCCGTTTGCACCGAACTGGGCATCCCTTTTACGACCTTCGTCTGCGGCGAGGTGCTGCAGGGTGGGTTGGCCCCCTGGTATGAGCGCCTCGGCCTGGTGGTGGCGGCGCTGGGGTCCGCGCGGGCCGCCAAGTGCTGGGGCTTCGACAGGGATCCTGGTCGGTTGCTGCAATCGGCGCTCAAGGCCGCCCCCCAGCACTTGCTACTGAGGGGGCTGGAGCATGCCGAGCATGAAGCGTCGATCGACTCGCGGTCGCTGCGGGACCGCTTCATGACTGCGCGCGATCTGGCCGAGATCGCGCGCAATCCGCTCGTGACGGTGGGTTCGCATACGTACAGCCATCCAATCCTCTCGAACCTCGACTCAGCCGCTCAGCGGCGAGAGATCCACCGTGGCATCGCGGCAATTACCGCTGTCTGCGGCCCGCCGATCGAGTTCTTTGCCTATCCAAACGGCAGCCTGGCGGATTTCGACACGACAACGATTCAGGTGCTGCGCGAGGCGGGCGTGCGGGCTGCGTTCACGACCGTGCAGCGCCCCCTGCGGTCTGCCGACGATGTTTTCTGTCTGCCGCGACTGGGCATCAGCGAACGCGACTCGGTTCAGAAGCTGGAATTGAAATGGACACTGCCCTGGCTCGGCCTCGCGGCGATTAGGGAGCGTTCTTGTCGCGCCCGGTCCAGCGTTCTATTCAACGCCAAAATGGCTAACTAGCGGCTGCCAACTGGGTGGCAAGGTTTTTGCCATCTGATGTGATGCGGTCATCGCATGAAGTCAATCACTCGTATATCGCCAGCAATAAATCGAATTGTTGATTTTTAAGACAGAGCGCCAGGGCTCCGCGTAAGATCAGCAGCCAATCAGGAATCCCCGCGAATGAAGATAAACACGATCATCGGCGCTCGCCCTCAATTCGTCAAGGCCGCCATCGTCAGCCGGGCGCTGCGCGACCACCGAACCAACGTGCAAGAGGTCTTGATACACACAGGTCAACACTATGACGCTAATATGAGCGCGATCTTTTTTGATGAACTGGATATCCCGCCACCTCATTACAATCTCGGCATCGGAGGCGGCTCGCACGGAGAGAACACAGGCCGAATGATCGAAAGGATCGAGCGCGTGCTACTCGATGAGATGCCGGATTGGGTGCTGGTTTATGGCGACACCGATTCCACGCTCGCGGGTGCGATCGCGGCCGCGAAATTGAATATCGCCGTCGCGCACATCGAGGCAGGGCTACGCTCGTTCAACCGTCGCATGCCCGAGGAGATCAATCGCGTATTGACGGATCACACCTCGACGCTCTTGTTTACCCCAACGCCAACCGCGACGGCAAACCTCTCCTCGGAAGGCATCATCGGGAATGGCGTCCGAGAGGTGGGGGATGTGATGTACGATGCCGCGATCTTTTATGGGGAAGCCGCGCAGCGGCGCAGCGCGATACTGGAGCGGCTGGCGCTTCAATCCCACCGCTACGTTCTAACGACCATTCACCGCCAAGAGAATGCCGACGATCGCGAACGGCTGCGGGCGATTCTTGCTGGATTCGCCGAGAGCCCGCTGCCCGTCATCTGGCCAATCCATCCGCGAACCCAAAAGCGTATTGGGGAATTCGGTCTCGACATTCCGCCCCATGTCAGACTGATCGATCCTTTAGGTTATTTGGACATGGCCATGCTGGCCAAGAACGCCTGCCTGATCGCCACGGACAGTGGTGGCCTGCAGAAAGAAGCCTATTTCCATGGCGTGCCCTGTCTCACCCTGCGCGAGGAGACCGAATGGGTCGAGCTCGTCCAGGCGGGCTGGAATGAACTGATTCGTATCGGTGATCCGGCGATTGCCAAGAGTTGGTTACGAGACGCGATTGAACATTGCGATCCATTGCGCGCTCATCCCGATCTCTATGGGGATGGCACTGCCGCGCGGCAAATCGCTTGCATGCTGTAGGAGGAAGACCATGCGGATCCTGATCGTCTCCTTTTTGTTTCCGCCATACAACGCCATCGGAGCCGTCCGCGTGGGAAAGATGGCCAAATACCTGATCAGGGAAGGGCACGATGTCAGAGTATTAACAGCGGCGAAACAGCCATTCCCGACGACGCTGCCCATCGAGATCGACGTCGATCGTGTCGTCTATACACCCTGGCTCAGCCTCAACCGAATACCAAGGCAGGCATTCAAGGCCGTCTTCTTGCGAGATGCCGCCGACATCGAGGTCCTGGGGCCGGAGGCGGCCAGTCGAACATCGAAGCATCTCATCGCCCTCGGAAGAGTCTATCGAAGTCTCTTCAACTTCCCGGACGAGCAGCTAGGCTGGTATCCCAATGCGGTCCGTCAGGGACGCTCCCTCATCTCGAACTGGCGGCCAGACGTGATCTTCGCGAGCGCAATGCCCTATACCAGTCTGCTGGTCGGCGCCAGGTTGGGTGCCATCTTTGGCATCCCCTGGGTCGGGGAACTGCGCGATTTATGGTCTCAATACAACTACAAGGTGAGCGGTCCCGTCCGCAACGCCGCCGATCGCTGGCTGGAGCGCCGAACCCTGAGGCGCGCGGCCGGACTCGTCACCGTATCCGATCCTCTGGCGGACTCCCTTCGCGCCGATTATGAAATCCCCGTTTGCACCATCCTCAACGGCTTCGACCGCGAGGATTTTCTTGGCGTTGGCGAAGCACCGGCGGACTCTCAAGAGCTTCGCATTGTCTATACGGGGAAAATTTATGAAGGAAAGCGAGACCCCTCGCCACTCTTTCAAGCCCTATGCCGGATGGGATCCGATGCCGAGAATATTCGAGTTGAATTCTATGGCGCTCAGTTGGACTTGGTGCCCTCTCTCGCCCAAAGCTATCACGTCGGGCATCTCGTTAGCGCCTATCCAAAGATTTCGTATATGGAGTCCCTCGCCAAGCAGAGGTCGGCGGACATCCTGCTTCTGTTGCTGTGGAATGACGCCAGCGAAAAAGGCGTCTTCACGGGAAAGTTATTCGAATATATCGGTACCGGGCGTCCCATCCTGGCCCTCGGTCACGAAGACAATGTCGCGGCGCAGCTGATCAAGAATCGAAATCTCGGTTACGTCGAACAGCGTCCGGAAGAGATCGAGCAGATCTTGCGTCGATGGCTGAAGACGAAGGAAATTGATGGAGCGATTCCGGGGCTGCCGGTCAGCGACATAGACGGTTTCACACGCGAAGCGCAAGCCAGGAAGCTGTCCGGCTTCCTTGGCGAAGTGTTGCAAGGCACGAGAGACTAGCCCGTTTCGGAGCATTTCACCTCTCGGTGCGGACCTATTTCGGAGGGTTTGGCGATGGAATTCATGACGGATCTTTTCTATTTCGCCAGGCCAATACTCAGCATCGCCACCGAAGTCAAGGTGGTTGGCATGGACGTTTTCGACGCGCTTGTGCTCGGCCTGATGATGGCTTTTGTGCTGACCTGGCTCACGCGGCTTCTGAGCGGACGCGGACCCACGTTGACGGTTGTGGATGGGTTAATTATCGGCTATGCCGCGTGGATCGGCATATTGGTTGCGGCATTTCCCGAACAGTCAATCGTCGGCGAAGCCGCGAAGTTCGCGATTCCTCTGCTGAGTTTTGTTTTTTTTAAGTCGGTTCTGGAAAGTCGAGCGCAATTCAGACGCTCGCTCTTCTTTCTCTTGTTGGGCTTTCTCGTGCCAACATTGATGAGTGCCTGGATGATCGCCCATGGCGAGGGTTTGAATCGAGTTCTCTATTGGACCGGCCTGGAGAGATACCAGGGAGTGTTCGTCAATCCGCACAATCTCGGCCACATGATGGCGCTGAATATCATGGTTGCCGTTTGCTTCATATGGTTCAAATATGTGGACCGGGAGCCTGACCGCCGAGGCTGGTTGAGCGGCTTCGAAAAAGTAGTGCTGATCCTCAGTATCACGGCCGCCTTTTATGGGCTGTACGAGAGTTACGTGCGCACGGCCCTCCTCGGTTTAGTGGTATTCCTGGCAACCTTCTTGTATCTAACGAACAAGAAGATACTCGTCCTGGCGGTATTGGCTGGCGCGGTCGCCGTGATCGTTGCATTACCGGTTGTCATGCTGATATTCAGCGATGTCATTGCGGTTTCGGAGGGCAAGCAGAAAGCTGATCAGATCGCGTCTGGACGACCCTACATTTGGAGTCATAATCTTGCGATTTTCGATAAGCTGCCGCTAGAGCGAAAATTGATGGGGGTAGGCGTCGGCAATCGTGTCGAAGGGATCATGAGCAAGGAGATCAGATTCGGCGGATCGGAGTCCGGGTTTGAGATTCGAGGAGTCTGGAACAGCCACAATGATTTCCTGGAGGCAATGATGCAGACAGGGCTTGTGGGTCTCGTTATGTTTCTTGGCATCAATCTCGGCCTTCTCGTGTCCATCATGAAACTGCCCGAGCGCGACCGTGGGTTTTTCCTGGCGCTCTTCCTCGCCGTCGCCTTCATGAATTTCAGCAGCAATAGTTATCTTTCGCGCTTCTCGGTTGGACAAATCTATTGGATGATCATGGCTTATGTGCAGTCGAAGGCCGCCCGATCAAAGTCTTGAGAATAGGGAGTCAGACGGCCATATCGACCGGCGCCCTATTGAGGTTTTATTACTTGGCCCAGCGGTGGGTATTGCTGGCGGAGTTGTGGATTTCGTCGGGACGATGAAGTCAAATTTCGCCCCCTCCATTCGGGTCCAGGATTTTGCGGTAGGGCACCGCCACAACGGCGGTGAGGGATCCGCTGCGGCAAGGCTGACCCGGGTTCTAGCAGATGCCTGGGTATTCAGTCGGCGCCTGCGCACCCAGCATTACGATGTAATTCATATTAATCCCTCCCTGAATGCTCGGTCGCTGCTTCGGGATGGTCTTTTCATGTTCATTTTGAGCGTCATGGGAAAGTCCAATACGCTTGTCTTTTTTCACGGTTGGGACCAGCGTATTGCCGGACTTATTGCCTCCAGGCGACCGCTCAGACGGCTGTTTCTGGCGAGCTTTGGGCGCGCCGGCAGGCTTATCGTGCTTGCGAGAGAATTTCGCGTGCAGCTCGTCGCCTTCGGCGTGCCGGAAGAAAAGGTCTCCGTCTTGACCGCAATGTTTGATGGGCGGCCTCTGCGCAAGGTTGTGCGCCGAGCTGAAGACGGCGTTATCACGATCCTCTCTCTTTCGCGGCTGGTACGCGAGAAGGGTGTCTACGAATTGCTTGGCGCCTTCGAGAGGCTGGCGATGGAAGATGCCAGAGTGCGGCTCATCATCGCAGGTGAAGGACCGGAAAGGGCGGAGATCGAGCGACTGGTGCGATCCTCCGCCGTCAGCGACCGGATCCGCCTTCCGGGCTATGTGCGGGATGAAGTCAAGGCTCAAGTGCTCGTCGACGCAGACATTTTCGTACTGCCTTCCTACGGGGAAGGATGCCCCATCTCTATGTTGGAAGCCATGGGTGCGGGCTTGGCGGTCGTGGTCCCGCCGGTCGGCGGCATCGCGGACCTCATCAGCGACGAGAGGCATGGGGTGCTGCTTCCGGAAGTGTCTGTTGCCGCTGTGTACCAGGGCCTTCGCCGATTGATCGCCGATCCTGTTTTCTTGGCGCGTTCCAGAGTGATCAATCGCGAGCAGGCATGGGCGCGCTATGAGGCCAGCGTGGTGACACGGAGGGTCGAGGACTGCTATTACGAAATCGCAGGGCGCGCTGACTCGGCGTAATCGGAATGCACGATATCGCAATGAATGACATTGGATGCGAAGTGCTCGGTTCGTTTCGCACCCGGGCAAGCAATTGCCAGTGATCCGCGGTCCGCAAGCGGGCGGCCAAGAGATTGGCCCTCCGGACGACGCTTTAACCATTGGTGTGAGGTGAGATGGACGACATCATCCGGCTCAACGCAGGGCTTCTGGATGCGGCTCGGCTCGAACAATTCGCTGGATATGATCCCTTCGACGCGCTGAACAGTCGGCTGCTGCGGGCAACCTTCTTTTATCGTAGTGAGTGGGTGCGATTGGTCTGGCTACAGCTTGGCAAGCGTTCGCCGGTTAATCTCCGGTCGTTGCTTATCGTGCCAAAGCGGCGCAATCCGAAAGGAATTGGACTCTTCATTGCCGGCTTGTTGGAAGACTACCAGCGCACGGGGGAGCCGGCCTTTCTCCGGGATGCCCGTGCCTTGGCGGACTGGCTGCTGACGGAGCGCAGCGATCCAGGGCAGTGGACACACAGCTGCTGGGGCTACCATTTCGACTGGCAGGCGCGGGCATTCTATGTGCCGGCGGGCAAGCCAAACGTCATCACAACCTGCTATGTGGCCCGCGCGCTTTATCAATTGGGAAGGATCGCGTCGGATCAGTCGCTGGTCGACATCGCACTGGATGCCGCGCGCTTCATTTCATCGCGGCTCTATACCGAGAACGATGGCCGACGTTTTTATGCCTATATTCCCGGTGAGCGCGCCTTCGTGCATAACGCCAGCCTGTGGGGGGCGGCCTGGTGCGCGTTTTCCGGCGTCCAGTTGGGCGATGATGCAATGGTCGCCCAGGCAGTGGCCGTGGCGCGTCAGTCGATCCAGGAACAGGCCGCTGATGGTTCGTGGGTATACGGCGCGCGGAGTCATCACCAGTTCATCGACGGTTTTCACACCGGCTATAACCTGGAAGCGCTGGCGCTGCTGCGTGATGCCATTGGTACGACCGAGTTCGATGACAGTCTCCGCAAGGGTTATACCTACTACCTGAATCACTTCTTTACTGCCGACGGCACCGCCAAATACTACAACAATGCCGTCTACCCGCTCGACATGCACAGCTTTGCTCAAGCGGTGTTCACTCTACTGAGGGTCGGCGGCACGGCGGCCGATCGAGTGCAATGCGATAAGGTCGTCCGGCGCGCCATCGCGCGATTGTATTTGCCGGACAGGCGCCAGTTTGCCTATCAGAAGTCCCCTTGGTTGACGAACCGGATCAATTACTCTCGCTGGACCCAGGCATGGGCTTACTCCGCGCTCGCCTTCTACAATCGCTATCGCCACGAGATGGATCATGCACAGGATTGAGGTCTTGGATTGCCCGATGGACGTTGCCACGCTCGCCGAAACCGTGGAGATGATCCGTTCGGCGGTCGCCCGGGGGCGCTTCGTTCAACATGTCGTGGTGAATGTGGCGAAGCTCGTGACGATGCGTCGCGATGCCCAGTTGAAAGACTCGGTGCAATCCTGCGACATCATCAATATCGACGGCATGGGTGTGGTGCTGGCTGCCCGTTTGCTTGGGCACTCCGTTGCCGAGCGCGTGGCTGGCGTCGATCTGTTCGACGCGCTGCTGGACATGAGCAGTCGCAACGGATTTTCCGTCTTCCTCTTGGGTGCCACGGAAGACGTGGTGGCGGCCGCCGCCGAGCGGGTGCGGGCGACCTATCCGCGTTTGAAGATCGCCGGCTATCACCACGGCTACTTCTGGGACGACGAGGCGACGATGGTCGAGTGTATCCGTGCCTCCGGCGCCCAACTGCTGTTTGTGGCCATTAGCTCGCCGAAAAAAGAGAACTTCATCAATCGCTGGCGGGATCAGCTCGGAGTGACCTTTGTGATGGGGGTCGGCGGGACCTTTGACGTGGTGGCGGGCAAGGTGAAGCGCGCACCTGTATGGATGCGGACGAGCGGGTTGGAGTGGCTCTATCGCGTCATTCAGGAACCACGGCGGATGTGGAAGCGTTACTTGCTGACCAACAGCCAATTTGCCTGGATCTTGCTGAATGCGATCTACCGGCAATATTCCGCAGCGCGGCGCGCGACAGAATCCGTCCGCGAAGACGACCCCAGGTCAAAATAGCCGTCGCGGATGACATCTTAGTGGCAGCGCTTCGCCAAGCGGAGTCACCCGTCCATCCTGGCCATCGCGCGAAGGTCATCAGCCGAGCGTATATCCGGCATCGACCTTGAGGGTGGCACCGGTGATGAGCCGCGCACGCGAAGAGGCCAAAAACAGCACGGCGTCGGCGACGTCGGCGGGCGTAACGACCTGCTGGCGCAGGACGTGGCGGCGGGCGGCCGTCTCCCGCATCAGATCCGTTGCACCGCCCCACATCTCGGAATCCACCACGCCGGGTGCAACGCCGTTGACGCGAATCCCGCGCGGCCCCAGCGCCAGGGCGAGCCGTTGTGTCAGCATGTCGAGCCCGGCCTTGCTGACGGAGTAGCTGGTCGAGGTGCAGGTGGCGAACGGGTGCTGGGCGCATGCGGAGGAGAGGTTGATCACGACCGGTCGCGCGGCGCGATCCAGCAGGGTGGCGCAGGATTGGGTCAAGGCGAAGGGGGCGATCAGGTTGATCTCGATGGTCTTGCGCCAGTGGTCCAGGCTCTCCTCCAAGGTTCCCGTGTCGAGGATGACGCCAGCGTTGTTGATCAGCACGTCGAGCCGACCCGCTCCAGCCTCCAGCCGGTCGACCAGGCGACGGCGAAACTCGTCGTCGGTGACATCCCCTTCCAGGGCGACCAGCGCGTCCTCGGCGACCGCGTCCGCCCAGCGCGATCGCAGCGCGTCGAGCTTGTCCCGATTGCGTCCGAAGGTGTAGACGCGGTCACCGGCATCCAGAAATGCCTCGACCAACGCGGCGCCGATACCCGAGGCGCCACCGCTGACGCAGACGATCCGCGCGGATTCGTCCCCGGCATCCATCAGCGTTCCCGCTGCCCAAGGTTGGCGTGGATGATCGCGCCATTGAGCACGGGCGCGCGGGCGGCGAAGGCGACCGCCTCCGCGATCTCCTCGGGCTCGATCAGCCGGTCGAAGGCGCTCAACCCGGTGACGGCGGCCAAGGTTTGAGGATCGTCGCCGATCAGCCGCCGCAACTGCTCGGTGTCGGTAAAGCCGGGGCAGATCATGCAGGTGTGGATGCCGCGTCCGGCGAGGTCCTGACAGGTCGCGCGCATCATCCCGGCCAGCGCGTGCTTGGCGATGACATAGCTGGCGACGCCTGGGACCGCTTTTTCGGCCAAGGTCGAGCCGATATAGATGAGGCTCGACCCCGGCCCCATGCGCGGCAGAACCATTTGGTTCAGTGTGTTAGCCGCGACGATGTTCAGCTCCAGCACCGCGCGCAGATCGGCGCTCGCCAGTGCATCGATCCGGTCCGAGCGCATCGCCGAGGCGTTATGGACCAGGCAGATGCGATCAGCGGAGGCGAGCGGACTCAAGATCGCCGCAGCCAGCCCATCCAAGCCCGCCGGATGAGCCAGATCGCAGGCCAGATTCTCGACGCCGCGCTCCGGACAAGGGCGCCGAGAGAGATTGGTGACGCCCCAGCCATCGACCAGGAAACGGGTCGCGATGGCACGGCCGATCCCGGAACTCGCGCCGGTGATGATCAAATGGTTCATCTGGACTCCCAGTGGGCAACCGCCCATTGTCCCTGGCCCGAGGAGACGCCGAGCTCGATGGAGCAAATCTCCATCGCGGCGAACTCCGAACACTCCCGCAGGCGCGCCAGCAGCAAAGGCGCCAGCTCTTCGATGGTGACATTGCGGATGGGGAGCAGCAAGACGTCGCGCTCCAGGAAGGAGATGCGCTCGTCGTCGAAGCATGCGTGCACTTGGCCTTCCTGACATTCGATCCGTAAATAGGGCGACGACGCAGGCAGCAGCACACGCTCATCGAGCGCGTCGCAGAGCTGTTTGAGCAGCCGCTTGAGGACCACGTAATCGAATGCCATGCCGTTGTCGCCAACCACCGCCGTGACCGCGCAGCGAACCTGAAAATTATGTCCATGAAGATTCTCGCGCGCGGTGGCGGAGAAGATGGTGAAGTGGCCGGCACTGAAATTCAGATATTCCTTGCCGATCTCGATACGGGTCAGGGTCCGGCTCGCCACGGCGTGCCGCCGCGCCTGACCCTCATCGGACTGTCTTGCTCTTGTCATCATGATTCCCAGCGCTGCTGAACGATTCCGCATCAAAGACACCCGCCCGCGCTCTTCCGGCTCAGACGACGCCCGGGACTCTCTGAGTTCTCGTCCGAGCTTTATAGTCGAAATAGGGTTTTTCAAGTAGATAAAATGACGCCAGCGCAAGAACGACCGACAATGAGAATGTCAGCAGAAAGGCGACAAGAGTAGTCGTCAGGGGGTGAAGGCGGCCGACCAACAAGGGAATGACGAGGTGATTGAAGGTCAGCGGGAGGGCGATCGTATGATAGAGGTAGAACGAATATGAAACATTTCCAAGCTGGCGCAGCCAGCGCATGTTGAGCACGACGTTCAACCATCCAGATCCATAGCAGGCGTTGACGAATAATAGGCCCGCGACGATCAAAAAACCCGCATACCAATTCAGATTGCTGGCCCAGTAGACCTTTGCCACTCCGAGCAGGACGTAGGCGGCCACGATGGGATAGTCGCTCAGGCGCGACGCCCAGCCTCGCAGTTGCTCGTCATTGAAGGAGGCGATCAAGGCACCGAAGAGAAAGCCCTCGAACCGAATGTAATCGCCCGGCAGAACCACGAAGCCGACACCGATCAAAAGAACGCTCGCGCCGCGCAACGCGGTGGCTGGAACCAGCCGCAAGAGCACGGGAATCGTCAGGTAAAACAGAAGTTCATAGGTCAGCGACCAGGTGACGATGTGGTAGTTCTTGATTCCCAGCCCCTGAATTCCCTGAAGTAACAAGCCATTCAAGAGAAAGGTCGATGGATCGAATGGGAACCAGCCAAAATGAAAAGAAAAAACACCCGTCGCGACGATCAATGCAACGATGAAAGCCGGATAGATCCTATAGAAACGATCGAGCAGGAAGCTGCCGTATCTCAGCGGCCGATTCTTCTGAATCAACCGCACCATCAGGAAGCCGCTCAAGAGGAAAAAGATATCCACGCCATGGTGGGACATCATCAAATAGTAAAAGAACGCAAAGAGCGGACTATCCGCGTTTGCCAGGGTCAGCTCCGGGTGGTGATAGATGTCCCGCGCGACGGGAGCCATGAAGTGGACGAAGAAGACCAGAATGACGGCGAAGCCGCGCAGTCCTTCCATGGCCCCATAGCGGCCGCCCGTGGCGACCGTCGGCAACCGCAGCTCATGCGTCATTGTCCAACTCCTGGCGCGGGTGCCCCGGCAAGCGAATCGGTTGGCACCTGGGTTGTTCTGTCATCTTGACGGGCGGCGACGCGCGCTCGGATGCACAAGCACGCCGATCCCAACCCCCAGCGTCGTCAGCGGGATCACAAAGGTCAGCAAGCCCTGCATGAACGCCTGGGCAGGGGAGGAGCCGCTCGCGCGCATCACGACAAAACCGAGATAGGCGGCGTAGTAAGCCAGCAGGACAGCGCCGCCGAGACGGCCGATCCGCAACCCTGTGAAAAAAAGCGGAAGGCAGGCGACAGCGGCGGCGATCATGATGGGAAGATCCAATGTCAGGACCGCCCTGGAGACCGGAATCCCTCTAGGCGCCAGCACCGCGCCCATCCCGAGCACCGCCAGGAGATTGAAGAGACTCCCGCCAACGAGGCCACCGACAGCGCAGTCGTGCCTCCCGCGCGCGCTGCCGATCACCGAGCTGACCAACCCTGACAGCGAGATTCCGAGCGCCACCGCCGTCAACCCGATGACCAGCGTGCCCACGCCCAGCACGGCGGCAATGTCCACCGCCCCCATTACCACTAGACGCGCGCCAACGGTCAGCAGAATCAGGCCGAACAGGAGTACGCCAAGCTGCCTCGGCAGATGCGCGAAGGTCCGCCGACCAGGATCCCCGAGGCACTCCAGCATCGCTCCATCCATCGGACTCCGCGTGTCGCGCCGACCCCGGTGAACCAACCAAGCCAGATAGCCGCAAAGCAGGATCAGCAGCAGGTCGCCATCCAGATAGCCGATCCTGCCATTCAGCGCCATCCAAAAAACGATGGTCGACACCAGGATCAGCAGCGGCATCTGGATCCGGATCGCGCGACGCCGCACCATGACCGGGGCGACCAACGCGGTCGCGCCCAACACCAGCAGCGCGTTCGCGATATTGCCGCCGATGACGAGACCAAGCGCGAGATCGGTCGCGCCCGAGCGGACGGATTGGATCGCGAGGGCAAGCTCGGGCGCGCTGGCCGCGCAGGCGACCACGGCGAATCCGATGACCGCGGGGCTGATCCGCATGGCCAGGGCAATGGCCGCCGCCGATCTAACCACACTCACTCCACCAGCCATCTGGGCAACGAGGCCGAGCACGAACAGGGAGGCCGAAACGATCCATTCAGGCATGGTGGGGAGGGTTCACCGGAGGTTCCGTCGCTGCCGCGCCGCGATGGCCAAGCACGTCGGTCGCCATGGCGCTCAAAAGGGTACGAAACTAACGACTGGATTGCCCTTGGTCAGCTCTGCAGCGCCCTCCCCCTCTCCGGTCGCATAGTGGACCAACACGCGCTCCAAGGCGGGAAAGCCGACGAACAGACCGAGCGCGGCGGACTCCAGTGCCCGAGGATGATCGCACTGGAAACGGTAGCGCGCGCTGATGTTCGCCTGGGCGTGCGCGTCATGGTTCGGCGACGGCGGCTGGACGGCGGTGTCCGGGCCAACGGGGAGATCCGACTCGACCTTGGTCTGGATGAGCCGGCAGGCGGCATTGGTATTGAAGCGGATCATGGCGTCGCCGGCTTTCAGGTTCTCGCGCGCCAGCCCGAGTGCCTCGCGCTCGCCCTGGCTCCGTGGCGCGTGCTCGAAGCCAACCAGCGTCGCCGCCGGACTGACCAGCTCGACCTGGATCTCGGGGCCTTTCATGGTCAAGGTCAGATTGGCCACGCCCTGGACGGGAGCGCCCTGTTCGCGATGTTCGCGATTTCCTGTTGCCGCGCTGGCGGTCGACAGGAAACAGCCCAGGGCGAGCGTCATCACCGCGTGGCCAATGCCGGGTTGGATTCGATTCAAGGTCATGCTCCCAGGCGATGAGCCAGGTTCTGACGGAGCGCGGCGGGCGGCTCCAATACCATGTCCCGCCGCTCGCGAGTCATCCGAATCTCCTCGTCGTCAGTCCGTGATCGCCTGGCGCAGTGCGCGGCGCCGGGCCAGGTAGCGGCTCGCCAGGGCCGACACCAGATAGACGCCACCGGCGAGCAGGATCATGGTCGGTCCCGCCGGCAGATCGGGTCCGAATGACAGCGCCAGCCCCAGGGAGGTGAAGACCGCGCCCAAGAGGGTCGCGATCAGCATCATGCCGGCCAGCGAGTGGACGTAGTGACCCGCGATCGCGGATGGCAGGGTGAGCAGCGCGATCACCAGAATCAGACCCACGACCTGAATCAGCAGCACCACGGTCACGGCCACCAGACACAAGAGCAGCAGGTAGAAGAAGGCAACCGGCACGCCGCGCAGACGGGCGAACTCCTCATCGAAAGTCACGGCAAGGAACTGGCGATAGAAGAGCCCGACCGTGAGGATCAGCACCAGATCCAGCCCGGCCATCAGCCACAGCTCACGCGTCGGGACAAGGAGGATGTTGCCGAAGAGGAAGCTCATGAGGTCCGAGGCATAGCCGGGCGTCTTGGCGATGAAGAGGACGCCGATGGCCATGCCGATTGCCCAGAGCGCGCCGATCAGGGTGTCCTCCTGCGCCTTCCAGGTCAGCCGCACCGCCCCGATGAGCAGGGCCGCGACGATCGCCGCCACTAGGGCGCCCGCGAGGGGATCGAACCCGAAATAGAGCGCCGCGCCCATCCCGCCCAACACCGAGTGGGCGATGCCGCCGGCCATGAAGGTGATACGCTTGACGACCACGAAGGTGCCGATGACGCCGCAGCCGACGCTCGCCAGGAGCCCGGCCAGGAGCGCGGTTTGCAGAAAGGTGTAGGCGCCGAGGGCGGAGAGGAATTCGCTCATCGTTCAGTGCCGATGCGCGACTTGGCGGACGTGGCCGCCATAGAGCCGCTGGATCGTTTCGCCATCGACCGCGTTGGTGCCGTGACAGGTGAGGGTGCGATTCAAGCAGGCGACCCGACTGACATATTCGGTGATGAAGGCGATATCGTGCGAGACCAGCAGGATGGTCATGCGTCGGTTGAGCTCCGCGAGCAGGTCGAAGACGTCGTCCTCGGAACGCTGATCGATATTGGCCGTCGGCTCGTCAAGGATAAGGATCTCGGGCTCGCCGACCAGCGCCCTGGCCAGCAGCACCCGCTGCAACTGTCCGCCCGAGAGGTTGCCGATGGGCCGCCGGGCCAGATCCAGCGCCTCCACCTCGGCCAATGCCCGTCGTGCGGCCTCCCGATCCGCCGCGCGATACCAGCCGAGCAGCGGACCGATGCCAAGCCGGCCCATCGCGACCACTTGTTCCACCGAGATGGGGAAGTCGCGGGGGAAGCTCGGAAACTGCGGTACATAGCCGATCCGTCGCGCAGCCTGGCGTGGCGATCGCCCCAGAACCTGGATGCGCCCCGCCTGGGGTTCGAGCAAACCGAGGATCAGCTTCAGCAGCGTGCTTTTTCCGCCGGCGTTGGGTCCCACCAACCCGACGAACTCGCCGGGTACTAGCGTCAGGTTCACATGCTCCAGGACCAGGGAGTCCCCGTAGGAAAAACTCACGTCTTCCACGGCGATCGCGGTAGCGGTAGGGTTCAAAGGCGAGGGCGTCTGGTGGATCATCGTCCGAGGGCGGTGGCCAGTCGACGGCGAAGCAGACGCACGGGCACGACGGCGCGCATCGCTGGCGCGCTCCCGCATGAAGGTAAAGCCCCGGCCTTGTGAAACATGCTCGACATCTGGATCCTGGCGAGATCGGTCTCGCCCTGCTGTCCGCCGAATGGGAACTGCCCCGCGCGGTCGCCGCGATCTGGCGCGGCGGCTGGGGGCGCTAGAGTATAACGTATGCCTCCCGTCCGCCCACGGGGTCGGAGGACTTCGCGCGCACTGCGGCCTGGGATGGCGCGCAACGAACAACACCGCTGATGAGCCTATCGATCATGACCATCGCCTCGCAGTTCCAATGGGCCACTGGCCTGAGCTTTTACGTGCTGGCCGTGCTCTTCCTGACCCGCATCCCCTATCGGGCGATGGTGAAGCGCGGCATGGAGCCGATCCGCGCGGTCTATTACAACCGCAAGATCGTCCATATGCTGGCGGGCGGCGTCGGCTCGCTGATGGTGCCGCTGGTCTTCGCCAGTCCCTGGTTTCCGCTGGTGACCGGGCTTCTGCTGACCCTGCTCACCTATCTGGCCCATGCGAGCGGATTGCGCATGTACTGGTTCCAGACCGAAGACAACCGCAACGACGTGAAATTCGCCCTCATGTGGGCCTCTTCGGTCTCGGCGCTCTGGTGGCTCCTCGACAACCCCTGGCTCGCCATCCTGCCCTCGCTCTACATGGCCTTCGGCGACGGCATCACCGGCGTCGTGCGCAACGCACTCATCCGCAAGCGCTCCAAGAACCCCATCGGCAATGTCTTCATGCTGCTGCTGTGCGCGCCCATGGGCTGGATCATCGGCGGCCTGGCGCAGCCCGCCGATCCCGGTCTGGGGGCTGATCTCGGCCGTGGTCGCCACGGTGATCGAGCGTTATGAGTTCGGCCCCATCGACGACAACATCCTGATCACGGTCTCGGCGTCCGCCGTGCTGCTGCTCGGCGTCTATCTGGGACCCTTGATCTGACGCGCCTAGAAGACCTTGGTCAGCGCGATCCCGGCGAGAACGAGGAAGATCACGCCGCTGATCTGGTGAAGGCGTTGCAGCGGCAGGATCCGCAGGAGCTGGCAGCCGACGGTCACGCCGAGCGCGGAGGTCAGCGCCAGCGCCAGCGTGGCGCCGATCCAGACCGAGAGCGCGGACCAATGGCTCGCCAGTCCGGCCACCGCCAGTTGCGTCTTGTCCCCCATCTCGGCGACCAGGATCATGAGGAAGGTGGTCAGGAAGATTCCCCGACCGCCGCGCTCGCGCAGTCCTCGTCCTCATCGTCCGCCGAGGCGCGTAGCGCGAGAATCCCGAAGACCCCGAAGAGGATGGCGACGACCGCCGCGAGCACCGGCTCCGGAATCCATTGCGCCAGCCCGACGCCGAAGACCACCGCCAGGGTGTTGAGGATCAGAAAGGCCGCGATGGCGCCACCCAGCACCGGCCCATGGCGATGCCGCGCGGCGAGCGTCATGCAGACCAGTTGGGATTTGTCGCCCAGCTCGGCGAGAAAGACCAGGCCGAAGGTGGTGGCTGCCGGGGTCAGCCAGACCGGGGAGTCGACGAATGGGGTCAGAATAGCGTGCTCCTTGGCGGATGGGGTCATCGCCAGTGGGTGGCGATCGGGCGGGCGAGGCTAACCCTCGGCTCCGGGGCTGTCAATCGTCCCAAGCCAAGCCTCGGAGGCAGCGCCCCGCCGGGAGCGCGGCGCGCGCCATCACTCCGCCCGGAAGAGGCTCCGGAACAGATCGCGACGGCTGATGCCCGGCCCCAGGCTGGCGGACGACCCGACCTCATCTCCCGAAACCCCATCCGAATCCGGCGTGAAGAGCGTCTCCAGGATCGACGCGCCGGCCGCGACGGCCGATGCCTGATCGGGAAAATCGCCCATGGGGGAGAAGAGCGAGCAGGCCGCGAAGGGGCCGATGTCGGCCTCCTCGGAGGTGAGGAATTCGATGGCTCCCGCCGGCAGCGCGAAGGTGCGTTTCGCGCCCACCAGACCCAGGCGCGATGCCGCCTCCCGGCCCGGCACCAGGACCAGGTTCATGCACCAGGGCGTGACCAGAACCCCGACCCAATCGCCCTCATGCAAGCGGCCACCGACCACCTCGACCGCCAGCCCCGGATGGAGAATCGGCAGTCCACGCATGCGGGTCGTCTCGATCCGCTGAAACACCTGGCGCAGACGCTCGCCCAGCGCCTCCGCGTCGAGCGCCGCCGCAGACTCAGAAAGCGACGCGGGCATCAGCGCACTGCATCCAGGATCTCCACCAGACGCGCCGCGCTGTCCTCGATATCCTCCCGCGCGGCCAGGGCGGCGGCTGGGACGTCGACGACCTCGAGGGTGTTGAGA
This sequence comes from uncultured Gammaproteobacteria bacterium, assembly GCA_963818415.1. Taxonomy (GTDB): domain Bacteria; phylum Pseudomonadota; class Gammaproteobacteria; order Chromatiales; family Chromatiaceae; genus CAWFSC01. The sequence continues at coordinate 352,386 of CAWFSC010000021.1, read as the reverse complement.
ATGAGCCGGTCGTCCGAGTTGAAGTGCTGGACCCACCAGCAGTTGCGCAGCCCGGTGGCCGAGATCCGGCAGTTGCCATAGCCTCGGGAGAGGATCGTCAAGGGGCCGGGGCCGAGCTTGGCGCTCAGATAGGCCAGATCCTCGGGCGTATGCGGCAAGAGGGTGAGATTGACGACCTGCGGCAGATCGCCCGCCTGCCAGTGGCCGACCCACGCCGTTCAGCTCGGTCAGAATGGAGCGTGCCGTCAGCACGCCCTCGGGCGGCGTCCCGTCCAGCGCGACGCGCTCGGCCGCGCCCGCGAAGGCGGCCTCGCGCACTCGCGAGGGGATGTCCGCCACCTCGATGCACGTCGCGCACCACCTCCCCCAGCTCGCCACGTGACTGCACCCGCCAGATGCCAGCGAGACGGGTCTCCTGGACGCGCAGAATCGCATCGGTCGCGAAGAGCACGCTGACCTCGCCCTCGCCGAGCGCCTGGGTGACCAGTTGGCGGTCGGCCTCCGGCAGCGCCAGCAGATCGAGCGGAGGCGCCGGCTCCATGACCCCATCCTCCTGGAGCCGCGCCAGGAGCTGCTCCAGCAGACGCAGCCCCTGGGCGCAAAGACTCGCCTCCTCGGGCTCCGGCAATGACGGCGGATCATAGGTCCGCATCGCCTTGGGCATGGAGAGATAGGCCAGCTCGGCGCCATCCGGCTCGCTGGGCTGCGATCCGGGACCCGAGGTGTGGGCGGCGGTATGAAAGGGATGCATGGCGGCTCCTTGGTCGCGCGGGGATCGGAAAGAAATCGGAAAGCGCCCTGCCCTTCAGCGGGTGCGCAGGTGTTCCGGAAGTTGCGGCTCGCGGCCGATGAGATCGGCGAACAGATGATCGACCGGCTCGCCCGCCAGCGCGGCCTGCATGGCGATCAGTGCATCGCGCACCCGCAGGGCCTGGGTCTCGCCCATGACCTCGCGGGCCGTGCCGAGAAACGACCAGCACCCAGGTACCCACCGGCTGCGCGCCGACCAGTTGCATGTCGACGCGATGGCGCTCGCCGCCATCGTCGCACCAGGCCCAGACCGGGCCGCACTCGATCACCTGCATGGGCACGCCGATGCACATCAGCGCGCGCACTCCATGGCCAGCACGCGCGGGTCGCCGATGCGGCAGGCGGCCTCGGGGCTCGGGCGGCCGGACTCGTAATGGGCGAGACTGAGCGCCGGGTGCGGCATGTCGCGATGGTGATCGACCGAGGCGCCCTCGCCCGGCCCCCATACAACGCCAAATCCGTCCAGATAGGACCGCGCCGCCGCGATCGCCGGCTCGATCCGCGCCTTGACCTCGGGCCGCAGGCTGCCGCCGAAGTCCTCCAGCTCGACCGGCTGGACGCCGATCAGCAGCAGGTGGCGCGGGATAGTCGCCCAGAGATCGGCCAGGGCCAGCACCTCCTGGAAGCCGGTCTGGTGCAGGCTCATCTTCTTGGCGCCCATGAACTTGGGCACCTCGTCCCCTTCGATCAGCCTGAGGGTGCCGGGCGGCAGGCCGTAGTCGATGGCGTCGAAGACCACCAGGACATCCGCCCAGCGGATGTGATCGACCAGATAGATGCCCTGGGTGCCGCCGTCCAGCAGGCGGACGTTGGGGCCGAAGCGGATAGCGGCGGGCGATCTCCTCGACCACCCGCACGCCGAAGCCCTCGTCCGCCCAGAGGACGTTGCCGATGCCGCAGGATCATGGGGATCGATCTGGGTTCCCTCTCCGGCTGCGAGGGGCGCGCATCTCACGGCCGGTCGATCCTTGAACATGCGCCAGCCGCTGATCATGGTGCTGATGAGGCTCTGGCGGGACATGATGTCCTCGCGGATGGCGGTGTAGACGTGCAGCATGACGAAGACGACGATGATCCACATGCCCCAATGGTGCCACATCCGCACGTCCTGGCTCTGGCCGACGAAGGGGATGACCCAGCCGAAGAGCGCGTCCTGCCAGCTCCCGAGCCCGGTCTGCTCCGAGTAGAGCGCGAGCCCGGTGACGATCATCACCAGTCCGCCGACCGTGATGATGACGACCATGAACAAGTGCGCCAGCGGGTTGTGGCCGATGTATTTGCGCGGCTCCTTTTCGAGAAAGGCGTACCAGCGCACCTCGTGCAGCAGCTCGCTCCAGAAGCTCCGGCGCCAGAACGGCAGCGTGAACAACTGGCGGGAATAGGAGTTGCCGACGAAGGCCCAGTAGATCCGAAAGACGAAGCCGACCAGGAAGACATAGGCGGCGGCGAAATGGAAGAAGCGGATGTTGCCCATCAGATAATGATCGCTGGCCTCGCCGGGCAGGGACGGGCAGCGGGTTCGCGATCAGATAGCCGGTCACGGCCAGGATGGTGATGGAGAGCGCATTGACCCAGTGCCAGATCCGCACCGGGGTCTGGTAGACGTAAACGGCGGTCTGCTTGACCGTTGGGACGCCGGTGTACATGAGTTCAGCCTCCGAGTTGGAAGATTGAGGGGGTTTGAACCGCCAAGGCTGCAAGCCAGATTGTGCAGGACACTGGATGTTCAGGTCAGATCGACGAGGTTGAAGACTGATCAATCCTGGAAGCATGCGCGCTGCGTCCTCGCGCACTGGCGGCTGACAACTCGCTACCTCACCGAACCTTCACCCGCGTCAGCTCCTCCCCATCCGGACTCATGACATGGGTCGAGCAGGCCAGACAGGGGTCGAAGCTGTGCAGGGTGCGCAGGATCTCCAGCGGCTGATCGGCCACCGCCACCGGGGTGTTCATCAGGGCCGCCTCGAAGGCGCCGATGTTGCCCGCCGGATCGCGCGGCGAGCCGTTCCAGGTGGTCGGGACCACGGCCTGGTAGTTGTCGATCTTGCCGTCCTTGATGACGATCCAGTGACCCAGCGCGCCGCGCGGGGCCTCGGTCGTGCCGACGCCCTTGGCCTCTTTCGGCCAGGTGCTGGGGTCCCACTTCTCGATATTGGCGGTGCTGCTGTCGCCGGCCTTGAGGTTGGCCATCAGCTTGTCCTGGAAATAGCGCATCTTGTGCGCCGCCCAGGAGCCTTCCAGACCGCGCGCGGCGGTGCGTCCCAGGGTCGAGAAGAGCGCCTCGACCGGCAGTTGCAGGTCGGTCAGCACCTTCTCCACCGGCTCCTTGAACTCCGGGATGCCCTTGGCGTAGCCGATCACCCAGCGCGCCAGCGGGCCCGACCTCCATGGCGTGGCCGCGCCAGCGCGGGGCCTTGATCCAACTGTACTTGGCGCCCTCGTCGATCTCCTCGATCCGGGTCTTGCTCCCCTTGGTGTTGGGGCCGAGCACGAAGTTGGGCTCGGTGACGCCATCCCAGGGATGCAGCCCCTTGGATTCGTCCTTGTACGTGAACCAGGAGTGGGCGACGAACTCCTGGATCTGCTCCGGATCGCGCAGGTCCACGTCGTGGACCTCGTTCAGCTTGCCGTTGATGATGGCGCCGCGCGGCAGCATCTGGTTGTCGGCCGAATCGTCGTTGGCGCGGTCCGGGATGTCGCCATAGGACATGATCGCCTGGCTGCTCAGTCCGCCCCCATAGGTCCAATCCTTATAGAAGGACGCGATGGCCAGCAGATCCGGGATGTAGACCTTGTCGATGAACTCGATGGTGCGGTCGATGATGGAGGAGACCAGATTCAGCCGCTCCATGTTGACCGCGCCCACCGCGCCGGTGTCATGGACGTTGATGGCGCAGGGCACGCCGCCGACCAGCCAGTTCGGATGCGGGTTCTTGCCGCCGTAGATGGTGTGGATCTTGACGATTTCCTTCTGGAAGTCGAGCGCCTCCAGGTAGTGCGTCACCGCCATCAGGTTGGCCTCCGGCGGCAGCTTGTAGGCCGGATTGCCCCAGTAGCCGTTCATGAAGGGGCCGAGCTGGCCGGACTCCACGAAGCGCTTGATGCGGTTCTGCACGTCGCGGAAATAGCCCGGCGAGGACAGCGGCCAGTCCGAGATCGACTGCGCCAGCGCCGAGGTCGCCTTGGGATCGGCCTTGAGCGCCGAGACCACGTCCACCCAGTCGAGCGCATGCAGATGATAGAAGTGCACCAGATGATCGTGCGCCTGGAGCGTCAACTGCATGATGTTGCGGATGGAGTTGGCGTTCTCCGGGATCTGGATCCCGAGCGCGTCCTCCACCGCCCGCACCGAGGTCAGCGCGTGGGTGCCGGTGCAGACGCCGCAGATCCGCTCGGTGAAGGCCCAGGCGTCGCGCGGGTCGCGCCCGCGCAGGATGACTTCGAGTCCGCGCCACATGGTGCCGGTGGAGACGGCGTTGCGGATGACGTTGTTCTCGTCGAGATTGACCTCGCAGCGCATGTGACCCTCGATGCGGGTCACCGGATCGACGACGATGCGCTGGCCCGAGGTGTCGAGCTGGAAGCCGTTGGGTGTCTGGACGCTCATGCCTGGTCATTCTCCTCGTGGTGCGCGTCGTTCCGATCGTTCTGCTTGATGCGCTGAATGGCGCTCACCGCCGCGTGTGCCGCAATCGCCGCGCCGACCGTGCCGGCGGCGGCGATCCCGACCTTGTCGGCATTGGCCTCGATGCCGAAGACGCGGGTATCGGTGACGTGGTCGTAGAAGCCGCCCTTGTCCCAGAAACCGTCCTCGGAGCAGCCGATGCAGCCGTGGCCGGACTGGATGGGGAATGAGACCCCATTGTTCCAGCGCACGGTCGAGCAGGCGTTGTAGGTGGTCGGTCCCTTGCAGCCCATCTTGTAGAGGCAGTAGCCCTTGCGCGCGCCCTCGTCGTCCCAGTCCTCGACGAACTGGCCGGCGTCGAAGTGCGGGCGGCGGTAGCATTTGTCGTGGATGCGCTGGCCGTAGAACATCTTGGGCCGGCCCTGGCGGTCCAGCTCGGGGATGCGGTCGAAGGTCAGCATGTAGGTGATGACGCCGGTCATGACCTCGGCGATCGGCGGACAGCCCGGCACCTTGATGATGGGTTTGTCGTGGATCAGCTTGTGGATCGGCGTGGCCTGGGTCGGATTCGGATGGGCCGCCTGCACGCAGCCCCAGGAGGCGCAGGAGCCCCAGGAGATGATCGGCCTGGCAGTCGGTGGCCACCTCGCGCAGCTGCTCGACGAAGGGCCGGCCGCCGATGAAGCAGCTCATGCCGTCCTGGTTCAGCGGCGCGTTGCCCTCGACCGCCAGGATGTAGTTGCCTTTGTACTTCTCGCGGATCTCACCGAGGATCGCCTCCGCCTGATGCCCGGCGGCGGCCATGATGGTGTCGTCGTAATCCAGCGAGATCATCGACAGCACCACGTCCGAGACCAGCGGATGCGCGGAGCGGATGAAGGACTCGGAGCAGCAGGTGCATTCCAGACCATGCAGCCAGAGCACCGGCGTGCGCGGCTTGGTCTCCATCGCCTGCGCGATCTGGCCGGCGCACAGTCGGGGCCAGCCCCAGGGACGTCGCCGTCAGACTGCAGAATTTGAGAAAGCTGCGACGGGTGATCCCCTGTCGGCGCATGACCTCATAGAAGGTTTCTGTCGTTGCCATCGTTGACCCCAGTTGTCAACCCGAGCGGATCGACCGGCCTCAAGCACCGGTCCGAGCGGAACTCTGGACCAATCTTCAGCAACCTTCGGGCCAGGTCTATTTTCCAGGCGGCAAGCCGCACGCCGGGCGACAGGAGCAGCGAAGTCACCATGGGCGCATGCAAGGAAACTTTGCGAATCGGACTGAAATCGCAAACTATCTTTGCCCCATTGGGACGTTCGGTCGTCCGAATCTCGCCGACGGCCGAGAAACCGCTGGTTTTAGTCAAGGTCACGTAGTCTTACGGATGGCTGTGACGGTCTCTGCCGACTAGCTTGAGGTTCAGGCAAGCACGGCCTTTGCCGATTCGATGCGATCAAGAAAGTCAGACGGACAAAGCTGATATGGCGCACGGCCCGCTGGCGGCGATTGCCTGGACCGGAGATCCATGAGGTCTGCTGGAGCCGCCGCGATTGCCGGACACGAGAAGGGAAGCCACTGGAGATTCTGTGCATGTCGAAGGGTCGAGTCGAAACCCCGTTGGAAGCGTTGTGTGTCGAGTGCGCACGCTTGCGAAAACGTCTGTCAGAGATGGAACAGACCCTCGCCATGTTTCATCGCGGCAGCGAAAAGGCCCCGTCGAACAACCGCGACGGGCTGTCGTTGCGCACGCCCCTGGATTCGGTGGAGCAGGCTTACCGTCAACTGACCGGGGATTTTCGTCAAGGTCGGGAAGTGCATGAAACCGACGCCCTGGACCAGGCCCTCGAACGGGCGCGGGCGGAAGCCGAGCGTCTGCTTGAAATCGCTAGCGCGGCTCACGCGCGGGCCGAGGCAAGCGACGAGGAACTGCAACGGGAAATCGAGCGGCGCAAGCAGGTAGAGGCCGCCTTGCAGAGAATCGAACAACGCACTCACAGGAGAGCGGGGACGATCGACAACCCCCATTGGCTGTCCGCCGCCGAAGCGGAAGACTTCCGCTTGATCGACCCCGCGCCATAATCACTGAAATTGCCGACCGCTCCCGCGCGGCGAGTGCTGTTGCGGGGCGGTCAGTCACGTTTGCCTCGACTTTAGCCCCGTTCGTCCTGCTCGAACAGGCGATAGACGAGCCCCGCCAGTGTTGCGCCGATGATGGGCGCGACCCAGAACAGCCAGAGCTGGGACAGCGCCTTGCCCTCGCCCGAAAGGAAGAGCACCAGGGCCGGCCCGGTGCTGCGCGCCGGATTCACCGAGGTGTTGGTGACCGGGATGGAGATGAGGTGGATCAGGGTCAGGGTCAGGCCGATCGCCAGACCGCCCGCCACCGCCGTGCCGCGCTTGTCCGTCACCCCAAGGATGATGAAGAGGAACATGGCGGTCATGACCACCTCGGTGATGAAGCCGGTCGTCATGCCATACTTGCCGGGCGAGAGCTCGCCGTACCCGTTCACCGCCAGACTGCTGGCCGTGAGCGTGAAGCCCTCGGTGCCGCTGGCGATGATGAGGAGCAGATAGGCCGCCAGGATGGCCCCGAGCGTCTGCGCGACGATGTAGACGGGCGCCTCGGCGAAGCTGAAGCGTCCGCCGACCGCCAGACCGACCGTCACCGCCGGATTCAGGTGGCATCCCGAGATATGGCCGATGGCATAGGCCATGGTCAGCACCGTGAGGCCGAAGGCGAGGGCGACGCCCAGGAGACCGATTCCGATATCATTGGACCCGGCCATGAACACAGCCGCCAGCACGGCGCTGCCGCAGCCGCCGAGCACGAGCCAGAAGGTGCCGATCAGCTCGGCGAGGGAACGCTTCATCAATGTCATTTGCAGTGTCCTCGAACAGTCGATGTCATGGTTCATGATTTCCCGACACGTCGCCAGTGGCGGTCACGCATCGTGACGGGGATTCTAGCGATTTATCGTCGTCCGTGGGCGGTGGACATTGGTCGGATGCGTTCCGATAGTCCTGCGGCCGCAACACGCCTTGCGGGAGGCGGCGCCGAACCGCTCGCCCGCGCGTTCGAGCATGACGCTCTTGGTGGTTTTAAATGAGTGAGACTCCCTCAAGTCAGGTCGATCCAACCCTGCTGGAAAGACTCCAGGATGCCTTCGGCATTCCGCGCGTGGAGCTGCGGGAACGCGCCCTGACCGCCCTACGGCAAAAACGCTTCGATCTCGCCGATCGGCTGCTGGAAAACGACGATGTCGAGGTCCGCGCGCTGGCCGAGAACCTGCGCGTCTATCAAGCCGAACTCGAGATTCAGAATGACGAGTTGCTGCGTGGCCAGCGCCAGACGCAGGAGGCGCTGGCGCGGTTTGCCTCGCTGTTCCAGGTTTTGCCGGTCGCCGGACTGGTCATCGATCGCCAGGGACTGGTGAAGGAGACGAATGCCCGCGCGCAGGCGCTGTTTGGCCTGGATCGCTCGCATCTGCATCATCACTTCTTTACCCGGCTGATCGCCGAGCCCGACCGTGGACCCGTGATCGGCGCCTGGAACCAAGCGACCAGCGATCAACCCATACAGCTCAACGAGATCCGCTTCGGCAGCGCGGACGCGGATGGCTTCGTCGGCGATTTGCATCTCGCGCCCCTGCCCGAATCCCTGGATGCCCCGGCCCAATTCGTCTGCGTCGTGGTCGATCGGACCGAGGCGATACATCAGCACCAGACCTTGCTCGAAACCAGCGAGCAGCTCCACCACAGCGAGGCCGATCTGCGGTCGCGCCTTCAGGAGCTTGCCGCGCTCCACCATGTCCTCGACGAAACCAGCCGCGCCGATCGATCGACCGACCTCGTGCTCCGGCGAGTCGTCGACCGTCTTCCGGCGGCCTGGCGATTTCCCGACTTGGCGGAGGCCCGTCTTTGGCTGCCCGATATCACGCTCGCCACCGGCGGTTTCCGCGCGAGCCAATGGACGCTGCGGGCCGCGATCCCCCTGGCCACGGGGCAGGAGGGCGAGATCGCGATCGCCTATCGGGCGCGCCCACCGGCGTCCGCGACCGAGCCGTTCGCGGACGACGAGCGGGCGCTGCTCGACGCCATCGCCGCCCAGATCGCCACCTTCCTCGCCCGCCGCCATGACGAGGAGGCGTTGCGCGAGAGCCGGGAGAGTTATCGGGTACTGGCCGAGTACAGCCCGGACTGGGAATACTGGCTCGGCCCGGATGGTGAATACCGCTATGTCTCGCCGGCGTGCGCAAGGATCACCGGCTTTGCCGCCGCGACCTTTCTTCAGGATTCCACCCTGCTTGAGCGGCTCATCCACCCGGACGACCTGGCGGCCTGGATTCGGCACGAGGAGCCGGAACTCGGGACGCGGCGGACAAGCGCCGATACCGGCTGCCTGGAATTCCGTATCCGTGCCCGCAACGGCCAGGAACGCTGGATCGAGCACATTTGCGCCCCGGTCATCGCCGCCGATGGCCGCTATCTGGGGCAGCGCGGGGTCAACCGCGATATCAGCGAGCGCAAGCGGGCCGAGGCCCTGGCCGCCCGCATGGCGAAGCTTTACAACACCCTGAGCGACTGCAATCAGGCGATCGTCCGCTGCAAGGATGAAGACAGCCTGCTGCGGGAGGTCTGCCGGATCGCCGTGGCCATCGGCGGTATCCAGGTTTGCGCCATCGCGCTCGGCGCGCCCGGGGCGAACGGCCGCCAGCTCCTCGCCGTCGAGGGCACGCGCCGAGAGGTCGCGGAAGCACTGGTGGCGTGTGAGGACGCCTCGGAGCACGCCGAGCTGCTCGCGCGCGCGGGCTTGCGCTCGTCTGCGGTCCATCCCCTGTTGCAGGGGGGGCAGCCGATCGGGGCAATGTATTTCCATGACCGCGACCCGGCCTTCTTCGCGCCCGATATCACCCAATTGCTCGGCGAGATGGCGGCGGACGTCTCCCACGCGCTCGACACCATCGACCAGGAGCGCGCCCGTCGCGCGGCCGAGGCGGCGATCGCGGAGCGTGAGCGCTATCTCGCGGCCATCCTCCGCTCGGCCCAGGTCGGCATCGGGGTTTCCGTGCATGGCGTGATCCGCGAGGTCAACGCCTATCTCTGCGAGCTGCTGGGCTATTCGCGCGAGGAACTGCTCGGCCTGGAAATGCAGCGCCTCTATTGCGACGAGGATGTCTACCAAGTCGTCGGCAGCCTGATCCAGTCCCGCGAGGACCTGGGCGAAACCCGCACGCTCGAAACGCAATGGCGGCGGCGCGACGGCCTGCGTCTGGACGTCCTCTTGAGCGCCGCGCCGCTCGATGTCGATCATCCTGAACGGGGCCTGGTCTTCACTGGGCTGAACATCACCGAACGCAAGGGGTTCGAGGACGCGCTGCAGCGCAGCCAGGAGTTCCTCGACGCGACCGGCCGCATGGCCAAGGTGGGCGGCTGGGAATTCTATCCCGCGACGCGCCAGTTGAACTGCACCCAGGTGGCGCGCGATATCCTGCGCAGCCCCCCCGGGCGGTCGCCGCGCGCGCGCGATGTGATCCGCCGCGTTCATCCCAACGATCGCCCGCGCCTGGCGGAAGCAAACGAACGCGCGCTGGTGACCGGCCAGCCCTACGACCTGCAGATCCGTCTGACCGGGGACGGCGAGACCAACCCCTGGATCCAACTGACCTGCCAACCGGTCCTCTTCGACGACAAAGTCGTCAAGCTGTTCGGGGCGGTGCAGGACATCAGCGCGCGGATGGATGCCGAGAAGTCGCTGCGGCAAGCCGCGCGGGTCTTCGAGAGCACGGCGGAGGGGGTCGTGATCACGGATCCGGACGAGCGGATTCTCGCGGTCAATCGCGCCTTTACCGAGATCACCGGGTATCGCGAGGAGGAGATCATCGGCCAGACGCCGCGACTGCTGAAGTCCGGTCGCCACGATCAGGTCTTCTATCAGGCGCTGTGGCGCGAGCTCAAGCGCACCGGGCTGTGGCGCGGGGAGATCTGGAACCGGCATAAGAACGGAGAGGTCTACCCCGAACTCATCACCATCAGCGCCGTGCTGGACACCACCAACGAGTTGACCCATTACGTCGGCGTGTTCCGCGACATCAGTCACATCAAGCGCTCCGAACAGCAGCTCGAATTCCTCGCCCACCACGACCCGCTCACCGGACTGCCCAATCGCAGCCTTTTCCAGGCGCGACTGGAGCATTGTCTGCAACGCGCCAACCGCCATGGACGACGTGTCGGACTGCTGTTCATCGACCTCGACCGCTTCAAGAGTGTCAACGACACCCTGGGTCATCCGGTCGGGGACGATCTGCTGAAGTTGGTCGCCGAGGCGCTGGCCCGTCAGGTGCGCTCGGGGGACACCATCGCCCGGCTGGGCGGCGACGAGTTCGTCGTCATCCTGGAGGACCTGCGCACCCAAGAGGACGCGGCCACCTTCGCGCGCCGCGTGCTGGCCGTCTTCGAGCAGCCTTTCAGGGTGCGGGAGCGCGAGATCTTCATGACCGCGAGCATCGGCGTCAGCATCCATCCAGGCGACGGCGGAGATCTCGACACCCTGCTGCGCCACGCGGACGTCGCCATGTATCGGGCCAAGACGCTCGGACGCAACGCCTTCGTCCTCTTCGATTCCAGCATGGTCGAGGGTGCCGCCGACCGCTTTCGGCTCGAGAACGACCTTCGCGGCGCGCTGCAGCGACAGGAGCTGCTGGTCCACTATCAGCCGCAGATGGAGCTGGAAGGCCGCCGCCTGATCGGGGTCGAGGCCCTGTGCCGCTGGCGGCATCCCCAGCTTGGCCTGATCCCGCCAGCCACCTTCATTCCCTTGGCCGAGGACATCGGCATCATCGACGCCCTGGGTGCCTGGGTGCTCTCGGAGAGTTGTCGACAGATCGCCACCTGGGACCAGTCGGGCTTCGCCGTGCCGAGGATCGCCGTGAACCTCTCGGTCCACCAGCTCGACGGCGGCAATCTGGTCGAGCGGGTGCGCGACGTTCTGGCTCAGTCGGGCATCTCACCCAAGCGCCTGGAACTGGAAGTCACCGAGTCCATGATCATGCGCCACCCGGAGCGGGCCATCACGGCACTGGTGGAGCTGCGTGCGCTGGGCGTGACGCTCGCCGTCGACGATTTCGGGACGGGTTACTCGTCGCTGGCCTATTTGAAACGCCTGCCACTGAACCGGCTCAAGATCCACCGCTCTTTCATCGAGCACCTCACGCAGGATCCCAACGACGACGCCATCGTGCGCGCCATCATCGCGCTTGGCGCGAGCCTGGGTCTGAAAACCATCGCGGAAGGCGTGGAAACCCAGGAACAGGCGGACTTCCTGCTTCACGCGGGTTGCCTGGAAGTTCAAGGCTTTTTCTTCGGCCGTCCGCTCACGGCGGCCGACCTCCAGGCCACCTGGGCGGAGACCCGCTAGCGCCCGTCGCCGCGCATCGGCCAGCGCCGCCAAGGCGCTGGCGAGGAGTGGAGGGATTTAGGTATCCTGCCAGGAAACCCCGACTTTAGTTGGAATGGGGTCAACCGCGATCAGGCGCTCGGCAGGTGCGTTCGTCAACGCCACGCCGGGCGTCCCGCCAGGCTCGGAGCCGACGAACCCGTGCCCCGATCCAGGATCGGGCCGGAATCCATCTTCCGCTGTGCTTCGATCGGCCGTGTCATCGAATCCCTGAATCGGAAGCGATCCTTGGGCGCCCGCCGCGTCCGACCGTGATGCCCGCGACGCGCGGGGCTTGGGTGAACGCGATGGCTCGACGCATAGGCATGTCCCGACTTCAACTCAAGCTCTGGCTGGGTGTCGGCCTAGCCTTGCTGATCGCCTTCGTCATCATCCAGATCGATCACTACCGAGACGCCCGCAAGGAACTCGCGGAGTCCGTCCTCATCCAGGCCCGCACCATCCGCGCGGTCATGATGGCCACCCGCCGGGTCTACCAACAAGCCTTCGCCGAAAGCGGGTTGCCGGTCAGCGACCAGACGGTCGAGCTGCTGCCGGTGCATGCACTGGCGCGCGTCGCACGAGATATCCGCGAGCATGATCCGAGCGGGCTGCAAGTCAAGGTCGCCAGTCCGGAAAGCCGCGACCCCGCCAATCGGCCGGACGCGATCGAGGCCGAGGCGATGCGGTATTTCCAGCGGCACCCCGATCGCGAGGAGTACCTGACGTCCTTCGAGGCGCCCGATGGCCAGCGGTTCCATGCCTACGCGCAGCCCATTTGGACCGAGGCCGCCTGCCTCGCCTGTCACGGCGATCCCAAGGACATCCCCGACCCCATCCGCGCCCGCTTCGCGCCGGCCACGGGCTATGGCGAGGGCGCTTTGCGCGGGGTCATCAGCATCAAGCTGCCGGGCGAAGGGTTCGAGCAACGCGCCGATGCCTTTTTCGTTCGCTCGCTCGGGGATCATCTGCTGGTCTTCCTGACGCTCTTCATCATCGGCGGCGGTCTGCTTCAGTATTTCGTCATCGACCGGCTCCGCCGCATCCAGCTCGGCACCACCGAACTGGCGAAGGGCCATTTCGGAACGCGGCTGGCGGTCGAGGGCGGGGACGAGCTGGCCGACCTGGCCGCCGCCTTCAACCGCATGGCCGAGCGTGTCGCGCTGCGTGACGAACAACTACAGGATGCCCAGCGGTACGCGCACCTCGGCCACTGGAAGCTGGACGTCGCGACCATGACCAGCGAGTGGTCGGAGGAGATCTACCGCCTCTTCGGCCTCCCGTCGGGGAGCGACGCGGGCTCCAACGACACCTTCCGGCGGATCCTGCATCCGGAGGATGCCCAACGTGCCCTGGACGTCTTGCAATCCAGCATCGACCGGGCGGCCGAGTACGATATCGACTACCGCATCCTCCGCCCGGACGGCGCCTTGCGCTGGATCAACTGCCGGGCGCGGCCCATCCTCGACGCGGATGGCGGGGTGACCCATCTCGAAGGCTTCGTCCAGGACGTCACCGCGCGCAAGGCCGTCGAGCAGCGGCTCGCGGAGAGCGAGGAACGGCTGCGGGCCGCCATGGAGAACACTCGCGACGCCTTCATCATCACCGATAGCGCCGACGGCACGGTCATCGCCTGGAACCCCGCCGCCGAACGCATGTTCGGCTACACCGCCGAGGAGGCGCTGGGACGCGCGCTGCATGACTTGATCGCCCCGCCGTCTTACCGCGCGACCGCCAGCGGCGGACTCCTCCATTTCGCGCGCACGGGGGACGGTCGGGCCGTCGGTAAAACCCTTGTGCTCACGGGACTACGCAAGGACGGCGGCGTCTTTCCCATCGAGCTGTCGGTCTCCGCGATGCGGTTGGGCGAACGCTGGCTTGGGATCGGGGTCGCCCGCGACATCACCGAACGCAAGGCCGCCGAGAGCGCCCTGCGCGAGCGCGAGCAGACCCTCGGCAGCATCTTCCGCGCCGCGCCGATCGGCGTCGGTCTGGTCATCGACCGGGTCATTCGGGAAATCAACGAGACTTTCTGCACCATGCTCGGCTATCGCCGCGACGAACTGATCGGGCAGAGCGCGCGCATCCTGTATCCCGACGAGGAGGAGTTCGAGCGGGTGGGCCGGAACAAGTACCGCGAGATCCGGGTCTCGGGCACGGCGAGCGTCGAGACCCGGATGCGACGCAAGGACGGCACGCTGATCGAGGTCTATTTGAGTTCGTCGCTCCTCGACAAGGAGGATCCGGGCGCGGGCGCCACCTTCACCACGCTCGACATCACCGAGCGCAACCGCGCCAAACAGGCGCTGGAGGCCGAGCGCGCCTTCCTGCAGGACGTGATCGACGGGATCGAGGATCCGCTGCTGGTCATCGGCACCGATTACCAGGTGTTGCGCATGAACCGGACCGCGCGCGAGACGGCGGCGGACGCCGGGCTCGCGGAGACCTGCCTCAAGTGCCACCAAGTCTCGCATCGCTGCGAGCTGCCCTGCTCCGGCCAGGATCATCCCTGTCCGTTGGAGCAGGTCATGGCGACGGGCCTGCCGTGCAAGCTGATTCACAACCACGTCGGAGCCGACGGTCAGGCACGGACCTTCGAGGTCGCCGCCAGCCCCTTGCGGGACGCGCACAATCAGATCCTCGGCATCATCGAGGCATCGCGCGATATCACCGACCAGTTGGCGCTGCTGGAGCAGATCAAGGAGAAGGATCTGAGCTACGCTCACCTGGCCCAGCACGACGCCCTGACCGGGCTGCCCAATCGGCTGCTGTTCGCGGATCGACTGAGTCAGGCGATCCACGGCGCGCATCGGCGCCGCACCCGGCTGGCGGTCCTCTTTGTCGACCTCGACCGCTTCAAGCACATCAACGACAGCTTCGACCATACCTACGGCGATGCCATCCTTCAGACGGTCGCGCGGCGGCTACGCTCGCTCTTCCGCGAGGACGACACGGTCGCCCGCATGGGCGGCGACGAGTTCGCGGTCATCCTCACCGACATCCGCCAGGACGGGGATGCCGCACTGGTCGCGCGCAAGGTATTGCAGCTCTTCGACGAGCCGTTCGAGTTGCACGGGCACGCGCTCTTTCTCGCGGCCAGCGTTGGCCTGAGCCTCTACCCGGAGCATGGCACCAGCGTCGACGCGCTGGTGCGTAATGCCGACGCGGCCATGCATCGGGCGAAGGAAGAAGGGCGCAACACCTACCAGTATTACGAACAGGAGCTGACGACCAAGGCGTTCGAGCGCGTGCTGCTGGAGGCCAGTCTGCACCAGGCGATCGTGCGCGACGAACTGGTGCTGCATTACCAGCCCCAGATCGAGCTCCTCACCGGCGAGGTCCGCGGCATGGAGGCGCTGCTGCGCTGGCGGCACCCCGAGATGGATCTGATCTCCCCGACCAAATTCATCCCCTTGGCGGAGGAGTCCGGGATGATCATTCCGATCGGGGAATGGGTGTTGCGCGAGGCCGCGCGCCAGATGAAGTGTTGGCTGGATGCCGGCCTGGTGAAGGCAGACGCCCTGATCAGCGTCAACCTCTCGGCGCGGCAGTTCGATCAGGCAAGCCTGATCGAGACGATCCAGGGCGTTTTGAGCGAGACGGGGCTCGACCCAAGCGCGCTGGAGCTGGAAATCACCGAATCGACCATGATGCAGACGCCGGAGGCGACCTCGCGCCGGCTTTCCCGGCTGCGCGAGTTGGGGGTCAAGGTCGCCATCGACGACTTCGGCACCGGCTATTCGTCCCTGAGCTATCTGAAGGCGCTGCCGCTGACCAAGCTCAAGATCGACCAATCCTTCGTCCGCGACATTCCCCACGACCCCAACAACATGGCCATCGCCCAAGCCATCATCGGTCTCGCCCAGAGTCTGTCGCTGGACGTCCTGGCGGAGGGCGTGGAAACCCAGGCGCAGCGGGCGTTTCTGATCCAGCAGGGCTGTCGCGTCGCACAGGGCTATCTGTTCGCGCGTCCCTTGAGCCGCGAAGCCTTCGAGGACTTCATCCGGGGTGACGGAGCCGCCGAGGCGTGCGCTGTGCGAATGCCTTGACGAAGCCGTCCAACTGGCCCAAGGCGATGGCATCCCGCAAACCGCGCATCAAGGTCTGGTAGTAATGCAGGTTGTGGATGGTGCCGAGACGCGCCCCCAGGATCTCCTTGCACTTATCCAGGTGATGCAGATAGGCGCGGCTGTAATGGCGGCAGGTGTAGCAGTCGCACAGCGGATCCAGCGGTCCCTCGTCGGTCCGGTTGGCGGCGTTGCGGATCTTGACCACGCCCTGGTGGGTGAAGAGGTAGCCGTTGCGGGCGTTGCGGGTGGGCATGACGCAGTCGAACATGTCGATGCCGCGCAGCACGGCGGCGACGATGTCCTCCGGGGTGCCGACGCCCATCAGATAGCGGGGCCGGTCGCTCGGCATCTTGTCGGCGAGAAAGTCCAGCACCCGCAATCGGTCCTCCTCCGGCTCGCCGACCGAGAGACCGCCGATGGCGTAGCCGTCGAAGCCGATCCGCGTCAATCCTTCCAGCGACTCGGCGCGCGGGCGCTCGTGCATGCCGCCCTGGACGATGCCGAACAGGGCCGAGGGGTTGTCGCCATGGGCCTCGCGCGAGCGCGCGGCCCAGCGCAGCGACAGTTCCATGGAGGCGCGCGCCTGGTCCTCGTCGGCGGGATAGGGGGTGCATTCGTCGAAGATCATGACGATGTCCGAGCCCAGCTCGCGCTGCACCCGCATCGAGACCTCGGGGTTGAGAAAGACCGGGCTGCCATCGACCGGCGATTGGAAATGCACGCCGTCCTCGCGTGATCTTGCGCAGGTCGCCCAGGCTGAAGACCTGGAAGCCGCCGGAGTCGGTGAGGATGGGCTTGTCCCAGTGCATGAAGCCATGCAGGTCGCCCAGCCGACGGATCACCTCGGTGCCGGGGCGCAGCATCAGATGGAAGGTGTTGCCGAGCACGATCTCGGCGCCGACCTCCAGCAGTTCCTCCGGCGTCATCGCCTTGACCGTGCCATAGGTGCCGACGGGCATGAAGGCGGGCGTCTCGACCGTGCCGCGCGCGAAGGTCAGACGGCCACGGCGTGCAAGACCGTCCTCTCGAAGCAGTTCAAAGTCCATTGGGGTTTCCCTGCCGGCCGCGATCGAGCCAGGCGGTAAATTGGTGCAGGTTGGTGATGGCCAGGGTTGGCGGAGCCAGCCCATCCGGCCAAGGTCTGGCGTAGCGATTCACCCAGATCGCGGTGAGACCGAAGGCGCGCGCCGCCTCGACATCCAGCCAGGGGTCGTCACCCAGATGCAGACACTCGGATGGCTCGACAGCCGGTCAGTTCCAGGGCGCGGATGAAGATGGCCGGATCCGGCTTGGCCGCGCCGGCATCGGCAGCGGTGATGCTGTAGCGGAAGATCCCGCGCAGGGGCGTCGACTCCACGCTCGAATTGCCGTTGGTAACGGACACCAGTTGGTAGCGGCTTGACAGCGCCCGGAGTGCCGGCACGACTTCCGCGAAGGGCTCGACCCGGTTGCGGTGCTCCATGAAGATGGCCATGGCTTCATCGGCAAGCCGGGGCGGATAGCCGAACGACTCCAGCAACGCGGTCAACGATCGCCGTCGGACCAGCCCCAGGTCGTGCGCGATGTCCGGTGTCCGCGCCATGAGTTCGCGGCGATGCCGACGCAGGCTGGCGACGTCATGCGCCTCCGCCAGCCGTGGCGCATGCGCGCGCAGCCAGGCATGGAGCGCCTCCTCCGCCGCCTGGATCACGGGCAGGCAGGGCCAGAGCGTATCGTCCAGGTCCAGGGTGATGAGGCGAATGATGGGCAGGTACTCGCTAGGGTGGAAGGCGTCTGGCCGGGCATTCTGCCTCGAATCGGCGCGGGGAGCCAAACGGGGGCCGTGTTTCCACGCGCATTGAAGACCCCTGAGTGGGCCGGCGCTTGCTAAGATTGAACGCAGTCACTCACCGATCGGACCGACCGCAACCGCGATGTCCCAACCGGATCCCGTCTCCACGCAGATCATGTCGGCGTCCTCCCCGGCGGGCCGCAAGATCCGGCTTGAGCATATCGCGCTGGATATCCTGTCCGGCCCGGATGCCGGTCGCGAGATCCGATCGTCCCTGCCCAGCGTCCGGATCGGAACCGCGCCGGACAACGATGTCGTGCTAACGGACCGCACGGTCTCGCGGCATCACGCCGAGATCCGGATGACGCGCGAGGGGCTGTTGCTCCGCGACCTTGGATCGACGAACGGATCCTTTCTCAACGGGCTCCGGGTCAAGGAGGTCTTCCTCCAGCCCGGAACCGCGCTCGCCCTCGGCTCGACCGAGATTCGCATCGGCATGGGCGCCGAGGAGCGGGTCTACGAGATCGCGCGCGAGGACCGCCTCGGCTGTCTGGTCGGCGGGGCGGAGCCGATGCGCGAGCTCTATGGGTTGATCAAGGTCGTGGCGCCGACGCCGACGACGGTGCTGATCACGGGCGAGTCCGGCTCGGGCAAGGAGATGGTCGCGTCCACGCTGCATGACCTCTCCCGTCGCCGTGGTCCGCTGGTGGTCTTCGATGCCTCGGTGACCGACCCGGAGATGGTCCGCAACGACCTCTTCGGCCATGTCAAGGGCGCCTTCACCGGGGCGACCGGAGCGCGCGAGGGCGCCTTCCGCCGCGCCGAGGGCGGCACGCTCTTCATCGACGAGATCGGGGAGCTGCCGCTTGAACTGCAACCTCGCTTGCTGCGGGTGCTTGAGAGCCGCGAAGTGGTGCCGGTGGGATCGGACCTGCCGGTCAAGGTCGACGTGCGCGTGGTTGCCGCCACGCACCGCAACCTGGAGGCCATGGTCGAGGACGGGAGCTTTCGGGCCGACCTCTACTATCGCCTGTCGGTCATGAGTCTGCGGGTTCCGCCGCTGCGCGAGATCAAGGCCGACATCCCGCTGCTGGTTCAGAACTTCGCGGACAAGCTGGGCCTGCCCTGTCGTCTCTCGCCCGAAGCCGAGGCGGCGCTGCGGGCCTATCACTGGCCCGGAAACGTCCGCGAGCTACGCAATGTCCTGGAGCGCGCGGCCGTGCTGTGCCGGGGTGGGGACATTCGCCCCGAGCACCTGCGTCTGACGGAAGTCATGGCCTCCCGCGCCGATGCACCGTCCGGACCGGCTACGCCTGCATCCGTCGCCACCTCCCCCGCCCAGCTCAAAGCCCTGGAGCGGCGGATGATCGACGAAGCCATGGCGCGCAACCGCAACAACAAAGCCGCCGTCGCGCGCGAGCTGGGCATCCCGCTGTCCACCCTAAAACGGCGGATTGCTGAATTTGGTCTGTGAGCAATTTAAATCGCGCCAAGCCGGGTCGGCGGTCCTTGTGGCTCGGCTCCATCGAACGTCATCGACTCCCGCTAAATCATCGGCGTGGTTTAGCGCGCTTGCGCCAGGGCGATGACGGGCTCGGGTGGGCCGATGGACTCGGGATAGGCATCCGCCCAGCGCAACAATTCCAACCGCCCGTCGTGGTGCTCGACCAGCGCGGTGCAGCTCTCGACCCAGTCGCCGCAGTTGCCATAGGATACCCCGGCGATGTCGCGCAGCTCGGCGTGGTGGATGTGACCGCAGATCATGCCATCGAGCGCGCGGCGTTCAGCCTCGTTGGCCACCGCCCGCTCGTAGTTGCCGATGTAGCTGACCGCGTTCTTGACCTTGTGCTTCAGATAGCCTGCCAGCGACCAGTAGCGCATCCCAAGGGTCGACCGCAGCCGGCTGAGGAAGCCGTTGAGCGCCAGCAGGTGGTCGTATGCGCGTGAGCCAAGCCTGGCGAGCCAGAGGCTGTGCTGGACGACCCCGTCGAACTTGTCGCCGTGCAGCACCAGGAAGCGCCGTCCGTCGGCGGTGGTGTGAATGACCTCATCGCGCACCGCTACATGCCCGAACGCGACGCCCAGATGATCCCGAAACAGCCCGTCGTGGTTGCCGGGGATATAGATGACCTCGGTCCCGCGTTGGGCCTTGTCCAGGATCTCCCGCACCACCTGATTGTGCGCCTCGGGCCAGTAGACGCCGTTCTTCATGGCCCAGAGATCGATGATGTCACCGACCAGATAGAGCTGCTTGCACTGGGTGGCTTGGAGAAAATCCAGAAGCATCTGGGCCTGGCAGCCGCGAAATCCCAGATGCACATCCGAGATGAAGATGCTGCGGTACCTCAAGGGGTTCATGCGTTGGATGTCGGACATCGCACTCGCTGCCGCTGGTCAAGGTTCCGGCAATGGTCGCCGAGATCTGTTGCGGTCCGATTGAGACGGGATGAAGGTGCGATGAAGAATGCTGCGCTCGGGAGCCTTCTCGGCCCCGAGAGATCAGCCCTTGCGGTTCCGCTTGCCGAATTCAGGTTGTCGCCGCGATGGCGGGATGCTGATGTGCGAGCGGAGAAGAGCCCACCCGAGGGAGCGCGGGACGAGGACCGGGCCGCTGACGGACGGCCGATCACAAACCCGCCGTCAGCGTCGCCGGTAGATCAGATCCCGGACCGGATGGCCGAGCCGCGTCCCGCGTTGCTCGAATTTGGTCAGAGGCCGGGCGCCCGGTCGCGGCGCGTATTGACCCTCCCCCGCCGTGTTTTCGAACCGATCCCCCGCCCCGTCCAGGATGTCGCGCATCTGTTCGGCGTAGGGCTCCCAATCGGTGGCGGCGTGGAACTGCCCGCCTGGTCGGAGTCCCCGCGCCAGCCGCTGAACCATCTCCGCGTCGAGGATGCGGCGCTTGTGATGACGGCGTTTCGGCCAGGGATCGGGAAAGAAGAGTTGCACGCCGTCGAGCGCGCCGGGCGGAATGCCCTGGTCCAGTACCTCAACGGCATCGTGGCGTATGAGTCTCAGATTCGCGAGACCACGGCGTTCGATTTCAAGCAATAGATGGCCAACACCTGGGCGATGCACTTCGATCCCCAGCCAGTTGCGATCCGGATCCTTCTCGGCCATCTCGGCCAGCGATTCGCCATTGCCGAAACCAATTTCCAGCACGACCGGGCGCGCGTTGCCGAAAATGGCGACGAAATCGAGCGGATGGCCGGGCGTCCAGTCCAAACCCCAACCCGGCCAGAGCTCCCGGAAGGCGCGCTCCTGGGCGGTGGTTAGCCGCCCCTCGCGCAAGACGAAGCTGCGGATGGGGCGATGGGGCGGGGATTCGGTCGAGTGCAAGGCGTGTCGCTCCGCGTGAGTGAGGTTGTTCGGCCGGGCGAAATCGCGGAATCGTCCGAGGGGTTTACCGGTCGCGCCAGTTTGGGCGGGGCGCTTCAGGCCGGGATGTCGGTCTGGAGCACCAGGGCGTTGCGGATGATCCGCCGTCCCGGCTCGGCTCCGGTCGCGGCCGAGAGCCGCCTGTCGGCGATCAAGGCGTCGATCGCGCGCTCGGCCGCGAACCAGTCGGCCTCGGCGTCTCCGGGCACGAAGTCACGACGCTCCGCAAGATAGTAGGCTGCGATCGCGATCATCTCGTGGCGCTGCTGGCCGGTTGGCGGCTCCGAGGTGTTGGGCTTCATGGCGAACACTGGGATCCGATGGGTCGTGACAGGTGGTCCTTGCGCTGATTATGTCATGCCGCGTCCGGAGCCTTACAATAGGCGCTTGCCCCATCCATCCTTGACCCGGTGGGCACCTTGCGGCTTGCGATGATTTGGTCCGCTCGCCGACGTCGCCTCGGCATCCCTGTTTCCACATCCGCACCCGCATTCGTCAATTTCCTAATTGCAGAGGAACCTGTTCATGTCATCACCGGCGCCGTCCTTGTTTCGGCGGGCACTCATCGCCTTTGGCAGCTTTCGACGTGCCCTGAAAGATCCCGCCTTCGCCCACGCGGTCGCGTCGCTGGCGAAGACCGGTGCGATGCACCCGGCAGCCCGTCCAGCGGCTCCAGCGGCGGTTCCGCTCGCCCAGGCCGCGCCGGACGCGGCGCTGCTGCTGCTCGGCCTGTTCCAGAAGGAAGGGCGTTTCGTGGACTTTCTGCAGGAGGACATCAAGGGCTATTCGGATCAGGAGGTCGGCGCCGCCGCGCGGGTGGTGCATCAGGGCTGCCAGAAGGTGATGCAGGACTACCTGAGCATCGCGCCGGTGCGTGACGAGCCCGAGGGCAGTCGGGTGACGCTGGCGCCGGGGTTCGATGCCGCCGCCATGCGCCCCACTGGCAACGTGGTCGGCGATCCGCCCTTCACCGGCGCGCTGGTGCATCGCGGCTGGCGCGTGGTCGAGTCCCGGCTGCCCCGCATCACCAGCGGTCATGATCTGCGCATCCTGGCCGCCGCGGAGGTGGAGCTGTGAGCGGATCGCGCTACGCCGTCGGGATCGATCTCGGCACCACCCACTGCGCCCTCTCCTTCGTGGACTCCGAGAAGAGCGAGGGCGAGGACATCGTGCAGGCGATGCTCGCCATTCCCGCAACTGGTCTCGCCGGGCGCGGTTGAGGCCCGGCCGCTGCTGCCGTCTTTTCTCTATCTGCCGCACCAGGACGAGTTCCGGACCAGCGACCTCGGCCTGCCCTGGCAGAGCGATCCCAGCCGCGTCGGCGGCGAGCTGGCGCGCAATCAGGGTGCCACCACCCCGATCCGGCTGGTCGCCAGCGCCAAGAGCTGGCTCTGTCACCCGGACGTCGATCGCAAGGCGCCGATCCTGCCGGCCGGGCGCGCCCGAGGAGATCCCCCAGGTTTCGCCCTTCGAGGCGACCATTCATTACCTGGCGCACCTGCGCAACGCCTGGAACGGTCTGCACCCCTACGAGCCGCTCGACCGGCAAGAGGTCACGGTCACGGTGCCGGCGTCCTTCGATCCGGCGGCGCGCGAGCTGACCGCCGAGGCGGCCCGGGCGATCGGGATCGAGCATCTGGTCCTGCTGGAGGAGCCGCAGGCGGCGCTCTATAGCTGGGTCAACGACAGCCGGGGCGAGTGGCGCAATCAGGTGCGGGTGGGCGATGTCATCCTGGTGGTGGACGTCGGCGGCGGCACCACCGACCTCTCGCTGATCGCGGTCACCGACAACGCGGGCGCGCTGGAGCTGAACCGCGTCGCGGTCGGCGAGCACATCCTGCTCGGCGGCGACAACATGGACCTGGCGCTGGCCTACATCCTGCGCAACAAGCTCGCCCAGACCGGGGTCGAGCTGGATCGCTGGCAGCTCCAGGCGTTGACCCACGGCTGCCGGCACGCCAAGGAGACCTTGCTCGCCGACCCCGACCTGGAGCAGATCCCGGTGGTGGTGCCGAGTCGGGGCTCGCGTCTGATCGGCGGCAGCATCCGCACCGAGCTGACCCGCGACGGAGGTCCAGACCAGCCTGATCGAGGGCTTCTTCCCGGCCGTCGAGGCCGGCAGCCGGCCGACCAACCGCCCGCGCGGGGCGCTCACCAAGATGGGCCTGCCCTACGCTCAGGATCCGGCGGTCACGCGCCATCTGGCCGCCTTCCTCGGCCGCCAGACCGGGGCGACCCAGGATCTCGCCGGGTTCGTCGAGCAGCATTCGGATGCAACCTTCCTGCGCCCGACCGCCGTCCTCTTCAACGGCGGCGTCTTCAAGGCCCGGATGCTGCGGGAACGGGTGCTGGAGGTGCTCAATCAATGGCTGGAGGCCGAGCAGGCACCTGCCGCGCGACTGCTTGAGGCGCGCGACCTGGACCTGGCGGTCGCCCGGGGCGCGGCCTTCCATGCCCATGTGCGCCGTCACGGCGGCGTGCGGATTCGCGGCGGCACCTCGCACACCTATTACGTGGGGGTGGAGAGCGCCATGCCGGCCGTGCCGGGAATGGAGCCCGAGCTTCAAGCACTGTGCCTGGTGCCATTCGGACTGGAGGAAGGCTCGCCGCCGGTGGCACCGCGTCAGGAATTCGGCCTGGTCGTGGGGGAACCCGTGCGCTTTCGCTTCTTCGGCTCCAGCGTCCGCCGCGAGGACCAGGTCGGCGATCTCCTGGATGAATGGCGGGAAGAGGAGTTGGCCGAGCTTGATGAGATTCAGACCACCCTGACCGCCAAGGAGCGCAAGAAGGGCGAGGTGGTCGCGGTGCGTCTTCAGGCCGCCGTGACCGAGGTCGGCACCCTGGAGCTGACCGCCATCCCGGTGGATGGCAGCACGGAGCACTGGAACGTCGCCTTCAACACGCGCGGCCACTAGACCGATAGGGTCCGTGTTCCGCCGTCCGACTGGCGCCGCGCGGAACATGGACCCGAGGCGGCTGGCGCTTAGGTCACAATGCGGCGACCTCGGTCGGCGCTTCGTGGCAGAATTGGCGGATCCGACACGCGTCGATGTATGACCCGACAGGGCTTTAGGAAGCGAGCGAATGGCGAAAAAGCCGACTGGACCCAAACCGACACCGACCCCGCGCACACCCGCGACGAAGGATGCAGAATCCAAGACCGCGAGCGCGACCGAACCCTCTCCTCCCGCCCCGTCCGTCGCGGAGGCAAGCGCGCCCGAGGGACGCCCCGCCGGCCCGACCCCGGTGAGCCCGAGCGGATCGACGACCGCCCCCATCATTAAGAAAACCGCCGCGCGAAAGACCTCGGCGACCCCGGAACCGACGGAGCGGACGGGTGCGGCAACCAAACTGGGTCTCGCAGGGAACCCGAGCGGATCCGAGCCAACCCATACTGCCAAGCTCGTCCCGGATGCGCGCGCCACACCCGCCGCCGCAGTGACCGGCGCTCCCTTGGATCCCGCACAGATCGAAAAGGCGAAGGCCGGAGCGGGCGGGACAGCGCCCACTATGCCAGCGCCGGTCGAACCGTCGCTTGAGATCGCGGACGCGGTTGCGGCACCCGCTGTCACCGCGCCAGCGCCCAGCGCGCCGCCGCCCGTCGAGCCCTGGCTGCAAGAGCACGCGGCCGTCGCCTTCGTCCCAGAACCGGTAGGCCAGAACCCGTGCCCGAGCCTGCATGGGAAGCCACGCCAGCCTGGGAGCCCGCGCCTCCGCCACCGGCGCCCTCGCGTCCAAGTCTCTTCATCGTCCACATCACCCCGGAGATGGCGGGCGTGGCCAAGGTCGGCGGTCTGGCCGACGTGGTCTTCGGTCTGACCCGAGAGCTGGCGATCCGCGGCAACCATGTCGAGATCATCCTGCCCAAATACGCCTCAATGCGGTACGACCAGATCTACGACCTACATGAGGTCTACCAGGATCTCTGGGTTCCCTGGTTCGACGGTGCCGTCCACTGCACCGTCTTCTTCGGCTTCGTCCACGACCGCAAGTGCTTCTTCATCGAGCCGCACTCGCAGGACAACTTTTTCAATCGCAACGGCATCTATGGCTTCCGGGATGACGTGCTGCGCTATGCCTTCTTCTCGCGCGCCGCGATCGAGTTCCTCTGGAAGTCGGGCAAGCACCCGGACGTCATCCACTGTCACGATTGGCAAACCGCCCTGGTCCCGGTCTTTCTGTTCGAGCTCTATCAGTCACTCGGGATGACCCATCCCAGGGTCTGCCTGACCATCCACAATTTCGCGCATCAGGGCGTCACCGGCCCCGAGCTCCTGCGGGCCACCGGTCTGCATCGCCCGGAATACTTCCTCGGTCACACGCGCCTGGGCGACAACCGCCATCCCAACGCGATCAACCTGCTCAAGGGCGGCATCGTCTACTCCAACTTCGTGACCACGGTCTCGCCGCGCTACGCCTTCGAGACCAAGGATCAGGGTCAGGGCTTCGGTCTGGAGCCGACCCTGCACACCCATCACATCAAATACGGCGGGGTGGTCAACGGCATCGACTACGACGTCTGGAATCCCGAGATCGACCGCCACATCCCGGTTCAGTACGGGATCGACAGCCTCGATCGCAAGTACGAGAACAAGCGCGCGCTGCGCCAACGGCTGATGCTGGCCGACAACGAGAAGGCCATCGTCGCCTTCATCGGGCGGCTGGATCCGCAAAAGGGGCTGGAACTGGTCCGTCACGCCATCTTCAACAGCCTGGAGCGCGGCGCCCAGTTCGTCCTCCTGGGGTCGAGCCCCGACGACCGCATCAACGCCGATTTCTGGGGCCTCAAGCAGATGCTCAACGACAGCCCCGACTGTCATCTGGAGATCGGCTTCGACGAGGATCTCTCGCACCTCATCTATGCCGGGGCGGACATGATGCTGGTGCCGAGCCGCTTCGAGCCCTGCGGGCTAACCCAACTCATCGCGCTGCGGTACGGCACCGTCCCGGTGGTGCGCGCCGTGGGCGGACTGGCGGACACCGTCTTCGACAAGGACCATTCCGACCGCCCGCTGGGTGAGCGCAACGGCTATGTCTTCAAGGATTACGACAATGCCGGCCTGGAGTCGGCGCTCGGTCGCGCCATCGCCTGCTACAACGGATTCCCCGAGCACTTCCGCGAGCTCATGAAGAACGCCATGCGCTGCGATTACTCCTGGAACCAGCCCGGTCAGGACTACCTGAACATTTACGACTACATCCGGGACGTCTGAGCCAACGATGAAGATCTACAACCTGTTTCCGCGACTCGCCGGTCATTTCGAGGGCTGGGGGCCGCATCTGGAGCGGGCGGCGCGTATGGGCTTCGACTGGGTGTTCGTCAATCCGATCCAAAAGACCGGGCGCTCCGGCAGTCTCTATTCCATTGCCGACTACTTCGCCATTAACGCGGATTTTCTGCGCCCCAATAAGCGTCTCCCGCAGGACGATCAGGTACGCGCCATGATCGGCGAGGCGGAGCGTCAGGGACTCTCCGTGATGATCGATCTGGTCATCAATCATTGCGCGATCGACGCCCAACTGGTCAAGGAGCATCCCGAGTGGTTCGTGCGCGAGGGCGGCAAGGTCGCCAATCCCTTCTGTGTCGAGGCGGACGGGACCAAGGTGGTCTGGTACGACCTGGCGCAGTTCGATCACGAGCATTCGCCCGACCGCAAGGGGCTGGAGAGTTTTTGTCACGCGCTGATCGAGCATCTGATCGATCTTGGCTTCAGCGGCTTTCGCTGCGACGCGGCCTACCAGATCCCCAACCCGCTGTGGAAACGCCTGATCGCGCGCGCCCGCAAGCAGCACCCCGAGGTGGTCTTCATCGCCGAGACCCTCGGCTGCTCACCCGAACAGACCCGCGCAACCGCTGGCGCCGGATTCGACGCCATCTTCAACAGCTCGAAGTGGTGGGATTTCGACGGGAACTGGCTGCTCGATCAGTACAACCTCACCCGCGAGCTCGTGCCCTCCATCAGCTTTCCCGAGAGCCACGACACCGAGCGGCTGTTCTGCGAGTCTGGCGATAACCCCAATGCCATGCGCCAGCGCTATCTGTTCGCGGCGCTCTTTTCCTCCGGCGTCATGATTCCGATCGGTTTTGAATACGGTTTCCGTAGCCGACTCGACGTGGTCAATACGCAGCCGAGCCAGTGGGAGGGAATCAATCTCGACCTCACCCACTACATCGCCCAGATCAACCAGATCAAGGACGAGCATCCGGTCTTCGCGAGCGATGGGCCGATCGAACGGCTCGATTGCTCCAACCCCGCCGTTCTGTTGCTACACAAATCGCACCCCGAGGGCCATGGCGAGGCGCTGCTGGTACTGAACAAGGATCCCTGGAATCGTCAATATCTGCGCGTCGAGGATCTCTATCACCACATCCGCGGCTGCGGTCCGCTGCGCGATGTCTCGCTGGAGTGGCCGATGGACTATCTGCCGACACCCTTCGAGTTCGACCTGGCTCCCGGCATGGGACGGATCCTGGTCACCGCAACCTGACTCGGCGGAATCTTGCCAAGGATGGCGAGCGCTTGGTTTATAGTCGGGTCTGACCTCCCGCCGATCAGCTGAGTCGCCATGCCTCGAAGTCGATCGTCCGCCCTTGCCCTTCTCGCCGTCTTGTCGCTGACCGGCTGTGCGAGCGCCCCGACTGAACAGTCCTCCGACCTGCCGGCGCCCGAGCCCAAGGGCATCGACGAACCGAGCATCGAGACAGCCCCGCCGGCATCCGAGCAGTCTGACGAGACGCTCGTGCCAGCAAACCAATCGGAAACGGTCGCCCCGCCCGACACCCCGAAAAAGCGCGCCTTGAAGGTCTCCATCGGTGCCCAGCAATTCACCTATGCCGAGGACGGGACCCCGGTTCGATCCGGCCCCATCTCGTCCGGCGCGCAAGGCTATCCAACGCCGACCGGACATTTCTCCGTCCTCGGCAAGGACAAGGACAAGGTCTCGTCGCGCTACACCAACCAGCTCGGCATGGATGCCTGGATGCCCTACGCCATCCAGTTCCACGGCAATTATTTTCTGCACGAGGGCTGGCTCCCAGGCTATCCCGACTCCCATGGCTGCATCCGGGTGGGTGAAAAGGACGCGCGTTTTCTCTTCGAGCGGATGCGGGTCGGCGATCCGGTCGTGGTGACGCGGAAATAGCGTCCGTGGGCGAGGTGGCCGATCAGAAGGCCGCGCGGAAGGCGCTCAGGAATGGGTCATAGCTCTCCTCCGCGAGGGCGTTGATCCCGGCCGCCGCCTTGCGCCCGCCGCCGGTCGGGAATTGGCGGCAGAGCGCATCCGCCCCGTCCGGGCGTGCCAGGGGAGCGCGAACGCTGACCAGAAAGCCCCCCTCGGGCAGTCGCGTGAGGATGGCGTGCGCCTTGCCGCGCGCGTCCTGGGCCAGTTCGTTCGCATAGACGCCGCTGGCGCGGCGCGCCCAAGGCTCGGCAGGCAGGATGAAGAGACGATGGGCGTCATCCTCGTATTCCGGGGTCAAGGCCCGCGCGCGGGTCATGTCATCGGCGTAGCCGTCGCGCAGCGCCAGAAAGGCCGGATCGGCGGCGATGAAGTCCAAGGGATCGGCATGGGGCTGGAGACGGCGATAGAGGTCATCCGGCGCGAAATGCAGATCCTCGATCATGGAGCCATAGCCGTTGTAATTGAGGTAGATCCCCAGGTCGCGCAGCCTTTGAATCTCCGACTCGCCGAGGCCCAGGGGTTCGGCCGCGCGCCGTGCCGCCTGATCGAAGTTGTCGCCGAAGGTTCCGACCACGGCCCAGGCGCGCCAGCGTCCGCCGAGATATTCGTCGACCAGCAGGCTGGTGCCCTTGTCGGGCAGGGTCTCCACATGCGCCCTGAGCCCCGGATGAACCGGGATGTCTCCCGCGAAGTGATGATCGAAATAGCGCACCCGGACCCCTTGCTCCAGCAAGCGCAAGAGGGACTCGCGATTCTTGTCCAGTGAGATGTCGAGCACGGTCACGGATTGCGCATCGCCCGCCGGCACCCGCGCAAGCAGATCGATCTCGCGCTTGGGTCCGGTGACGAGGATACTGTCGAGCGGCTCAGCCAACCGAAGCTGCTGGAGGGCGCAGATGCCGTCGGCATCGCCGTTGAAAACGTCGTAGTGGCTCATCAGGTAGGTATCTTGGATCTCTCGCTACGGGACAACCGATGAAACTCCAGCACATCGCGCTTCTCTTCCTCGCCCTCGGGTGCGCGGCAAGCCGTGCCGCGGACCTGAACGACCCGGCGCCAAGCTGTCCGGTGCCCAGCCTCGCGGGCGGCGCCCGGATCGATCCCGCCGCACACCCTGGGAAGGTCGTCTATCTTGACTTCTGGGCCTCCTGGTGTGTCCCATGCGCCAAATCCTTTCCCTTCCTCGACCAGATGCAGCGGGATCTCAAGGGACAGGGATTCGAGGTGATTGCTATCAACCTGGACGAGGAGGGCCAGGATGCGCTCGGGTTTCTCAAGAAACACCCGGTTGGCTTCGCCCTCGGCACCGACCCAAAAGGCAAATGCCCAGGTCTCTACAAGGTCAAGGGGATGCCAACATCCTACCTCATCGACCGCAAGGGCCGAATCCGCGAGCGGCATGAGGGCTTCAAGACCGGTGATGGCGCCGTCATCCGAAAAGAGGTCGAGGCGCTGCTGGCCGAACACTAGGGATTCACGATGATAAAAAGAACCGACCGCAAGCGGCTCTGGCTGGCTGGCGCCCTGACAACCCTGATCGCAAGCCTTGGCGGTTGCGCGACTCAGGTAGCCCCCTGGGAGCGCGGTAATCTCGCCCGGCCCGAGATGGCGCTGGAGCCGTACCCGCTGGACACCCTGTTCCGGCAACACACCTTCTTCTCGAAGGAGGCCGTCACCGGTGGCTACGGAATCGGAGGAGGTGGCTGTGGCTGCAACTGATCGGACCGGACCCCAGCGGACACTGACGGCGCTGACCAGCGCGGCGCTCGCCCTGCCCGGCATGGCGACCGAGAGCGTCGCTGGAACCCCCGCCGAGCGTCAATGGGACGTCGGCTACTTCTACTACGACGAAGGCGGCGACCGCATGACGGTCGAAAGCCTGCAGCAGACCCTCACGCTGCCTTTGGGAGATCGGTTCGACCTCACCCTGAACGGCGTTCGGGACACCATCTCCGGCGCCTCGCCCGTCTACAACCTCCCCGAGATCCGCTGCGCGGATGGCACCGTCACCACCCCTCCCGTCCAGAGTGTCAGCGGTGCCTCGGGGTCGACCGCCGCCGGGGGAAGTCCGCCGCCAACGCGCCCGTCACTGAATGGGGGAGATTGCCGGATCGCATCCGCCCAACAGGTGATGCTGGCCGACACCTTCGAGGACACCCGCACCGCGGGTGACTTCAAGCTGAGTTATTACCGGGAAGACACCACCCTGAGGTTCGGCGCCGGTCTTTCGCGCGAGAAGGACTATGACTCGAATTTCCTGAGTCTGGATCTCAGCCAGGACTTGAACCAGAAACTGACCACCCTGGCCTTCGGGTACAGTCTGGCCTCGGACACCTTCTCTCCGCTCAACAAGCCGAGCTTCACCGGCGACAAGGAGACGCATCAATTCCTGCTCGGCCTGACCCAGGTCATGGGCAAGAACGACCTCCTCCAAACCAACCTCACCTTTGGCTACAACCAGGGCTACCTGACCGACCCCTACAAGAACGTCTACGTCCTCGCCAGCAACGCGGCGGTCGACGAGGCGCGCCCCGACGAGCGCCAGCAATGGAACCTGCTGACGCGCTGGGTCCATTACTTCCCGGCCCTCAAGTCGGCCCTCCATCTGGACTACCGCTACTCCAGGGACGACTGGGGCATCAGCGCCCACACGCTGGAGACCTTCTGGATCCAATCCTTGGGCGATGGCTGGCAGCTCGTCCCCAGGCTGCGCTATTACAGCCAGGGCGAGGCGGATTTCTATCAGAGTTATTTCGAGGACCTGCCCGCGAATGGTCACTACAGCAGCGACTACCGGCTGGCCGGGTTCGGTGCCGTCAGCGGCGGTATCAAGCTGACCAAGCAGATCACCGAGAAAGCCCGTATCGACGCCGGAATCGAGCTCTACGATCGCCAGTCCAGCTACGCCCTGAACGATCACGCCGACAGCAGTTTTTCCGATTACGGCTTCACCATCTACAGCTTGAGCCTGAGTCTCCAGTTCTGAGGCACGGCCATGCAACCGCATCGGCTGGCATTCCGCGCCATGGGCTCTCCATGCGAGCTGCAGTTGTATGGCGAGGATGAACAGGAGGCCCAGACGATCGGCGCACTGGCGATGCGGGATATCCAGCGACTGGAGCAACGCTACTCGCGTTATCGCGAGGACAGCCTGACCAGCGCCATCAACCGCGTCGCCGCCGAGGCGGGAACCCTGGAGGTGGACGAGGAAACCGCCGCGCTGCTCGATTACGCCGATGCCTGTCATCGCGAGAGCGATGGGCTGTTCGACATCACCTCCGGCGTGCTCCGTCGCGCCTGGCGCTTCGACTCCGGCCAGCCGCCCTCGTCCGCCGAGATCCAGCCACTACTCGACCGAATCGGCTGGGATAAGGTCGACTGGAACCGCCCGCGCCTGGGCTTTCGGGTGCGCGGCATGGAGATCGATTTCGGCGGCATCGGCAAGGAATACGCCGCCGACCGGGCGGCGACCATCTGTGCCAACGCCGGAATCCGTCACGGCCTGGTCAACCTGGGCGGCGACGTCCGGGTCATCGGTCCGCATCCGGACGGCAGCCCCTGGCGGATCGGCATCCAGGATCCGCGCCGCGCGGACCAGCTCCTCGGGGGCGTCCTCCTCACCGGCGGCGCAATCGCCAGCAGCGGCGACTATGCCCGCTGCATCGTCATCGACGGGCAACGTTATGGCCACATTCTGAACCCAAGAACCGGCTGGCCGGTGCAGGGCTTGGCGGCCGTCAGCGTCATCGCCGAAACCTGCCTGGTCGCGGGCAGCGCCTGCACCATCGCCATGCTCAAGGGGCGCGATGGAATCGCATGGCTCGAATCCCTGGAACTGCCCCATCTCTGGATCGACCTCGACGGCCGCCGGGGTGGCCGAGCGCAGCGGCAGTCGAATCCCGGTGATCGTGCTGCACATGCTGGCGGTGGGTTGACTTGATGAGTCGGAGACCTTTGTCGTAGGCCAGGCCCCCGAGGACAAGCGAAGGCGAACCGGCAAGTCCTTCCTCTCACCCAGCCATCAATGCAGCGGAAAGACGTAGTTCATCCAGGCCGCCATTCGCAGCAGCACCTTGCGCAGCACCCCGATGTGATGGAAGTGGTGGCTATAGATGGCCGCCTGGCCGAATACCCCCATGGGAAGCTGGTAGTCGCCCAGCTTGGAGTCGGTGATGCGGATCGCGACGGGGACTCGCCCCGGTATCTTCTCCTGATCGAATCGCATCAAGTCGGCGCCCGGCTTGAGCTGACCCTCCGGGATGACAGGCAATACCTCGACCACCTCGCCCTTGAAGATGACGCCGGGGATGCCATCGAGCGTGACCTCCGCCGCGCTGCCCTTCTCCAGTCGCAGCAGGCTGTTCTGACGGAACCAGCCGTAGAAGATCCGCTCTTCCTGATGCACGAAGCTCATGGCGGGACTGAGCGCCAGGGGCTGCGCCATCATGCCGGGACGCAGCACGAGCTGGGTGACGAAGCCCGCGCTCGGGGCCTTGACGACCGTCTGTTCGAGGTCGAAGCGGGCGTCGTCGAGCTTGGCCTTCAGTTCCTCGACCTTGGCGCGGGTCTGATCGAGCGTGCGTTCGCTGACGGCTTGCTTGGCCACCAGCGTCTGGGAACGCTCCAGATCCTTGCGCGCGGCGACCAGTTCGCCCTCGATCCCGCGCACCGTGTCCTCGAAGGGCTTGCGGTCGATCTTGAAGAGAACATCGCCCTTCTTGACCGGCGTGTTCGGCTGCACCAGCACCTCGGTCACGCGCCCGCGAACCTCGGCGATCATGGGCGTGGTCGCGTAATACTGACGTACCACCTCGGAGAAGGGATGGTTGTAGTTCATGATCATCAACAGGCCGCCGATGAGCACGATGCCGCCCAGAACCGCCGTGGGCACCGTCCATTTGGTCAGCGGAATCTTGAAGATCTTGAAGATGGCGACGCAGAGGGCGACGTAGGTGAGGATGAGTAGGAAGTCCATGAATCGATCCCTATTGCTCAGCCCGGACGCCGGGCTCGACGGGATGTTCGAGTGTCTTCAGCCGCGCGGAGACTGCGCGAATCTCGCCCTTGAGTTCGGCCAGCTCCGTTGCCGTTTGCGCATTGGTCGTGGTCGGCGCCGCGCCCTGGCTCTGGAATCCCCAGCCACGATCCTCGCGATAGAGGGTCGCCCAGATCCACAGGAAGGGCCAGATGGCGTGGAGTGTGAACAGACTGACCCAGCCCGCCACATGCAGGGCATCCTGCTGTGGGTGATTGCGGTGCCGGGCGATATCGTAGGGGATGTCGTGGATGGCGATGATCCCGTAGAAGAGGGTGATCGCCACGAAGATGAGGACACCCAAGGCGAAATAATCGAGAAACATACAACGGCTCCTGAGCGAATGCGGGGCGTGGCTGGATCGCGCGGTTAAGCGTCCTGCTCGTTTTCCAGAGCCTTTTGGGTGATGTCCTGATAGAGACTGATCGCACGCATGTAGAGGTCCTGAAGGTCGGGGCGCTGGTCGACGAATCGCCTGACCTGCTCGGCATCCTGCATGACCTGTTTGAGATGCTCGATGTCGGATTCGTCGAGCCGCTCACCGCGATCGACCTTGGCCTTGATGTCGAGCGCGCGCGGAAGCCGGAATTTCTCGAAGCGGTCGAGAATGGCGACGATCACGCCGTCCTGGTGGGAGACTTCGGTCATGGTGTCCTCTCGCATTCGGTGAGTGGTCTGGTCATGGGGTCGCTAGCCTTCGAGGCTCCGCGGGACCTCGCCAGCGAATTCTAGCCGGAACTCCGTCCCTTAGGACGACGGTCATTGACGCGCTATCCCCTGGCCCCGTGTATCGCCGCCTTCAAGCGCTGGCCTGACTCTTCCGCCAGCGGGCATGATGCTCGCGGACAATCGCCATCGCCTCGTCGGCTCCCTTCACGCACTGGGGAATCTCCATGTCCTCGGCGTTCGCCAGCTCGAAGCCGGGGCGGCGCATGTAACGGCGCGCCCAATCGACCAGCTCGGCCCACATGTCGCCCGCCAGGATGAGGGGTGTGTCGCGCAGGTGGCGCACCTGAAGAAGCTGCCAGACCAGCATCGACTCCAGCACCGTCCCGATCCCGCCGGGAACCACGATGTACGCGTCCGAGAGCAGCACGAAATGGTGCAGGCGGGTGAAGAAGGTCTGATGCTCGAAGGCTTCCTGCACGAAGGGGTTGACCTCCTGCTCGAAGGGCAGCTCCACGCGGATACCGATGCTCTGCGTCGTCCCCTCGCGCGCCGCGCTCGCTTGGGCGCCCTCGTTGGCAGCCTGCATCAGACCAGGGCCACCGCCGGTCACGACATCGCAGCCCATCTCGGCCAGCTCGGCGGCCAGACGTTTGACCTCCTCATAGACCCAATGTCCGGGTTGGGTCCGCGCCGAGCCAAAGATGGTGACCCGGTAACGCTCGCGTTTGGAGGGACGCAGGCGGGTCAGGTTGTTGACCAGTGTCCAGAGCCCCAGGAGGGTGTCAACCAGGATCCTCCTGACACCTTCCTCGTCGGCCAGGCTGACCGTGCTGGACCCGCGTTGGGTGGGCATCGACTCACTCATGCTGCCTCCTGGGACTCTTGGTAGTGCCACAACCTATAGGATGAAAAAATCCGTCAAACCCTCGTTATCAAGAGCTTAGCTTGATCGCCATCATATAGGCTGCGGCACTACCGAAGCCGCGAGCTTTTGGGGCCAGTCTGTTCGTGGGCGGCTGAGGGCTGGCGGCCTTGTCGGGATCAGACGTAGATGACTTCCAGGATCTCGAACTCGCGGATCCCGCCTGGCGCTTGGAGCGAGGCGACGTCGCCTTCGGACTTGCCGATCAGGCAGCGGGCGATGGGTGAGTTGATGGAAATCATGCCCTGCTTGAGATCGGCCTCGTCCTCGCCGACGATCTGATAGCAAAGCTCTTCATCCTTATCCAGTTCCAGCACCTTGACGGTGGCGCCGAACACCACCTTGCCAGTGGCTGGGAGCGTGGTCACGTCGATGATCTGGGCGTTGGAGAGCTTGCCCTCGATGTCCTTGATGCGGCCCTCGGCGAAGCTCTGCTGCTCGCGCGCGGCGTGATACTCGGCGTTTTCCTTCAGGTCGCCGTGGGCGCGCGCCTCTGCGATCGCCTCGATGATGCGTGGACGCTCGATGCGCTTGAGTCGGTCCAATTCCTCGCGCAATTTCTCAGCGCCCCTGGCGGTCAGAGGTACCTTGCTCATGGGTGATTCCCTCGGATGAATTCACCGCCAGGGATCGCGATCACCAGCGGCGGAGGCCTCTTGCGGGCCGAATACAAACAATGACGGGCGCTTGAAGGCGCCCGCGAACCTCGAATCAATACAGATCTTGTAACCGATTGACGCTGACGATGTCCAGTTGTTTGAGGGCCAGACAGGTCGCCTCGGCGCCCGCAATCGTCGTCGTGTAAGTGACCTTGTGCTGGAGCGCGGCGCGGCGGATCGCGGCCGAATCGGCAATCGCCTTGGCCCCTTCGGTCGTGTTGACGATGAAGCCGATCTCGTTGTTCTTGATCATGTCGACGATATGCGGACGACCCTCGGCGACCTTGTTGACGCCCGACGCAGGGCAGACCGGCCGCGCGTCACGGCGGCAGCCGTCCCATGGGTGCCGTAGAGACTGAAGCCGAACTCGAGCAGATCGCGCGCGACCTGGACCAGACGCACCTTGTCGGCCTCGCGCACGCTCAGAAGCGCCTTGCCGCCCTTGCGCGGCAGCAGGCTTCCCGCGCCCTCCTGGGCCTTGGCATAGGCCTCGCCGAAGGTCTCGCCCACCCCCATGACCTCGCCGGTGGACTTCATCTCGGGGCCGAGCACGGTGTCCACGCCGGGGAACTTGATGAAGGGGAACACGGCCTCCTTGACGAAATAGTGCTTGGGCCGTGACTCGCGCTTGCAGTCCCTGCTGCGTCCAGCGTCTTGCCGACCATGCAGCGCGCGGCGACCTTGGCCAGCGGCACGCCGATCGCCTTGGAAACGAAGGGCACGGTGCGCGAGGCGCGCGGATTGACCTCCAGGATGTAGATATCGTCGCCCTTGATGGCGAACTGGGCGTTCATCAGTCCGACCACGTTCAGCGCACGCGCCATCCGGGCCATCTGCTCGCGCATGCGGTCCTGGATCGCGACCGAAAGGGTATAGGGCGGCAGCGAGCAGGCGGAGTCGCCCGAATGCACGCCGGCCTGCTCGATGTGCTCCATGATGCCGCCGATCAGCACGTCGGTCCCGTCGCAGATGGCGTCGACATCCACCTCGATGGCATCGTCGAGGAAGCGATCCAGCAGCACCGGCGACTCATTGGAGACCCGCACCGCCTCGCGCATGTAGCGGTTCAGCTCGCGTCTCGTCGTAGACGATCTCCATCGCCCGCCCGCCCAGCACGTAGGACGGCCGCACCACCAGCGGATAACCGATGCGGCCGCCGCGCGCTCGACCGCCTCGGCCTCGCTGCGGGCGGTCGCGTTCGGCGGCTGACGCAGCCCCAGTTCCTGGATCAAGTTGCTGGAAGCGCTCGCGATCCTCGGCCAGGTCGATGCAGTCCGGGCTGGTGCCGATGATGGGCACGCCGGCGGCCTCCAGGGCGCGCGCCAGTTTCAAGGGGGTCTGACCGCCGTACTGGACGATGACGCCCAAGCGGTTTCTCCCTGGCGACGATCTCCAGCACGTCCTCCAGGGTCAGCGGCTCGAAATAGAGCCGATCGGAGGTGTCGTAGTCGGTCGAAACGGTCTCCGGATTGCAGTTGACCATGATGGTCTCGTAGCCGTCCTCGCGCAGGGCGAAGGCGGCATGGACGCAGCAATAGTCGAACTCGATGCCCTGCCCGATCCGGTTCGGCCCGCCGCCGAGCACCATGATCTTCTGGCGATCGGTGGGGTCGGCCTCGCATTCCTCCTCGTAGGTGGAGTACATGTAGGCGGTGCTGGAGGCGAACTCGGCGGCGCAGGTATCGACCCGCTTGTAGACCGGATGCAGGCCCAGCCATGACGCAGGGCGCGGATCTCCGCCTCCTTGGCGTCCACCAGACGGGCCATGCGGCGGTCCGAGAAGCCCTGGCGCTTGAGCGCGCGCAGACGCTCCGCTGTCAGGCCGGCGCGACCGGCGGCACGCAACTCGCCCTCGGCACGGACCAGATCCTCGATCTGGGCCAGGAACCAGGGATCGATCCAGCTCAGCGCATGGATCTCCTCCAGGGTCATGCCGACGCGGAAGGCGTCGGCGACATAGAAGATGCGCTCGGCGCCGGTCTGGCGCACCTCCAGCCGGATCTTCTCGATGCGCATCGGGATCCCTGCTGATCCACCAGCTCATCGAGTCCGTAGCGGTCGATCTCCAGCCCGCGCAGCGCCTTCTGCAGCGACTCCTGGAAGGTCCGGCCGATCGCCATGACCTCGCCGACCGACTTCATCTGGGTCGTCAGGCGGGCGTCGGCCAGGGGGAATTTCTCGAAGGCGAAGCGCGGGATCTTGGTGACCACGTAGTCGATGGTCGGCTCGAAGGAGGCCGGGGTCGCGCCGCCGGTGATCTCGTTGCGCAGTTCGTCGAGCGTGTAGCCCACCGCCAGCTTGGCCGCGACCTTGGCGATGGGGAAGCCGGTCGCCTTGGAGGCCAGCGCCGAGGAGCGCGAGACGCGCGGATTCATCTCGATGATGATCATGCGCCCGTTCGCGGGGTTGATGGCGAACTGGACGTTGGAGCCGCCGGTATCGACGCCGATCTCGCGCAGCACCGCGATCGCGGCGTTGCGCATGATCTGATATTCCCTGTCGGTCAGGGTCTGCGCCGGGGCGACCGTGATGGAGTCGCCGGTATGCACCCCCATGGGATCGAGATTCTCGATGGAGCAGATGATGATGCAGTTGTCCGCGCGGTCGCGGACCACCTCCATCTCGTATTCCTTCCAGCCGAGCACGGATTCCTCGATCAGCAGCTCGCTGGTCGGCGAGAGATCCAGACCGCGCCGGCAGATCTCCTCGAACTCCTCCTGGTTGTAGGCGATACCGCCGCCGCTCCCGCCCATGGTGAAGGAGGGCCGGATGATGGTCGGGAAGCCGATCGGCGCCTGGACCTGGATCGCCTCCTCCAGGCTGTGGGCGATGGCCGAGCGCGGCATGTCGAGCCCGATCCTGCGCATGGCCTTGCGGAAGAGATCGCGGTCCTCGGCCTTGTCGATGGCCTCGCGCGAGGCGCCGATCAGCTCGACGCCGAAGCGTCTCCAGCACGCCCTCGCGCACCAGGTCGAGCGCGCAGTTGAGCGCGGTCTGCCCGCCCATGGTCGGCAGCAGGGCATCCGGGCGCTCCTTCTCGATGATGGCGGCCACCGCGCGCCAGGTGACCGGCTCGATGTAGGTGGCGTCGGCCATCTCCGGGTCGGTCATGATGGTGGCCGGATTGGAGTTCACCAGGATGACCCGGTACCCCTCCTCGCGCAGCGCCTTGCAGGCCTGCGCCCCGGAGTAGTCGAACTCGCACGCCTGACCGATGACGATGGGGCCGGAGCCGATGATCAGGATGCTATGGATGTCGGTACGCTTGGGCATTGGGTCTCACGCGATGGTTCGGTTGGAAAAGAGCTGTCCGTTCAATCGCGCTCAGTCGCGCAGCCTTTTCCGCTCCCGCATCAGTTCGATGAAGTGATCGAAGACGGGCGCCACGTCATGCGGCCCTGGACTGGCCTCGGGATGCCCCTGGAAGCTGAAGGCGGGACGCTGACGATGGTGGATGCCCTGCAGCGAGCCGTCGAACAGCGAGCGATGGGTCGCCTCCAGCGTCTCCGGTAGGCTCGCCTCGTCGACCGCGAAACCGTGGTTCTGGCTGCTGATCATGACCGCGCCGGTCTTGAGATCCTGCACCGGATGGTTGGCGCCGTGATGGCCGAACTTCATCTTGAGCGTTCGCGCGCCACAGGCCAGACCCAGCAATTGATGACCGAGACAGATCCCGAACAGCGGGGTATCCGTCTCCAGCAGATCGCGGATCGCGCTGATCGCGTAGTCGCAAGGTTCGGGATCGCCTGGGCCGTTGGAGAGAAAGACGCCGTCCGGCTGGAGCGCCAGCACGGTCGCCGCCGGCATGTGCGCCGGCACCACGGTGACATGGCAGCCGCGATCGACCAGCATCCGCAGGATGTTGCGCTTGATGCCGTAGTCGTAGGCGACGACATGGAAGGGCAGTTGCTCGCCGACCGGCATCATGGGCTTCGGCAGCCCGGTCGCCAGGGTCCAGGTGCCCTGAGTCCAGGGATAGGCCTCCTGGGTCGATGCATGCTGGGCCAGGTCCATGCCCTTGAGCCCCGGAAAGGCGCGCGCCTGCGGCCAGGGCCAACGCCTCGTCGATCGCATCGCCGGCCTGGATGCAGCCGTTCTGCGCGCCCTTCTCGCGCAGGATGCGCGTCAGACGCCGGGTGTCGATATCGGCGATGCCGACCACGCCCTGACGCGGTCAGATAGGCATCGAGCCGCTCCCGCATCCGAAAATTGCTCGGCAGGATCGGCAGATCGCGGATGATGAGACCGGCGGCCTGGATGGCGCCGGACTCCTCGTCCTCGGCATTGACGCCGACATTGCCGATGTGCGGATAGGTCAGGGTGACGAGCTGGCGGAGATAGGAGGGATCGGTCAGGATCTCCTGATAGCCGGACATGGCCGTATTGAACACGACCTCGCCGACGCTCGTCCCATCGGCGCCAATCGACGTTCCGCGGAAGACCGAGCCGTCTTCCAGAACCAGAACCGCGGGTTTTCTCAAGGGTATCTCCGAATCGGGCGAGGGTGTGCGACGGCCGCGACGACCAGCAAGGTGGCGATATCAGCGAGCGACCTAGAGTCGAGCCATTGCCGGCGCACTTAACCGATCGAATTCTAAAGAACCGCCGCCGGGCTGTCCACGCGCGACGGCCGGCCGGCCCATCCGCGCGGCTCTAAAGTGCTTGCCGCGCCCAGCCAATAATGCCGTTCGAGTCCATCGCCCCGGCCTGTCGCGCGATCTCTTGACCGCCACGGAAGAGGGCCAGGGTTGGTATGCTGCGGATGCCCAGCCGCCCGGCGAGGGCCTGGGCCTCCTCGGTATTGACCTTGACCAGGCGCAGAGCCGGCTCCAGCCGGGCGGCGGCAGATTCGAATGCGGGCGCCATCATGCGACAGGGTCCGCACCAGGGCGCCCAGAAGTCCACCAGCAAGGGCAGATCGCTGCGCGACACATGGCGGGCGAAGCGCGTCTCATCGAGCGCCAGCGGATGACCGGTGAAGAGGGCGGCGTGACACTTGCCGCATTTGGCGCCCACGCCCAGGCGCTCGCGCGGAACCCGGTTGACGGCATCGCAGACGGGACAAACGACATGCAGCGCTTCGGACATGGTGGATGACTCCCTGGCGTGACTGGCTCGCTCGCGCGCCGGTATTCAGGTGGCGCGCTGCTTAAAACTTGAATCGGCCTGGCTGAATGGCTATTTTCGGTCGCTAGATCGGATTTCCAAGCATCGAAGTGCCACTATCATGTCTCACTCCCCCAATGTCGTGACCGTCACCGCGCAAGACTTCCAGGCGATCGTTCTCGATGGATCCTTCGACCGCCCGGTGCTGGTCGATTTCTGGGCCGACTGGTGCGCCCCCTGCCGGACGCTCATGCCGCTCCTCGCCAAGTTGGCGGCTGAGTATGGCGGCCGGTTTGTGCTGGCCAAGGTTAACACCGAGGAAGAGCAGGCGCTCGCCGCCCAATTCGGCATTCGCAGCCTTCCCACCGTGCAGTTGTTCAAATCCGGCCGGGCAGTGGACCAGTTCATGGGCGCCCTGCCGGAATCGCAGGTGCGTGAATTCCTTGACCGCCACCTCCCGCGCCTCTCCGATGGCTTGCTTGCCCGGGCGCTGGACCTCATGGCCGCTGGCGATCTCGCTGGCGCCGGCTCCCTGATCGAACAAGCGCGAGCCTCGGATCCGGGCAATGCGCGTCTGCGTCTCGCCGAGGTCCAGTTCGCTGCCGCGCGCGGGGAGATCGCCGAGGCGATGGCGGCGCTCGATGGGTTGCCGATCGAGCTCTCAAACGACCCCGAGGTGGCGGCGCTGCGCGGACAACTGCGCTTCGCTGGCGCGCTCGAGGGCGCCCCCTCCGAGGCGGAGCTGGCGGCCCGCGTCGGGGCCAACCCCGGCGACAGTCAGGCCCATTATCAGCTCGCCGCCTACCGGGTGCTGCGCGGGGACTATGAGGCTGCGCTCGAAGAGTTGCTCGATCTCATGAAGCGCGACCGCGCCTATGGGGAGGACGCCGGCCGCAAGGGGATGCTGGCGATCTTCGACCTGCTCGGCGGCGGCCATGATCTGGTCGCACGCTACCGCGCCAGGATGATGAATGTCCTCTACTAATAAGACATCGAAGCGAGCTCCAGTGAGCAGGCCGCGCGCCTCTTGCGCGGTGAGGATGCTGTCGCTCGTTGCCGTGGCGGCGCTCGCGCTGGTCGGGTGCGAGGCGGACGAGGGGGCCATGATCGACATCGGCGGCCCCACCATGGGCACCTACTATTCGGTGAAGGTGGCCCGCCCGCCCGAGGGTGTGACGACCGAGCAGGTCCAGCAATCGGTCGCGTCCGTCCTCGCCCAGGTCGTCGCCGAGATCTCGACTTATGACGAGACATCCGAGCTTTCCCGCCTGAACCGCAATCCGAGCACGGACTGGATTCCCATCTCGGCCGACCTCCATGCCGTTATTGAGGAAGGCCAGCGAATTGCCGCGCTCACCGATGGCGCTTTCGACGTCACCATCGGCCCCCTGGTCAATCTCTGGGGGTTCGGCCCCGAGGCGCGACCGGATTCGCTCCCGACCGAAGAGCGGATCCGGGCGGCGAAGGAACGGGTTGGCTGGCGCAAGCTGGAGCTGCGCGCAAGCCCTCCGGCCGCGCGCAAGACGCGGGGCGATCTCTACATCGACCTCTCGGCGCTGGGGGAGGGCGTTGGCGCGGATCGGGTCGCCGCCTGGCTGGATGCGCATGGGCTGCACGATTACATGGTCGCGGTCGCCGGGGCCATTCGCGCCAAGGGGCTCAACTCCAGAAAGCAGCCTTGGGCGATCGCAATCGAGCAGCCGACGCCCGACCAGCGCGCCGTGCAGCGGATCATCCGCGTCTCGGACCGTTCGCTTTCCACCTCGGGCGACTATCGCAATTTCTTCGAGAAGAATGGCAAACGTTATTCGCACGAAATCGACCCCGCGACTGGCGCTCCGGTCGACCGCAAGCTCGGTTCGGTCACCGTGATTGGCGATTCGGGGATGGTTGTGGATGGTCTCGCCACCGCGCTCATGGTGCTGGGGGATGTGCGCGGTCCAGCCTTGGCCGAGGCACAGGGGATCGCCGCCTACTTCATCGTCCGGGATGGCGAGGAGTTACGCGGCTTCGGGTCACCGGCATTTCAGGTCTATCTGGATCCGAAACATTCCTCGGAGGCGTCCGATCGTGGCTCATCCGAGGGCAATAGAAAGCATTGATCGATATAGGAGAAGCGGCAGGGACTCTCGGGCTGGCGCGTCATCTACGCGGTCCATCGCCGGGAGCCGCCTGTCGGTGTCACGGCAAGCCATTGAATCGCATAGCCTATTGATGGTTGGCGCACCCGTCTCGTCAACCGACCTTGCCCCAGTGTCTTGACCCTGCCGGGCCAAATCACAGCCCATCGCTGAATATAGCCCCAAGGAAAAAAGGGGCACGGGGAAAAACGCCCAATCCTTTGTGTTAAAGTTCCGTGCCGTTTTGGCGGCTGATCGGTTCGTCCGCTGCTGTATCCCGACGTTGCGATTGCCGCCTTTTTCGATCGGCTCACACCAACGAAACCCGTCACGGGGGGATGTACATGTCAACAGATTTT
Organism: uncultured Gammaproteobacteria bacterium; assembly: GCA_963818415.1. GTDB lineage: Bacteria > Pseudomonadota > Gammaproteobacteria > Chromatiales > Chromatiaceae > CAWFSC01. The sequence goes on along the minus strand of CAWFSC010000021.1, from coordinate 309,262 downwards.
GCTCTTTGGTTCGCAATCAGCGCCGGGGCTCTGGCCGTGCTTTTACGGCCTGGTCGTCGTCGCCTGGATCATCATCGCAACCCGCTGGGTCCGAACGCATGCAGGAAATCGCGGCGGCGATTCAGGCCGGCGCCAGGGCTTATCTCAATCGTCAGTACACCACCATCGGCATGGTCGGTGCCGTGCTCTTTCTCGTCCTCTGGCTGATGCTCGGCATGGCGACCGCCGGCGGTTTCGCGATCGGCGCCATCCTCTCCGGGTCTGGCCGGCTACATCGGCATGAACGTGTCGGTTCGCGCCAATGTCCGCACCGCGCAGGCCGCGACGGTCGAATCTTGAGTCGGCGCTCGCCATCGCCTTCCGCGGCGGCGCGGTCACCGGCATGCTGGTGGTCGGTCTTGGTCTGCTCGGCGTGGCGGGTTACTTCGCCTTCCTGGGCGCCGATGAAGAGGCGCTGCATGCCCTGATCGGTCTCGCCTTCGGCGGCTCGCTGATCTCCATCTTCGCCCGTCTGGGCGGCGGCATCTTCACCAAGGGCGCCGACGTTGGCGCCGACCTGGTCGGTAAGGTCGAGGCCGGCATTCCGGAAGACGATCCACGCAACCCGGCGGTCATCGCCGACAACGTGGGCGACAACGTCGGCGACTGCGCCGGCATGGCCGCCGACCTCTTCGAGACCTACGCGGTCACCATCATCGCGACCATGGTCCTGGGTGGACTCATGTTCAAGGGCGCCGACGGCGGCCTGGATATGAACTACATCCTCTACCCGCTGGTGCTTGGCGCCGTCTCCATCATCGCGCTCCATCGTCGGCGCCTTCTTCGTGAAGACCTCCGAGGGCGGCAAGATCATGAACGCCCTCTATCGCGGCACGAGCGGTGGCTGGCGGCCTGGCGCTTCGTCTTGTTCATCGTCGTCACCGGCCTGCTTCATGGGGGAACACTTCTTCTCCATGTTCTTCTGTGCCCTGGTCGGTCTTGGTCTAACCGCCGCCCTGATGTTCATCACCGAGTACTACACCGCGACCGAGTTCCACCCGGTCCGCTACGTGGCCGAGGCTTCGCAGACCGGACACGCCACCAACGTCATCGCCGGTCTCGCGGTCTCGATGAAATCCACCGCCTTGCCGGTGCTCGCGGTCTGCGTCGCGATCGGGGCCTCCTACCTGGCCGCCGACCTCTACGGTATCGCCATCGCGGCCACCGCCATGCTCTCCATGGCCGGCATGATCGTCGCCCTCGACGCCTATGGTCCGATCACCGATAACGCCGGCGGTATCGCCGAGATGTCGCATCTGCCTCCGGAAGTGCGCCAGATCACCGACGCGCTGGATGCGGTCGGCAACACCACCAAGGCCGTTACCAAGGGCTATGCCATCGGCTCCGCCGGACTGGCCGCGCTGGTGCTCTTCGCCGACTACACCCACAACCTGCAGGCGGTTGGCAAGATGCAGGAATTCCGGCTTTCCGATCCGGCGGTCATCATCGGTCTCTTCATCGGCGGCATGGTGCCTTATCTGTTCGGCGCCATGGCGATGGAGGCCGTCGGTCGCGCCGCCAGTTCGGTGGTGGTCGAGGTCCGGCGTCAGTTCAAGGAGATCCCTGGCATCATGGAAGGCACGGCCAAGCCGGACTACTCGCGCGCGGTCGACCTGCTGACGAAGGCCGCCATTAAGGAGATGGTCATCCCCTCGTTGCTGCCGATCCTGGTACCCGTCGTCGTGGCGTTCGGCATCAACATCCTCATGGGTGGTGAGGGCGCCGGCATCCGCGCGCTCGGTGGCATGCTGATCGGCACCATCGTCACCGGCCTGTTCGTCGCCATCTCCATGTGTACCGGCGGCGGCGCTTGGGACAACGCCAAGAAGTATGTCGAGGAAGGTAACTATCGGCGGCAAGGGTTCCGAGACCCACAAGGCTGCCGTCACTGGTGACACCGTCGGCGACCCCTACAAGGACACCGCCGGCCCCGCCATTAACCCGCTGATCAAGATCATGAACATCGTCGCCCTGCTGTTGGTGCCGCTGCTCTGATCTCGCCCGTAAGGAAAGCCTGGGGTCAAACCCGGGCTGTGTCATAAAAAACGCGGCCATTGGCCGCGTTTTTTGTCTCGGAATTGACCGTCCGGTGACAGATCCTGCCGCCGCGCGTCACACGTCCAATTGCAGGCGCATTTTTTTCATGGCGTTCTTTTCGATTTGGCGAATCCGCTCGGCGGAGACGCCGAATTGCTCGGCCAACTCGTGCAGTGTCTGCTTCTTTTCGGATAGCCAGCGCTCGTGCAGGATCGTCTTGCTGCGCTCGTCGAGATCCGCAAGGGCGGCATAGAGGCGTTCGCGCCGATTCCGAACCGTATCTTCGCGCTCCAGAATCCGCGCGGGCTCCATCCTGATGTCCGGCAGATAGGTTGACGGCGCGGACGGCGAATCGTCATCGTCGTCCTCAAGGGCGTCGAACGAGAGATCCTGATTGGACAATCTCGACTCCATCTGCAGGACGACTTCTGGCTTCACGCCCAAATCCGCCGCGACATCGTCGACTTCCTGCTTCGTGAGCCAGCCAAGCCGCTTCTTGGAGCTGCGCAGGTTGAAGAACAGCTTGCGCTGCGCCTTGGTCGTCGCGACCTTTACGATCCGCCAGTTGCGCAGAATGTATTCGTGAATCTCGGCGCGAATCCAATGCACCGCGAAGGACACGAGCCGCACCCCCATGTCGGGTTCGAAGCGACGCACGGCCTTCATCAAGCCCACGCTGCCCTCCTGAATGAGGTCGGGAAGCGGCAGCCCATAGCCAAGATAGCCGCGCGCGATCCTGATCACGAACCGCAGATGGGATGTCACGAGACGTCGCGCGGCCTCCATGTCTCCGTTGTCGCGCAGCGCGACGGCCAGCGAGCGCTCCTCGTCTGGAGTCAGAACCGGAACCTGATAGGCACTGCTGATGTACGCCTCGATCGTGCCCGTGGGCATTAGTGAGAAGTCTTTGGCCATGGCGCAATACCTATGTCTGTGACGATGAATTTTATCCTAGCAGTAGAGTCGGGATTTTCCCAGCATTTTTGGTGCGGTTTTAATGCTTGACCCCGACTGCTGTTGAGCAAAACTCTAGGCGCTTGTTCAGGCTCGCACAAGATGTCTCGGGGACGTAAGCAGATCGTATGTTCCGATGAGAACCATCGTCCATGCAAATCGGGGCATATTTTGTCTTTCTTATCAGTTGCAACGCCATCACGGCCGCGCGCTTTTACCCTGCGAGTCAGGCTTCGACGACTCAAGGAGCAACATAGGAATATCTGTGCAAAATATGGGCATGCATCAAGGCTGCGCGCCTGATTCCGGATCGCCTTGTTTTTCGGTCCTCTTTGCGCGGTGATCTGACGTCAAGGCTACGAAGACGAAATCTTGGGGAACCTCATCCCCTTAACGCCGCACCCGCCGCTAGCGAAGGGAAAAGCAACCGCTGCTTCGCCGCGCGTTGATCCAAATCAATGAATCTTCGACTAGGCCATTACATCATCTAGTTCAGGCTACACTCCGCACCACAAGATATAGTGCCAACGCCAGAGAGCCCCGCATGGGAAGCAACGCCTCCAATTTTCCGACCCTGCCGACCCGCGTGCTCAAGCGCGACGGGCTCGAGGTCCGTTTCGACGCCTCCAAGATCGAGTCCGCGATCCTGCGCGCCGGGCAGGCGAGCGGCGAATATGGCCAGTTGGAGGCCGGTCTGCTGACCGCGCAGGCGATCAAGGTGCTGGCCCATCGCTTCAACGACGGCCGGCTGCCGGACATCGAAGGCATCCAGGACGTCGTCGAGCAGACGCTCATCAGCGCCAACCACTTCGAAACCGCCCGCGCCTACATCGTCTACCGCGAGCAGCACAAGAAGCTGCGCACCGACAGCCGCACCCTGGTCGACGTCGGCGGCTCCATCAATGAGTATCTGGACCGCTCCGACTGGCGCGTCGCGGCCAACGCCAATCAGGGCTATTCGCTCGGCGGGCTGATTCTGAATACCTCGGGCAAGATGATCGCCAACTACTGGCTGAATCACGTCTATCCGCCCGAGATCGGTCAGGCCCACCGCGAGGGCGACATCCATATCCACGACCTGGACATGCTCGCCGGCTACTGCGCCGGCTGGTCGCTGCGCACCCTGCTGAACGAGGGGCTGAACGGCGTCCCCGGCAAGGTCGAGGCGAGCGCGCCCAAGCACATGTCCTCGGCCATCGGGCAGATCGTCAACTTCCTCGGCACGCTCCAGAACGAGTGGGCGGGCGCCCAGGCGTTCTCCAGCTTCGACACCTACATGGCGCCCTTCGTGCGCATCGACGGGCTCGACTACCCGCACGTCAAGCAGGCCATTCAGGAGCTGATCTACAACCTCAACGTGCCCTCGCGCTGGGGCTGCCAGACGCCCTTCACCAACCTGACCTTCGACTGGGTCTGCCCGGACGACCTCAAGCGAGCAGGTGCCGGTGATCGGCGGGGTGGAGCAGCCATTCACCTACGGCGATCTCCAGGCCGAGATGGACCTGATCAACCGCGCCTATATCGAGGTGATGACCGAGGGCGACGCCAAGGGCCGGATCTTCACCTTCCCGATCCCGACCTACAACATCACCCCGGACTTCCCCTGGGAGAGCGAGAACGCCGAACTGCTGTTCGAGATGACGGCCAAGTACGGCCTGCCCTACTTCCAGAACTTCATCAACTCCGAGCTGACGCCCAACATGGTCCGCTCCATGTGCTGCCGCTTGCAGCTGGACCTGCGCGAGCTGCTCAAGCGCGGCAACGGGCTCTTCGGCTCGGCCGAGCAGACCGGCTCGCTGGGCGTGGTCACCATCAACTGCGCGCGGCTCGGCCACAGCCATCGCGGTGACGAAAAGGGCCTGCTGGCGCGGCTCGACGCAGCTGATGGACATCGCCCGCAACAGCCTGGAGATCAAGCGCAAGGTCATCCAGCGTCACATGGACGCCGGGCTCTTCCCCTACACCAAGCGCTATCTCGGCACCCTGCGGAATCACTTCTCGACCATCGGCATCAACGGCGTGAACGAGATGATCCGCAACTTCACCGGCGACACGGACGACATCACCACCCCGACCGGCCATGCCCTCGCCTGCCGCCTGCTCGATCACGTCCGCGCCCGCATGGTGGAGTTCCAGGAAAGCACCGGCAGCATGTACAACCTGGAGGCCACCCCGGCCGAGGGCACCACCTACCGCTTCGCCCGCGAGGACCAGAAGCGCTTCCCCGGCATCATCCAGGCCGGCACCGCGGAGACGCCCTATTACACCAACAGCTCGCAGCTCCCGGTCGGCTACACCGACGACCCCTTCGAGGCGCTCACCATGCAGGAGGCGCTGCAAAGCAAGTACACCGGCGGCACCGTGCTGCACCTCTATATGAGCGAGCAGATCTCATCCACCGATGCCTGCAAGAAGCTGGTGCGCCGCGCGCTGGAGGGCTTCCGTCTGCCCTACATCACCATCACGCCGGTGTTCTCCATCTGCCCCAAGCACGGCTACATCGCCGGCGAGCACCCCTACTGCCCGATCTGCGACAAAGAGCTGATCGCACGCAAGCAGGCCAAGCAAGACGCCCCGGCGCTCGAAGCCCAGGGATAACCCGACACCATGATATTGTCCAAGCGATATGACGAAGGAGAAGCGCACCATGACCCAGGCAACCATCCAGCTCAACGACGAAGAACGGACCCCTTGCGAAGTCTGGACCCGCGTCATGGGCTACCACCGCCCGGTCTCCGCCTTCAACACCGGCAAGCGCGCCGAGCACGCCGAGCGCTGCTACTTCAACGAACAGCCCAAGGGCACCGTCCAGCACCGCGAGCAACGCGCCGCCGCCTAGAAAATAAGCCCCTCTCCCTCGATGGGAGAGGGGTTGGGGAGAGGGTGGCCTCAAGCAATCCTCCGCCGCCGCCGCCATCAGAAACCGCCAACAGGGATCGAGCACCCAACCGCTAATGACCCAACGCGTCGCGCCCCACGCAGACGACCCCCACCGCACACCGCCAGCCCCAGGGCGCACCCGCCCGCGCCCCTGACGCCGACAACCTCCGCATCGGCGGCCTCACCCGCCTCACCACCATCGACTACCCCGGCGAACTCGCCGCCGTCGTCTTCTGCCAAGGCTGCCCCTGGCGCTGCCGCTACTGTCACAACACCGACCTGCTCGACGCCCGCGCCGAGGCGCGCATCCCCTGGTCCGACATCCGCGCCTTCCTCCAGCAGCGCATCGGCCTGCTCGACGCCGTCGTCTTCAGCGGCGGCGAGCCCACCGCTCAAGGCGCACTCGGCGCCGCCATGCAGGAAGTCCGCGCACTCGGCTTCAAAGTCGGACTGCACACCGGCGGCGCCTATCCGGATCGACTGCGCTCACTGCTCCCGCTCATCGATTGGGTCGGGCTCGACATCAAAGCCCTGCCGGATGACTACCCGGCCATCACCGGCGTCGCCCGACTCCGGCCAACGCGCCTGGGAGAGCCTGGATGTCCTGCTCACCGCCCACGTGCCGATGGAAGTGCGCACCACGCTCATGCCGGATTGGACGCCGGAGCAGATTGCAACGCTTGCGCATGCGCTCGCGGATGCGGGGGTGAAGAACTATTGCGTGCAGGCTTGTGATAGCAGCCGGGCGTTGGATGAGACGCTCGGGCCGACTGCGATGCTGATGAGTGAGCGGATTGGGTTGGTGGAGAGGGAGAGGTTTGGGAGGTTTGTTGTTCGTGGGAGTTGAGTACTGCAATACGGTCGCCAGCGCTCGCTTACGCGAGGTGCCGATGCCCTGGTCGGCCCCATCGCAACCAATGCAGGAACATCCAGACTACGACTGCAATGCAGTCTGACACGAGAACTGGCGAGCAATCTAGCACCCGTTAGATTTGAAGTGGTTCAGTTCCCTGACTCTAACCGATTTGTCGACGTTGGGCACATGTCAACTCCCTACATGTGAGCGCACTCACAAGGCATGACTCAGTTTGATATGCCCATCTGTAAATACGAACAGTTGGCCGTCGCGTCTACGTGCATTTCGGAAGTTCAACCTAGACGACCTTGTCCAGGCTTCATGAATTGATTAGCCGTCGAAGGAAGCCGACTGATTACTATGCCATCGGTCGACATCATGGGATGGCGGAGGTAGCTGGCTGAAATCAATACATGCAGCCATTGTTCGCATACTTCGCTGGCACCTTGATCCAGCTGCTACATGATTTCATGGTCCGTCGTCGTTTGCACGAGCCCGACACCGGACGACCAAAGAATTCTGTTATGTCCTCAATGAGGTCCTTGACAGTGGGCTTAAGTTCGCTGACGCGCAGATCGGGAAATCACCTGTAGGCCGCAGAAGCGCCAGTCAAAAGAGTACATCAAAAATAAGCCAAATTTCCAGATCTAATGCGCTTCACCGGACGTGCCAACATGCTCGGCCGCCCGTTATGGCGTTGTAAGCCCGGAGTCGTCAACGTCCGCTCAGGATGCGTTGCGGGACTCCAAGTCGCCCCCACGCCCTCGCGACGTGACAGCCTTTTGGCCCCTGGCTCGTCCCACTCCGGGGTCACGGCTTCGGCCCTGTGCGCCTTCGCCATGACCCTAGCGCGAATGACTCAACGGTGTGTGGGATGCGCTCTGCATATCGCCTACGCGGCTTCGGGTCTCGCGCCCCTTCGCCACTGCGGCGCTACGCCCGCGCCCACACCTACCGGGGGCCGCTCGGCTTCGCTTCGCTCTCCATGCCTCGCGGGATGGACTGGAAAGGGACAGATCCGTGTCAGGACCGTAGGCTGGGATGAACAGCGTGAATCCCAGCAATTCACGAAAGAGACAGGTCCAGGTCTCGTAAAATAGCATTCCGCTGAACCCAAGATGACAGATGGCCTAACCTCCGCCTAAAAAGCGAGTGCAAACCACGGGCGTCGTGCTAACCCGCAAGTTCTTCTGTTCCGCGCGCCGCTTTAGGCCATAGGTTAGGCCGCACAGCGCGCACCTCATTCACCCCAAGAGAAACACCATGGATACCATCGCCTTCTGGAAACTCATCGACAAATCCCGCCAGGCATCGGAAGGAGACCCTGAGCGGCAGCCTGAGGAACTTGGCACCCTCTTGGACGCCTTGTCCGCGCAAGAGATCGTCGAGTTCGAGAACATTTTCGACGGTTACTTTCAGTCTTCGTACACCTGGCCCTTGTGGGGTGCGGCCTACGTGATCGGAGGTGGCTGTTCGGATGATGGATTCGACTACTTCAGGGGCTGGCTCATCTCGCGCGGAGAGAAGACCTTCAATACGGCGCTCGCGGAGCCCGACGAACTCGCCTCCCTCATCGATGAGAGCGACGAAGAGGTCGACTGCCAAGCCGAAGGCTGGCAATCCGTCGGCATTGACGCCTGGTGCAGGAAGACCGGACTTGAGTACAGCGCATTTCCCTCTAGTCCGTCAGGCGCTCGATCGGATGGGCCAGTAGGCGACGAGTGGTCTGAAGAGGATCTCGACCGCCTCTACCCCAAGCTGGCCAAGCGCTTCGGCTAGCTATGAGACCTCGAGCTGTCTTATCCACTCCTTGACCATCTCGACCACCACCGGCTCCAACGCCTTGGCGCGCTCAGACGACTCAAGCGTTATCACGCAGCGGTCGATGGCGGGCCATTTGAGCAGCCCATAGGGGTCATCCAGACGAAACGCCCTCTGCGGCGATTTCGGCTTCGCACCTCTGTGCAGGGCTGGGTTGAGCGATAGCGAAACCCAGCACGACGACACGCAATTAGCCAGGATTCACGTTGTTCGTCCCAGCCTACCGCGCTTTAGGAGCAGACCAAGGGGATCGAATGCCGCAAGGACAAGGGGGTGATCGACGAGATCCCCGCCGCCTAGAAGGGCATCGACGGGGTTATGGCGAACGAGAACGATCTGGCCGAGGCGGTGCATCCGTTGCGGCAGGTGTTGGCGGTGCGGCGGCGAGGCGCCAGCCGTTCACGGTGCGCCTCTGGAGATCCCGGACGGCGGCGATTCCGTGGTCGCTCACCACTCACCTGAGCGGAATCGCGATGCTGTCCTTGCCGCGGTTCCGGAGCAGTGAGCGCGCCTTTTCGGCATCCTGCCGGCTGGCATAGGCGCCGGTGCGAACGCGGTAGGTGGTCCTGCCGTTGGGGAGCGTGGCGGCCTGGACGCTGGCGGAGACGCCGACCAGCGCCAGTTCCGCCTTCATGCGCTCGGCATCCGCGGCGCGACCGAAGGATCCCATCTGCAACACGTAATTTCCGCCGCGTGGCGCGGCGGTATCCGGGACCGTTGGGGGCGGGGCTGGCAGCGCGGGAGGGTCGGGCATTTTGCGGGTCGTGCGCGCTTCCGCTTGCTTGGGCGATTCCGCCTTGGGTGGCTCTGCGGGGAGTTGTGGACGCGGGGCAGGCGGCGGCGGTTGGGTTTTGCTGATCTCGACCTCGGATTCGTTGAGAATCTCATCGAACTTGAAACGTGGCCTCACCGGAAGCAAACGCTCAGGGTGCGCGGACTGTGTCGATTTCTCGGATGGCTGCGCCGGCGCGGACTGTCGCGAAGACAGTAGACTGGAGGCGGCCACGCCAACCCCGACGCCCATGATCAGCCACAAGACGCAGGAGCGGCTCTGCTTGCGCTTGGATGAAGGCGGTGCAGAGGTTCCGCGTCGAAAGTCCTTGGCCATCTTACATGCTCTCCGGTGCTGAAACGCCGAGCAGCCCCAGTCCGTTGCGCAAGACCTGCCGCGCGGCCAGGATCAGCTTGATCCGCGCGTCGCGCAGGACGGCGTCCTCGACCAGGAACTGATGGGCGTTGTAATAGGTGTGGAAATCGTTGGCCAGCTCGCGCAGATAGTGGGTGAGCTGATGCGGCTCGGCCTTGAGCGCGGCCGACTCGACCACCTCCGGATAGCGGGTCAGGCTGCGCAGCAGGGCCTGCTCGTGGTCCTCGGTGAGACGCTCCAGATTGGTCGTGCCTGGGCTCGGGTCGACCGCCATCCCCTTGTCCGCGGCCTGGCGCAGCACGCTGCAGACCCGCGCATGGGCGTACTGGACGTAGTAGACCGGGTTGTCGGAGGACTCGGACTTGGCCAGATCCAGATCGAAATCCAGATGCTGCTCGCAGCGGCGCATGACGTAGAAGAAGCGCGCGGCGTCGCGCCCGACCTCCTTGCGCAGCTCGCGCAGGGTGACGAACTCGCCGGAGCGGGTCGACATCTGCGCCTTCTCGCCGCCGCGATAGAGGATGGCGAACTGCACCAGCAGCACGTCGAGCCGGTCGGCGTCGTCGCCGAGCGCCTGGAGCGCCGCCTTGACGCGCGGGATATAGCCGTGATGATCCGCGCCCCAGATGTCGATGACGCGGTCGAAGCCGCGCTCCAGCTTGTCCATGTGATAGGCGATGTCGGAGGCGAAATAGGTGCTCTGGCCGTTCTCGCGCACCACCACGCGGTCCTTCTCGTCGCCGAAGGCGGTGGAACGGAACCAGAGCGCGCCGTCCTGCTCGTAGAGATGACCGCCCGCGCGCAGCCGCTCGATGGCCCTGTTGACGGCACCGCTCTCGGTCAGGGAGCGCTCCGAGTACCACTCCTGATACTCGACGCCGAACCCGGACAGATCGTCGCGGATGTCGTCGAGGATGGTGTTGAGCCCCAGCTCGAAGACATAGCGGTAGCGGTTGTCGCCGAGCAGATGCTTGGCGGCGGCGATCAGCCCGTCGATATGGGCCTCCTTGTCGCCGCCGCCGGTCTCTTCCGGCTGCGTCGGCGGGTTCGCGTCCGGCGGCAGACCGGCGAAGACCTGCCCGGCGTCGACCCGATAGGCATCGCCGTGCTCGCGATGCAGGGTGGCGGCGATGTCCCAGACATAGTCGCCCTTGTAGCCGTTGCTCGGGAAGCGGATCTCCTCGCCGCAGAGTTCCAGATAGCGCAGCCAGACCGAGGTGCCGAGGATGTCCATCTGGCGGCCGGCGTCGTTGACGTAATACTCGCGATGCACGTCGAAGCCGACCGCCGCCAGCAGATCCGCCACCACGGCGCCGTAGGCCGCGCCGCGTCCGTGGCCCGACATGCAGCGGTCCGGTCGGATTGGCCGAGACGAATTCGACCTGCACCCGCTGCCCGGCGCCGATCCGCGCTGCGGCCATAGTCGTGGCCCGCCTCCAGGATGCGCGGCACCACCTCGCGGTAGGCGTCCTCGGTCAGAAAGAAGTTGATGAAGCCAGGGCCGGCGATCTCCACCCGCGCACCAGCGGCGAGGCGCGGCAGTGCCTCCACCAGTCGCTGGGCCAGGTCGCGCGGCTTGGCGCGGGCGAGCTTGGCGAGCACCATGGCCACATTGGTGGCGAAATCGCCATGGGCGGTGTCCTTGGTGCGGTCCAACTGAGGCTCGGGCAGTGCGCGAACGTCGAGCTGGCTGTCGGCGGCGAGGACCGCGACGGCGGCGCTGAGGAGATCTTTGATGTCTTGCTTCATGCGGGTTGACGAACCGGCCGCAGCGAGCCGGCCGATCGCCCTCGCGGTCCGAACTGACCCTGGCGGGGCGGTTGCCGTCGATGCGGTCCGCAAAGGGATGAAAAAAGGTGCGATAGGGCACTGGATCGGTGTGACTATCCGATCCTGATCCGGTGCCTAAGGATACCCGAATCCGTTAGTTAGAGCATATCCTGCGGATCGACGTCGAGCGACCAGCGCAGCCCCTTCCTGCGGGGCAGAGCGCGCAAGGCGAGGCTCCAGTGGCCGAGGAAGTGCTGGAGCCGCGGACGCTCGGCGCATTGGGCGAGGAGCTGCGCCCGATAGCGGCCGGCGCGGCGCTCCATCGGCGCCGGCACCGGGTCCAAGCAACTGCACGCGAGGCTCGCCGAGCTGCTTCGCGCCAGCGCGCGGGCCTGCGCAGAAAGGCGAGCGGATCTTCCGCCCCCGGCGCCTCGGCGCGCACCAGCGCGAGATGGGTGAAGGGCGGCAGCTCGGCGGCGCGTCGCTCCCCCAAGGCCGGCGTCGCGAACCCGGCATAGCCGTCCCGCAGCAGTGATTGGAGCAGCGGATGCTCCGGATGGCGGGTTTGCAGCACGACCCGTCCGGGGCGCTCGGCGCGTCCGGCGCGCCCGGCGACCTGCACGATGAGCTGCGCGGTGCGTTCCGGCGGCGCGGAAATCGCTGGCATAGAGCGACTGGTCCAGCTCCAGGATGCCGACCAGGGTCACGCCCGGAAAATCGTGCCCCTTGGCCAGCATCTGGGTGCCGAGCAGGATCTGCACCTCGCCCCGTCTGCACCGCGTCGAACAGCCGGGCCAGCTCGCCCTTGCGTCGGGTGCTGTCACGGTCGATGCGGGCGATCCTGGCGCCTGGGAAGAGGGGGCGCAGATCCTCCTCCAGTCGCTCGGTGCCACGGCCGAGCATCCGCAGATCATCGCCCTGACAGTCGGGGCAGCGGCTCGGCAGCGGGCGCGACCAGCCGCAGTGATGACACCAGAGACGTCGCGGTCCAGATGCAGGGTGAGTCGGGCGTCGCAATGGGGGCAGCCGCCGACCCAGCCGCAGGCGTGGCAGGTGAGGACCGGGGCATAGCCGCGCCGGTTCAGGAACAGCAGGATCTGATTCCCGGCCGCGATCTCGGCCTGCATGTGCTCGCGCAGAACGGACGAGAGGCCGGCCTGAAGCGGCTGATCGCGGATATCCAGCAGCGCGATGGTTGGCGGCTCGGCGCGCGCCGGCGCGCTGCGGTCAGACGCAGCCAGCCATAGCGGTCGCTCCGCGCGTTGTGCAGGGTTTCGAGCGAGGGGGTCGCCGAGCCGAGCACCACCGGGCAGGCCGCCAGCTGGGCGCGACGCACGGCCAGGTCGCGCGCCGAGTAGCGGAATCCGTCCTGCTGCTTGAGCGAGGCATCATGCTCCTCGTCGACCAGGATCAGCCCCAGACGCGGCAGCGGCACGAACACCGCCGAGCGGGTGCCGAGCACCAGCGTCGCCTCGCCCGGAGCCGCGCGGTGCCAGTTGCGCTCGCGCTCGCTGGCATTGAGCGCCGAATGCAGCACGGCGATCGGCCCCGGCAGGCGTTGATGCAGGCGCTCGCGCAGTTGCGGGGTCAGTCCGATCTCGGGCACCATGATCAGCGCCTGCTGGCCCCGCGGCGATCACGGCCTCGATCAGCCGGATATAGACCTCGGTCTTGCCGCTGCCGGTGACGCCATCGAGCAGGAAGGGGTGAAAGCGGCCGAGCGTCTCCGTGATCGTCCGCACCGCGCGGCTTCTTGATTCGTCATTGAGGTCGGGGCCGGGGGCGGGAAGGGGGTGCTCGGCGCGGCTCGCTCGCTCCCTGGGGCGAGGTGGCAGACCGCCACCAGTCCCTTGGCGCGCAGCGCGCGCAGTGTGCCGCGACAGTCTCCCAACCGCTCGGTCAGCGCGGGCAACGCCGATCCCGTCCGGGGCCGTCCTGCAAGAGGGCGAGCAGATCGCGCTGTCTCGGGGCGCGCGACAGTAACCCTGGATCCAGGGAGCGCCCGTCGGCTGTCGCTCGGATGCCTGGGATCTGGTCGTCGAGCATGGGCTCCGGATGCGCGCAAGCGTACCGGCAAGGCGGTGAAGAGCGCCTCGCCGATCGGCTGCCGGTAGTAGGCCGCCGCCCATTGGATCAGGGCGCAGGTCGGCTGGCCCGAGCAACGGGTGCGGGATCCAGCACGGCCTCGACTTGCTTGAGGCGCGCTGGATCCTGCTCGCTGTGGTCTCGCGAGCTCGAGCAGGATGCCGACCCGCCGACCGCGTCCGAACGGCACCAGGAGTCGCAGGCCGGGTACCAGGGGTCCGCCCGACTCGGTCGGTCGGCGGCAGATAGTCGAACGTCTCGGTCAGCGGCGCATCCACCGCGACACGCAGGATGCGTCTCGGGTGGTCGGACTGTGCTTGCACCGGTTCGCCGTTCATGTTGCTCGCCAACATCGGGGCGTTCTGAGACATCTGGCGCCCGGCCCGGTCTCGCGTCTCGCGGTCGGGTTGACCGGGGTCGAGCGCCGGGAACGGGGCGCCGAAAACTGTTCACAAAATCTGTGGATAAGTCTGGGGATAGGCGTTGCGCGGCGCTCGCCAGACAGCGCCGCTACAGCGCTTCCGAGGTTTTGGCAAAATGCTGACCAGCGGATTGCGGAGATTATCAAATCAATGAGTTACATATTGTTGCCAGCTCTCGCCGTCAGCGTCGCTTGACAAATTCGCCGAGCGGCCGGAGTCATCCGTGAGCGTGTGCATGATCAGTCGGTTGGCCCCTGTGCCGGCCAGCGTGTTGCCGCGACGTTCGCGCCCCGCGAGCGTGGGCAAGTGCTCGGGCGTATGAGGAATCAGGTCGTTGAGTCGCTGTTCGGCGGATGCGTCGGGTCCGCGAAGACGGGTTGCGCCCCTGAGGCGAGCGTGTATGATAAAGGCAAATTCCGAGCCGTTTCCCGCTATGTTGCCACTGAATCAACAGGTACTGCGAACGGATTTGGCAGGTATGCCCCTGGAATGGGTCGATTACCGGGTCGCCGCCCGGCTCTACTTCCTTGGTCAGGTCGCCTACGCCTGTGGCGATCTCCCTATTTCTCTTGCGCGGTGGAATCAACGCCACCACCCGCGTGCGCAGCCAGATCAGGATCCATTCCATCATTGCCACCTACGGCATCCATCACACCCTGAGCAAACTTCAGGGAGGACTACGCCCCGCCGCTCTCCAACCGTACCCTGTTCCAGCGGGACGATCACATGTGCATGTATTGCGGGCAGCGCTTCTCCCCACGCCACCTCTCCCGCGACCATGTCCGGCCCACCAGCAAGGGCGGCGGTGACATCTGGAAAAACGTCGTGACCGCCTGCGTGCGCTGCAATAATTTCAAGGCCGGTCGCTCGCCGGAAGACGCGGGCATGGAGCTGCTGGCGGTTCCCTTCGTGCCGACCCACGCCGAATACGTCTATCTGATGGGCCGCAACGTCCTCGCGGATCAGATGCAGTTCCTGCGTGCCCACTTCCCGCGCACGAGCCCATTGCACCGACGGATCGAACGAGGATCCCCCGAGTGACCCCATGGGTCGCGATCGCCGAGCGGATCGGCGTCGCCACCGGGGAGCCCTTCGAAGTCGAGCGGAATCGTCCAGTCGGTGGCGGCTGCATCAACACGGCGGCCGTCTTGAGTGGCGGCAAGCGTCGCTATTTCGTCAAACTCAACTCGGCCGCCCGCCTGGAGATGTTCGAGGCGGAGTCCGATGGTCTGACGGACCTGGCCGCGGCCAAGGCGATTCGGGTGCCCGCGCCGGTCTGCGTCGGAGTCGCCGGCGGCCACAGCTATCTGGTGATGGAGTTGCTGGACCTCGGGGGGCGACTGGATGGCGCGCTCGCGGGACGTCAGTTGGCCGCGTCTGCATCGCGCGACCGCCGACCACTTCGGCTGGCATCGCGACAACACCATCGGCTCCACCCCTCAACGCAATACACCCCGTGGCGACTGGGTCGCTTTCTGGCGCGAGCACCGGCTCGGCCGACAGTTGGCGATCGCCGCCACGCAATGGATACGGCGGGAAATTGCAGACATCCGGCGAGCGCCTGCTGGCCGATCTGGATATGCTCATCGGGCATCGGCCCCTGCCTTCACTCCTCCACGGCGACCTCTGGGGAGGCAACATTGGCTCCACGCCAGACGGACAGCCGGTCATCTTCGATCCCGCCGTCTATCATGGCGATCGGGAGACGGACCTGGCCATGACAGCGCTCTTCGGCGGTTTTGGCGCCGATTTCCAGGCCGCCTATCACGAGGCATGGCCGCTCGACCCAGGCTACGCCACGCGCAAGATCCTCTACAACCTCTACCACATCCTCAATCACCTGAACCTCTTCGGCGGCGGCTATCTGAGCCAGGCTCAGGGAATGATCGAACGACTGCTCGCCGAGGTCCGCTGAGGTGACCAAAAAATGACGGATGTGTTAATACTTGCGGGTCTACTCTCAAGAACACATTAGCAATCCCGCTTGAACCAAGTCGATCCCTTCTTCCTTATGCCCCGAGAACTTTTGCTCCTCCGTCACGCCAAGTCGGATTGGGATTCAGGCAATACGAGCCGACGTCGATCGTCCGCTCTCCAAGCGCGGTAAGAGCGACGCACCCAAGGTCGGCGCCTGGCTCTACCGCGAGGGACTGGTGCCAGACCATGTCGTCAGCTCGCCGGCCCAGCGCGCCCGCCAAACCGCGATAAAAATTAGTAAATGTTTGGACTACAAGAAAAAACGCATCATCTGGGACGACGAGATCTATGAGGCCGGAGTGCCCGAACTGTTGGGCGTGCTCGCGCGCTGCCCTGATACGGCCGCCACCGTGCTGCTCATCGGCCACAACCCCGGACTGGAAGAACTGGTCAGGCACCTGGCAGGCGAGGATCTCGCCATCCCCGACGACGGCAAACTGCTGCCGACCGCGACCATCGCACGGTTCGAAATGCCGAACGATTGGAGCCAACTCGGTCCGGGGAGCGCGCAGCTCCTCTCCATCACGCGTCCGCGCGGTCTCTGACCGGCGCCAAGCTCTGCTCGATCTGACGGATCGTTTTCACCGTTTCCTCGGATAGCGGAGCGAAGCGTTCGGACAGCAAGCGGTCCGCCTGGTCGCGCTCGCCAGCGATCACATGTCGCAACACCTCACCGGCGCATTCATGGAACTGGGCATGCTTGGCGCGCAGACTCGCAAAGGTGGAATCCGGCAACAACTCCCTGCCAGCGCCATGGATCCACGCGCCCAAGGCACACTTGTCGTCGCGTGAGACGATCGCTGGATCTTGAGGTTCGCCACGGCCCTCGACCGCCCTGCGCAGCTTTTTCGACCACTGCTGATGGGCATCGACGATGCCATCGAAGTCGACATCGTCGATGGCGCTCGTCGCGCTTGCACGTTGTTGGTCTCCCACGCGATCCATCTTGAAGACGGCGACGGTCTGACTCATGGCTCTGGCTTGATCTTCAAGGCTTTCGGCCGCCGCCGCCGCCTGCTCCACCAGCGCGGCATTGCGCTGTGTCATCTCATCCATCTGGGCAATGGCCTGGGTGACCTGCCCGATTCCCGCGCTCTGCTCCCGGCTAGCCCCATCGATCTCGGTCACCAAGCCCACCACTTGCTGGAACGAGCTGACGATGGTGTCCATCGTCGCGCCAGCCTCTTCGACCAACCGGGCCCCAGCGTCCACGTTCGCGACCGAGTCGCCGATCAGTCCCCTGATCTCCTTCGCCGCCTGCGCGCTGCGCTGTGCAAGACTCCTGACTTCCGCGGCAACCACGGCAAAACCTCGGCCCTGCTCGCCGGCTCGGGCCGCCTCCACCGCAGCGTTGAGGGCGAGGATGTTGGTCTGGAAGGCGATGCCGTCGATCACGCCGATGATGTCGGCGATGCTTTGGCTCGACGTCTGGATCGCCGCCATGGTGGCGACCACCTGTTTGACCAGCGCACCACCGCCGACCGCCTGGTCGTTGGCGCGATGCGCCAGTTCGTTGGCTTTCCGGGCGTTTTCGGCGTTCTGCTGAATCGTTGCGTTGAACTCCTCCATGGAACTCGCCGTTTCCTCAAGGCTGCTCGCCTGTTCCTCGGTGCGCTCGGATAGATCCGCGTTCCCGGCGGCGATTTCGCCCGCCGCCGTGTTGATGGCGTCCGTGGAATTCTGGATTTCCCCGACCAGAGTCTTCAACCGCTCCACCGTGGCGTTGGTGTCGTCCTTCAGGTCGGCGAAGCGGCCGTTGTATCTGGATTCGATTGTTCTGGTGAGATCGCCTTGCGCCATGGCCTTTAGCACGGACGACAGATCATCCAGCACCCGGGCGACGATTTCGGTGAGCTTGTTCATGCCCTCGGCCAGGTCGCGGAAAAACCCTTGTTTGCCCTCGGTGCCCAGCCGCTGACTGAAATCGCCCCGTGTGACCGCCTCCAGCAGAGCGTCCAGTTCGCCCTCGGCGGCCACCTCGGTGGTGCGATCGATCCACTCCACCACGGTGCCGAGGCGCTCGCCGTGCTCGCCCAGGACCGGGTTGGCGATCAGCTTGAAGGCGAGTCCCCCCACTCTCATCTGAGTCGTGTAGGTTCCCTTCAGTCCGTCCATGAGTTCGGTCAGCCGCGCCGGATTCTTGTGAAATTCGGTGAAGCTCCGGCCGATCAGGTCGTCGGTGCGGAAATTCGGCAGGTCTCGGACGAGATTCGCCTCCGCCTCGTGCATCATCCGACGGAAGGCCGTGTTCAGATAGATCAGGTTACCGGCGTTGTCGGCCACCATCATGTTGGTGGACGCTTTGTCGAGGGCGCTGGTGATGCGCCGCATGTCGTTGGCGACCCGCCGCTCCTCGGCGGTGCGCTCGGCGAGACTGGTCTGCATCGACGCGAGCGCCTTGAGCTGCGTGCCGATCTCATCGCCGCGCGAGGTGTCGATGTCGTTGGTGTAATCGCCGCTGCCAATCCGCTCGAACACGCTCGCCACCTGCAACAGCGGTTTACGGAGCATGCGCCGCATCATCAGCAAGAGTACGAGCGTCCCCACGCCAAACACCACGACGGAGATCAGCAGGCAATCGACCAAGGTGCCGAGCAGGATCTCGTTGATCCCAGCTAATGACACGTCGGCACCGATCACATAGTCGACGCCCTTGGCCGATTTCGCCGGGATAAAAACCGAGCGGAACTCGCCCCATTCGTCGCTGTATTCGTCATAGCGCATCTTGCCGTCGGCGGCGGTCGCCTTCAATCCATCGCTCGCGTCATCGTAGGGGTCGAACAGCTTGCTGAAATCGCCCGCTTCCTTTTCTTTCTGGGTGTAACTTGAAGAGGTGAAGAGGAGCCGATCGTCCTTTTTGATGAGCGTATAGAGGTAATTGATCTTTTCTTTTTCCGCGACGCGGGACAGGCTGTCGATAAAGGCGAGATAGTCCTCGGGCGTGACCGCGTCGGGATGGGATAGCCTGTCGTGGTAGGCGTCCGCGACAAGCCTCATGCCCTCGGCGGAGGCCAGAAGTTTGTCATCGATGCCCTGCATGATCCTGCTTTTCTGTCCGTGATAGGTATAAAGCGTGAACGCCGCCGTGGTGAAGAGATTGATCATCATCATCGCCAGAAACAGCTTTGAGGATAAGCTCAAGGTTCTTTTTTGACGGCCTGCGTTCATCTTGACTCCCTAAATCATGGGGGCGGGGTTTGACTCGACCTCGCCCATGCCTGAATCATCCAATTAAGTTGCTACGTGGACTTGCGCGCCCAGAGACGCAAGGCGACCAGTACGCTCGCGAATAACGCCAGTCCGCCTCCAATCCAGAGGCTTCCGGTCAGCGGATCCCGCCCGAAGATGGCTGACTGATAAAAGATGGTCGCGGCCAGGAAGGCGATCCCCGTGGTCCAGAAGCCGACGAAAACGGCCCAGGTTGCGCCCGCCTCGCGCACGATGGCGCCGATGGTCGCCACGCAGGGGAAATACAGCAGCACGAACAGCAGATAGGCGAAGGCCCCGGCCTGGCCGTCGAAGCGCGCCGCCATGGCGCCGAAGGTGCCGCTTTTCACGCCCTGTTGCGCGGCCGCCGCCGCGCTGTCGGAGAGGTCCCCCACCTTGAGCCCGAGGGGGTCGAACAACCGCGCGCCAAGCAGCGACAGATGTTCGGCCACGGATGTCCCGGCCCGTCCCAGATCGCGCCAGAGGTCGAAGGGCTCGGGCGTCGCGGGCGGGTCTTGCTCCGCCGCCAGCCGGCCATAGAGCGAATCCAGCGTCCCGACGATGACCTCCTTGGCCAGCACGCCCGAGAAGACGCCCAGCACCGCCGGCCAGTTGTCCTCGCGGATGCCCATGGGCGCGAACAGCGGGGTGGCGGCGCGGCTGACCGCCGCCAGAACCGAGCGGTCGCTCTCCTGGTTGCCGAGGCTGCCGTCGCTCCCGACGGTGGCGAGCACGTTGAGCACCAGCACCATGAGCACGATCACCTTGCCGGCCTCGCGCAGGAACAGCTTGACCCGGTCCCAGGTCCGCAGGAGCACGCCCTTGAGGGTTGGCAGATGATAGGGCGGCAGTTCCATCAGCAGGCCGGAGCTGTCGCCCTTGAGCAGGGTGTGTTTCATCGCCAGCCCGGACAGGATGGCCACGGCGATCCCGGTCAGATAGAGCACGAACACCAGATTCTGACCCGAGTGCGGGAAGAAAGCGGCGGCGAAGAGCGCATAGACCGGCAGCCGCGCCCCGCAGGACATGAAGGGATTCATGAGGATGGTGAGCTTGCGCTCGCGCTCGCTCTCCAGGGTGCGGGTCGCCATCACCGCCGGGACATTGCAGCCGAAGCCGACGATCAGCGGCACGAATGCCTTGCCAGGCAGCCCGATGGAGCGCATGAAGCGGTCCATGACGAAGGCCGCGCGCGCCATGTAGCCGCTGTCCTCCAGGGCCGAGAGCACGATATAGAGGCTGGCGATGATGGGAACGAAGGTGCCCACCACCTGCAAGCCGCCGCCGATCCCAGTGGCCAGCACCAGCTTGAGCCAGGCCGGGCGCTCCGACACCGTCCAGCAGGGTGCCGAGACCATCCACGAACAGCGCCTGACCGGCCAGGTCGAAGAAGTCGATGAAGGCGCCGCCGATGTTCATGGTGAACATGAACATGAGATAGATCATCAGCAGAAAGAGCGGGATGCCGAAGAGACGGCTCAGGACCACCCGATCGATGCGGTCGGAGAGCGTGCGCCCGGCCCGACGGCTCTCGCGCATGACCCGCTGGGCCAGCGCGTGGGCGTGTCCGAAACGGGTATCGGCGATGTGCAGGTCCGCGTCCTCGCCGGCGCGTTCGGCGATCTGCTGGCGGCATTGCACCGCCAGCCGCAGGGCCTCGGGCGGGACCGCCTGCTCCGCGATCGGGTCGGACTCCAGCAGCTTCAGCGCCAGCCAGCGGGCATTGGCCCGGTCCGGGATCGTCGCCAGCAGCGGCAGAAGATCGGCGATCGCCTCCTCCACGCACTCGCCGTGCGCCAGCGCCAGACCCGCCGGCTCGCGCCCCTCGGCGACCGCCAGCAGACGCGCCTGCAATTCGGTCAGCCCCTCCTTGGTGACCGCGACCACCGGCACCACCGGACAGCCGAGCGCCTCGGACAATTGTCCGGTGTCGATCTGGATCCCGCGCTTGCGGGCCACGTCCATCATGTTGAGCGCCACCACGATCGGCACGCCCATCTCCAGTAACTGGACGGTCAGATAGAGATTGCGCTCCAGGTTGCCCGCGTCCAGCACATTGACGATCAGGTCGGCGTCGCGACTCAGCAGATAATCTCGCGTCACCACCTCGTCCAGCGAGCTGGCGTCCAGGGAGTAGATGCCGGGCAGATCGATCGCGCGAATGCGGCGGCTATCCAGCTCCAGCGATCCCTCCTTGCGCTCCACCGTGACCCCCGGCCAGTTGCCCGTGGTCTGGCGGATTCCGGTGAGGGCATTGAAGAGGGCGGACTTGCCGCAGTTGGGGTTGCCGGCCAGGGCGACGGTCAGCGGCGGCAGTGGCGCGTCGCCAGGCCCGGCGGGATGGATGGTCTTGCCGCGCATGCCGGTTTACTGGCCCTGGCCGGCGCCAGCGAGGATGAAGGTTCGCGGACTTGTCTCAGGTGCCGCGTCGCTCTCCTCGGGAGCCTCGGGTGAGATGTCATCGGGGAGTCCGTCCAGCGTGACCCAGAGCTTGTCGGCAATCCCGGCGCCAACGGCGACGCGGACCTCACCGCAGGCCAGCACCAACCCTTGCCCTCGGCGCTGCAAGACGAGGAGCCGGCTGCCTTGCCTCAAGCCAAGGGCGAGCAGGCGGCGGGTCAGATGGTGACCGCCGCGAATTTCGGCCAGTCGGGCGGGCGTGCCATGGGGTAGGTCAGCGAGTCTGAGCAATTCGGGCGGCTGGGGCATGATGGGGTACTTCGGGGTCTGGGGCTTGTAGGGTGACGGAGGATGACCAAAGCATAACCCGAACCGGCATGCACCCACAGGCGGATGCGCGATTGGCGGATGGGTGCATCTGAATGTACGACGCGCGTCTCACCATCGGCCCCCTTCCTGCTGCGCGGACGCGATAGGCGCGTCGGGTCTTCCTGGTCCTTGGTTGCAATCCGATAGGCTATCCCAACCCTATTTTTGGGTCGCACAAATTTTCAACACAAGGATCTTCCGAGATCAAGGGGACAGGAATATGGAAAAAGGCTCTCTTGCCGCGGTTGAGCTCATGGTGTTTCTGGGGCTCGTGGGTTGGCTTCTCTACTATCAATTCTCGCTGTCGCGGCGCGACACGCGCGAGCCCAAGGCCGGGGAGGACCGGCGGGAAGAGGATGTCTGACGTCCGTGGTTGGCGAGGCAACGCCTCGCCAACCACGGTGGCAGATTTCGCGTAGCCGGATCGGCGCGTCGGCCAGCCGATTCCGGCACCTGACCCGACGCCGATGGTGTTAGGCTTGCATTGTCGCTCGTCAACCTGACGGTCGAGCAAATCATCGAATATGATTGAGCTATCCCGCGCCGCGCCAAGCGGGGTTCCAATCGAGCGGCGCTCCCTGGCCGGTGTCGCTAACCGCGAGTGATGATGCATGACAGTCGATAGGATGGAATTTAAGGAAGACCTGAGTACATCTTCCGACTATCTGCGGATGGCGGTGCCCTTGATGGTGCAGCGTCGGATCCCGCCGACGCCCTATAACTACGCCCTCTGGTATGCCCACGTTCGTAATGCGAATCCGGCGCTCAGCAAATCCCTGCTGGAAGAGTTCCCGGACGCCAACTCCTACGAGCCGGAAAAGAGCGAGGCGCTGTTCTTCGAGTTCTTCGTCAAGACCTATCTACCGAATAGCCCGAAGGCGCAAAACCTCCTGGTCAACATCGTGACCCAGTTGACGAAGGCAGTCTCACGCAACGTGAGAGGCGCGCAGCAATATGGCACGGTCTTGAAGGAGGCAGTCGATCTCTTCGAGGAAACCGTCGACCCGCAACGCATCCGCGAGGCCCTTGATCAGTTGCTCGCGGATACGGCCACCCTGGAAACCATCAACAAGGAATTCCAGGTGGAGTTGGAGTCGGCCAGCGAGGAGGTGGAGAAGCTCAAGAAGGAGCTTGAGCAGAGTCAATACAACGCGCGCTTCGATGCCTTGACCAAGATCCCCAACCGGCGCGCCTTCGACGACGCCTTGCGCCAGTCGCTGGGAAGCGACGGCGAGCCGACCTCACTCCTGCTGCTGGATCTCGACAACTTCAAGCAGTGCAATGACACCTACGGTCATCTGATGGGCGACAGGATCCTGGAAATCGTGGGCGGGGTGCTGGCCGGCCTGCAAAACGATTCCATCTTTGTCGCCCGCTACGGCGGCGAGGAGTTCACGGTCATCGTCAACGACAGCCTGGCGGTCGCCGCCGAGCTGGCCGAGCACATTCGGCGCAAGATCTCCGGGATCCGCATCGAGCGCCGCAGCACCAAGGGCATCATCGGCGGGGTCACGGTATCCATCGGCGTGGTGCGGGCCAGGACCGGCGAGGCGCCGGAGGAGTTGATCGAGCGCGCCGATATCGCGCTCTACCGCGCCAAGAACGAGGGTCGCGACCGCGTCATCGTCGAGGATACCCCCAACGTCCCCACGGGCCTCTGATCCACGCTCGCGCCGGGCGATCAGCCCAGATCGAAGCGGTCGAACTGCATGCTGAACTGTCCGCGCCCCTGGGTCAGACTGCGCAGCGCCGTGGTGTAGCCGAGAAACGGCGCCAACGCGGCCTCGGCCTGGATGGCGACCGAAACACCCTGGATCTCGGTATCCTGAATCAGGGCATGACGCGCCTGCAGATCGCCGAGCACGGCGCCCAGGCTGGCCTCCGGGACGACGACCTCCATCCGCATGATCGGCTGCATCAGAGCGGGCTTCGCCGACTCCAGCGCCTTGCGCAGCGCCTTGCCGACCGCGGCGGCCAGCGCCTCCTGGGTCGATCCCGGCCCGAACAGCTCCACTTCGGTCACCTCCACGGCGAGATCGAGCATCTGCGCGCCCTGTAGCGGCCCGGAGGTTAGCGTGGTCCGGACCGCCTCGCGGATGGCGTGAACCTGTCCGGGGTCGAGCTCGGCACCCTCGGGGCGCACGCGGGGCTGCATGTCGATGCGCTCTCCAGTGCCACGGGCGGTCGGCTTGACCGTGACGACCGCGCGCGCCATCAGATCCGGTTGGCGCGGGTCGGGCGTTGGCGGCGGCGCGAACAGGGCCTCCGCGACCGCCGTCTGGGTGATGGTCTCGCGGACGGCCACCGCTGGCCGGCCGGTGCGGATCGAGACGCCGAATTCCCGCTCCAGGCGCTCGATGACAATCTGCAGATGCAGCTCGCCCATGCCCTTGAGCAGGCGTTGCCCAGTCTCCGGATCCTCCTCAACCAAGAGGGTTGGGTCTTCCTGCTGTACCTTGCCGAGAACCTCGATGAGCTTGTCCTCATCCGTCCCGGCGGCTGGCTCAATGGCCAGTCCGAGGACCGGGGCATGGGTGGCGATGCGTTCCAGGCTCAGAAGATGGCCGGGCGCGCACAGGGTGTCGCCGGTGGAGGCGAATCGCAAGCCGGCCAGGAGGACGATCTGTCCCGCCAATGCCTCGTCGATCTTGGTCTTCTTGCCCGCATCCACGTCGAAGAGACGCGGCACCTGCTCGTGCAGGATGCGGCCGTCGCGGGTCAGGAATTCGACCGCGTCGCCGGCCTGGAGCCGGCCGCGATAGATCCGTGCGAAGACGTGACGGCGCCCGTCCCAGAGCTGGACCTTGAAGGCCAGCGCCGCAAGCGGGCCGTCGCTACCCATGTGGATCTCCTCGCGGCCACCGTCCGGCAGATCGGCCAGCGCTGGAGGCCGATCGGTCGGGGCACGGCAGGAAATCCACCACCCCATCCAGGATGGGCTGCACGCCCAGGTTGCGGAGCGCGCTGCCGCCATAGCAAGGAAAGAGGCGGCCGGCCAGCGTCCCGGCGCGGATCGCGGCGCGCAAGGACTGGGGATCCGGATCCAGGCCGTCGAGGACGAGATCGGCCAGGCCCTCGTCGAACTCGGCCGCCGCCAGCGTCAGGGCCTCGCGCAGATTGGCATACCGCTCCCAGACCTCGGGCGGGCAGGGCTCGCTGACGACCTGCTCGCCCTTGTCGCCGATGAAACGAATGAGCGTCCGGTCGATCAAATGGAGGACGGCGCCTTCCTCGACGAGCGGAACCGTGATGGGGGCGGGTTCGGCCCCCAGCCGCTGCTTGACGGCGGCCAGGCAATGGTCAAAATCCGCGCCTGGCCGATCCATCTTGTTGACGAAGAAGAGCGCGGGCAGATTGAAGTGCGAGCGCTGACGCCACACGGTCTCGGTCTGGGGTTCGACACCGCGCACGCCGTCGAGGACGAGGATGCAGCCGTCGAGCACCCGCATGGCGCGCTCGACCTCGATCGAAAAGTCGACGTGGCCGGGAGTGTCGACCAGTTGCAGCAGATGCTCGCGCCAGGGCGCCTTGGTGACGGCGGCGGTGATGGTGATGCCGTGCTGCTGCTCCTCGGCCAGGTAGTCCATGTGGGCGGCACCATCATGCACCTCGCCGATTTTGTAAGAGGCGCCGGTGTAGAAGAGGATGCGCTCGGTGAGCGTCGTCTTGCCCGCATCCACATGAGCGGCGACCCCGATATTGCGAACGTGCGACAATCGGGATGGTTTTTTCATCGGCTTTTAGTGCGACAGGAGCGAGTTAGTTTATGAGATGTAGTGATCTTGGCGGACGCCATCGAGTGTGGCTCGCGACAGCGGTGTGCGCATCGCTGCTTGGCTTGGGAGCCATCAAGGACGCCCGGGCCGAGAATTTTCGACTGGAGAATCCGAACGACTCGGTTGTCGGCGTCCCTTTCTATTTCACGGCGCGTAACAAGGATACACTGCTGGATATCGCCCGCCAGAACAATCTGGGCTACGACGACATGCGCAAGGCGAACCCCAAGGTGGATATGTGGGTGCCTGGCGACGGGACAGAGGTGCTGGTCCCGACGCTCTACGTGCTACCGAACGTGCCGCATGTCGGGATCGTCATCAATCGGGCCGAAAAGCGGCTCTACTATTTCCCGCCCAACGACCCCGGCCTGGTGCGGATCTATACCATCAGCGTCGGTCGGGAGGCGATGGGCACGCCGCTTGGCACCTTCAGGGTCATCGAAAAGAAGAAGGATCCGATCTGGACGCCTGGTCCGAATGTGCGGGCCTCGCATGCCGCTCGCGGTGATATCCTGCCCGCCCAGGTGCCGCCCGGACCCGACAATCCGCTCGGCCGCTACGCCATGCGGCTGAGCAATCCGGACTATCTGATCCACGGCACCAGCATGCCCTGGGGTCTCGGAATGGAAGTCAGCGGCGGCTGCATCCGGATGTACCCGGAGGGCGTCGAGGAGTTGTTCGGCTTGGTGGACGTGGATACGCCCGTGGCCATCATCGACCAGCCTTACAAGCTGGGATGGCGGGGAGACGATCTCTATCTGGAGGCGCAGACGGGAGAGAAGAGCGTGCGCCAGAGCGCGCGGTCGGCGATTCCCGAGTCGATCGCGACGGACGGGGGTGTGGTGATTGACTGGAAGGCGGCGGAGCGGGCGGTTGATCAAGACTCCGGTGTCCCACAGGTCGTGGGACACCGGAGCCAATCAGGCAATGGACATTACTTGCCCATGATCTTCTGATACATGCGGTCGAGACGCTCGGTGTTGGAATTGCAGCAAGCCTGGGCGCTGTTGGCGGCGTCCAGAGCCTGCTGAGCGGTGTCGCGAGCGGTCTGGTCGGTGCAGCCACCCAGGAGGGCGACGCTCAGGAGGGCAGCGGCGGACAGGGAAGCGGCTTTAACGATCTTGGTCATTGTAAAAATCTCCAAAGTATTGGCCATCAGGCATCATGTTTATAACACAATGTCCGTGTGTGTACTGAGCTCGCGTGACTTCTCGCCATCCTCGCCCGCGGATTTTGGGCTCGGGCATGGTTCGGCGTCACCGCTCGAAGGGTTCTGGCTCCCACGCAAAAGGTCTACCCTCCGTGGTGCCGGATTCCGGGTATAAGATTGGGGCAAATCGCTTGAGACATCAAGCCCACAAGAGTCCAGATCGGCAGATTTTTTACAACGAGTGCTGCCCAACCCCTTCCAAGGTGCATGCGAAATCCATGGAGTCTTCGGTCGCATCAAGCAATAATAAATTGAAATTAAAGCACTTTTACTTGCATGCCTCGGCATGTACCGAAACCGATACTCCCCGCGCCAGAAGCTCAATCCTGGAGATTCTCCGACGATCAGATCCCGTCTAGCCTGCGGTTCAACGGCTGCCAGATGCCTTAAACCAACAAGTTGCTTTATTGCCTACGGCCGTCTGGAGGTGCTTGCGGGCGCTCCGTGGCGTCTCCGGCGGCGAAACGCGCCAATGGTCCAATTGAATGCCGCATGACCGAGAGGCCTCAATGCATCGCTATTACGGCCGCGCCTCATCCGCGCCCGCCCAGCCGCCATTCCGCTGCGACGGCTTCGCGCGCGATGGCGCGATCGGCTCGCCGACGGGCGAGCTCGTCCCCTTGGGCCAACTGCCGCCGTTTCTGCGCGCCTTGTTGGTCACCGATGGCACCGTGACCAAGATCCTGGAGGCCTATTTCTGGGAGCCGGTGGCGGTGGATACCCTGGAGCAGCGATTCGAACCCGCGTTGGAGCCGGTCCCCTGGATCGAGGTCGAGGTCGGGGACGATTGCCTGATCCGGGATGCCCGACTGCGCGGGAGCGACAGCGGCCGCAGCTTCGCCGAGGCCTTCTCGCTGATTCGGATCGAACTCATTCCGCCCGGTTTTCGCCAACGCCTGATCGCGCGCGAGATCGGCATCGGCGTCCTGATTCGCGACAGCGGCCTGGAGAGCTACCGCGAGGTGCTGGATGTCGGCCTGGACCGGACGGCCGATGGCGAGCCAGCGGTGTTTCGGACCTATCGCATCATCATCGACCGCCGACCGGTCATCCTGATCACGGAATATTTTCCGCTGGCTCTCTACCGTTGAGTCGAGACCAGGTCGTCGTAGGGGTCGATGTCGTGCAGGCGGCAGGTGACGATGAGGCTTTGCAGGGTGGCCACCGCCTCGGCGCCGATCTCGGTCCAACAGAACAGCCAGTTCTTCCGCCCCAAGGGGACCGAGGTGCTGGCGCATTCCAAATCGAACGGGTTCGCGGCATCCCAAGCGTTGGCGGGACGTGGCGGAGCTGTTGCCGCGGATGAAGGAGGGCGAGGTCTACCTGCCCGGGCTGATTGACAGTTGGTTTCAGGTCCGAAATCTGAACGCCGCGCCAACAGGACCGAGTGCGCCGGGAAGGCTCAGGGCGGATCGATGGGGATCGGGAAGAGACGCGGGCGCTGGATCCGCAGCCGCTTGTACCGGGCGTGCTCGCCGCCCAGCAGCTCGACCTGGGAAGGTGCGACCCCGAAGGCGTCGGCGATGAAGCGGCGCAGCGCCTGGTTGCCCTTGCCATCGACCGGAGGCGCCTGGATGCGCACCCGATAGTAATCGCCGCCCGGATCCGGGCCGATGAAGGCGTCCTTGGGCGCGCGCGGCTGCACGCGCACCGAGAGCTCCAGATCCTCGCCGCTCCAGCGGTACCAGGTCATCTGGTCAGGCAATCAGAAGGGGCTGGCGACCAGCCACTTGAGGGGCGGAATCAAGAGCATATTGAGCAGCACCAGGCCGATCATCACCAGCATGGGGGAGAGGTCGATACCGCCGATGGGTCGGATCAGGCGTCGCGCCGGGCGCATCAGCGGGTCGGTCAGCCGGCACACCAGCGACACCGCTGGGTTGTAGGGATCTGGATTAACCCAGCTCAGGACGACCTGGATCAGCACGGCGAACAGAAAGATGTTGATGAACTGCTCGACCAGGCTGGGGATCGCCCAGCCGAAGGCGCCCAGGACGGAGCGGTCCATGCCGATCAACAGGGCCAAAATTCCCAATTCGAGCGCCGACAGCAGCCAGGCCAGCACCAGCGCCGCCAGATCCATGCCGCCGTAGCCGGGGATGACCCGTCGCAGCGGGCGCAGCACCGGGGAGGTCACCTTGACGATGAATTGGGAGACGGGGTTGTAGAAATCGGCGCGCGCCCATTGCAGCAGGAAGCGGATCGCCACCACGGCGATATAGAGCCCGAACAGGGTCTGGATAAGGAAGACGAGCGGGTTGAGCAGGTAGGAGTCCGTCATGATGCCTCCGACAGGGTTTGAGACAGCTCGGCCGCGCGATCCCGCGCGGCCCTGGCGGCGCGCCCGACCAGACCCCGCAGATCCGCCGCGTTGAAGACCGCGAGCGCGCGCTCGGTGGTGCCGCCGGGCGAGGTCACCTGCTCGCGCAGGCGCGCCGGCGGGGCGTCGTTCTCCATCGCCATCTTGGCGGCGCCCAGGGCGGTCTGGATGGTCAGCAACCGGGCCGTTTCCTGGTCCAGACCGAGGTCGATCCCGGCCTCCTCCATCGCCTCCATCAGGAGAAAGAAGTAAGCCGGGCCGCTGCCGGAGATCGCCGTGACCGCGTCGATCCCGGCCTCGTCCTCGACCCAGCGGATGAGCCCGGCGGCACGCAGGATGGTCTCGGCGCGGTTGCGGCCCTCGGCATCGACCTCGGGGCTTGCGTGCAGACCGATGGCGCCGGTCTGCACCATGGCCGGGGTGTTGGGCATGGCGCGCACGATCGGCAGGGGCGCGCCGAGCCAGCGCTGCATGGCCTGTTCGGGGACGCCCGCCATCACGGAGACGATCAGCGGTCGGTTGGCCACCAGCGTGGGACCGATTTCGGCGCAGACGCCCGCCGCCATCTGCGGCTTGACGCACAGCACGACCGTCCCGGCATCGGCGAGCGCCTCGGCATTGGTGGCGAAGGCGCGCGCGCCGAAACCCGCCTGGAGGGCGTTGCGGCGCTCCGGGCTGGGATCGGACACCTGAATGTCCGCTGGTGCGTAACCGTCGGCGATCAGGCCGGCGATGAGGCTGGTGGCCATGTTGCCGCCACCGATGAAACAAATCCTGGCTGTGGTCATGTCAACCCCGGGAACGTGGATCTCAAGGGCAGGCGTCGGCATGGGCCGCCGTCCAACCCGTCAATTATAAGGGCGCGCGCCGAAGACCGCCGTGCCGATACGGACGTGGGTCGCGCCTTCCAGGATCGCGGCTTCCAGATCGTCCGACATGCCCATGGAGAGACAGTCGAGCGGCTGTTCCGGGGTCGCGAGTCGATCCCGCAGCTCGCGCAATGCCTGGAAGGGCTGTCGTTGCGCCGCCTCCTCGTCGACCGGCGCCGGCAGGGTCATGAGTCCGCGTACCCGCAGACCCGGCAGCGAGGCGCAGCAGTTCCAGCAGCGCGGCGGCCTCGGCCGGCGCGACGCCTGCCTTGCTGGTCTCACCGCTCAGGTTGATCTGGAGACAGACCGCCAGCGGCGGGCGATCGGGCGGCCGCTGTTCGCTCAGGCGGCGGGCGTGATCGGCATCGGCAAGCCCGTGGACCCAGTCGAAATGGGCGGCGATCTGGCGCGTCTTGTTGGCCTGGATGCGGCCGATGAAATGCCATTCGATGTCCAGATCCGCAAGCCGGGCGATCTTGTCGAGCGCCTCCTGGAGATAGCTCTCGCCAAAGGCCCGCTGACCGGCCGCGCGCGCGGCGCGGATCGCCTCGGCCGGCTGCTTCTTGCTCACGGCGATGAGCGCGACGCTCTCGGGCGCGCGCCCCGCCCGCTCCGCCGCCGCCTGGATGCGCGCGCGGACCTGGTGCAGATTGGCCGCGATGGCGTCCTCGCTCATGACTCCAGCAGCCCTTGCAGGCGGCGCAGCGCCTGACCACGGTGACTGAGCCGGTTCTTGGTCGCGGGATCCAGCTCCGCCGAGCTGCATCCGTGCGTCGGGACGAAGAACACGGGGTCATAGCCGAAGCCGTTCTCGCCGCGCGGCGCGAGCAGGATGCGTCCCTCCCAGGTTCCCTGACAGATCAGCGGGGTCGGATCCTCGGCATGGCGCAGATAGACCAGCAGACACTGGAAACGCGCGCTGCGCTCGGCCTCGGGAACCTCCGCGAGATCCTCCAGCAGCTTGCGCAGATTGGCCGCGTCGGAGGCACCCGGGCCGGCATAGCGGGCGGAATAGATCCCCGGCGCCCCGCGCAGGGCATCGACCTCCAGCCCGGAGTCATCCGCGATGGCGGCGAGGCCGCTGACGCGCGCGGCATGGCGGGCCTTGATGATGGCGTTCTCGACGAAGGTCAGCCCGGTCTCCTCGACCTCGGACACCCCATGCTCGCCCTGGGGCACGATCTGAATCCGCGCCCCGGCGAGCAACTGTCCGATCTCGCGAACCTTCCCCGCATTGTTGCTGGCCAGCACGATCTGCTCGCCGCTGTGCGATTGGCTCATGTGGCGCTCCCCCGTCAGTCCCGGCCCAGTGCCGCGCGCTGGGCCGCCTGGATCTGCTGAATCCCGGCCGCGCCCAGTTCGAGCATGGCATCCAGTTCGGCGCGGCTGAAGGGGGTTGCCTCGGCGGTCCCCTGGACCTCGATGAAGCGCCCCGCGCCGTCCATCACCAGGTTCATGTCGGTCTCGGCGACGCAGTCCTCGGCATAGTCCAGATCCAGCACCGGCGTGCCCTGGTAGATCCCGACCGACACGGCGGCGACCTGGGTGTGCAGCGGGTCCAGGCTCAGCGCGCCGGAGGCCAGCAGGCCATCGATGGCATCCCGCAAGGCGACCCAGGCGCCCGTGATGGAGGCGGTGCGGGTACCGCCGTCGGCCTGGAGGACATCGCAGTCGAGGGTGATGCTGCGCTCGCCGAGCGCCTTGAGATCGACGCCCGCGCGCAGCGCGCGCCCGATCAGACGCTGGATCTCCAGGGTGCGCCCGCCCTGCTTGCCCTTGGCGGCCTCGCGCTGGGTCCGTTGGTCGGTCGAGCGCGGGAGCATGCCGTACTCGGCGGTGATCCAGCCCTTGCCCTGGCCCTTGAGAAAGGGCGGTACGCGCGGCTCGACGCTGGCGGTGCAGAGCACGCGGGTGTCGCCGAACTCGACGAGCACGGATCCCTCCGCATGCCGGGTGAACGCGCGGGTAAAGCGGAGCGGGCGCAACTCGTCGGCGCGCCGTTGCGAAGGTCTCATGTCAGTGCTGACTCCGGTCGATGATGAGGCGATTCAGATCAAGCGGCTGTCGCTGATCCGCTCCGTGCTAGCCTCTCTGAGGCGGGCAATTTGGGGGTCATTCAGATGCTTGGTCAAGGCGGAAAGCAGTTCCGCGGCATCCTGGGGGCGCTTGGCGGCGTCCATGGAGAGCGACCAGTCGACCGCCTCCAGAAGAAAGGCGGGATAACGGTCCTTCAGCGCCTCCACGGCTGGGATCACTTTATCCTCTTTCTGACGCTCGGGCGCGGGTTGGGGGGTGCGGCCCTCCATGCAGGTGCGGATGCTTGCCCCGACCGCATAGACGTCGGTCCAAGGCCCGACCTGTCCGGCGCGAAAATACTGCTCCACCGGCGAGTAACCCGCGGTGATGACCTGTCCGCCGCGCGAGCGTCCGCGACTGAGCGGGTGTACCGCCCCGAGATCGAGCAGCAGCGGCAGATTGCCGTGCCGCAGATGGATGTTTCCCGGCTTGACGTCCAGGTGCAGCATGGAGCGGCGATGCAGCAGCGCCAGGGCGTCCAGGATGGGGATGAAGACATCCAGAAGGAAGGAGGTGCTGAGCCCGCCCTTGCGCTCGTGCAGATAGGCGCCCAGGTTGCGCCCGCGCTCGTTCGGCATCACGAGATAGCCGGTCTCGTTGGCGAGAAAGAAGGCCGTGACGCGCACGATATTGGGGTGTTGCAGCGAGGCCAGCGCCTTCACCTCCTGAAAGAATAGCTTTCTTCCGTGATGGAGGTTCTCGGTAAAGTCCGGGCTGATCGGCACGATCCGCCGGTCCTCGGCGCGGCGCGCGATCTTCTTGGGCATGTATTCCTTGATCACCACCTCTTCGCCGCTATCATCGTCCACCGCCTGATAGATGAGACTGAAGCCGCCCTTGGCGATGGCCTTGGTGATCCGGTAGGCGCCAACATGGGTACCCACTGGAAGTGACTCGCGT
Organism: uncultured Gammaproteobacteria bacterium; assembly: GCA_963818415.1. Taxonomy (GTDB): domain Bacteria; phylum Pseudomonadota; class Gammaproteobacteria; order Chromatiales; family Chromatiaceae; genus CAWFSC01. The sequence continues at coordinate 276,147 of CAWFSC010000021.1, read as the reverse complement.
GCGGCTGCCATGATCGAGGGTGAGGATTTCCAGGCGGACGTTGGCTGGGCTCAACCGGTATAATAGAACGATCGCGCGCGCAATTGCCGCCGTTTTGTCGAATTCTTCGCCCTAACCGACCCCGGACACCTCGCAACATGATGATCAAGAGCATGACGGCCTTCGCCCGCGAGTCCCGCGCCAGCGAATTCGGCGAGCTGACCTGGGAGCTGCGGACCGTCAATCATCGGTTCCTGGAGCCGCATATCCGCCTACCGGAGGAGCTGCGCGCGCTTGAGGTGCCGGTCAGAGCGCGGCTGGCGGCCAGCGTGCAGCGGGGCAAGGTGGATTGCGCGTTGCGCTATGCGCCAGCGGCGGGGGCCTCTGGCACGCTCAAGATCAACCACTTTTTCGTCGAGCAACTGCTCGCGGCCGGCCAGGAGATCGGCACCATCGTTGACCGTCCCTACGAGGCGTCGCCCCTTGAGCTCTTGCGCTGGCCCGGCGTCATCCAGGAACAGAAACCCGATCTGGACCGGCTCACGGCCGAGGCGCTGGCGCTTCTCGATGCCGCCATCGCCTCGCTGGTCGCGACGCGCGAGCGGGAAGGCGCGCGCCTGGAGCAACTCCTGCGCGAGCGCTGCGAGCGTCTGCAGGAGAGCGTCGGGCGCGTGCGCGTGCGCATGCCAGAGATCATCGAGGGTGCGCGCGGGCGGCTCGCGGAGCGGCTGGCGGAGCTGCGGGCCACGCTGGATCCGCAGCGGCTGGAGCAGGAAATCGCGCTGGTCGCGGCGCGCCTCGACGTCGACGAGGAGATGGATCGGCTGGTGGCCCATGTCGCCGAGGTGCTGGATGTCCTGAAGCGCGACGAGCCGGTGGGGCGTCGTCTGGACTTCCTGATGCAGGAGCTCAACCGGGAGGCCAACACCCTGGGGTCCAAGTCCTGCGATGTCGCGGTGACCCGCGAGGCCGTGGAGATGAAGGTCCTGATCGAGCAGATGCGCGAACAGGTCCAGAACCTGGAGTAACGGCGGTTGCAGCGAGCAGAGTCAGTCATGGGCGAAGGCATCCTCTTTATCGTGTCGGCCCCCTCCGGGGCGGGCAAGACGAGTCTGGTCAAGGCGCTGCTGGCGCGCGACCCGGAACTCTCCCTGTCCGTCTCCTGCACGACCCGCAAGGCGCGGGAGGGCGAACAGGACGGAATCCACTATCATTTCCTGGATCAGGACCAGTTTCGCCGGGAGTTGAGGCGGGCGCCTTTCTGGAGCACGCACAGGTCTTCGGCAATCTCTACGGAACCCGCGAGGCCGACGTGCGATCTTCCCTGGTATCCGGCCACGATCTGATCCTGGAGATCGACTGGCAGGGGGCGCGCCAGGTGCGCGAACGCTTTCCGGCGGCGGTCGGCATCTTCGTGCTGCCGCCCAGCATCGCGGAGCTGGAGACCCGATTGCGAGGTCGCGGGACGGACAGCGAGGCCGTGATCGCGGACCGCATGACCTTGGCCCGCGACGAGATGGCGCATTGCGCCGAGTACGATTATCTGGTCGTCAACGACCGCTTCGAGACCGCGCTCGACGCGCTCGCGGCGATCGTCACCGCGGAGCGGCAGCGCTTGGGGCATCAGCGCCCGCGCCTGGCCGCGCTGCTCGACCACCTGGACACATCCATTTTTTAGGAGACCACGATGGCAAGAATAACCGTCGAGGATTGCCTCGCGCACGTCGATAACCGCTTCGATCTGGTGCTGCTCGCCACCAAGCGCGCGCGCCAATTGGCCCACGGGGTCGAGCCCACGCTGCCGCTGGAAAACGACAAACCGACGGTGATGGCCTTGCGCGAGATCGCCGCTGGCAATATCAGCAACGCCATGGTTCAGGAGGCGCAACGGGAAATGGACGAGACCACGGCGGCCTTGGAGCAGGCGCTCGCCGAGGGGCTCGCCGCCGAACCGGAACCGCCACGAGATGCACAGGACTGACGAAGGTCCGATCGCGTGGAACCTTGGCGCGGCCCTTGGCGAGGAGTCGCGTTCACCGATCTCGCTGCCCTCCCTTGAGCACCCGCGCCCATCCGCCAGCCGGGCGCCGACGCCGCTTGCCGCGCTGACGGCGGCTGAGATCGATGCGTCGACGAAGCCCGGCGAGGGCGTAGCCGAGATCCCGGCGGACAAAAGCGGGGCGCGCTACCTCATCAGCGACCTCTGCGCCTATCTGGAGACCTATCTCCCTCCAGAGCAGGTGAGCGAATGCTATCGCGCCTATCTGTTCGGGGCCGAGGCGCACGAGGGGCAGAAGCGTAAGTCCGGAGAGCCCTACATCTACCATCCGCTGGCGGTCACCCGCATCCTGGCCGAGATGCGGATGGATTCCCAGTGCCTGATCGCCGCGCTCCTGCACGACGTCATCGAGGATACCAAGATCGCCAAGGAGCAGGTGGCCGCTGGCTTCAGCGAGGAGGTCGCCGAACTGGTCGACGGCGTGAGCAAGCTCACGCGGTTCGATTTCCAGTCCCGCGCCGAGGCCCAGGCCGCGAGCCTGCAGAAGATGCTGCTGGCGATGACGCGGGATATTCGGGTCATCCTCATCAAGCTGGCGGATCGACTGCACAACATGCGCACGCTCGACTCCATGGCGCCCGAGGCGTGCCGGCGCATCTCGCGCGAAACGCTCGACATCTTCGCGCCGATCGCCAACCGGCTGGGGATCAACTGGATTCGGGTCGAGCTTGAGGAGCTTGGGTTCGCGCACTACTGGCCTTGGCGTCGCCGGGTCATCAAGCGCGCCGTCCACCGGAGAAGCGGCGCGCGCGTCGAGATGGTCGGGACCGTCGAGACGGCCCTGAAACGGGTCCTCCAGCAAGAGGACATCCAGGGCCAGGTGGAAGGTCGTCTCAAGCATCTCTACGCCATCTTCCGGAAGATGCGCGACAAATCGCGTGGGTTCTCCGATCTGGTCGACGTCTTTGCCTTCCGCGTGACGGTGGACCGTGTCGATACCTGCTACCGGGTGTTGGGCCTGGTGCACAACCTCTATAAGCCGGTCCCAGGTCGGTTCAAGGACTATATCGCCATCCCCAAGGCGAACGGCTACCAATCCCTGCACACCGCCCTGGTCGGGCCGCAGGGGATCCAGATCGAGATCCAGATCCGCACCCTGGACATGCAGCGCGTGGCGGAGTCCGGCATCGCCGCCCACTGGATGTACAAAACCGGACTCCAGGGGGCGACCAGCCCGACCGCGCTGGCCGCCGATTGGCTGCAAAATCTACTGGAGATGCAGCGCGAGGCCGGTAACTCGGTCGAGTTCCTGGAGCACGTCAAGGTCGACCTCTTCCCCGGCGAGGTCTACGTCTTCACCCCCAAGGGCCTGATCCTCTGCCTCAAGCGCGGCGCCACCGTGGTGGATTTCGCCTACGCGATCCACTCGGACGTCGGCAACAAGTGCGTCGCCGCTCGGATCGACCGTCGCATGGCGCCCTTGAGCACCGCCCTGCGCAGCGGCCAGACGGTGGAGATCATCACCGCTCCAGGCGCGCGGCCCAATGCGGGCTGGCTCAATTTCGTGGTCACGCCCAAGGCGCGCGTCAACATTCGCGCTTATCTCAAGAGCCTCAAGTTGCGCGAGGCCCAGGCGTTCGGCCGGCGTCTCCTGAATACCGAGCTGTCGTCCTTCGGCACCGACATCGATGGGATCGACCCCATCCGTCTGGCGGCCTATCTGGAGGAGGCCAATCTGCGCGAAGCCGAGGATCTCCTGGGGGAGATTGGTCTCGGCAACCGACTGGCCGCCCTGGTGGCGCGCCGCCTGGCCGGTGTCGAGGGCGACGAGACCGCCAGCGCTGGCGGCGGCAAGGACATCCATCCCCACCGGCTCGCCATCCGCGGCACCGAGGGCATGGTCGTGAGCTTCGCGCGTTGCTGCCGCCCCATTCCCGGCGATGACATCCGCGCCCTGTTCAGTCCGGGACGCGGCATCGTGGTCCACCGCGCCGAATGCCGCAATCTGGGCACCCGGGAAAGCAAGCGCGACAAGGCGCTCGATGTGGAGTGGGCCAAGGAGCCGGAAGGCGAATTCCTGACCGAAATCCGGGTCGAGGTCAGTAACCGCCGTGGCGTGCTGGCCGTGGTCGCGGGGGCGATCGCCGAGCAGGGATCCAATATCGACAATGTCCAGACGCTGGAAAAAGACGGCATGATGACCGATCTGGAGTTTCGGCTCCTGGTCAAGAGCCGCGCCAACCTCGCCCGTATCATGCGACGGCTGCGGCTGATCCCCCTGGTGACCCGCATCACCCGCGTTACCCGCTCCTGAGGTTGGAACCCGCGCCAAGCGACGCCATGTCCCAGGCAAGGCCGAAGCGCGCCGTTCGCGCGGGCATGGTCCGAGGTGATTCGCATGACTGAAATGACACTCGCCGAACGCCTGTCCCTGACCCGGCGCACCATGGGTCTACTCGAGGGCTGGGGGTTGGCCGCGCGGGATATCGCCAGCATTCTGCAACTGCCCGACTCCATCAGGACACGGCATCTGAGTCGGTTCCGCGAGCAGGAGGCATTTCCGGACGACCCCAAGGTGAACCGGCGGGTCGCCTACCTCGCGCGTATCGAGGAGGCCTTGCACACCTACTTTCCGCGCAACCCCGAAATGCGACGACTCTGGGTGAAGCGCGCCAATCGGCGCTTCGGCCAGCGCGCTCCCATCGCCGTGATGGTCGAGGACGGTGAGAGCGGCATGATCTCGGTGCTGTCCCATCTGGACTGCACCTTCGCCTGGGACTTGACGGGCTCGAAGGTCGACCATGGCGATGCTTGAGCGCGCGGGTTCGACGATGCCCGGGCGGCAGGTCAATCCGGCGAGATCTTCGGCCTCTCTGGATTGTTGGCGGAACATGGACCGACTATGATCGGTTTAGGAAAAGACGATCCTGAATCCGCCACTCTGATCCGCCCGCGTCCCCGTGACCGTGCCTAACCGGCGCGGTCACCTATCCCGAGCTGGCCATGCCAGTCGCGCTTGAGACCGATCCGAGTGCCATCGCGACCCTCGCGCGGGGCGACATCAGTATGCAGCGCCCCTGCCCCAGCTCCGCTTACGATCAAGAACGGGTGTCACATGTTAAGAGATTGGTCCGACGTGTATTTGATTGGTATTGCCGACATCGATCGGCAGCACCAGGGATTCTTTACCGCATCCCACCGGCTTTATGAGGATATTCTGGATCGGGAGGGCAAGAACGCGGTCACCGAGGCGATCGCCTTCATGAGGGACTACGCGGAGCAGCACTTCCAGACCGAGGAGGCATTCATGCGCAAGCATGACTATCCCGCCTTGAAGGAACACCTCCGGCAGCATGCCGCGTTCTTTCGGCGTCTGGACGAACTGGAAAATGATCTGATGATCTTCGGTCCCAGTCAGGATCTGGCGGATCGCGCCCTCGACATCACGCAGGACTGGCTCATCGACCACATCGCCGACGAGGACATGCTGTATTCGTTACACATCAAGGCAAGCCTCGCGAGCGCTGGCGCCGCTTCTTGAGTCTCGGAGGATTTTGGCTGCCGCGCGCGCAAGCCGTGGCGGCGGCGTCACACATCCGTGACGGCTTGAGACAGAATCGCTGCCGATCGCATGAACCATGCGCTCAGCGTGAACGCCGACTACTCCGCCAAGGCGTTCCCGGTGCATACCGGGACGCCCTAGGCGTCTTGGGTCGGTCAGATCCTGTTCTTGCGACCGCGTCGCGCGATCGATGCAACTCCGATCATGCCCGAGCCGAAGAGCCACGCAGCCGCAGGGATCGGCACGACCGAGGTGGATGAGGAGAACGAACCCACCGTCTGTTTGGTAAGTTTGTTGTAGGTCAGGGTGAAGTCAGCAAGGCTGCTGTCGTATCCCGTCGCCGAGAGTGTACCGACGCCGCTGATTGTGAGGTCGGTGGCGGATTGGGCCACGGTAATGGTCGGGTCAAGTGTGAACGTGAGGCCGCCGATCCGCGTGGAAGACCAGATTGTCGTCGAGCTGGTGAAGGGGTCGAAGGTGAAATTGTTTAGCGTCAGCGAGCCGTCGGTCGTGGAGGCGCCGTTGATGACTGCGAGGTCGCCGTCACCAAAACCAGCCGACCCGCTGACAAAAACCACCTTGGTTGCTCCCGGCAAGGCGGGATCAACGGTCGCGTAGCCGATGATATTGATCGCTCCATCCAGCGTGGCCGCGTTGGCCACGCAAGCGGCGCCCAACAAGGCGATGCCGCCGAGTAATTTTACGAGGAAGTGCTGCATAAAAATTCCCTGTCGCGTGAAGATTTGGGATGAACTGCTAACGAACATCGTCCATGATGGCAATGTCGCATGGATTATCAAGCAATAATCGCTCCATTAAAAAATATCAGCCATTTAGCATGTTTGGTAAGCAGCAAGGGTTCCATCTGCCGTTGAAAGTGTAACGCGAATGATGCGGCCGAACCCAGTTCGATGCATTCCAACACTCGCCCTCTTGACTCCAAGTCACTGCCTCTTAAGGAAACGCTGATTTATTCGAAATTCGCCGCGTGACGCCCAACCGGATCAGTGGCTTACGTCGCGAGCAAGGCTCAAAAAGGCAATTAATCAGCGTTTCCTTAACTTTGCCGGCCTGAAAGTGGGCGCACTTTTCCGGCGCTCGACGCCTGTATCGATCTCGCGCGCCGTCCTTGCAACGTCTCGCCGATGATTCTTTCCGACCTCGAGCGCGGCCTCTGACTTAGAACTTATCTGTTGCGTCCCGTATGATTATATTCCGAACAGGAGCTATCCTTTGTTCCAGGCCCGCGAGGCGCTGCGCACCCTGCGCGATGAGCTGAGCGTGACCAAGCGTCCGCTGCCAACGACGCCTTCACCGACCTGACGGGACACCTGACGATGAATCTGAACCTGCATCGCAACGCCCGCACCACGCCCGCGATTCGTCAGGAGTTGCGTGAGTCCACGAAGTCGGAGCGTGAACTGGCGCGCGAATACCATCTGAATCGCGCCACCGTGCGCAACTGGCGTCGGCGCGACAACGGTCAGGATGCGTCGCATCGTCCGCACCGGCTTCACGCCACCCTGAGCCCGGTGCAGGAACAGGTGGTGGTGGCGCTGCGCCAGACCCTGCTGCTGCCGCTGGACGATCTGCTGGCGGTCACCCGCGAGTTCATCCACCCCGCGGTCTCGCGCTCCGGCCTGGATCGCTGTCTGCGCCGTCACGGCGTCTCCAACCTCAGTGCCCTGATCCCGCCACCCGAAGGCGAGGCCAAGCCGGTCAAGACCTTCAAAGACGATGCGCCGGGGTTCGTCCATGTCGATGTCAAATATCTGCCGCAGATGCCGGACGAGGCGGCGCATCAATACCTGTTTGTCGCCATCGACCGCGCCTCGCGCTGGGTCTACGTCGAAATCTTCCCGGCGAAAACCGCCGCCAACGCCCGCGATTTCCTCCAGCGCCTGGTCGAGAAAGCGCCCTTCACCATCGACAAGATCCTGACCGACAACGGCAAGGAATTCACCGACCGTTTCTGCGCCACCGGCGAGCGTGAACCGACCGGACGCCATCGCTTCGACCAGGGCTGTGCGCGTCACGGCATCGAACACCGGCTCATCGCCCCCCGCCACCCGCAGACCAACGGCATGGTGGAACGCTTCAACGGACGCATCGCCGAGGTGCTCGCCACCACCCGCTTCGATTCCGCCCAGAGCCTGGCGGACACCCTCACCGGCTATGTGAGGTTATACAATCACCAGATCCCGCAGAAGGCGCTCGGACACATCGCGCCGATTCAAGCGCTCAAAAGCTGGCAACAGAAATGCCCAGAACGCTTCAAAAGAAAGGTCTATAATCTTACGGGACTTGACAGGCGGTCTTACTAGGCAGGATCTCGATGTCAGACCCAACGGGTGGCCCGATCGATGGCGGCAAAGAGGTATTGACGCGCAGGCTCATCGGGCATCTGCGGAAGGTACTTGACGTCGATGTGCATGAAGCCCGGAAGATACGCCTTGAAACGCTTGGGGCGAGGCGCTTCACTGTCCTCGCGAGGCATCAGTTCGGCGAGTCGGGAGACGCCGTGGAAAGGGCGCGAGTGATATAATCTCGTGGCCCCCGCCACCCCTTGCCGGAGCGCCCGAGCCATGCCGCAGCAGCTGACCTTCGCCCAGGCTGAGTACCAATCCAAGAAGAAGACCACCCGTCGCGACCGGTTTCTGGCGGAGATGGAACAGGTGGTTCCCTGGACAGCGCTGCTGGAGACGTTGGCTCCGCATTACTACCCCAATGCCGGTCGCGGGGCGGGCCGCCCGCCGATCGGGCTGGAGCGGATGCTGCGCATGTACTTTTTACAGCAGTGGTTCGGGCTGTCCGACGAAGGGGTGGAGGATACGATCTACGACAGCCAAGCGTTCCGCGCCTTCCTGGGGATCGATCTGGGTCGCGAGTCGGTGCCGGACGCCACGACCTTGCTCAAGTTCCGCCGCCTGCTCGAAGACAACGACCTCGCCCGGCGCATCTTCGACACCGTCAACCGAACCCTGAGCGTGCGCCGGCGCGTTGATGAATTCACGGGTCGACGCCAACAGTCGTCGCTGCGCCAGCCTCGACCAAGAACAAGCCGGCGCACGTTCCCGAGATGGGCCACACCTGCAAAGGCAAGCAGTGGCACTTCGGGGCCAAAGCGCACATCGGTGCCGACGCCGATTCGGGACTGGTGCACAGCGTCGAATTCACCGCCGCCAACGTTGCCGACGTGACGCAAACCGTCGAGCTGCTGCACGGCAAGGAAAAACGCGTGCATGCCGCGCTCGCTGCGCCGGGGCGCAGAAGTCGCGTGAGGCCAAGGTCTTGGGTCGACGGTTCATCGTCGAGCCGCAGTCGCGGCGATGACGAGGGCCGCTTGCGCTACCGTGATCGGGCTCAGCGTTGTAGCGAGATCCGGCCAGCGTCGAGCACCCCTTCCACATCGTCGAGACCTCTTCCGTTGCAGCGCTTGCAGTTCTACGGCGAATCGCCGGCGTCGTGCGGGCGTTCTTGTGCAGATTCACGCGCATGGCAGCGGCCTCCTTCAGGAACCATGGATCATATTGACGGCGCACGATGGCCTTCGCCCTGATGGCCCCACCCGCCCTTGCGCTTCTCAGCCGCCAGCAGGGCAAGCACGTCACGGGCCTGAAACAAAGGATAGCTCCTGTTCGGAATATAATCCCACGGGACGCTACACCTAGGATTGCGTCGGGTGAGGCGAGTGGGACCACGGGCGGTATATACGGCGGGGTTTTAGCGCATCTCCTTCCACACATCTCATAACCGCATGAGTTGATTGGCGTATTGGAGCCCGATGGCAACGTCCTGGACCCGCTGCAAGCCGAGCCACAGGCTCTTGGCCCCGGGTTCCCCGTCGCCTTTGCGGGCGAGGAAGCCGCCATGGCGGGCGATCAGGCAGATGACCTCGTTCAGTCGCGGTGGTGTTGTCGGTGGCGGCTGTTTGGCCAGAATGTAGGCGGCCTGCCATTCCGCAGGCTCGAACAGCAGGTCGGCCGGCAGATCCGGGACGGTGCGGCCCAGGCGCATCAAGCGTGTCACGCGCCAGGCGATGATCAGGTAGAGCGCCAAGGCGCACTCGAGGCGCTCGCGGCTGGCCAGTTGCAGCGCTTCGACACGACAGCCTTCCTTGAGCACCAGGAACAGCAGCTCAATGTCCCAGCGCGCCCGGTACCAGTCGATCAACTCGCGCGCCGCCTCCAGTGTGGTGGCGTCGCGGTTGGTCAACAGGCGCCAGGTGATCGGGGTGACACCCGGCGGCGGGTCGATCTCGCTGGCCATCAGTGCCGTGACCTGAATCTCACCACCGGCGCGGTCCGGGATGCCCAGGCGTTGGATACGCAGCGCCTGGCGCACCGTGCGCGCCCGTCGGCCCTTGCCGCGCGGGGCGCTGAAGCGGATCTCGCCCAGCGGCGCGCTCGCGCCGAGCACCTCCCACAGACGCGCCCCGTCGGGCAGGGCACGGTTGTGCTGGGCGCGCACCAGCCAGTCGGCCGGGGTGCCCAGACGCTCGGCACGCACCATCAGCGCCAGGATGTCGGCCTCACGATCGGCGACATAGACCAAACGCGTCGCGGGCACGCGTTCAGCCAACTCGGCCACACGCGCGTAGCCTTCGAGCCAGCGCTCGCTCTCCTTCGCCCCCGACGCGGCCCGTGTGGGTCTTTGGGCTCACGCGCCCACATCCACGCACCAGGATCCCGAGCGGCTCAAGCCCCGGCGTCACCGCCAGCGTCGGATGCAGGTGCATCCCGCGTTGCGCCTCGTCACTCAAAGGGCCAAGCCCCGTGATGGCCTGCCCGTTGAAGTCCAACTCCGTCGTGTCTTGCAGGCACAGCACCACCGCCTGCTCGGCCATCCGGCGATGCGGCTCGAGCCAGTCGTAACCCTCATGGGCGAGAAAGCGATACGCGGCCTGAATCTCGGCCCAGCCGCAGCAAGCGCCCGGGATGCTCGCCGTCGGGCGCTCACCCAAGCGCTCCAACACCCGAACCGCCCGCCGCTCGCGCCGCTTGTCACCCAACCTCAGCCCCGCCAATTCCGCGTCCGCCCAGCTCATCATGCCCCCTGTCTGCTGCCGGGAGCATTATCCTATGGCTTGCACCCTAACGGTCGAGATGTGTGGAAGGGGAGGATTTTAGCGAGCAGCTCGACGCGAGGAGTCCCATCTTGAGTCTCGAATCCGAGGATCTCTCGACCTTTCAAGGTCTCATCTTTGCGCTTGAGCGCTATTGGGCGAATCTCGGGTGCGTCGTCGTCCAGCCCTACGACATGGAAGTGGGTGCCGGGACGTTCCACCCCTCGACCTTTTTGCGGTCCATCGGACCCGAGCCTTGGCGGACCGCCTACGTTCAGCCGTCTCGCCGCCCGGCCGATGGGCGCTATGGCGAAAACCCCAATCGGTTGCAGCACTATTACCAGTTTCAGGTGATGCTCAAACCCTCGCCGCTGGAGATTCAGGAGCTTTACCTGGACTCGCTGCGGCATCTCGGGATCGACCCCTTGGTGCACGACATCCGGTTCGTCGAAGACAACTGGGAGTCGCCCACGCTCGGCGCCTGGGGGCTGGGCTGGGAGGTTTGGCTGAACGGCATGGAGGTGACCCAGTTCACCTACTTCCAGCAGGTGGGCGGACTCGATTGCCGGCCGGTGACGGGCGAGATCACTTACGGGCTGGAGCGGATCGCCATGTATCTGCAGGAGGTCGAGAGCGTCTATGCCCTGACCTGGAGCCGCACGCCGGAAGGGGTCGTGACCTATGGCGACGTCTATCACCAGAACGAGGTCGAGCAGTCGGCCTACAACTTCGAGATCGCCGATACCGCATCCCTGTTCGGCCTCTTCGATACCTGCGAGCGCATCAGCGCGGAGCTGGTCGCCAAGGGGCTGCCGCTGCCGGCCTATGAACAGGTGCTGAAGGCATCCCACACCTTCAACCTCTTGGATGCGCGCGGCGCGATCTCGGTCACCGAGCGACAGCGATTCATCCTCAGGGTGCGAACCCTGTCGCGCGCCGTGGCGCAAGCCTATTACGACAAACGGGAAGCCCTTGGTTTCCCGATGCTGAAGCGTTGAGCGGGAGAGCCCCATTGGACACCACCACTGATCTATTGATCGAGATCGGGACCGAGGAGCTTCCGCCCATCGCCCTGCCCAACCTGGCACGCGCATTTGAGGAAGGATTCAGGTCGCAGCTCCAGACGCATGCGATCACCTTCGGAGCCATCGAGTCGTTCGCCGCGCCGCGCCGCCTGGCGCTCTTGGTCACCAGCATCGCCGACCGTCAGCCGGATCAGGAGACACTCCGACGTGGACCCGCCGTCCAGGCCGCGTTCGACGCGGACGGCAATGCGAGCAAGGCCGCCTTGGGTTTTGCGCGCTCCTGCGGGGTGGAGATCGAAGCGCTTGGGCGAGAAGAAACCGACAAGGGGGCTTGGTTGGTCTTCCGCAGCGTGACGCCGGGACAGGAAACGGCCCGGCTCGTCCCGGCCATGACCGAGGCGGCACTGGCCGGCTTGCCCATCCCGAAACGGATGCGCTGGGGCGATCGGGCCGAAGAGTTCGTGCGGCCGGTCCATTGGGTGTGTCTGATGATGGGTTCGTCCCGGATCGAAGGGACCGTGCTTGGTCTGCCTGTTGGCGGCTATACCCACGGCCATCGTTTCCATCATCCAGAGCGCATCGCGATCGCCTCGGCGTCGGCCTATGCCGAAACCTTGAGAACCGTCGGCTGCGTCGAGCCCTCGTTCGCGCGACGCCGGGCGGGAGCACTTGCCGCGCGGCGCCGGAGATGTCCGCTCAGCCGTTAGCGCCGACTTCTCCGCTTGCGGCTCTTTTTCGAGGAGCTGTAGTGGCTCCGATTCGCTTCGATGCAGTTGTTGTAGACGATATCGAAGGTCTGTTGAGTATCCTGAAGCATACTCTGGCTCAGTGCCGCGCCGGTTGCCGCGCCCGCGAGTGCTCCGGCGCCCGCGAGGTCGTGACCGCCGTGGCCATGACCACCACCCGGCCCCTCCACCCGGCCCACCGCCGCCGCCTGGCCCGCCACCGCCGTGCCCTCTCGGCCCGGGACCGCCGCCACCCATGCCACCCATGCCACCCACGTTGAGCTGGTTGCCGATCACCGCGCCAGCAACCGTGCTGATCGCCGTGACGGCGACTTCCTTGGTGACGTTATCCTGTTTGGTTTTTTCCGCCGCCGCGTTTGCCTGCTGCCGACAGCGGTAATCCAAGTCGGCGGTCACGCCGCTACCGCCGCCAATCTGAGCCGGATAGGTCGGCATCGTGGGGGTTGGCTGCATGCTTGAACAGCCTGTCACCGTGGCTGCCAGAAGCGCCCCGACAAGGGCGCGCGAAGAAGTAACCGAGCTACTCATACCAAACGACTCCAATATCGTTTTGGGGCATCCGCCCCCTGATTTCATTCGCTTTCCGATCAAAACTGGAATGGCGCGGGCCGAGACGCGCCAGCGAATCTGCTCTTGGGATCGACCACGAACCGAATGTTTACCAGGAAATTAGCCCGGCGACGAGAAGGGATTTTATCGGGTCGCCAAATCCGGCAACGTGATGTGTAGCACGCTTTGGGCGCGTTTCCGGCGTGCGGGAAATCCTGGTTCCGAGGTGATTGTGTCCGCGCGATCCGCCCGCCCGACCTCATCCAGCGCCGATCAGATTCCACAGCAGTTTGCCCGAGATGGCGATAGACACCGTGACCAGCAGCGGCCGGATCAGCGCCGTGCCATGCCGGAGCACCAGGTGCGCGCCGAGCCAGGCTCCGATCAGTTGGCCGGCGGCCATGGCGAGCGCGATTGGCCAATGGATCTGTCCGGCGGCGAGGAAGCACAGCAAGGCCGCCAGGTTGCTGGTAAAGTTGAGCGCCTTGGTATGGGCGGTCGCGCGCCGCAGGTTGTAGCCGAGCAGGGCGATGTAACCCATCGCGAAGAAGGTTCCGGCGCCTGGACCAAAAAATCCATCGTAAAAGCCCGCGCCCAAGCCGATGCCGAGTGCAAAGGCCGAGGTGCCGATGCGCTGGCGAGAGTCCAGGTCGGAGACGCGCGGCGAGAACCAGAAGTAGAGCGCGAAGGCGATCAGCAGCCCTGGGATCAGCCGCTCCAGAAAGGCGCTGTCGATTCGCTGCACCAGCGCCGCGCCGAGCGCCGACCCGACGAAGGTGCAGATCACGGCAAGGGCGATGCCGCGCGGGTCCACCAGCCCCTTGCGGACGAACTGGAAGGTGGCCATGCCGCTGCCGAAGACGGCTTGCGCCTTGTTGGTCGCCAGGGTTTCCACCGGGGTCAGCCCGGCCCAGAGCAGGGCGGGGATGGTGAGCAGCCCGCCCCCGCCAGCGATCGCATCGACGAACCCGGCCACCAAGGCGACCGGGGACAACAGCAAGACAAGTTCGGGTGATTCCATGTCGATGTGTCAGGTCTCGTCGCGGTCCGTGGATTTCATGCCGCATCCGGAGTCGTCCGCCCGCCCATGGGTCCGACGCAGCTTCGGTGGGTTGGGCATTATCGCGATTCTTGTCCTCACGGGCTTCCTGCTGGCGGGTTGTGCCGGTCTGACCAAATCCTGGAAGGCGCCCGAGGTGACGCTGGTCGGGCTTCAGCCGAGGGAACTGGGGCTCACTCGGCAGGTCTTCATCGCCACCCTGGAGGTCAAGAACCCGAACGACCGGACCTTGCCGATCAGGGCGATGAGCTATCGCCTGTCGCTGGAAGGCCAGGAGCTGGCGGAGGGTGGCGGCGCCCTGGATCGTCAGATCCCGGCCTTCGGCGAAACGACCCTGGAGGTCGAGGTCATCGGCAGCCTGCTCGGCTTGGTTCAGCAATTGCCCGCGTTGGTGCTCAAGGAGCGTCCGCTCGACTGGAACCTCTCCGGGATGGTGACGCTCGCCGACGGTCTAGTTATCTTGCCCTACCGCTACTCGGGCAAGGTCGACGCGCGGGCGCTGATGGCTCGGGTTGGTCGGTAGTCAAGGTCTCCGCTCCAACATCGCCCAAAACACAAGGCCCAAGAACGGTTCAATTCAATCCCAAAATCCATGTCCGCACTCGCAGTCCAGCAACTCACCAAGACCTACAAAGGCGGCTTTCAGGCCCTCAAGGGAATCGATCTCAGTGTGGAGGAGGGGGACTTCTTTGCCCTGCTGGGACCGAACGGGGCCGGCAAGTCGACCTTCATCGGGATCGTCGCCTCGCTAGTCAACAAGACCGCGGGGTGTGTGACGGTTTTCGGTCATGACCTGGACCGCGATCCGGCGGGGGTCAAATCCTGCATCGGCCTGGTCCCGCAGGAGTTCAACTTCAATCTCTTCCTGCCGGTGTTCGAGGTCGTGCTGAATCAGGCCGGTTACTATGGCATTCCGCGCCGCGAGGCCAAGGTTCGCGCCGAACGCTATCTCAAACAGCTCGATCTCTGGGACCGGCGCGAGACCGAGATGCGCCGGCTTTCCGGCGGACTCAAGCGGCGGTTGATGATCGCGCGCGCCCTGGTCCACGAACCCCGGCTCCTGATCCTCGACGAGCCCACGGCGGGCGTGGACATCGAGATCCGCCGCTCCATGTGGTCCTTCCTGCGCGCCCTGAACGCGGAGGGCACGACCATCATCCTGACGACACATTATCTGGAAGAGGCCGAGAGCCTCTGCCGCAACATTGCCATCATCAACCGGGGCGAGATCGCCGAGCGCACCAGCATTACGGCCCTGCTCAACAAGCTCCACACCGAGACCTTCGTGCTCAACCTCAAAGGGCGGGTGTCCGAATTGCCGGAGCTGGGCGGTTTCGTGCTCCAGGCACTGGACGACTGCACCCTGGAGGTCGAGATGAGTCGGGACCACACCATCAACGGCCTGTTCGACGCGCTCTCGCGCAACGGCATCGAGGTCATCAGTCTGCGCAACAAACAGAATCGGCTGGAGCGGCTGTTTCTGGAGATGGTCGACCGGCGCTTGGTCGACGCGGAGGCGCCCGCGTGAACCGACTCATGGGAGACTGGCACCGCAATTGGGTCACCTTCGAGACCATTCTCACCAAGGAGCTGCTGCGCTTCACGCGCATCTGGGTGCAGACCATCCTGCCATCGGTCATCACCACCACGCTCTATTTCGTCATTTTCGGACGACTGATCGGCGACCGCATTGGCACCATGGGCGGATTTGCCTACCTGGACTTTATCGTGCCTGGACTGGTGCTGATGGGGGTCATCACCAATTCCTACTCGAACGTCGTTTCATCCTTCTACAGCAGTAAATTCTCCCGTTACATCGAAGAGCTGCTGATCTCACCAGCGCCCAACTGGGTGATCCTGGCCGGTTACGTCGCGGGCGGCGTGGCGCGTGGTCTGGTCGTCGGCGGTGCGGTCATGCTGGTGGCGATGGTCTTCACTGACCTCCATGTCCATCACCTCGGGGTGATGCTGCTGGTCTGTCTCATGACCGCGACGCTGTTCTCGCTCGGTGGCTTCATCAACGCCATCTATGCCAACAGCTTCGATGACATCTCGATCGTCCCGACCTTTGTGCTGACGCCTTTGACCTATCTGGGCGGGGTTTTCTATTCGATCGAACTCCTGCCACGCTTCTGGCAGGGCCTATCCATGGCGAACCCCGTGCTCTACATGGTTAACGCCTTCCGCTACGGACTGCTGGGGGTCAGCGATATTCCGCTGGGTATCGCCTTCGGCATGATCCTGATCTTCATCGTTGCGCTGGCTCTCTACAGCCTGCACCTCCTGCGTCATGGCGTGGGGATCAAGACCTGAATCGCCGCGTTAGCTTGCCGCGCCGGGAGCCTTGGTCGTGTTTTCCGAGCTCCGCGTCAGACGTGCAACAGATACTTGTCGAGTCCCGTGAGATTATAGACTCACTTTTTGAAGCGTTCTGGGCATTTCTGTTGCCAGCGTTTGAGCGCTTGAATCGACGAGACGTGTCCCAGCGCCTTTTGTGGGATCTGGTGATTGTAGAGCCGCACATAGCCGGTGAGGGTGTCCGCCAGGTTCTGTGCGGAATCGAAGCGGGTGGTCGCGAGCACCTCGGCGATGCGTCCTTGAAGCGTTCCACCATGCCATTGGTCTGCGGATGGCGGGGTGCGATCGAGCCGGTGTTCGATGCCGTGACGCGCACAGCCCTGGTCGAAGCGATGGCGTCCGGTCGGTGCACGCTCGCCGGTGGCGCATAAACGGTCGGTGAATTCCTTGCCGTTGTCGGTCAGGATCTTCTCGAGGGTGAACGGCGACTTTCTCGACCAGGCGCTGCAGGAAGTCGCGGGCGTTGGCGGCGGTTTTCTCGGGTAGGATTTCGAACGTAGACCCAACGCGAGGCGCGATCGATCGCGACGAACAGAGACTGATGCGCCGCCTCCTCGGGCCTCTGCGGCAGGTCTTTGACATCAATGTGGACGAACCCTGGCGCGTCGTCCTTGAAGGTCTTGACCGGCTTGGCCTCGCCTTCGGGTGGCGGGATCAGGGCACTGAGGTTGGAGACGCCGTGGCGCCGCAGACAGCGATCCAGGCCCGAACGCGAGACGGCGGGGTGGATGAACTCCCGGGTGATCGCCAGCAGATCGTCCAGCGGCAGCAGCAGGGGCTGGCGCAGCGCCACCACCACCTGCTCCTGCACCGGGCTCGGGTGGCGTGAAGCCGGTGCGGACGGTGCGAGGCATCCTGCACGGTGTCGCGCCGACGCCATTTGCGCACGGTGGCGCGATTTATATGGTAGTCGCGCGCCAGTTCGCGATCCGACTTCGTGGAGGCACGCAACTCTTGACGAATCGCGGGCGTGGTGCGCGCGTTGCGATGCACGTTCAGCTTCATCGCTCAGATGTCCCGTCAGGTCGGTGAAGGCGTCGTTCGGCCGAGAACGCTTGGCCACGCTCAGCTCATCGCACAGGGTGCGCAGTGCCTCGCGGGCCTGGAACAAAGGGTAGCTCCTGTTCGGAATATAATCCTACGGGACGCAACAATATGCTTCGCCCCAATGCGATCACTCATGTGTCACCGTCACCAATGATTCCTATATCAATGCGCTGAGTGTCTGCGATCTGCTTCGAAAATTAGCCGCGAAACATGCCGATGAGGTCGTGACCTTGTTTCTGGATAACGCCCGCTATCAAAAGTGCAACATCGTCACGGAGCTTGCCGCACAACTCAAGGTTGAACTCATCTATCTCCCTGCCTATTCACCGAATCTCAATTTGATTGAGAGGCTATGACGGCATGTCAAACATGAGGTCTTGATTCCCGTTATTATGACTCGTTTCCAAAATTCAAAACGGCCATCACGGGCTGCGTTAGGGAAACGCTTGATTAATTGCCTTTTTGAGCCTTGCTCGCGACGTAAGCCACTGGTCCGGTTGGGCGTCACGCGGCGAATTTCGAATAAATCAGCGTTTCCTTAGCAGTCTCTTTTCACTGAAGTTTCAAATTATAGAAAAATCTCAAATATTGAATGAATAGAGTATAAGTCTACTCTTGAAAGCAAACTACCACTCCACATCATCTGCCCGCTCAACTCAAAACCATCGCCCTACGTCTCAAAAGTTTCACAATTTTCCTCCCACCCCATCTAGGCGGTTTTTGAGACCGCTTACACTGTCATGATCGTTGCCGCTCACGCCCCAGACTTCCCAAACCGTCAAACCCACTAGCATCCTCAACCCTTCACTCCATACATCATTACAATAATACGATTATCCAAAGAACGCATGTAAAGTCATGCAGATAAAGGCACTACCGATCCTTGTAGCCATCTTTGCTGATTTTGACTGTCAGTGGAGCGTTACGCGCGGCTTTAATGCTTGCGGCGTCGTTCCTCCCAGACCGTTAGAGGCTTGTACCACGGCGCCTTGCGGCGAACTGTCAATTGCGATGTCTTTCGTGGTTCCCTTGTGATCGTCCCGCATCCAGACTGTCATAGCAATTCTGATGAGCAGAGTTAAGGAAACGCTGATTTATTCGAAATTCGCCGCGTGACGCCCAACCGGATCAGTGGCTTACGTCGCGAGCAAGGCTTAAAAAGGCAATTAATCAGCGTTTCCCTAACGATCGTTTGCATCATCAATCCTTGTGTGAGCTGTTCGTATAGCTGTCGCAAACAGGAAGGTACACAGGAAATGGACACAAGAAGTTGAAGCTTGTCACATATATTCAGATTATTGAAAGCCGTGAAAACCTGGACAGACCACATGATTGGTAAGCTGGGGATCCGATCCGGGGTCGCCGCCAGGGTCGGACGCCGAGACAGCCCTCAACGCGACTCATCGTTGAGCCTCCAGGTCACCGACGTGCCACTCTTGGTGGTGGAATCGGGCTCGGTCGTGTCCTGGAGGCGCGATGTCCGCTCATGCGTGCGCAGGCGTTCCGCCCAGCCCTTTTAAGGTGACCGTAAACATCTGTTAAAATAAGTGTCACGACCCGTGTAATTATGTACCGCGCAGAAGCTACCCTTTGTTCCAGGCCCGCGAGGCGCTGCGCACCCTGCGCGATGAGCTGAGCGAGACCAAGCGCCCACGGCCGAAGACGCCTTCACCGACCTGACGGGACATCTGAGCGATGAATCTCAACTTGCATCGCAACGCCCGCACCACGCCCGCGATCCGTCAAGAGTTGCGTGAGTCCACGAAGTCGGATCGCGAACTGGCGCGCGAATACCATCTGAATCGCGCCACCGTGCGCAAATGGCGTCGGCGCGACACCGGTCAGGATGCCTCGCACCGTCCGCACCGGATTCACGCCACCTTGAGCCCGGTGCAGGAACAGGTGGTGGTGGCGCTGCGTCAGACCCTGCTGCTGCCGCTGGACGATCTGCTGGCGATGACCCGGGAGTTCATCCACCCCGCCGTCTCGCGCTCCGGCCTGGATCGCTGTCTGCGCCGCCACGGCGTCTCCAACCTCAGTGCCCTGATCCCGCACGAAGGCTCAAACCGGCCAAGACCTTCAAGGACGACGCGCCAGGGTTCGTCCACATTGATGTCAAAGACCTGCCGCAGATGCCCGACGAGGCGGCGCATCAGTCTCTGTTCGTCGCGATCGATCGCGCCTCGCGCTGGGTCTACGTTGAAATCCTACCCGAGAAAACCGCCACCAACGCCCGCGATTTCCTGCAGCGCCTGGTCGAGAAAGTCCCGTTCGACATCGAGAAGATCCTCACCGACAACGGCAAGGAATTCACTGATCGCTTCTGCGCCACGGGCGAGCGCGAGCCGACCGGGCGCCATCTTTTCGACCAGGGTTGTGCGCGTCACGGCATCGAACACCGACTCATCGCCCCCCGCCACCCGCAGACCAATGGCATGGTGGAACGCTTCAATGGGCGCATCGCCGACGTGCTCGCCACCACCCGCTTCGATTCCGCCCAGAACCTCGCGGACACCCTCACCGGCTACGTCCGGCTCTATACCATCACCAGATCCCACAGAAGCGCTCGGACATGTCGCGCCGATTCAAGCGCTCAAGAATTGGCAACAGACAGTGCCCGGAACGCTTCAAAAAGCGAGTCTATAATCTCACGGGACTTGACAGGTAAGGATTTTCAACATTCGCCCGAGTCAGCCTGCCCCGATGTTCAGCGAGATCCTGCAAAAATTTGCCGAGAAAGCCCCCACGACGGTCATGGTGCGTGTGCTGCTGGAGCACCTGCTCAACGCCGAGAAACGGGATCGCTGGTTCGAGACGACGTGCGAAAAACAGTACACCCGTGACATTCTCTTCTCCTCACTGGTTGGGTTGATGCTGCATGTCGTGTGCAAAACGCAGGCAAGTGTTCACGCAGCGTATCGTCATGCCCACCTCGCCGTCTCGGTGGTCGCCGTTGACGCCAAGCTCAAAGGGGTCGAATTGACCACCTCCCAGGCGCTGGTGCGCCAGATCGCCGGTGAGTCTGAGGCGCTCATCGAACGTCTTCAGGGCACCAAACCCGCGCGGTTGCCCGGGTACCGGGTGACATATCTGGATGGCAATTGCCTCGCTGCCAGTGCGCATCGGCTGAAGGCGGTGCGTCACACCACGGCGGCTCCCTTGCCCGGAAAGTCGCTGGCGGTCTTCGATCCGCGCCTCGGACTGGCCATGGATGTCTTTCCCTGCGCCGACGGCCACGCCCAGGAGCGCGCCGTGCTGACGGACGTGCCGGCCACGGTGGTGCCCAACGACCGCTGGATCGCTGACCGCAACTTTTGCGTCACCGCTTGGCTGGCGGCGATCGCTCGCCGCCAGGCGTTCTTCATCATTCGCCAGCCTGCCAACCTCTCGACCAAGCCCTGAGCGCCGATGCCGTCCAGGGGGCAAACCGCGACCGGCGAGGTCTTCGAGCAGTCCGTCACGCGGTCAACCGCCGAGGGTGAGGTGCAACGCTGACGCCGTCTCACTCTCAACTTGACCACTCAAACCCGCCATGGCGATGCGTCCCTGGTGTTGCTGACCAATCTCCCGCCCGAGGCCGCCCAGATCGCCGCGCTGTATCGCACCTGCGGGGGCATCGAGACCGCGTTTCAACAGCTTGAGCAACACCTCAACGCCGAAATCACCCCCTGGGGTCTCCGCACGCGGCGCTGTTTGCCTTCTGTCTCGCCTTGGTGGCCTTCAACCTCTACGCCGTGGTGATGGCCGTGCTGCGGGCCGCGCATGCCGAGGTGAACATCGATGAGAGCGTCTCCGAGTATTACCTGGCCGCCGAGATCGCCACCACCGCCGCCTCAACATCGCCGTCCCCGAGGAGGACTGGACACGCTTCGCGAGCGAGACATCCGAGCAGTTGTGTGCGACGTTACTCGCGCTCGCGCGTCATATCGATTTCGCCAAGCTGCGCAAGACCACGCGCGGGGTCAAAAAGCCACCAACGCCTCGCACCCAATTCAAGGGAAAGTCGCATGTCTCCACCGCAAGGCTCTTGGCCCAACAATCCTAGGTGAACTCAAAATGTGACCTTAAAAGGGCTGGGTACCAACGCCTATCCTAATCGCACCCGGCGGGCGGCCACTTCCCGGCCCATCCGGGCGGCATGACGAGATTCGGCAATGGTCGTCCGCGCATCGGCGCGCGAGACGTCGGCGCGCGAATCGTGCGTAACCTTGCTCCAGCAGCGGCTCCAGACCCAGACCGCGAACCGTGGCGGCCAGATGCCGCCAGGTCGGCATGGCGGACCAGAGGACGACGAAGGCCGCCGCGCCAGTATGTACTCGCCCCCCTTCGATGACATGGAAGCGCGCCATGGCCGCCTCGCGCGAGATGCCGAAACGCTCCGGGGCTTGGCGGTCGGCGTCGATATCGACCCAGACCACGGGGCGCCGCGCGCGCAGCCGCTGGTAGAGCGCGATCTCGCGACGACACAGTGGGCAGCCGCCATCGTAGAGCACGCTCAAGGGCGTCATGGCGCTTGTCGGGGTTCGGAAACGCGCGTTCATCTTGGAATACTCCTTCGGCATGGTTCGGATTTCAGCGCTCGGATGGTGCAAAATTGCGCCATCCACACCGCTTTCCAATCGACCCGCCAACCCTTTAATCCCGCGAGGATGTGCCAAGGTGCTGTTTGCTGGAGCCGTTCGACTGATCTACCGGATCGCGCTCTCGATCTGCGTGCTGGCGGTGGCCTTCCTCGCCTTCGCCCCGCTTGAGGCGCCGCCCTTGTTCAGCTACGACAAGAACAACCACCTGCTCGCCTTTGCCGTCATGGCGTGGCTGGCCGACCGAAGCTGGCCGGAGCCTGGCCACGCCTGGCAGACATGGGGTTGGCTGTTGGCCTATGGGTTGTTTATCGAGGTGGTGCAGCGGGAGCTGCCGTTTCGGTCCTTCTCCTGGTTCGATTTCGTTGCCGATACAATTGGCATCGCCACCTATTTCCTGGCGAAGACCCTGGCTGTCAGGTATCGCTCCGCGCGTTGAGGCGCATCGCGTGCGCGGCCTCGCGAGGGGCGACGTCATTGGCTCGGGATCGGGGGATCGCCTTGGGTACTCAAGAGAACGACATCGCAACCAACTGGCCGACCGGCTTCATGCTGATCCAGGGCAATCGGCTGGAGGATCTGCGCGGACTCATGGTCGCCTGGATGCGCCGCTATCCACTGGATCCGCTGGAGGACGAGGAGATCCTGGTGCAGAGCAACGGGATCGCCCAGTGGCTGAAGCTGGCCCTGGCGGCCAATCCGGAGGCGGATCCGGGCGGCGGCTGCGGGATCGCCGCCGCGATGCGGGTCAGCCTGCCGGGGCGCTTCATCTGGCGGGTTTATCGCGATGTCCTCGGGGATCTGCCGGACAGCTCGCCCTTCGACAAGGCGCCGCTGACCTGGCGGCTCTATCGCCTGCTCGGTCGGGCCATGGATCCCGCTCCGGCGGCTGAAAGCGACGAGGGACTGGCCTGGCGCGAGGCCCTGGCCCCCCTGCGGGGCTTCCTCGCGGGCGAGGACGACGCAGCGCCGCCGCTTTCAACTGGCCGAGCGGCTGGCCGATCTCTTCGATCAGTATCAGGTCTACCGGGCCGATTGGCTGGACGCCTGGCGGCTGGGCGAGGATGTCCTCATCCGTCCGAACGGCCAGCGCGAGCCGCTGCCCGCCGCCCAAGCCTGGCAGCCGCTGCTCTGGCGCGCGCTCATGGAGGACGTCGCCGCCGAGGCCGGCCCCGAGGAGGCGCCGCTCGCCCGCGCCAGTCGCGCCGACATCCATCGCGCCTTCCTGAGCCAGATCGGCGGACTCGACGCGGACGCCGAGTTTCCCCGCCGCGTCATCGTCTTCGGCATCTCCTCCCTGCCGCGCCAGATGCTGGAGGTGCTGGAGGCCATCGCCGGGCGCGCGCAGGTGATGCTCTTCGTGCTCAACCCCAGCCAGCACTATTGGGGCGACATCGTCGAGGGACGCGAGCTGTTCCGCCAGGCGTATCGGCGCAATCCGGACCGCAAGGTGCCGGAGGATCTGGACGAGACCGCGCTGCATCTGCACGGTCATCCGCTGCTGGCGGCCTGGGGCAAGCAGGGTCGGGACTACATCCGGCTGCTCGACGAGCACGATGAGCGCGAGCGCTACGAGGGGCATTTCCAGGCGCAGAGCCTCGCGATCGATCTCTTCGATTCCCCCGGCGACACGACCCTGCTGCAACAGTTGCAGGACGACATCCTGGAACTGCGCCCGCTGCCCGAGCGCCAGGCGCTCCAGTCGCTCATCGACCCCAGCCGCGACCGCAGTCTGGAGTTCATCGTCGCCCACGGCCCGCAGCGCGAGGTCGAGATCCTGCACGACCAGTTGCTGGACGCCTTCGCGCAGTCGGCCGAGGCCGGGACGCCGCTCCAGCCGCGCGAGGTGCTGGTGATGGTGCCGGACATCGACGTCTACGCCCCGCACATCCAGGCGGTGTTCGGCCGGCTGGATCCGGGCGACCCGCGTCACATCCCCTTCAATATCTCCGACCAGGGCCAGCGTCACCGCAATCCGCTTCTGATCGGACTGGAGACCCTGCTCAATCTGCCCGGCTCGCGCTTCGCGGTCAGCGAGCTGCTGGATCTGCTCGACATCCCGGCCCTGCGCGCGCGCTTCGCCATCGAGGAATCCGACCTGCCCCGGCTGCGGCTCTGGATCGCCGGCGCGAACGTGCGCTGGGGGCTGGACGCGGCGCAGCGCGAGAGCCTGGGGCTGCCGGCCGGGCTGGAGCAGAACACCTGGCGCTTCGGGCTGCGACGCATGCTGCTCGGCTTCGCCAGCGGCGGCGAGGGGGCCTGGCGGGGCGTCGAGCCCTACGACGAGATCGGCGGGCTGGAGGCGGCCCTGGTCGGTCCGCTGGCGCGGCTGCTCGACACCCTGGAGCGCTACTGGCTGGCCCTGCAGGAACCGCGCACGCCCGCCGACTGGACCGGCCTGATCGCGGAACTGCTCGACGACGCCTTCGTCGAGGTCACCGAGTCGGACGGACAGGCGCTCGCCCAGGTGCTCCAGGCGCTGGAGCAATGGGAGGCCGATTGCCGCCAGGGCGGGCTTGGCGCGGAGGCGCTGCCGCTCGATATCCTGCGCGAATCGCTCCTGTCACGGCTCGACCAACCGAGCCTGACCCAACGCTTCCTGGCCGGCTCGGTCAACTTCGCCACCCTGATGCCGATGCGCGCCATCCCCTTCCGTCAGATCTGGCTGCTGGGCATGAACGACGGCGACTATCCGCGCCGCCGCGTGCCGGCCGACTTCGACCTCATGGCCGGCGACTACCGCCCCGGCGACCGCTCGCGCCGCGAGGACGACCGCTATCTCTTCCTGGAGGCGCTGCTCTCCGCGCGCGAGAAGCTGGCGATCTCCTGGGTCGGACGCGGCATCCGCGACAACAGCCCGCGCCCGCCCTCGGTGCTGGTCGGGCAGTTGCGCGATCACATCGCGGCCGGCTGGGGGTTGGCGGGGACGTCGGATGCGAAGCTGCTCGAGGCCCTGACCACCGAGCACCCGCTCCAGCCCTTCGGCCGCGCCTATTTCGAGCCCGATCGCCAGGCGCGGCTCTTCACCTACGCGGCCGAGTGGCGGGCGGTCCACGAGGGCGAGGCGGTCGGGCCGGAGTCGCCGCCGGTGCTGGAGAGCTTCGCGCCGGATGGGCCGATCCGTCTCGACGATCTCGGCGGCTTTCTGCGTCATCCGGTCCGGACCTTCTATACCCGGCGACTGGGACTCTTTCTCACGCCGGACGAGGAGACCGAGGAGGACGAGGAGACCTTCGGCTTCGACGGTCTTCAGACCTGGGCGATGCAGAATGCGCTGATTCGCGGGGTCGAAACCGCCCTGCGGCTCGACCCGGCGGGGATCGAGCCGGAACCTCTGCTCCTGGACGGGAGCGATCGACTGGGGCGCGCCGGTGATCTGCCCATGCCGCCCTTCGATCTGGCCTGGCGGGCGTCGCTGGTCGCCAATCTCAAGGAACCGCTGGAGCGCTATCGGGCGGTCTTGCTGGCGCATCCCATCCCCTGTCCGCCGTTCAAGGTCCAACTGGAGATCGAGGGACTGCTGCTGGAAGACGCGCTCAGCGATCTGCGAGAAGACGCCGAGGGCCAGTCGCATCCGCCTGCGCTTGCAGGCCAGCCGGCTGTCCGAGGGCGAGGATCTCAAGTGGCACAACCTGGTGCGCCACTGGCCGAGCCATCTGGCCGCGCAGCTTGGGGGACCGGTCGTCACCCATCTCCTGGGTCCGGACACGGACTTCGAGCTGTCGCCGCTGGAGGCCGAGGTCGCGCGGGAACACCTGCTCCAGCTCATGGCGGGATATCGCGAGGGTTTGAGCGCGCTCTCGCCGCTGGCCTGCAAGACCGCCTTCGCGACGCTGCGGCTGGAGGCGGGCGGGAAGGGCAACCCGACGGGCGCCTACGAGGGCGGTTTCGAGCGCGCGGGCGAACGCGACGAGCATCCCGGCTATCCGCGTTTCTGGCCGACCCATGAGGCACTGAGCGCGGATCCGCGATTCGCGTCCCTGCTCGACCGGCTCTATCGACCCCTGTTCCGACAGGTCCGCGACCAGATGGAGGGGGCGGCATGAGTCAGACACTGGATCCGCTCCGCTTTCCGCTGTCGGGCAGCCGACTCATCGAGGCCAGCGCCGGCACCGGCAAGACCTTCACCCTGGCGCTGCTCTATGTCCGGCTGGTGCTGGGTCATGGCGGTGCGGGAGCCGCCTTCGCGCGCCCGCTGATGCCGCCCCAGATCCTGGTGGTGACCTTCACCGACGCCGCCACCCAGGAGCTGCGCGACCGCATCCGCCAGCGTCTGGTCGAGGCCGCCGGCGTTTTCCAGGCCGATCCCGCCACCGTCGAGGACCGCGCGCCGGGCCAGGATCCGCTGCACGACCTGCGCGCGGACTATCCGGCCGACCAATGGCCCGGCTGCGCGCGTCGGCTGCGTCTGGCCGCCGACTGGATGGACGAGGCGGTCATCTCGACCATCCATGGCTGGTGCAACCGCATGCTCCAGGAGCACGCCTTCGACACCCGTGGACTCTTCGACCGCGCGCTGGCGGCGGATCAGTCGGATCTGGTCGCCGAGGTGACGCGCGATTACTGGCGTCTGCACTTCTATCCGCTCGGGCCTGAGCTGGCGGCGGGGGTGCTGGATGTCGTCGCCTCGCCGGCCGACCTGCAAGCAAAGCTCGGCGACTGGCTCAAGCGGCGCGATCTGGGGCTGTCCTACAAGGGCGAGCCGCTGGTCCAGGACGCGCTGGACGAGTCGTTGCGGGGGCATTGCGCCTGGCTGGCCGACAAAGAGGCTGCCGAGGGGGCGGCGAGCGCGCTCGACCGGGAGTCGGCGCGGCTGGAGTCCCTGGCCCGTGATTGCTGGCGGGCGGACCGAGCGTCGCTGGACACCTATCTGCGGGGCTTGCGTCCGCACCTGATGGGCGGCTCATACGACAGTACCAGCGAGGAGAAATTCGATCGGCTGCTGGAGTCGCTGGCGCGCTGGTCCGAGGGCGAGCCGGCCCCGTCCAAGTTGAGGAACTTCGCCCAGGGCGCCTTCAAGTTCAAGAAGACCGCGCCGGTCCAGACCGAGATGACGCATCCCGCCTTCCAGGCGCTCGCGGTCTGGCAGGCGGCGAGCGGCGAGCGGCCGTCCGCGCCGGAGGCCCCGGAGCCGGCGTTCGCCGCCGTGCTTCTGGCCCACGCGGCGAACTGGATCGGGGCCGAGATCGAACGCCGTCTGGCGCAACGCGCCGAGATGGGCTTCGACGATCTGCTGCGCCAACTGGAGGCCGCGCTCGCGCCAGCAGGCGGGCGACCCGGCGGCCCGTCTCGCCGCGACCATCCGGCGTCAGTTTCCGGTCGCCCTGATCGACGAGTTCCAGGACACGGATCCCATCCAGTACCGTATCTTCGATCGCATCTATGAGGTTCGGGCCTCGCGCGAGGATTGCGGGCTGGTGATGATCGGCGACCCCAAGCAGGCCATCTACAGCTTTCGCGGCGCGGACATCCACGCCTATCTCGACGCCCGCGCGGCCACCCTCGGACGCCATTACAGCCTCGGCCGGAATTACCGCTCGACCGAGGCCGTCGTGACCATCTGCAACCAGCTCTTCGCGCAGGCCGAGCAGTACCCGCGCGGCGCCTTCCGTTTCAAGAACGGCGACGACAATCCCATCCCCTTTCTGCCGGTCAAGGCCAAGGGACGCCCGGAGCAACTCATCCTGGACGGACGCGAGGCGAGCGCCGTTACCCTCTGGACCCTGGATCAGGGCGAGGAGCCGGTCGCGGCCACTGCCTATCGCGCGCGCATGGCGGAGTCCGCCGCCACCCAGATCGCGCGCTGGCTGGAGCAGGCGGGCGAGGACCGCGCGGGATTCCGGGAGGCCGGAACCTTGCGACGCCTGCGACCCAAGGACATCGCCGTCCTGGTGCGCAGCGGCACCGAGGCGGCCGCGATCCGCGACGCCCTGACCGCGCGACGGGTTCCCAGCGTCTATCTCTCCGACCGCGAGTCCGTCTTCAAGACCCAGGAGGCCGGCGACCTGCTGCACTGGCTGCGCGCCTGCGCCGCGCCCACCGACGAGTCGCTGGTGCGCGCGGCGCTCGGCACCAACACCCTGGCGCATCCCGCTGGAAGGGCTCGCGGCCCTGCTGAACGACGAACTGGCCTGGGAGATCCAGGTGGAGCGTTTTCGCGACTACCGGCTCATCTGGCAGCGCCAGGGCGTGCTGGCGATGCTGCGGCGGCTGATGCGCGACGCCGACCTGCCGGCGCGTCTCCTCGGCCGCGACCATGGCGAGCGGATCCTCACCAACCTGCTGCATCTGGCCGAGTGGCTCCAGCAGTCCGCGACCGCCATCGATGGCGAGCAGGCCCTGATCCGTCACCTGTCCGAACACATCGGCGAGTCCGGCGACGAGTTCATCCTGCGGCTGGAGAGCGACGCCGAGCTGGTGCAGGTCATCACCATCCACAAATCCAAGGGGCTTGAATACCCGCTGGTGCTGTTGCCCTTCATCAGCGGCTGGCGCGAGGTGGATGGACACACCCGGCAGGTGCCCTATCGCTGCGAGCAGGGCCGGTTCCTGGAGATCGCCGGCAAGAAGGGCTTCGACACCGCCTGGCACGCCGCCGATGACGAGCGGCTCGGCGAGGACATGCGGCTGCTCTATGTCGCCCTGACGCGGGCGAGCCACGGGCTCTGGCTCGGCATCGCGCCGCTCAAGCAGCGGCAACGCCAAGAAGGTTCAGTTGGAGAAGTCCGCCATCGGCCATCTGCTCAATGGCGGCGATCCCTTCGACGGACCGGCCGCTGTTTGGGAGGCGCTCGCGCGTCTCCAGGCGCAGGCCCCGGCGCTCCTCATCGAGGCCGCGCCGACCCCGGATGATCGCCCCTTGCCGCCTCAGCGGACGGCCGCCCTGGATCCCGCGCGGCCCGTCCCCGCGCTCCGCTTTGCGCCCTGGTGGATCACCAGCTACTCGGCCCTCAGCAAGGCCGCGATGCCCGCGTCCGCGCTGGACGAGGAGGTTGGAGAACCGCCGCCGCTGCCTTTGGAGTCGGCGGAGACCGCCAGTCAGGAGACGGCCCAGGAGGAAACCGCGCTCACGCCGACCGGAGCGGCGGCCCCGGAGTCCACGCGCCTGGTCCGGGACCGGCGTCTGCATGGCTTTCCCAAGGGCAGCCGTTACGGCACCTTCCTGCACGGCATCCTGGAATGGGCGGCGGTCCAGCGCACCCCGGACGCACTGGGCCGGATGCGCCAGGGCTTCGCCGCCACGGCGCAGTCGCGCGGGCTCAGGCGCGAGATGCTGGGTCAGCGCTGCAACCTGCGCCGACTGACCGAGTGGATCGATCCGCTCGACGACTGGCTGGCGGATCTGCTGGCGCGCGACTGGCGGCTCGGCGGACTGCCGGAGTCGGACGGTCGCATCCCAAGCCTCAAGCTGATCGATCTGGCGCCGCGCCGATTCCAGGTCGAGATGGAATTCTGGCTGGAGGGTCGCGGCGTCCCCCTGGAGACCCTGGACCGGCTGGTGCGTCGTCACGCCCTCCCGGGCCATGCGCGCCCGGCCCTCGGAGGACGCCGGATCGACGGCATGCTCAAGGGCTTCATCGATCTGGTGTTCGAGCACGCCGGGCGCTATTACGTGGTGGACTGGAAATCCAACTGGCTCGGGGCGGACGACGCGGCCTACGGCCCGGAGGCGATGCGCGAGGCGGTGCTGCACGCGCGTTATGACTTGCAGTACGTCCTCTATCTCCTCGCCCTGCACCGTCAGCTCAAGGCGCGCCTGCCCGGCTACGACTATGACGCGCATGTCGGCGGGGCCATCTATGTCTTTCTGCGCGGCGGTTACGCCGACAGCCAGGGGCTTTTCATGGATAAACCACCACGGGCATTGATCGAGGGGTTGGACCGTCTTTTCGCCGGTGATGGGCGGCCGGTCTAAGAGCTTGTCCGTAAATAGCCGATCATGTGGCTTCCAATCCGACGGAGCACGAGACATGCAAGCCAAGTCGTGGGAGGTTACGGATGCATTTTGGAGCCGGGTGGAACCGTTGACTCCCCCTCGGGTGGCACGCGATCCTGGCAGGGTCTATGTCCGCCAGCCTGGTGGCGGACGCAAACCCAAAGCGGCGCGGCTGGTGTTTGAGGGGATCGTCTTTGTCCTGCGCACGGGCTGCCAGTGGAAAGCCCTGCCCGCCGAGCGCTTTGGAAGTGCCAGCGCCATTCATCAGCGTTTTCTGGCGTGGGAGGAGGCCGGCTTTTTTGAGTCGCTGTGGCGAGCGGGATTGACCGAGTACGCTGACCTGGCCGGAATTGCCTGGCGCTGGCAGAGCATTGATGGCGCGATGATGAAAGCCCCGATGGCCCAGGAACAAGTCGGTCCGAACCCCACGGATCGGGGAAAAAAGGCAGCAAGCGTCACCTGCTGATCGATGGACGTGGTGTCCCATTATCGCTCGTGGTGACCGGAGCGAACCGTCATGACGTCTCGCAGTTAGCGGCGGTGCTTGAGGCCATCCAGATCCAGCGCCCGAATCCGCCCAAGCGCCGTTCCAAGCATTTATGTGCCGACGCCGGTTACGTTGGCGAGTCAGCCATGCAGATCATCCTGACGCACGGCTATATCCCGCATGTCAAGGGACGGGGCCAAGAAGCGAAGGAACTCAAACGTCGCCCCCAAAAGCGCGCTCGCCGCTGGGTGGTCGAAGTTGCCCACAGTTGGTTTAACCGGTTCCGTAAACTCCTGGTCCGTTACGAAAAACTGGAGCGTAGCTTTGTCGCACTCAATCACTTGGCGGCAGCGATCATCGCGTTTCGGAATGTCCCATTGGCAGTCAATATTATACTCGTTTAATAAAATAGTTGCGAAAAATTTTAATCAATTCGTCCTGCTTAAAAGCGCCTGCATCCAAACCATTCGCGTATACGGATTGATCCGCCATGTATCATTGCCAATTTTCGACAGAAGACCAGCGTCAGATTCGAGATCAGCGCGACCATCATCCTGATCCAATCGTTCGCAAGCGGATGACAATTCTTTGGCATAAGCATCACGGGCTGCCGCATCGCGACATCGCCGATCTGAGTGACGCGGCTCCAAATACCGTGACAGCGACGATTCGAATCTATGCGGAGAAAGGCTTGCAAGGCGTTCTGGAACGCCGTTTTCATTGTCCTGGTAGCCAGCCCTTTTAAGTTGCCATTTTGAGTACGCCTAGGTGCCCGCCAAGACCTTGGCGGTGGAGATATGGGTCTTGCCCTTGTATTTGGTGCGTGGCGTGGGCGCCTTCTTCGGCCCCCGTTTGCTCTTGCGCCACTGGGCGAGGTTGACGCGGGAGGCCAGGTCGAGCAAGAAGGTACACATCTGTTCATGAGTCGCCGTCGCAAAGCGTGCCCAATCGGCGTCATCGACGGCGATGTTCATGCCCGCGGTGGTGTTGGCGATCTCGGTGGCGAGGTAGTACCCCGAGACGGTGTCATCGACGTTGGCCTTCGGGTGGGCCGCCCGCAAGGCGGCCATCACGACGGCGTAGAGATTGAACGCCACGAGGGCCAGGCAGAAGCCGAACAGGGCCGCTTCGGGGTAGCCCAAGGAGTTGATCTCGGAGTGGAGGTGATCCTCCAGTTTCTGAAAGGCGGTCTCGATGGTCCAGCGCGTCCGGTAGATCTCAGCGATCGTGGCGGCCGCGGCAACCTCGGCGGGGAGATTGGTCACGAGGATGAGGGCGCTGTTGCCGTTGCGCGTCTTGGTTTTGAGTTTGACTTGGATGCGCCGCCAGACCGCCGTCTCGCCGCTGGGTGTCGTCACCTGCACGGCCTGCTCGAAGCGCGCGCCCGTGGGCGAGGTTCCCACACGGCGCATGGGCTCCAAGGGCTTGCAGGGGAATTGGGAATGCTCGCGGATGATGAAGCTCGCGGCGGCGCGCTCAATCGCGCACAGAAAGCTCAGCACACAGAAGTTGCGGTCGGCCACCCACAGATCCTGCGCCGCCACGCGCGCGCTGACCGCGCCCAACAGTGCGCGCTCTTGGGCGTGCCCATCGGCGCAGGGAAAGACATCGGCGACGAGGTCGAGCGCCTTATCGAACACCACCAGCGACTTGCCGGACAGCGCGGCGGCCGCGCTCTCACGTAACGGCTTGAGCCGCCGCTCGCTGGCCTCCAGGCAGTTGCCATCGAGGTACTTGATCCGGTGGCCCGGCAAGAGCGGTGGGCGGGCTCCTTGGAGACCTTCGATGAGCTGGGCGCTCTCGGCGGCGATGAATCGCACCAGCGCTTGGGAGGTCTCCAGCTCGACGCCGCGCAGCTTCCCGTAGACCGCGACGATCGAGGCCGCGATCGCGGAATCACGGTACGCGGCGTGAACGCTCGGGTGGGTTCTGCACACGACCTGTAGGAGCACGCCCACCAGCGAGGAGAACAGAATCTTGCGGGTGTACTGACTGCCGCGGGTGCGTTCGAACCACGCGTCGAGGCGCTCCGCGTTGAGGAGGTGCTCCAGCAAGGCGCGCACCATCACGGCGCCAGGGGCTTGGTCGGCGAATTTCTGCAGGATACCGTCAAACATGCTCAGGTCAGTGGGGCTGCGGCTCTAGAAATAATCTTATTTTACTAGATGTTACGAACACCTTAAAAGGGCTGTCCTGGTAGCCAACTCGATCCCTATCGCTCACAGCTCGTGTCATATTTCTCAGCGCATCCGCCACGGACCTTGAAAGAGGCTGCCGCCGAGATCGAACACATCACCGGACTCTCGTTCACGCGCGCCCACGTGCGCCATGTTCTCCTCTCGGTTGGACTGAGCCGAAAAAAACAGGAAGCGTTCCAGGAACGCTGGAGGATACCAAACGAGAAGAGCAAAAAACCTTTATTCGCGACTACTTAGAGCCAAATCTGGAGGAGGCCAAGCAGGGCCGCAAACAGGTGTATTTTGTCGATGCCGCGCACTTTGTCCTGCAGCCTTTTCTCGGTTTTTTATGGTGTTTTCAACGCTATTCCGCCTCGGGGCGAAAGCGATTTAATATGCTTGGCGCCCTCAATGCGATCACTCATGAGGTGGTCACCGTCACCAATGATTCCTATATCAATGCGCTGAGTGTCTGCGATCTGCTTCGAAAATTAGCCGCGAAACATGCCGATGAGGTCGTGACCTTGTTTCTGGATAACGCCCGCTATCAAAAGTGCAACATTGTCACGGAGCTTGCCGCACAACTCAAAGTTGAACTCATCTATCTCCCTGCCTATTCACCGAATCTCAATTTGATTGAGAGGCTATGGCGGCATGCCAAACATGAGGTCTTGTATTCCCGTTATTATGACTCGTTTCCAAAATTCAAAACGGCCATCATGGGCTGCGTTAGGGAAACGCTGATTAATTGCCTTTTTAAGCCTTGCTCGCGACGTAAGCCACTGATCCGGTTGGGCGTCACGCGGCGAATTTCGAATAAATCAGCGTTTCCCTAGGGCGTGTCATCAATTCTGATCGTGTGGGATTATCGGGCCTGCCACTTCCGCTGACGAACGATCATGGAGCCCCGTGAGATGACACCGCGCCGCTACGCCTTGCGTGATGACCAATGGGATCGCATCAAGGATCTCCTGCCGGGCCGCCCCGGTGACGTTGGGGTCACTGCACGGGATAACCGATTATTTGTCGAAGCGGTGTTGTATCGCTACCGGGCCGGGATTCCCTGGCGCGATCTGCCGGAGCGCTTTGGCGATTTTCGGGTGATTCATCCGCGGTTCTCGCGTTGGGCGCGCACCGGGGTGTGGTTGCGGATCTTCGAGACCTTGGCAGCGGACGCCGACAATGAGTACGCCATGCTCGACAGTACCATCGTGCGAGCGCATCAACAGAGCGCGGGCGCCCAAAAAAAGCCGGTGGTGACCAAGCGATCGGGCGCAGCAAAGGCGGCTTGAGCACCAAGATCCATGCACGCACGGACGCTTTGGGTAACCCCACCGGGTTTTATCTGAGCGGGGGGCAGGAGTCTGACTTGGTGGGTGCCGATCACTTGCTTCCCGGCCTGGAGGCCGAGGCGTTGCTCGCCGACAAAGCCTTTGATGCCGATGAGCGGGTGCTCGCGGTGTTGGACGCGATGGGAACCGTCGCGGTGATCCCCCCGAAGCGCAACCGCCTCGTTCAGCGTGACGATGACAAGGAATTGTACAAAGCACGCCATCTGATCGAGATTTTTTTTCAAAAACTCAAGCAAGACCGAGCGATTGCGACGCGCTATGACACGTTGGCCCGCAATTTCCTGGCGGGGGTTCATTTAGCAGCGGCGAGCATCCTGCTCACGTGATGGACATCTCCTTGATCTCAGTGCTAATCCCACACGATCAGAATTGATGACACGCCCTAGGATTTCAACTCGATTTTTCAGAGCCATCTTGGCCTGGAAGGAGCGACGTGTGGCCCCGTCATATTGGAACTCACCAACTTCAGGTCGTCGAGTTGCGAGGGCAGGGCAATCGCATCAAGACATAAGCAAATACTGATAGATAATATCAACGGGGTACGCGACACTTACCGGCTGTTTTTCTGATGGTTGGCAGTCGGTGATGCACGAGATGACACTGGATCGGTCCCTGATGACACAGTTCGCGTCGTTGGAGGATCCGCGCTGCGCGATCAAGCGTCGCCACCCCCTGATCGACATGATCGTGATCGCCATTGCGGGCGTGCTCTGCGGGGCTGATGGCTGGGTGGAGATTGCGCAGTTTGGGCGCGCCAAACGGGCGTGGCTGGAGCAGTTCCTGGAACTGCCCAATGGCATTCCTGCCCACGACACCTTCGGGCGCGTCTTCGGCTTGCTTCAGCCGCAGGCGTTCGAGGCGTGCTTTCGCGCCTGGGTGCAGACGCTCCGCGAGGTCATCGCCGTCGACGGCAAGACCTTGCGTCGCTCCCATGATCGGGGCAAAGGGCGCGCGGCGCTGCATCTGGTCAGTGCTTGGGCGACGGCCAACCGGGTGGTGCTCGGGCAGGTGGCCACCGAGGCCAAGTCCAACGAGATCACGGCCATCCCCGCGTTGTTGGCGTTGTTACAGCTTCAGGGGTGCATCGTGACCATCGATGCGATGGGCTGTCAGACCAAGATCGCCGAGCAGATCATTGACCAGGGCGGCGATGATGTCTTGGCGCTCAAGGGCAACCAAAGCACCCTGGCCAGCGCGGTCGAAGAGGCCTTTATTGACGCCGATGCCGAAGACTACGCGGGCGTTGACAGCCAGTTCCTGGAGACCGTCGAGCGTGGCCATGGGCGGCGCGAGACGCGGC
The DNA here is from genome assembly GCA_963818415.1 of uncultured Gammaproteobacteria bacterium. GTDB lineage: Bacteria > Pseudomonadota > Gammaproteobacteria > Chromatiales > Chromatiaceae > CAWFSC01. The sequence continues at coordinate 240,925 of CAWFSC010000021.1, read as the reverse complement.
GCTATCGCACCCTCGGCGATCTTGCCGAGGTGCCTCGCCGCGCCGCCTGGAAGGGCCTGAACATGGTTGGGATGGTCGATTGCGAGCGCGAGAACGCGGGCGAAATCGCGCGCGAGACGCGCTTCTACATCGCCAGCACCGGGACCGACGTGGAGACCTTCGCCAGCGCCGTGCGCGAGCATTGGGGCGTGGAGAACCCGTTGCATTGGCGTCTGGATGTCTCCTTCCGTGAGGATGAGTCACGGGTGCGTGATCCTCAAGCCCGGGAGAATCTCGCCCTGATCCGGCGCATCGCCCTGATCCGCCTGACACACGATGACACCAAGAGTGGTCTGCACGGCAAGCGCCTGAGAGCCGGCTGGGACGAACGCTATCTCAACAAGCTGATCTTCGAGACGCCGAAAACCTCGCCAACAGCGTCGCCCGCCAAGATCTCGAATATTAGAAAAACGTGATGCGATTGCCCTGGTTGCGAGGGGAGCAAAGAGGGCGCGATCACTTCTGTTGCGGCGGACATGGTCGGATCCAAAAGGGTCAGCATATTGAGTCAATCCCATCTTAACCGGGTAAACGGTTACCGGAAAATCACCCAAACAACTGGCAGCCGATACCGGCCTCTTCAGCGAGGCCAACATGGTGGCGCTGTGCCAGCGCCGGAATTGAGCCGCTGATCGCGATCAAACGCGATAAGCACCACCCCCATTGGTCGAAGCGCTTCGCGGACCGGCCGGCTCCGCCACCCGAGGCAACACCGGTCGAGCGGATGGTCCACCGCCTCAAGACACCCAACGCTCGGGCGACCTACGCAAACAGACCGTCGAGCCGGTTTTCGGCATCATCAAATCCGCGATGGGGTTTCGCCAGTTTCTCACGCGCGGCCTGGACAATGTGCGCAACGACTGGACGCTGGTCTGCCTGGCGTGGAACCTCAAACGCATGGCCGTCGTGCACCCGCAGCCGGGGAGATTCGCAGGAAAAGTGCGTTTGTAGCCGGGGAAAGGCTTGTTTCGAGGAGAATAGCCTCTTGACGGTCTCTTTCAGCCGATTCGGACACTCAAGTCCAACAGGCTGCTAGACTCCAGTTCGTCATCCCGCCCGGAGCCTCTCATGGTCGAATTCGATTGGTCGCGGATCGCCGATCGGCTCAATACCGCGCTCGCGGAGCGGCGCCTGTCGTCGCAGGAGCTGGCGGCCAAGGTGGGGGTCGACCGCAAGACCATCGATCGCCTGCGGGCGGGGCAGGCGGTGCGTCTTCAGACCCTGCAATGGATCGAGCAGGCGCTGAAGACGCCGCTGCGGCCGACGCTTGCCGAGGCGATCCCGGATACGGCGATCGCGGAGCTGGGGGGCTACCAGCGGAGCGCCGTGGCGGAGTTGATCGGGAGCTGGCTGACCTATCGGCGCTCCTTCGACCGACCGCGACGACTGGTCGCCGCCGAGGTCGAGATCCACTGGGATGCCGCCCGCCCGGGACTGCGCTTCGGCGAATACCAGCACAATTGCCGTCCTGGCGGCGGGGACTACGAGTACAGGTTCGAGGGCGATGTGCTGATCCCGCCCAATCTGGGGGTCGTGCATCTTGTGGTGCGCTCCGGCGACGGGCGTATTCGCCTGGTTTCGACGTCCATGCCCAGGGATGAGCGCGGCACCCCGACCATGAAGGGTTTTTTGCTGACCCTCAATGAAATCGCCGACATCGGTTACCACCCGGCCAGCTCTCCGGTGTTCCTCGCCAAGCTCCCCCAGGGGCAGGCGCCCGGCCAGGGTCAGACTGGCGTTCTGACCCCCGAGCACGAGCACTATGCTTGGGCGGATGCCCTGCTTGATGACGCCGAGCGCAGGTTTCTGCCGTGGCGGGCGGGCACCGACCGCTGACCGGGAAGGAGCCAACGCGGGGTTCAGCTCTCGCGGGCCCGGCTGGCGGTCATGGGCGGATTCTCGGGCACCCTTCGATCATCGCCGTCACCCGTTCCGCCAGGTTGCCCAAGGATGTCTCTGAATAGTCCCGCCAGTGCGCGCGGACGAAAACGTGGAAATAGAGGAAGCACAGATACTGCCGGATCAGCTCCGCATCCACGGGTTCGTCCAGCGCCTGTCTCAAGCGGGCGGCCAGCTCGCCGCGTTCGCGCACTGGGTGGACCAGACCCTCGCGAACGTAGAAATTGTCGCCCAGGGTGACGACCGGCTTGCCGAAGATCATGGCCTCGATCCCGACCGTGGAATTCACGGTGACGACGCACCGGGCCTTGCTCAGGATGGTTCGCACATCGCCGCCGCCGATCCAGATCAGGTGCGGATAGCGCTTGACCATGGGGTCGTAGTCTGTCTTGCCGAGATCCGCCGGATGGAGCTTGATCACCAGCCTCAAATCGGGGTCGACCGCGTGAACGGCCCGGTCCAGATCGGCAATGGCGAGATCGAGCCGGTTGCCATAGATCGGGGAATGGATGGTCAACTGACTGTCGCTCCTGACCTGGAGCGGGAAGAAGACGAAACGCTCGGGAAGCGCGGGCGGTTCGCGCGGAATGAAACGATTGGCCCGGAGCGAGGGCTCGCGCTCGCGCCAGTCGTCCCACGCCTGGACGAGATAGGCGAGCGGCGAGGGGCGGACCCGACCACCAAGCGGGGGGATCCGGCTTGGCGCCCGGCCTGCCCGGTAGTCGTCCAGCAAGGCTTCTAGCTCCGCGATCCGGTCGGCGGAGTAGGTGAGCGCACGGATCTCCTCCAGGCCGATGTCGCGCCCGAGGGAGGCGAAGGCGTTGACGCCCTCGGGGTCGAGTTGCAGCGTATTGGGCAGGTAACCGTTCTCGGCGAAGAGGAGCGGAATGCCGCGCGCCCTGGCCAACTGCTCGGTGATCGCCGCCGCGAGACCGGAGCCGTTCCACAGGAAAACGGCGGCGGGATCCACGGCCGAGAGAAAGGCATCGAGCTCCCCGACCAGCGAGCGAAAGGCCGGCGCTCCTTCGCTCACCAGCGCCTGGTCCGATGCCTTGCGCAGCCGCGCGATGAGCGGCTCGGTGTCGACCCGAACGTGCCCCGGCCAGTCGCGCGCGCGCGCGGCGCGACGGTCCGGGTGGACCTCCTGTCCGAGCCGACGCAGCAGGCTGCGGCTCTTCACCCGTCGCGAGAAGAAGACTGGCCGATAGGCGGGCGCAAGCCGAGCGCCCATGGCAACCAGGTATTGCACGAGATTCGGCCCCGGATCGATGAAGGCGACAGGCTTGGCGTTCATTGGTACGCGCGCTCCGCGTGAAGAGACTAGGTTCCCTGGTCCCGCACGCTCAGATTCATCGCCAATAACCAGCCGCAAAGCAGAACGAAGTAGCCGGCGGTGATTCGCGCCACGAGGATCGAGTCGGTCAGGGAAAACTGCATGTAGGCCAGCACGCAGAGGATCCCGGCATAGCCCAGACCCCGCTGCGCCTCGTCCTGACCAACCAGGGTCGCGCGGACGAAGACGGCCAGCGATCCCAGGTAGAGGAGCAGCAGCGAAATCAGGCCGAGCAGCCCGCGCGTGGCCAGGGCATTGAGGTAATCGTTATGGGCATGGGTATGGCCCTCGCCGCCGTTGAAGAGGGCCACCGCCGAGGAAATACGCCCCTGCTCGGCGGCCTGCTTGAAATAGCCGTTCAACTGCCCGACGCCGATGCCAAGGACGGGATGGGATTGGAAGGCCATCCAGGCCCCGCGCCACATCTCGAAGCGCTCCCCCAGGGCATTGCCCGGCTGGACCCCTTGACCGGGAACGTAGCCTCGCAGCTCGGTGACTGCGGTCGTGATCCGTTCATGGATGGGTTCGAACCGAGAGAGCGCGACGCCCCCGACCAACACCATCCCCAGCAGGCCAAGCAGCACGCCGCGCCGACGCGCCGGATAGCGCTGGCCCAGATAGAACCCGATGATCACCAGGCCGGTCGGGAAGAAGACCCATGCGCCGCGTGTGCCGGACGCGAGGCTCGCGTAGAGCCCGGCGAGCGCGGCCAGGCTGAAGAACCAGAACCAGGGGCGGCGCACGCCGAAATAGACGCAGGCGCCGAGCAGGCTCAACACCGACGCTACGGCGGCAATGTCGCCGAAAGGGATGCGCTTGCCCTTGCTGCCGGCCGCGCGGTACTCCAGTCCGGTCGCGAGTCGATAGGCATCGCCAAACGCATGCATCTCCCAGAGCGCATAGAGCCCGGAGAGCAGCGCGGTTGCCGCGATCGCCGCCCAGAACCAGAGCGGGCGCGGTCGCAGCGCGATCAGGAAGGGGATGAGCACGGCCCCGGCGAGGAAATAGCTGAAGTGCTCCAGCCCGTCCAGGGCGTTGGTATTGAAGCCGACGCGGGCGGCCGAGAGGACGGCGACCAGGGCATAGATCAGGAAGATGGCGGAAACGCCAAGGGTTGCGCGGCCGGGCGCGGGCGCCCTCTTGCGCCAGGCCGGCAGGAGCAGCCACAGCACACTCAGCAAGATCAGGGTGTGCAGCACCGGCCCGTGGATCTGGTAATAGGCGGTGGTCACCGTGGCCGTGCCAAGCGCAAGCAGCAGGGGAACCAGACCGGCCATGAGGCGCTCGCCATCGCGACGCGCCAGAAGTTCAGGGATGACTGCCAAGGGTTTGACCTGCGTGGGAAAGACGGGGCACCTGTGACGCGACTCGGACGATCGGCCCAAGAGCGCTGGTGCCGCGCGGCCCGGTCCAGGGTTGCGCGCATCGGGCCAGCCACCGCGCGACATGGATGCGGATGCTAACATGCCGCTTGGCGGTAAATCCCGGAGCCATGATCCCAAGGGGGCGCGCGACGCGCGTCGCGCGCCTCCGGACCGGCGTTCGAATCACGCGAGAAACAGGCGTCACGAGCCCATGCAATCCATCCTCCTGGTCCGCCTGAGCGCCATCGGCGACATTGTCTTCGCCTCCCCGCTCATTTCCGCCCTGCGCCGCCGCTGGCCGGATGCCCACATCGCCTGGCTGGCGCAGCCGGAGTGCGCGGCCCTGCTGGATCAGCATCCCGACCTGGACGAGGTGATCGTCTGTCCCATGCGGCACTGGCGGCAGCTCTGGCACGCGCGTCGCTACGGTGAACTCCTCGACGGGATTCGGACCCTGCGGGAAACCCTGCGGGCGCGCGATTTCGATCTGGCCCTTGACCTTCAGGGGCTGCTTCAAGAGCGGCGCCCTGGCCTGGCTCTCCGGCGCCCGCGAGCGCGTCGGGCTAGGCTCGCGCGAGGGCAGCCAGTGGCTGATGACGCGCCGACTGCCAAGGGGCGGCGACGCCCAGCGGATCGGCTCGGAGTATCGCTTTCTCGCCGAATCGCTCGGGCTGCCGACCGAGGACTTCGCGATGGCGGTCCACTATGGCGAGGCGGAAGCGGCCTTCGTCGAGGAGATCATCCAGCGCGAGGGGTTGGGCAGCGGCTACGCCGTGCTCTGCCCCTTCACGACCCGCCCCCAGAAGCACTGGTTCGAGGAGCGCTGGGCCGAGCTGGCGCGGCGCGTCCGCTCGGAGCTTGGGCTGACGCCCGTCCTGCTCGGCGGCCCGACGGATCGCGAGGCGGCGACGCGGATCGCCGACGCCACCGATGACCTGCTGGTCGACGTGACGGGCCGCACCAGTCTCACCGAGGCGGCGGCCTTGATCGACCGCGCCGCGCTGCTGGTGGCGGTGGATACCGGGCTGGGGCACATGGGCATCGCGCTCGACACCCCGAGCCTGCTGCTGTTCGGCTCCACCTGTCCCTACCTCGACACCACCCGCGCCAACGCCCGCGTGCTCTATCACCCGCTGCCCTGTTCGCCCTGCAAGCGTCGCCCGACCTGCGGCGGGAGCTTCGACTGCATGCGGCTGATCGGCGTCGAGGAGATCATGACCAACGCCTGTCGAGGTGCTTCAGTCATGAGGATCCTGCATGTCGAGGGTGGGCGGCATCTCTACGGCGGCGCCTTTCAGGTGCTCCATCTGCTGCGCGGGACTGGCCGCCCGTGGGCACGAGAATCTGCTCGCCTGTCCGCGCGGCTGCGCCCTGGCCGAGGCCGGCGCGGCCGGTCGCCCAGGTGCACGAGATGCCGATGCACGGCGACGCGGATCCGCTGATGACCGCGCGTCTGCTGCGTCTGATCCGCGCGGAGCGGCCGGACCTGGTGCATCTGCACAGCCGCATCGGGGCCGACGTGATGGGCGGAATGGCCGCCCGCATCGCCGGGGTGCCGGTGATCCACACCCGTCGAGTCGACAACCCCGAGCCGCGCTGGCTGGTCGCGCTCAAGTACCGGCTGCATGATCGGGTGATCGCCATCTCCGAGGGCATCGGGCGGGTGCTGATCGCGGAAGGGCTTCCCGCCGGCAAGCTGCGGGTGGTGCGCAGCGCGGTCGATTGCGAGAGCTACGCCCGCCCCGGCAACCGCGAGCGGCATAGCGGACCGGCTCGACGTGCCCAAGGACGCCCTGCTGATCGGCGTCATCGCCCAGTTGATCGCGCGCAAGGGCCATCGCTTCCTGATCGAGGCCCTGCCCCCGCTGGTCGACGCCCATCCAAACCTGCGCGTGCTATTGCTTCGGCCAGGGACCGCTCGCCGACGAACTGAGCGCCCGCATCGCCGAGGCAGGATTGAGCGGACAGGTCCAACTGGCCGGCTTCCGCGAGGATCTGGCCGAGATCCTGCCCTGCCTGGATCTGGTCGTTCATCCGGCGCTGATGGAGGGGCTTGGCGTCTCCCTGCTCCAGGCCGCGAGCGCCGGCGTACCCATCGTCGCCAGCCGTGTCGGCGGCATCCCCGAAGCGGTGCGCGACGGCGAGAACGGCCTGCTGGTGCCGCCCGGCGATAGTCGCCGCGCTGCGTGAAGCCGTGGGTCTCCTGCTCGGCGATCCGGAGCGCCGCCGCGCACTCGGCGCTGGCGGTCAAGCCCTCATGGCGCGCGAGTTCTCCATCGACGCCATGGTCGAGGGGAATCTCGCCGTTTACCTTGAACTGCTGACAGCACGCATCACTTGAGGGGCCTGCGAATCAGCTCGCGACGGAGATGGGGCATCCCCGCAGCGGCCCGAGCACAGGGGAGACCTGGATTGCATTTTCGCAGGCCGCTCCTGAAAGGCGCGCCATCACTCCCCCGGATCAAGGGATGATTCGCCACGCTCCATCAACAGCGCCAGCCCGCGCAGGACCAGGTCGGGGATTTCGTCGAACGGCCGCTCCAATTGCGCGCGCAATCGCTCGGCATCACCGCCGGTGAGGATCAGCCGCGGCGGTTCACCGGCCTCTCGCGCAAGTCGGTCGTGAAGGCGGGCGGTCAGGGCGGCAAGCGCCTGCACGCTGCCGGCGGCAACCGCGGTCGCGGTGTCGGTCGCCCAGGGATCGCCAACGGGCTCGCTCTCGACCCGTGGGATATGGGTTCCCATCAGCAGGCTCGTCCGCATCATCTCGATTCCCGGCAGGATCAACCCGCCCAGATGCCGGCCATCGGCGAGTAGCAGGTCGAAGGTCGCCGCGCTGCCGGCGTCGACAATGAGGCTGGCCTGGCGCCGGTCGGCGTGCGCGGCGATGAGCGCCAGCCAACGATCGACCCCAAATCGCGATGGATCGGCGTAGGCGACGCGCACACCCAAGGCAGCGGCGCGCGTCCGCGCGAACTCCGGCTCCAGCCCCCAATAGGCGCAGGTCACCCGGCTCAGTGCGTCCGCCACCGCGTCGCCGCCGACATTGCTCGCCAGGACGCGTTGCGGCGGTTGCAGCGACTCCCAGCGCGCCAGCAGATCCAGCGGCACGCCGCCCGTGTGGCGCACGACCTCGACATCCCACGGAGCCTCCGGGCCGTGACGGGTCCAGCGCAGATTCGTGTTGCCGATGTCGATCAGTAGATTCATGGCTCAGATGACTCCATAGGGCGCAGACTCACCTCCCCCGTTTGAAAGGCGAGACGCCCGCCCGGCGTGTCCAATTGCAACGATCCATCCGCCGCGATTCCGGCATGACGGCCCTCAATGACGCGACCCGCGAGATGCAGCCTGACCGGCTCGCCCACATAGGCGTCGAAGGCGCGCCAGCGATCGAGGAAGGGCGCCAGCCCCTCGCGACCGTAGCGATCGAGCGCCGCCAACAGTGCATCCAGGAGTCGCGCGGCCAACTCGTTGCGACTGAGCGGTCGATCAGCAAGGGCCGTGGCGAGCGTGGTCCAGGGTTGGTCGATCGAATCCCCCTGCCCCTGGCTCATGCGCAGATTGATTCCCAACCCAACCACCAGGTGACTCGGTCCCTGGGACTCGCCCGCCACCTCCAGCAGCAGACCGCCCAGCTTGCGGTGTCGCCAAAGCAGGTCATTCGGCCATTTTAGTGCCAGATCCTCGCATCCAAGCGAGCGCAGCGCCTCTGCCACAACCGCTCCGGCGGCGAGGCTGATGCCGCCCAAGGCGGCTGGGGCCAAGGGATAACGCCAGAGCAGCGACAGGTAGAGATTGACGCCGTAGGGCGAGATCCAGGCACGGCCCCGTCGACCGCGACCGGCCGTCTGCCGCTCGGCCAGACAGACGCTTCCGGATGGCGCGCCGGTCGCGGCCAAGCGCATCAAATAGGCGTTGGTGGAATCGATCTGCTGGTGCACCTCCAGTTGGCCCAGCCGCGCCCGCCTCGCGTCGGACAGCGCGGCCTGGATGCGTCCAGCATCGAGCAATTCGAGCGGCGTGCGCAGCCGATAGCCACGGCCGCGCACCGACTCCAGATCCAGCCCGAATCGCTCGGCGGCCTTCCGCAGCGCCTTCCAGACCGCCGCGCGGGTGACGCCGAGACGGCTGGCGATCGCTTCACCCGAATGCAGATCGCCGTCCGCGAGCAGCCCGATCAAGCCAAGCTCGCGCTCCAGGAGGCGATCAGGCAAGGCTGGCAAGCCAAGCACTCCGCGCTTGAATCAGGGTCGCCGGCACCGCGTCCAGTCACGTCAACTCACAGGTATCGTCCGGCGCCGGGCAGCGGATCGGCGCTCAGGGTCAGCAACTCGTCGCGCCGGAACAGGTGGACGGAGACGCCGCCTTTGCGCGCGGCCTTCTGGACCAGGGAATCCAGATTCTCCGCCGTGGCGCGCAGTCCATCGACCGCGACGATAAGGTCGCCGGGGGCGATGCCGGCACGCTCGCCAGCGCCGCCCGAGATCACGTTCTGGACTGTCGCCTCGCCGGTCCCCGCGCGCAGACGTATCGCCAGCGTTGGCCTTGGCGGCACCGACTCGAAGCGTTCCACAAGACCGCCGACATCTTTTCCGCCGAGATTCGGGCGCAAACGCATCCCGACGCCGACCGTCGCGAGCAGGGGCGTCAGATCCAGATCCTCTCTCGAATCAAGCGCCTGGGCGAAGAAGTCATGCAGGTCGAGTCCGGTGACGGCCATCGCGACGGCTTCCACGCCGTGCTCCGGGACACCGATGCCGCAACGGCCGTAGCGGCTCCACAGCTCGCGCATCACGTCATCGAGCGACAGGGATCCGCCGGTGTCGCGACGAATCCTCAGGTCCAACGCCAGGGCGACCAGGGCGCCCTTGGCGTAGTAGCTGACCAGTGCATTCGGGGCGTTCTCGTCCGGCTTGTAGAACTTGGTCCAGGCATCGAAGCTCGCCTCCGCCAGCGTCTGGACCAGGCGCCCCGGACTGCGCGCCACCCGGGTGATGGTCTCGGCGAGCATCCCGAGATAGGTCTTGGCGTCGATACAGCCGCTACGCACCAGGGCCAGCTCGTCGTAGTAGGAGGTGATGCCCTCGAACGCCCACAGCAGACGGGTGTGGACCTCCCGGTCCAGCCCCCCGCCGATGAAGACCTGGGGCCGGATCCGCTTGACCATCCACAGATGGAAGTATTCGTGACTGCAGAGTCCGAGAAACCGCCTGTAACCATCGGAGAGCCCCTCCGCACCAGGCATGGGCAAGTCGTCGCGGGCGCAGATCAGACTGGTCGAATAGGCATGTTCCAGGCCGCCGTAGCCTTCGCCGAGAACCGTCACCAGAAAGAGATAGCGATCCACGGGCAGCTCGCCGAAGAGTGCCGCATGCTGACCGCAAATTCGCCCGAGATCGTCCCGCAAGCGCCCTTCGTCGAGCTGATACCGCCCCGACAGCGCGACCCGATGCGGGATCCCCGCGACCTCGAACCTGATGTCATCAATGGCACCCATCTCGACCGGGTGATCGATCAAGTCCTCGTAGCTCTCGGTCCAATAGAGGCCGAATCCCCTGGGCTGGATATCCAGCGGCGGCAGGCTGGTTGCGACGCGCCAATCCCGACAGGCATCGTCGTCCGGCGGAAGCAACTCGATCCGGCAGGGACGGTCCTCCAGGCCATGCACGCGGAGCAAGACACTGGATCCGTTGAAATAGGCATGGGTGTGGTCCAGATGGGCTGCGCGCACCGAGAGATCCCAGGCGAAGACCTGGTAGGTGACCGTGCAGGCACCCGTGACACCATGACACACCCAAGTCTGCTTATCGCGCTTCTCAAGCACGAGCGGGTGATCCCGCGCATCGCGGGCGGAAATGCAGAGCAGGTTCCGAGCAAAGTCTCGGATCATGTAGCTGCCGGGGATCCAGGCCGGCATTGAGAGCGTCAAGCAATCAGTGGGTGGTCGCTCGATGCGGATCTCGACGCTGAACTGGTGCGCCCTGGGGGCGGAAGGGCAAATGTGGTAGCTGAGAGCGCAGGAATCGGCGCGGGAACCTGACATGCAACGGTATCCGACATGGAGCTGATGCCAGTACGGTACCAGATGTGTTTGTGTCGCGCAGCGGCGTGGCGGTGATGGACCGGTCTCGATTCGTCCCGATTGATGCTCGGGCAAAAAATCCCGGGGCTGCTGGCCCCGGGATCGCGCGTGTTTACCAGCGCGGCCCTTTGGCCGGACGTTCCCCACGTGGCTTGGCCTGGTTGACCCGCAGATTGCGGCCCTTCAAAGGGGTCTCGTTGAGCGCCTTGATCGCCGCGTCCGCCTCGGCGTTGTTTGGCATCTCAACAAAGCCAAACCCCTTCGAGGTCCCGGTGAACTTATCCGTGATCAGATTCACGCTCGAGATTTCACCAAAGGCGCCGAAGGCGTCGCGCAGCTCATCTTGGGTCACGCCGTAGGCCAGGTTGCCGACATAGATATTCATCGTTCTAGTTCCGTGGAGAGCGCATTGAAGAGAAGTTGAGAACGGTCGAAAAATCAACGCGCAACTGATTCGACAGTCTGTGTCCCCCACCGTGGAAGACGAAGCCAGGGAGATGAGCAATCCATGCTCTTCTTGCGGTAATGCGAACTTAAATCAAAGGACGTGCCCGCGATATCCGTAGATCTACGTCCAATCGACCGCGACCACGAGCAAAGCCATCGTGCCGAAGTGGGTTGCTGAAGCCATCTGGATTCAACGAAAGGAGCGACCTATGAAATTCATCGTCGCCATTGAACCGGGCACGGAAACGACCGCCCTTGGCGTCGTCGTGCCCGATTTGCCAGTCTGCTTTTCGGCTGGGCTACCCTGGATGAGGCCATCGGTAAGGCGCGGGTGGCGGTTGATCTGTGGTGTGAGACCCTGATCGAAGACGGCGGCGATCTTCCTGTCGCCAAGACCTTGAGGGAACATCAAGCCAATCCCGATTTCGCGGGATTTCGGCGGTGGTCGGGGTGCTGGTGGAGCGTTATTTATGCCCGGCGGAAACACTCAACCTTGACGTCGAACCGCCACAGCGCTACCTCATTGATCCCGGATCCCGCTCACGACGGCTGGCGCTGCTGTCATCTGCCTATCAAACGCTGCCGGCCATGGAAGCGCGAAGCGCGAGGCCGGTAGTCCCGGGTAGGCGTAGGGCGCGGGCGGATCACCGCAGTGACGAAGGGGCCTTGTCCCGAGCCGCGGAGGTGATCTGCAAGCGCCTCCGAGACGCCGTCAAGTCATTTGTCGTAGGGCCGTGCGTAGCCCGCGCGCGCCCGGTGGGCGCACCGCGAGGCGCAGCGGCGGCCCGGAGCGGGACGAACCCGTGCGTAGCAAGTTGTCGCCATTGCGCGAGTCCCGGCGGCGAGGGATCGACCCGCCGGGTATCACGAGCGCTAACGCGACACTCCGCGAGATCTTTACCGCGCTTGGGTAGGTAGCCGATGGCGTAAGGGGTGAAATCGTCCTCGAAGAGACCGGATGACTGGAAGGCGCTGGCGTAGGTGGTCTTCCAGACGTGGTGCAGCGACTCACGGTTGTGGGCGTGGCGGAACAGCGGGACGGCATCGCGGGCGGCGGTGTGGCTTTCGCTCTTTTCCCGCTTGCCGAACTTCTCCTGAGCTTCCGGCGTGTCCTCGACCTGGATGATGTCGCTGCGGTACTCGATCTTGTCGCCGGCGAGGTGCGATGAGTAGATGCACAAATGGGTCGCGGCACGGTCCTGCTGCAGATAGCCGAAGATCTGACCGCCGTTCTCAGCGGTTTTCTGTTTCTCGGTGTCGTGCTCTTCGCCCCAGGTCTTGCATTCGATGATCAGCAACGGCTTCGCATTCGGCTGCTCGGTCGGGTCCGGAGTGCGGCGTAGTAAGGTGATGTCGCTCTTGCCGCCGGAAGCGCCGCAGCCGACTTGATAACGCTTTTCGAGGATCAGCGTTGCCGGGTCGTAGCCCTGAGAGCGTGTTTCAAAAGTCCTACTTGGCGAGTCGCCCGAGCATCAAGTTGATCATGGCGATGTGGATGAAGGCCTCGCTGGACGGGGTCAGGACCTCATCGTCCTGACTCAAGCGACGGTCACGATAGAGCCAGGCGAAGGTGCGCTCGACGACCCAGCGGCGCGGGAGCAGCGCAAAGCCTTGGGCCTGGTCAGAGCGCAGGACGACCTCCAGCACGAACCGAAAGCGTTGCGCGACCCACTGTCGCAATTGACCCCGATAGCCGCCATCGACCCAGACCCGACGCAGTTTTTTGCAACTGCCGGTGAGCGACCGGAACACACGCTTGGCGCCGTCGCGGTCTTGAACGGCCGCCGAGGTCACCACGATCACCAGCAGCAACCCCAGGGTCTCGACGCGGAGGTGACGCTTGCGCCCTTGGATCGTCTTACCCGCGTCGAAACCCTTCGTCCCGGCCAAGGCGGTGGTCTTCACGCGCTGGCGATCCAGACCGCCCGCCGTCGGGTGCGTGTGCCGCCCGGCCCGGCGCCGCACCTGCGCGCGCAGCGTGTCGTGAATGCGCTGCCACAGGGCGCGATGCGTGAAGCGGCGAAAATACCCATCGACCGTTTGCCAGGGCGGAAACTCGCCGTGCGGCCACCACCGCCAGGCGGCACCCGAGCGCGGGATGTAGAGGATTGCATGGATCACTTGGCACATCGCCACGCGGCGCGGACATCCACCGGGTCGGGCCTCGGGCAACAACAGCTCGATGATGGCCCCGCGTCGGTCGTTCAGATCAGTCGGGTAGCGCTTCTTGCCCCGGCGTGTTTTGATGGCCATCGCGAAAAGGCCGAGATTCTAACGATTCCCCCCGCGCCAGGACTTTCAAAACACGCTCTAAGTGAATTCCGCACCCGGCTGATCAAGGAGAAGGGCACGCAACGCCTTCGTGACGGGCTCTTGGAGCAATTACAGACGCAGGGATTGCTCAAAGCCGGGGGCGGCAGCGCACGGATTCCACCCATGTCCTCGCCGCCGTGCGCGATCTCAACCGCCTGGAGCGGGTCGGGGAAACCCTGCGCGCCGCCTTGAACAGCGTGGCGGTGGTGGCACCGGACTGGTTGCAGCAACTGGCCCCGCCCGTCTGGTACGAGCGCTACAGCCGCCGCATTGAAAACGACCACCTGCCAAAAACCGAAGAAACCCGCCAAGCGTTGGCGGCCACCATCGGAGCGGATGGGCAGTGCCTCCTGAACGCGATGGCGGAGCACGCGTGGATGGAAAAGATTCCGGCGGTGCAGACGCTGCGGCGAGTCTGGGCCGAGCAATACGTGGTGGTCGAGGACGTCCTGGTCTGGCGCGCCGTTGAGGAGATGGCCTCATCCGCCGAACTCGTCACCTCGCCCTATGATCCCGAGGCCCGCTATAGCACCAAGCGCAGCGTCGCCTGGATTGGCTACAAGGTGCATCTGACCGAAACGTGCGACGCTGACTTGCCCCATCTGATCGTGAATGTCGAAACCACCCCGGCGACCACACCCGATGACAACATGGTCGCGGTCGTTCACACGTCGCTGGCCAAACGCCAACTCCTGCCGCATGAACACCTCGTCGACAAAGGTTATACCTCTGCCCAGGTGCTCTTGGACAGTCAACGTGACCACGGCGTTATCCTCATCGCCCAGGTGGCCGACGATCCGAGTTGGCAAGCGCGGGCGGGAGAGGGATTTGACAAAGCGCACTTCCAGGTCGACTGGGAGCAGCAGGTCGTGACCTGCCCTCTCGGGAAACAGAGTCGCTCCTGGTCATCCAAGACCACCATTCCAGGCGTCCGTGTGGAGGCCCGCTTCTCGGCGAAAGATTGTACTCCCTGTCCCCAGCGCGCTCATTGCACGAAAGCCAAAAAAGAACCGCGCATCATTGGCTTGCAAGCCAGGGATGAAGATGAAGTCTTGCAGACACAGCGCGAAGTGCAAAACACGGAGGTGTTTCGTCAACAATACGCGGCGCGTGCAGGCATAGAAAGCACCCATGAACAAGCCATCCGCCGCAGTGGCCTGCGACAGTGTCGCTACATCGGAGAAGCGAAGACGCACCTCCAGCACCTCGTGACGGCTGTTGCGGTTAACCTGATCCGGATCGGCGAATGGTTGGCGGGAACACCCATGGCTACAACCCGCTGTTCCAGGTTCGCCGCTCTGCAACAAGGAGCGGGCTAAACCGGCCGAATGAATTCGCCACCAGTGTCACTGCCTGTTCTACCCTTCGTTTGCGCCTGGCTCGGCCGGGATGGGCTCAAGCGACTGGATCCCGTTGCGCTCGTTGAGGATCGGAATCACCAGCCAGCCCACGCGATCCACGCGTGCGCAGCAAGGCTTGATGCACTCTCGCTCAAGGTAGAGGGGTGCGCGCCTGCCAGTGGCAACCGATCCCATCCGCCTGGGCTTTCTTCCCGGCTCGGTCCTGAAGCGCTGCCTTGTCCTGGTGGCGGGACCCACGCGGCGCGGGCTCCGGCATGACGCAAACTTACACGCCCATCCCGCAGTGCTGCATGGGACACCTGAGCAGTGACGTTACGCCATTGCTTCCGAGCCTTACAACGCCTTGACGCAATCGACGAAATAGCCGATCTCGCCCCCGATCTTCTCCTTGACCAGGCCGTGGATATCGGTCTCGAAGCCGGGGAAGCGTGTGTTGAATTCGCGGGCGAACTGGAGATAGCGGACGATGGTGCTGTTGAAGCGCTCACCCGGGATGAGCAGCGGGATGCCGGGTGGATAGGGGGTGAGCAGGACGCTGGTGATCCGGCCCTCAAGATCGTCGATGCCGACGCGGTCGATCTCGCGGTGCGCCATCCTGGCGAAGGCGACGGCCGGCTTCATGGCCGGGACGAAGTCGGAGAGATACATGTCCGTGGTCAGGCGGGCGACATCGTTGGCCTTGTAGAGGCCGTGGATCTGATCGCAGAGGTCGCGCAGCCCGATCTTCTCGTAGCAGGGATGGGCCTGGATGAACTCGGGCAGCACGCGCCACAGCGGCTGATTGCGGTCGTAGTCGTCTTTGAACTGCTGCAGCTCGGTCACCATGGTGTTCCAGCGGCCCTTGGTGATGCCGATGGTGAACATGATGAAGAACGAATAAAGCCCGGTCTTTTCGACGACGACGCCATGCTCGGCCAGATATTTGGTGACGATGGCCGCCGGGATGCCGGAACTGGCGAATTCGCCGTCGACATTCAGGCCGGGGGTGATGACGGTCGCCTTGATCGGGTCCAGCATGTTGAAGTCGGGGGCCAGATCGCCGAAACCATGCCAGCGATCGTTCGCGCGCAGCATCCAGTCGTCGCGGTCGCCGATGCCTTCTTCCGCCAGATCGTCCGGGCCCCAGACCTTGAACCACCAGTCCGCCCCGAACTCGGCGTCGACCTTGCGCATGGCGCGTCGGAAGTCGAGCGCCTCCAGGATGGATTCATGCACCAGGGCGGTTCCGCCGGGCGGCTCCATCATGGCGGCGGCGACGTCGCAGGAGGCGATGATGGCGTACTGCGGACTGGTCGAGGAGTGCATCAGGTAGGCTTCGTTGAAGATGTCCCGATCCAGGGCGCGCCGGTCGGATTCCTGGACCAGGATCTGCGATGCCTGCGACAGACCGGCCAGCAGCTTGTGGGTCGATTGGGTGGCGAACACCATGGAGTCGCGGCAGCGCGGTCGCTCCGTGCCGATGGCGTGCATGCCGAGGTAGAAGTCGTGGAAGGTGGCGTGCGGCAGCCAGGCTTCGTCGAACAGCAGGGTATCGATCTCGCCATCCAGCAGCGACTTGATGGTGTCCACGTTGTAGAGGACGCCGTCGTAGGTGCTCTGGGTGATGGTGAGAATCCGCGGCCTGGAATGGATCCCCTTGGTGAAGGGATTGGCCTCGATCTTCCGCCGGATGTTTTCCGGACGGAATTCGTCGAGCGGGATCGGCCCGATCAGCCCGTAATGATTGCGCGTCGGCATGAGGAAAACCGGGATCGCGCCGGTCATGATGATGGCGTGGAGAATCGACACATGGCAGTTGCGATCCACCACCACGATGTCGTCCGGCGCCACCGTCGAATGCCAGACGATCTTGTTCGAGGTCGAGGTGCCGTTGGTGACGAAGAAGAGATGGTCGCAATTGAAGATGCGCGCCGCGTTGCGCTCCGAGGCGGCCACCGGCCCCGAGTGGTCGAGCAGTTGTCCGAGTTCGTCGACGGCGTTGCAGACATCCGCGCGCAGCATGTTCTCGCCGAAGAACTGGTGGAACATCTGCCCGACCGGGCTCTTGAGGAAGGCGACGCCGCCCGAGTGTCCGGGGCAGTGCCAGGAATAGGAGCTGTCGGCCGCGTAGTGGGTCAGGGCGCGGAAAAAGGGTGGGGCCAGGCTGTCGAGATAGACCTTGGCCTCACGCACGACATAGCGCGCGATGAACTCGGGCGTGTCCTCGAACATGTGGATGAAGCCGTGCAGTTCCTTGAGCACGTCGTTCGGGATGTGACGCGAGGTGCGGGTCTCGCCGTAGAGGAAGACCGGGATGTCCTCGTTACGGACACGGATCTCCTTGACGAATTCGCGCAGCCTGGAGATCACCTCCTCAACCTCTTCCGGCAGGCCGGTGCCGAACTCCTCATCGTCGATGGAGAGGATGAAGCAGGAGGCGCGGCTCTGCTGCTGGGCGAATGAGGTCAAATTGCCGTAGCTGGTGACGCCGAGTACCTCCAGCCCCTCGCTCTCGAGCGCCTTGGCGAGGGCACGAATGCCAAAACCGCTCGCGTTCTCGGAGCGGAAGTCCTCGTCGATGATGACGACTGGGAAGCGGAAACGCATCGCGTAGTCCTCGGGAACAAAATCGCTGGGGCGCTTGGCCAGGGTGTGAGGGATCGAGTCAAGCGCGGAGGTAAAAAGCGCGGCGGACGCCACGATCGAGTCGGACATTGGTCGCGAAGGGTACCAGACACCATTGGATGTCTGGCACCATGATGGCGAGCCGCGCGAAGCGCGGCCCGCCCGCGCAGTCGGCAAGGATCAACGCGGTTTCGGGGCGACGGCAATCATGGGATTGGCGGCGGAGACCGTGACGGTCGCGGTCGACTCGGCCAGTTCCTGCTCCAGGTCGCGCACCGTGCCGTCGAAGGAGTCGCTGCGCTGCCGGGCTCGATCTCCTTGACGTCGGTCGGCAGGCCGATCTTGTCGAGGATGGCGATGAACGGCTCCGGATCGAGTTCCTCGACGTTGACCATGGTCTTCGGTATCCCAGATGCCCTCGGCGACCAGCATGGCGGCGGCGACCGGCGGCACGCCGGCGGTGTAGCTGATGCCCTGCGACTCCACTTCCTCGTAGCAGGCGTGGTGGTCGGAGACCTGGTAGATGAAGACCTCGCGCGTGCTTGCCGTCCTTCCAGCCCTTGCACGAAGTTGCCGATGCAGGTCTTGCCGGTGTAGCCGGGCGCCAGCGTCTTGGGGTCGGGCAGCAGCGCCTTGACGACCTTGAGCGGCACGACCTCCTGGCCCGGTGGTCAGGGTCACCGGCAGGTGGGCGAGGAAGCCGAGCGTGCGCAGCACGGTGAAGACGTTGATGTAGTGATCGCCGAAGCCCATCCAGAAACGGATGCTGTTGGCGTCGATGTTCTTCGACAGCGAGTGCAGCTCGTCGTGGCCGTTCAGATAGATCGGGCAGGGTCCGACGACCGGGAAATCGTAGATGCGCTTGACGGAGTGCGTCGGGTATTCCTTCCACTGCCGGTCGATCCAGGTCCAGACCTTGATGAACTCGCGGAAGTTGATCTCGGGATCGAAGTTGGTCGCGAAATACTTGCCGTGGCTGCCGGCATTGACGTCCATGATGTCGATGGTGTCGATCTTGTCGAAGTAGCGCTTGGCCGCCAGCGCGCAGTAGGCGTTGACCACGCCGGGATCGAATCCCGCGCCGAGGATGGCGGTCAGGCCCTTTTCCGCGCAGCGGTCCTTGCGCTTCCACTCGTAGTTGGCATACCAGGGCGGAGTCTCGCAGACCTTGTCCGGATCCTCGTGGATGGCGGTGTCCATGTAGGCCGCGCCGGTTTCCAGGCAGGCCTCCAGGACCGACATGTTGACGAAGGCCTGGCCGAGGTTGATGACGATCTGGGAGTTGGTCTCCCGGATCAGCGTGACGGTCGCCGGGATGTCCAGCGCGTCGATCTGGCGCGAATAGAGCTTGCGCGATGGATCCTTCAGGTGGCCCTTGCGCTTGACGCTCTCGATGATCTCGTCGCACTTGGACTGGGTGCGCGAGGCGATGCAGATGTCGCCCAGCACGTCGTTGTTCATGGCGGCCTTGTGCGCCGCCACATGCGCGACGCCGCCGGCGCCGATGATCAGTACGTTTTTCTTCATGATCCTTCTTCTCTCTCAGGAAAGACTGCGTTTGAAATCGTCGTAGCCGAAGGAACGAATCCGCTCGACCGTCCCATCCAGCCGGCGGACGACGATGGACGGCATGGCGACGCCGTTGAACCAATTGGTCTTGACCATGGTGTAGCCGCCGGCATCGGCGATGCGGACCTCGCTGCCGATCTCCAGGGGCTCCGCCAGTTTGAATTCGCCGAAAACATCGCCCGCCAGACAGGTGCGTCCCGCGATCATCACCGGATGCTCGCCAGCCCCCGGCGAGGCGATCGAGGGGGTGGTCCGATAGATCAGATGGTCGAGCATGTGCGCCTCGATCGAGGCGTCGACGATGGCGATGTCGATCTCGTTGTGGACCTTGTCGAGCACGGTCGTCACCAGTTCCGTGCTCTGGGTGATGGCGGCCTCGCCCGGCTCCAGATAGACCTGGATGTCGAATTCACGGGCGAAATCGCGCAAGGCCGCGCAGAAGGTTTCCAGCGGATAGCCGGACTTGGTGAACGAGAGCCCGCCGCCGAGACTCACCCATTCCATCTTGCGGAGCAGATCTCCATAGTCGCGCCCGATGAGGTCGAGCGAGCGGATGAAACTCTCGACCTCGTCGTTCTCGCAGT
Organism: uncultured Gammaproteobacteria bacterium; assembly: GCA_963818415.1. GTDB lineage: Bacteria > Pseudomonadota > Gammaproteobacteria > Chromatiales > Chromatiaceae > CAWFSC01. The sequence continues at coordinate 221,327 of CAWFSC010000021.1, read as the reverse complement.
TGAAATGGAACATGAGACCGTTCAGCAAGTCGGACGCCTCAGCGAGCGCAGTTTTGTCGGCAACCCCCAGCCGTGAATAGCGGCGCGCGGGATCGGCGAGATCGAAATGCGAATGGCTGATCCCCGGATTCACGCGCAGCCCCAGATTTCGGCCTTCGACATCAGGATAGTGCAGCGTCAACTGGGAGAGCGAATTGAAGATGATCTTGTCCGCGAACACCCGCACCGCCCGGACGTCGTCCCTGGAGAATCCGACGCTGTAGGCGTGGACTTCCTTGCCGAACTCCTCGTAGCCCAGACGTGCCTCGAACAGCGAACTGCTGGTGGTTCCGTCCAGGTACTGGCGCATGAGATCGAAGACGCACCAGGTGGAAAAGCACTTGAGCGCGAGAACCGACTTGGCACCCGAGCGCTCCCGCACCTGCTGGATGATCTCGAGGTTCCGTTGCAGCCTGGTCTCGTCGATCAGGTAATAGGGCGTCGGCAGGTCTTTCATGAAAGCGTTCAGCAGTGGTCTAGGATCGAACCCCGTATATTAGCGGAAACGGCTCGGCGGGCGGTCGTCTTCGCAGACTCTGGCCCTGTTTTTGGGATGCGCGGGCCTGGTCGCGGCGCGTACCGAGTCTCACCGGCCAACTGGGTTAATTTCCCCGCCCACTCTACCGATGCGATTTGACGGTTGTGTGACAGAAGGCCGCGACGTATTCCGTGTGATCATCGCGTCGTCAGAGATAGAGAGGTGCCATCCGCCGCCAGTGATAGCCTTGATGGGCGCGTCCGTCCCACTCGTGCAGCGCGTGCCAGGTGCCCTTGTCCCAGGGTGCGGCTCAGATCGCGATTGTTGTCGAGGAAGGGATCCTCGCTGCCGATCACCAGCACGATGTCCATCCGCAGCCGTGCCGCCAGCCGATCCGGACAGTCCAGGTTGGGCAGGACTGGGTCGGGGCGTGGAAATAGATCAGCCCGTCGCGGGTCGGGAACACCAGCACCTTGGCCCCCGCGCGGCCGAACACCAGCAGTTCCATGTCCCGACCCAGCCGGGCTGTACCAACGGTGATATTCGCGGTTCATCGGGTCCACCTTGCACGGAGAGCGGCGGAAAGCCTTGGACGAAGAGCCGCCCGAGGAGCGCGGCGGGCGGCGACTCGCGAATGCTAGGAGCTGCCGGGGGGCGGCTTGGTAGACTGTCGCTCCCCCTTGAGGTCGTGCGACGAGCCCAGCGCCGCCCGATCGAGGCGACATCGCAGTAGAGTGGCCGATGAGCGGTCCCCGAGGACATCTGAAGCGCCGCGAAGCGCGTCTGGGGGCGCTGGATCGGCCGTGGCCAAGCGCCGCGGATCGAGAGCCGCCGGCCCCGGCGAGGTGCCCATGGTTGATCGACCGTACGCCCGAGTCGTACGCAGCGACGGACCAGGTCAACCTCACCGATGAGCAATCGCGCTTCATGCACGTCGCGGGCGGGGGCTTCGAGCAGCGTTACAACGCCCAGGCCACCTACGATAAGGAATAGGTGGCGCCCACGATCGAGCGGTTGCTTCAGGCGCCTGAGCCCGAACGGGGCTAAGCTTCACGCCAACCCGAGCCGCCACAGCGTCCGACAACGGATATTTCAGAGACCCGCGACGCAGAGGTCCGCGAGAGCGCTGGGATCGTGCCACTGATTGCCATGAACCGCGAGGAACATCATCCCCATTGGTCAGAGCGCTTCAGCGAGCCGGGCGCGCTGCCGCCCGAGGTGACCCCGGTCGCCCGCATGGCGCATCGGTTCAAGACGCGTGCCGGGCGGGCGGCGTAGGAGCAGACCGTCGAGCCGGTCTTCGAGATCATCAAATCGGTGATGGGCGTTCGTCAGTTCCTGGCCCGTGGACTGAAGAACGTCCAGCGTGAATGGACCCTGGTCTGTCTGACGTGGAACTTTAAACGGGTGGCCGTGTTGCGCCCGTAATCAGGAAAAAATCACGAAAAACAGCGTTTTCAAGCAAAATTTCGCCGTTTTTCTTTCTTAAGGACGCTCAAAAGGCGATTCTGCCTGTTAAGTCCGACAGGCTGCTAGATCGCGGCAAAGCCCAGCATACCCACGCCGGGCTTCAACGCTGTGCAACGCGAGACGCCCCTGGCGCCCGGGGCTTCGGGTCCAGTTGCGCGCCAGGACCGGTGGTTGAATCGCGATGGTACCGAACAGGGCCAAACTCAGGACCGGCATCAGGGTGGCGGCAGCAAACGGCCCAGTCGGCGATGCCAGGCGGTCCGCCATCGCCAGGTGGATCATCAGGCCAGGCGTGCGTGGCCCTGCTCAAGGAGCGGGCTCCAGCACCGCGCGAACGACGAATCGAAGGGGACCGCCAGGGACGATGGAAGCGAAGGGGTAGCAGGTGATGAGGGTCAGAGCGTCGCCCCACCGGTTGTCCAGAACCTCGGTCTGGTGCCGATCGACGACCAGGGTCTCGGCGACCCGGTAGCGCAGAGTGCGCCCAGGCACCTCGATACTGATGAGGTCACCCGGCGCGAGCCCCGCGAGGGGGGCGAAGTGGGTGTCGCGATGTCCGGCGATGGCGCTGTTGCCGCCCGCCCCCGGCAGGGGCGTGGAGCCCAGGTGCCCGGGCCCGAAGGCGAGGGTCCGCCCGGAGGCCCCGGCCAGGACCAGGACGCCGCCGCCGCTTGGACCCTAGATCGAGACGTGCCACCGGCCAGGTATCCGCCCAGGGCCAGGGGCGGACCTGCGTCTCACCGGCCAGGGTCCTCGCCCAAGCCCCCTCCAGGAGCCATTGGGCGACGCGCGCCTTCGCCAGGATATAGCCGCCGCTGCCGAGACTCGCCAGGGCGGCGACCAGGATCAGGGCGCCGAGCGCCAGGATCCCGCGGCGGCTCATCCTGGCGTCCATCAGGTCCTCCGAGTCCAGCGTCCCCAGCCGATCAGCGGCAGGGCGAGGGCGAGCAGCGCGGTGCCGATCCAGAGCAGCAGACCAGCCGGGGTCGCGGTCTGGGGCAGGGCCGTGGCGTTGGCGGCGGGGTCCAGTCCAGCCCCGGGGATGGCCAGATCCCAGCCCTGTGGTTGCTTGACCGGAATCTGGGCATCGCTGGCGCTCGCCTCCGGCGGGCGTCGCTGGACCTGGTCGATGGCCACCAGACTGGTGTGCTCGGTGACGATCCGATGCTTGAGCCCGAGCCGGATGATCTCGGCCCGAACCTCGGCGGGATCGGCCCCGCGACTCAGGGACCGGGTCAGCGCCTGGATGCGGTTGCGCGCCCAGAGGACATCCAGTCCCTGGGCCTGTCCGCCGCCGACGAGCGGGATGCGGCTGGACCAGTCGCGCCCGTTCATGCGTCCGCTGACCGCCAGTGCCTGGCCTTCGTGGAGCGCCCCCGGGGCGCGGAAGCTGACCACCAGGGGTTCCTGCACATAGAGGTCTGGCAGGGGCTTGGGCGCATAGTCCAGCTCGCCGCCGCCCTCCCAGCCCAGGGTCAGATCCGCCAGCACCGGGTATTCCAACCGGGTCAGGAGTTCGTGCATGCGCTCCCGCACCTCGTCCACCGCGCCGATGTAGGTGAAGGTTCCGCGCCCCACGGCGGCGGCTTCCTCCATGAAGTGGCTGTTCGGGGCGGAGCCGATCCCGACGGTGAAGAGCCGGGAGTCGCCGAGCTGGCGCCCGATGAGGTCGAACAGGGCCTGCTCGTTGCCCACATCCCCATCGGTCAGGAAGACCACCTGGCGCAGCCGCTCGGCGTGGGTCTTGCCGTCGAGGACGGTGTTGAGCGCGGCGGCGATCTCGGTCCCGCCGTCGGCTTGCAGCCCGGCGGCAAAGGCGGCGGCCTCGGCCAGGTGCTCGGGGTCCGCCGGGACCGGGCTGGGGTAGAGGGCGCGGGTGACCGAGTTGAATTCGATCAGATTGAAGGTATCGCCCGGACGCAGCCCCGCGAGCCCGAGCTGAAGCGCCGCTCGCGCCTGTTCGATGGAGGTCCCGGACATGGACCCGGAGGTGTCGATCACGAAGATCAGCTCACGCGGCAGCAGGTTCGGGCTGCGATCGAGCTGCGGCGGGATCAGCATCAGGAGCCCGTAGGTCTCGCCGTCCAGGCCTTGGGTGAAGAGCGCGGCCCGAGGCGCCTGGTCCGGCGCCGGGCGCCAGATCAGCTCGAAGTCGCGGTCGGCGGGGACCGGCCCGGTCAGGCGGATGCGCTCCCGGTTGCCCTCCCCCTGTTCGCGGACGATCGGGTGGTAGGGGCTCGTGACCTCGGCCAGGGGCAGACCGGGGTCGAGGTCGGCGGTCAGTGTCACCGGGTTGTCGTGACCCTGACCGACCGGCGTCACCGGCGGGGTGATCTGGCTCGCGTCCGGAACCTGATCGCGTATTCCGCGCCCAGCCCTGACCGTCGAATCCGCCGAGGCTCGGGGTGCCCGGGATGTAGCGGGTCCCGACGGTCATGGGGAAGCGCAGCGAGAAGCGCCCGTCCGCGTAACGCACCGCCTGCTGGTACTCGATGGTGATCTTGACCTGCTCGCCTGGGCCGATGTTCGCCACCGAGTTGCGGAAGAGGTTGGGGCGCAGTTGCTCCGTAAGCGCGGCCGAGCGCCCCTGGTCGCGCGCTGCCTCATAGGCGGCGCGGGCCTGACCCTTCTCCTGGATCTCGCCCTCGATGACCCGCTCCCCGATGGTCATGCGCAGGCGGTCGACCGCCGAGTCCTCGGGCAGGGGGAAGACATAGATGCCGTTCAGCCAACTCGCGGTCGGGTTGCTGAAGGTCTGGGTGACCCGGACCCGGGCGACCAGCCCGGCGACCTGCATCGCCACGTCCGTATCCAGGGTCGGGGCCGGATAGAGTCGGCCGGGCTCAGCGCCCTGGAGCAGGAGCCGACCGCTGCCCAGGTCGTCGAGTGAGACTGGCTGACCCAGGGTCTCGCTCAGAGTGGCGTCGGTCGCGGCGGGCAGGGGCTGAGCCTGGACCTCGGGCGCCGAGTCCACCCCGGCTGGCACGGATGATTGCGTTGACGATGAGGCAAACTGCGGCGAGCGCCAGCCATGGGCGGCGGTTTCTGGGTGCGGTTGGGGCGATCATACAGGGTTCCGATGCGGGTATTAGGTCACCGCAGTCTAGGCAGGCACTTGGGACAGCAGGCCCGAGGCCAGGGCAGACCTTGGGCGATTCCCGGTCACGCCCGGACCCGTTTGGAGACATCTGCCCATGGGGTGGATCAAGATTGTCCCTGGTTGGGCAGCATGACCCAAACCGCCTCCAGCCCTTGTAAATGGCGTGTAAAAATCGACCCTGGAACGGCCAGGTTCCCGCGTTGCGCAGCCTTGCCCCTGATTGCCGGGGTGGGTAAGGTGGCGCGGCTTATTCGGAGGGTAAGAGCTTGGACCATGATCCACCAATCCGCTATGTCGAGCCGGTCTACCGTCCGCCGAGCGAGGCCGACTCGCTGATCCTGCCGGTCACCGACGGCTGTTCCTGGAATCGCTGCCTCTTCTGCGAGATGTATCGGGCGCCGCAAAAGCGCTTCCGTGCCCGGGAGGCAGACGAGGTACTGGACAGCATCCGCCGCGCCGGCGAGCACCTAGGCGACGAGGCGAGGCGCGTCTTCCTGGCCGATGGTGATGCGCTGGCATTACCGACACGCCGCCTGCTGGTCTACCTGGAGACGATCCGCACCCATCTGCCATCCGTGCATCGTGTCTCCAGCTATTGCCTGGCGCGCAATCTGAACAAGAAGACGGTCAGTGAGCTGAGGGAGCTGCGCGAGGCGGGCCTGACACTCGCCTACCTGGGCGCGGAATCGGGCGATGACAGCGTGCTCGCGCGGGTCGACAAGGGCGAAACCTTCGACTCGACCTGCGCGGCGCTCGACAAGCTGGGCGCGGCCGGCATCCGCCGCTCGGTGATGATCATCAATGGCCTCGGTGGCGAGGCGCTGAGCGCGCAACACGCGGACAACTCCGCGCGCCTGATCAATGTCACGGCGCCCGAGTACCTGTCCACTCTGGTGCTCATGCTGAACAACGGCGGCGAGCGCTATCGCGCCGCCTGGCCCGACTGGCAAGCCCTGTCGCCCACCGGGCTGTTCCGTGAAATGGAACGCTTCCTGTCCGCGCTCGACCTTCGGCGAACCATCTTCCGCTCCGATCACGCCTCGAACTGGCTGGTGCTCAAAGGCACGCTCGGGGCCGACAAGGCGCGTCTGCTGGCGCAGGTCAGGGCGGCGGTCGAACGGCCGGAAGCCGCCTCCCTGCGCGGGTCATGGATGCGTGGGCTGTAAGGCGCACACACCCATTATGGACAAGCGTCCCGCCAGATTCGCGGCCTAAGCAGACGGATAGCCACCCGCGCTTGGGCTGCCCATGCCACCCACTTCTTCTAGGGCCCGCAGCCCGCTCCGGAACGATCGACACGAGCTGTCTGAGCTTCCGCTCCAGCATTGCCGGGAATCTCACCGATCCCCCGACCGGGCACTAACGGTCGCTCGGACTCCGGGCACGGAGTGACTCCTTGGCCCGGGAAGCGGACAGCTAATCCTAGGGCGTGTCATCAATTCTGATCGTGTGGGATTAGCACTGAGATCAAGGAGATGTCCATCACGTGAGCAGGATGCTCGCCGCTGCTAAATGAACCCCCGCCAGGAAATTGCGGGCCAACTTGTCATAGCGCGTCGCAATCGCTCGGTATTGCTTGAGTTTTTGAAAAAAAATCTCGATCAGATGGCGTGCTTTGTACAATGCCTTGTCATAGTCACGCTGAACGAGGCGGTTGCGCTTCGGGGGGATCACCGCGACGGTTCCCATCGCGTCCAACACCGCGAGCACCCGCTCATCGGCATCAAAGGCTTTGTCGGCGAGCAACGCCTCGGCCTCCAGGCCGGGAAGCAAGTGATCGGCACCCACCAAGTCAGACTCCTGCCCCCCGCTCAGATAAAACCCGGTGGGGTTACCCAAAGCGTCCGTGCGTGCATGGATCTTGGTGCTCAAGCCGCCTTTGCTGCGCCCGATCGCTTGGTCACCACCGGCTTTTTTTGGGCGCCCGCGCTCTGTTGATGCGCTCGCACGATGGTACTGTCGAGCATGGCGTACTCATTGTCGGCGTCCGCGGCCAAGGTCTCGAAGATCCGCAACCACACCCCGGTGCGCGCCCAACGCGAGAACCGCGGATGAATCACCCGAAAATCGCCAAAGCGCTCCGGCAGATCGCGCCAGGGAATCCCAGCCCGGTAGCGATACAACACCGCTTCGACAAATAATCGGTTATCCCGTGCAGTGACCCCAACGTCACCGGGGCGGCCCGGCAGGAGATCCTTGATGCGATCCCATTGGTCATCACGCAAGGCGTAGCGGCGCGGTGTCATCTCACGGGGCTCCATGATCGTTCGTCAGCGGAAGTGGCAGGCCCGATAATCCCACACGATCAGAATTGATGACACGCCCTAGATCTTGCGCCTCGGGACCAGCTCCCCGAGCGAACACCCACAGTGACCGAGCTCTACAGCCCGCGCCCGGCGACGAGACTGGTCGCGAACGACTGGAGCACTCTGGCGACCTCGCTGAGGCAGACCTGGGGAGGCGCTCGCGGCGCTCGGCAACCCGCTGCATGACGCGCGGAGTGTTTTGAGTGGTGCGCTCGGATTGGCCGCTCGTTCCACAAAGAAAACCCCCGCGCTCTGATGAGGCGGGGGTTTTGGGGAGAGGGTCCTGGCGGTGACCTACTTTCGCATGGGGAGGCCCCACACTAGCATTGGCGAGGGCGCGTTTCACGTCTGAGTTCGGGATGGGATCAGGTGGTTCCACGTCTCTATGGCCGCCAGGAAAAGGGTACGCGATCGACGATGGCCGACGGCGACAATTGGGTGTGATCGTAAGGCAACGCACTTGGGTGTTATATGGTCAAGCCGCACGGTCAATTAGTACCGGTTAGCTTCATCCATTACTGGACGTCCACATCCGGCCTATCAACGTTGTAGTCTTCAACGGACCTTTAGAGGCATCAAGTGCCTAGGGAGACCTTATCTTGGGAGGGGCTTCCCGCTTAGATGCTTTCAGCGGTTATCCCGTCCGAACGTAGCTACCCGGCAATGCGTCTGGCGACACAACCGGAACACCAGGGGTTCGTCCACTCCGGTCCTCTCGTACTAGGAGCAGCTTCCCTCAAGTCTCCAACGCCCACGGCAGATAGGGACCGAACTGTCTCACGACGTTCTAAACCCAGCTCGCGTACCACTTTAAATGGCGAACAGCCATACCCTTGGGACCGACTTCAGCCCCAGGATGTGATGAGCCGACATCGAGGTGCCAAACACCGCCGTCGATATGAACTCTTGGGCGGTATCAGCCTGTTATCCCCGGAGTACCTTTTATCCGTTGAGCGATGGCCCTTCCATACAGAACCACCGGATCACTAAGACCTACTTTCGTACCTGCTCGACTTGTCTGTCTCGCAGTCAAGCACCCTTATGCCTTTGCACTCATCGCGCGATTTCCGACCGCGCTGAGGGTACCTTCGTGCTCCTCCGTTACACTTTGGGAGGAGACCGCCCCAGTCAAACTACCCACCATGCACGGTCCCTACCCCGGATAACGGGGCGAGGTTAGAACGTCAAACAGACCAGGGTGGTATTTCAAGGATGGCTCCACGCGAACTGGCGTCCACGCTTCACAGCCTCCCACCTATCCTACACAAGTCGGTTCAACGTCCAGTGCAAAGCTATAGTAAAGGTTCACGGGGTCTTTCCGTCTAGCCGCGGGTACTCGGCATCTTAACCGAGAATTCAATTTCACTGAGTCTCGGGTGGAGACAGTGCCGCCATCGTTACGCCATTCGTGCAGGTCGGAACTTACCCGACAAG
>CAWFSC010000021.1:0-207500 GCA_963818415.1 uncultured Gammaproteobacteria bacterium | reverse complement strand
TGCGGGTGGCGATCGGAGACTGGCGGCTGGGCGACCTGAACCCCGGTCAATATCAGGTGCTTCAGGTCACCTCACCATGAAGCGGGACGAAAGGGATCCAAGCTCCCGGAGTGCCATACCCGGTACCCTAGTCACGCCAATACCCGCGTGACGGCCGGTCGTCATCACGCCAGTCATCGCGCCGATCGTCGCGCCAATGCCGCCGGTAGTCTGGACGATGATGCCAACCAGGGTATGGTGGTCCCGGACGTCGCTCTATCACCATGGGCGCTGGCGGCGGTGCTGGCGGCGGCCCATTGAGCAGCAAGCCCGCGAACAGACCGCCGAGGAACCCGGCGGCAGCGGGCCCCCCGGGGTGAGGCTGGGCCTCGGTCACCAGCGGGACCGTCGAGAGGAGCACCAGAGTGGAGACCGCAAGCATTGTCCGTTTCATTCTATTCACCTCGCCAATGGAGAGAGTGGGAGCCCGGTCGAGCCCAGGTGGGCGGCGCATCCCGGACCGCCGTGTCGACCGTGCATGGACCTGGTTTCTGAGGAAGTAGCCTACAGCCAGGTAGATGAACCGAGGCTGAATGCGCGTCAGCCAGAGCGGCGATAGGCGCCGCCGCCATGTCCGCGAACGAGATCCGACCCCATTCACACAACCCCGCGCCCAAACTTGAGGATCCTGGCGGCTCCTGATATTCCTGAGCCACTTGACGCACAAGGCCCAGGCCCAATGAACCCGGATCTCCACGACCTCGAACTCTTGCTGCGCTCCGACACCCCCATCGTCCTGATCGAGTCGATCGAGGAGCCGCGGGTGATCGAACTCTTCTCCGGTCTGGCGATGCGAATTTCCGAGCCCGCCTTTAGCTGGACCGTGACGGACGGCCTGCGGCGCATCGAATTCGATGCCGATCCGCAGCGGATGCTGGCCGAACCAACCGAGGTTCTGAGACATATCCGGCTCACCACTCAGCGAGGCATCTATCTGCTGCTCGACTTCCACCCTTATTTGGACACCCCGCTGCACGTTCGGTTGCTGAAGGAGATCGCCCAGAGCTACGCAGGCCTACCCCGGACGCTCATTCTGGTCAGCCATGCGCTGGAGGTTCCCTCGGAGCTACGCCATCTGAGCGTGCGATTCGCGTTGCGCCTGCCCGATCGCAGTCGCATTCAGGCGCTGATTCGCGAGGAGGCCCGGCGCTGGCAGGAGGTCGGCGACCAGGGGAGCGTGCGCACCAGCCGCGAAGCCCTGGACCAATTGACGGAGAACCTGCTCGGCATCACCGAGTCCGACGCCCGCCGGCTCATCCGCAACGCCATCCGCAACGACGGCGCCATCACCATGGACGACGTCGAGGCGGTCAAGCGGGCCAAGTACGAGCTCTTGAGCCCCGAGGGCATCATCAGCTTCGAGCACGACACCCGCTCGTTCGCCGATGTCGCGGGACTCGCCAATCTCAAGGCATGGATCGAGCGCCGCCGCGCGGCCTTCATGGACCCCGACCGCCAGCGCGATCATCCGCGCGGGGTGCTGTTGCTCGGCGTGCAGGGCGGCGGCAAGAGTCTCGCCGCCAAGGCCGTGGCGGGATGCTTCGGCGTGCCGCTGCTGCGGCTGGATTTCGGCGCTCTCTATGACAAATACATCGGCGAGACCGAGAAGAATCTGCGCAAGGCGCTGGAGACGGCGGATCTCATGGCACCCTGCGTGCTCTGGATCGACGAGATCGAAAAGGGCATCGCCAGCGGCTCCGAGGATGAAGGCGTCGGCCGGCGTGTCCTGGGCACCTTGCTGACCTGGATGGCCGAGCGCGGCTCACGAGTCTTCCTGGCCGCCACCGCCAACGATATCTCCCGACTCCCGCCCGAACTGATCCGCAAGGGACGCATCGACGAAATCTTCTTCGTCGACCTGCCGACCGCCGAGGTTCGCCGCGAGATCCTCGCCATCCATCTCCGCCAGCGCGGACTAAACCCCGACGACTTCGACCTGGCGGCGCTGTCCGAGGCGAGCGAGGGCTTCACCGGGGCGGGTATCGAGCAGGCCGTGGTCTCCGCACTGTTCGCGGATACGACCCGGGAGGGCGCCCTGACGACCAAGGCCCTACTGGCCGAGATCGGCAATACCCAGCCGCTCTCCGTCGTCATGGACACGCAGATCGAGAGTCTGCGGGCTTGGGCGAAAGATCGCACGGTGCCGGCCCACGCGCCCGAGGCTTCACGCGCAGCATAGGGCGCTCTTCACATACAATCCTCGTCTGGCCGAGCGTAACCGAAAGCCGGCGGCAAGCGGTCCGCGTTGGCCAGATGCGCGGGGTCGAAGTCGATGACCCCAGTGCGGATATACCCTTTCTCCCGAGACGTTTCGATGCAATACAAGGACTATTACAAGACACTCGGAGTGGCGCGCGACGCCTCCCAGGACATCATCAAGCGCGCCTACCGCAAGCTCGCCCGCAAGTATCATCCCGACGTCAGCAAGGAGCCGAACGCCGAGGCCCGCTTCAAGGAGATCAACGAGGCCAACGAGGTGCTGCGCGACCCCGAGAAACGCGCCGCCTACGACGCGCTCGGAACCAACTGGCGCGCAGGGCAGGACTTCCGCCCGCCGCCCGGCGCCGGCGGTCGTGCGGAGTTCAAGTTCGACCCGAACGAGCCGACTGACTTCAGCGATTTCTTCTCAAGCATCTTCGGGCGGGCGTTCAAATCCGACCCCAAGGAGGGTCGGCGACGGCGCGGCCAGGATCAAAGCGTCAAGCTCGCCATCGATCTGGAGGACGCCTATCGCCGGCGCCACCCGGCAGATCAAGCTCGACGTGCCGGAGGTGGGTCCCGACGGGCAGCGCAAGCCCCGCCCCAAGACGCTGAACGTGCGCATCCCGGCCGGCGTGACCCAGGGCCGCCAGATCCGGCTCGCCGGACAGGGAACGCCGGGGCTCAATGGCGGTCCGGCCGGCGACCTCTATCTGGAGATCGATCTCAAGGCGCATCCCCACTTCACCCCCGAGGGTAAGGACATCCAGCTCCGCCTGCCCATCGCCCCCTGGGAGGCGGCACTGGGCGCCACGGTGACCGTGCCCACCCTGGGCGGGTCGGTGAATCTCAAGATCCCGGCGGGATCCCAGTCCGGGCAGAAGCTGCGCCTGAAGGGACGCGGCCTGCCTGGCGCGCCGTCCGGCGACGAGATCGTCCTGCTGGAGATCGTCACCCCGCCGGCCGATTCCGACGCCGCCCGCGAGGTCTATCGCCGCATGGCCGAGCAGCTCAAATTCAACCCGCGGGCGCAACTGGGAGTCTGAATTCATGGCACAGACCGAGACAGACATCGAAGGGATCCTGCTGGACGAGGAATGGACCGTCTCTTTCGCTGAACTGACCAGTCTGTGCGGCGCCAATGGCCGCATCGTCAAGCTGATGGTGACGGAGGGCCTGCTGCGCCCACGCGGTCAGCTCCCCCACGATTGGCGCTTCACCGGTATCGAGGTGCGTCGCGCCCGCCGCGCCCTCAGGCTCCAGCGCGACCTCGACCTGAACCTCGCCGGGACCGCGCTGGCGCTCGATCTGCTCGATGAGATCGAGACCCTGCGCGAGCGTCTGCGGCGGCTTGAGCACCAACTCGGAGACCCGTGCGATGGCTGAGCCGAGTCGCGCGCTGGCGGAAGCGTGGCGGGCATGACCGATCCGACCCTCCTGGGTGCCCTGGGTCACCTCCAGGAGTTGCTGCGAGAACTGGTGCGCGGCCTCCCGGCGGACGTCGTCAATCGCCCGCTCGACCCACGTCTGGGCTGTGCCGGCTGGCAACTCGGCGAGGCGGTCTATCGCGAGACCTACTGGCTGCGCGAGGTTCCAGGCGGCGAGGACGATCTGACCGCGCGGGTGCGGCACCTGTTCGACGACCCGACGGTGGAGCCGTCAGCCACCTGCGCCGAACTCCCTCCGGTGGAGCATCTGCTGCACTGGGCCGAGGAGATCCAGCATGAGAACCTGCGCCGGCTCGCGACGCCGGGCGCCCTTCCCGCGCATCCACTGCTTTCCGACGACCGACTGGCCTGGCACCTCACGCAGATGCACGCGCGCACCTTCGAGCGACTGCTGGCGCTCAAGCGGCTGCACCATCTGGCGCAAGCGAGCGCGGACTATCGCGTTCGCGCGCCCATCGCGCCCGCCATCCCGAGCGGTCCTGGCGTTCTCGTCACCCAAGGGCACTATCGCGTCGGCGCCCGGAACGATCCCCGCGCCCTCGACAACGAACTGCCGCCCCAGGCGGTCGTGCTGGGGAGCTTCAGGATCGCGCGCGAGCCCGTCACCAACGCCGAGTATCTCGCCTTCATGGAGGCCAGCGACGCGGCGGGTTCCGATCGGACACCCTTCGCCTGGCGACGCGACGCCAGCGGTGCCTGGTATGAGATCGGCGTCAACGGTCCTTGCGACCTGATCCCCGATCAACCCGTCGGCGGACTGAGTCGCGACGATGCCAACGCCCATGCCGCCTGGGTCGCAAGCCTCGGTGGCGATCGGGCGGGCGCCGTCGTGCAGCACGAATACCAATGGGAGGTCGCCGCCCGCGGCGGACATCTCAGCGGGATCGGACAGGTCTGGGAGTGGTGCGCCAACCCCTTCCACCCCTACCCGGAATTCTCACCCTTCCCGGACGCCCGCAGCGCCCAGAACGACTTCGAGCGCAATCACGGCGTCCAGCGCGGCGCATCCCTTTTCACCCAACCCTGCCTGCGGCGAGCCAGCTATCGCCGCGACGAGCCGCCAGACAGCCGAATCCACGGCGCCGGATTGCGGCTTGTCTTTCCGCCCTAGCTCGCGGCGCTACAGTGCGACGAAGCGGAGCGACAGATCCAGGGCCGTCACGTCCTTGGTCAGGTCGCCGACGGAAATGCGGTCGACGCCGGTTTCGGCGATGGCGCGGACGCTGTCCAGGTTGACACCCCCTGACGCCTCCAAGAGTGCCTGGCCCGCGTTCAGGGCCACGGCGCGGCGCAGTTCGTCGAGCGAGAAGTTATCGAGCAGGATCAGCCGGGCACCCCCGCCAAGTGCCTCTTGGAGTTCGCCGATCGACTCGACCTCGATCTCGATCGGGACCTCCGGATGCAGCGTCCGAGCGGCGGAGAGCGCGCCCGGGATGGAGCCCGCCGCCAGGATGTGATTCTCCTTGATGAGAATGGCGTCGAAGAGCCCCTGACGATGGTTGTGGCAGCCACCGCATCGCACGGCGTATTTCTGCTGCGCGCGCAGCCCTGGCAAGGTCTTGCGGGTATCCAGAATCTTGACCGGCAGGCTCGCCACGGCATCGACGTAGCGGCGCGCGCGGGTGGCCGTCCCGGACAGGGTTTGCAGGTAGTTCATGGCGGTCCGCTCGCCGGTCAGCAGGGCCCGCGACGGTCCTTCCAGTGTGCAAAGCCGTTGCCCTGGCTCGATGCGCTCGCCGTCGCGCGCCTCCCAGCGCACGGCGACCTCGGGGTCCAGCAGTCGGAAGACCGTCTCAAACCAGGCGCAACCGCAAAGCGTCGCCGCTTCGCGCGTGATGAGCGTGGCCTGGGAGAGCTGCCCGGCGGGCAATAGCTCCGCCGTCAGATCGCCCGCGCCCAGGTCCTCGGCCAGCGCGGCGCGCGCCTGCGATTCGATCAGCGCCCGAGCGGGCAGATGCTGGCGCGGATCGAATGGGGTCTGCCCGCTGGGCTCGGGGGATGGATTCTGCATGCGCGTCACTCGGTCGATAGCTTGGCGATCAGGATGGACCCAAAGATTACCGCGAAAGGCGCATGGCTGGCACCGCCGATCGCGCGCTTAGGCGACGTCGGGGTTTCGGGCATCCACCCAGGGTGGCAAGCCCATCGCGTCCAGGTAGGCGTCCGTGCTGGCTTCGATCTCATAGGGCAGGGCGGCCTGACGCAACTGTTCCGGCAACAACGGGGCATCCAGCGTCGCCGTCATGGCTTGCGCGAGCGCGGCGTCATCGCCGACCGGAACCAGGCGGCCATAACGCCCGCCGTCCAGGATCTCGCGCGGCCCGCTTGGGCAATCGGTCGAGACCACCGGCGTCCCCACGGCCAGGGCCTCGATCAGCACGAAACCCAGCCCTTCCCAGCGGGAGGAAAAGGCGAAGAGGTCGGCATGGGCCATGTAGGCGTAGGGATCCGCGACATACCCAGGCAGGGCGACATCCTCGGCGACGCCCAGCGCGCTGGCGAGCGCGAGCAGCCGCTCGCGGGCCGCGCCATGTCCGATGATCATGAGCCGACAGGTCCGCTCGGCCCGCAGGCGCGCGAAGGCCCGGATCAGCGTCTCGAAATCCTTGCGCCCGCACAGCTCGCCCGCGCTCAGGATCAGGGGGACACCGGACTGACCGAACCAGGGGTGCTCCGGGCGGGCTGGCGTGGCCGTGAACAGACTGGCCGGGACCACGGGCGGCGGCACCACGCGGATGCGTGCGCGCTCAAGTCCGGTGTAATCCGCCATGTCATCGGCGACCCCCGCGCTCGCGACGATGACCTGCTCCGCGAAGGGATAGAGCCGGCCCATGGAATTGCGCTGAACCCAGCGCTCCACGACGCTCCGGGTGGCGAGGTCGATCGAGATGGTCGTGCCGGAGCGCAACACCAAACGGGTCGGCACCCGCGCCAGGGCGCGGGCGAGGAGCGCGACCCGATTGACCCGATCCTTGTCCGAAAGCATGACCGCCGGCCGCTCGCGGCGCAGATAGCGCACCACGGCGGGCAGACAGGCGAAGGTGTGGCGCGAGCCCAGATCGATGACCCGGACACCCTCCGGGATCGCGTTCAGATTCGGCCCGTGGCGGCGCACCTTGAGCAGATCGACCCGATAACCGCGCCGCGCCAGGGCCGGAATCAGGTGCCGCGCCGCGCGATCCACCCCGCTATGGCCAGAGGTGGAGAAGAAACAGGCGATGCGGGTCGGCTGAACCCGACCCGAGATCAATGGATCTGACATGGTTGACTCATCGAAACGACCAGGAGCACAGCCACCCCGAAGCGCCGGGGCGTCCCTGTCCGCGCGGGCTTGCCGCATGGCGCGAGCACTTGGCTCGCAAACCACCCATTCTATGCGTCGCCAAGTTGTCGAGTCCTACACATTCCGTTCGACCCTGTCCGCATAAGATCGCACTGGAGATCGGCCGTTCGGCGATCGAGGCACGAGGCCCACATGAAACACTATTCCCTGATCCTGACTGGAGAGCTACTGCCCGAGGCGAAACGGCAGGCGGCGGTCGCCGCGCTGGCCGAGTTGCTCCGCCTGACGCTCCCCCAGGCGGACGCGGCGCTGAACGGCAAGCCTCGGCCGCTCAAGGGCCTGCTTACGCGCGCGCAGGCCGAGGACGCCAAGGCACGGTTCGAGCGGGCCGGTATCGTCTGCGCGATCCACGCGGATACACCCGCCCCGAGCGCGCCGATCGCCGCCGCTGACGCCTTCGACCGGCCGCTCGACATGCACATGGAAAGGGTCCAGATGCGTTGCCCGAAGTGTGGCGAGGAACAGCCGCCGGGCGAGAGCTGCCGCCGCTGTGGGATCGTCTTCGCCAAGTTCGAGCACGCGCGACAGCGCGCCGAGGGCGCGGCGGTCCCGCCGATCGCCCAGGAGAAGACGGGCAACTTCCCCTACCGGCTGGTCAATCAGCTCCTGTTGCTGATCTTTCTCTCCAGCCTGGGGCTCGCGATCTGGAGCCATTGGAAGAAGGACCAACTCCCCGCGCACGACGCCTACGACCTCGCGCGCCTGACGGAGCCGCGCCAGACACCCACCCTCACCCAGCCCTTCCAGGTGGAAGCCAAGGGCATCAAATACCGGATCGAGCCCCTGTTCGACTACGAACTCGACGGCGTGGTGGTCAGTCTTCACGACAGCGATGTCTTTTGGGACATCTATCACTTCAAGGATTGGAAGGACTTCATCAACATCCGCGACCTCTGCGTCGTCTGGGGCACGAACGTCGCCAGCGGCGTCTTTCGCGACATGCGCTACGCGAACACCACCTGGACCTGCTGGATCTCGACCAACGATGCCACCACGGCCGGCCGTTTTGCCTGGGATCAGCTTTCCAACAACCATCTGCTCAGTCACGAGCCCGCGATCCTGGAGGCGATAAAAAGCGCCGAGGTCGGCGATCAGATCTATTTTCGCGGTCAGTTGGCCAGCTACTCCCACGCGGGCGGATTCCAGCGCGGCACCAGCACGACCCGCGCCGATACCGGCAACGGTGCCTGCGAAACCGTTCACGTCGAGGACTTCCGGATCATCCGCAAGGCCAACCCCGGCTGGCGGCTCGTCTATCGGCTGGCTTCCGCGCTGGCCATCATCAGCCTCATCGGCCTGGCGGTCATCTTCTTCGTCGCGCCCTATCGGCTTGCCCGGTAAGGGAAGGCGCCAATCGCCTGCGTTGCATGCAAGTGCCAGCGGTTAGGGAAGACTCCAGCGAGACCTCGAGCGCAGAGCTTGAGACGGCGCGCACAGCATCTAATTTCATAAAGAGTCACTATTGACGCGCACGATTGCTCTGCCGGGTGGTGTCAACCACTGGCGCGGATGGATCCATCCCCTCAAGTGCGGTCGTGACCGTTTCGGCACGCATCGCCTCCCCGCGAGCTGGACGTTGCTCGGGTGATTCCTGTCTTTCAAGCCCGTCTTCCGAAGTCGGGTCGGATTCGCCCTCAGTGTTTCACGGTGTCCCCTTGCAGCCCTTAAACAAACGATCTGTCGGCGCCATGGCGCTGAAGGTGAGGCGTAGAAATGACTCCACATCGCTTGCGCGCGCTCCCGCTGCTCCTCGTTTGCTGGCTCCTTGTGAGCCTCGCCGCGGGCGCGACCGACCTACCCGATATTCAAGCCAGAGGCGAACTGCGTCACCTGGGTATTCGCTATGCCAACTTTGTGACCGGCGCGGGCGATGGCTTCGAGGTCGAACTGACCCAAGGCTTCGCCGCCTATCTGGGCGTCAAGTACAAGCTGGTCTACAGCGACTTCTATTCCGTGATCCGCGACTTACTCGGCAAGAAAGTGCTGCGCTCGGGCGACAGCGTCACCCTCGATGGTGACTTCCCCATCAAGGGGGACATGATCGCAAGCGGCTTCACGGTCCTGCCCTGGCGCGAGCAGGTCCTGCTCTATTCCGAACCGACGTTCCCGTCTCAGGTGATGCTGATCGCCCGCGCCGATTCGCCGATCCAGCCCATCAAGGGCAGCGACGACCTTCTCAAGGATATCCAGGAGACCAAGGCGCTCATCAGCGGGCGAAGTCTGCTGGTGATGGAGAAGACCTGTCTGGATCCGGCCAACTACGGTCTGAAGGAGCGAGGGATCGAGCTGCGAGCCTATACCAAGAGCACCAATATCAATGAAATGGTGCCGGCGTTGCTGCACCTGGACGCGGATCTATCGCTCCTTGATGTCGCGGATCTCATGCTCGACATGCAAAAGTGGGCTGGAACTTTCAAGGTGATTGGCCCCATCTCCGAAGAGCAGGCACTGGCTGCGGCCTTCCCCAAGGACGCGCCTCGGCTGCGCGACGCCTACAACGCCTATCTGCGCCAGATCAAGGCGGATGGAACCTACGATCGGCTGGTGAACAAATACTATCCAGGTGTCCAGCGGTACTTCCCTGCGTTCTTCACCAAGCAACACTGACATAGAGGAGAAACGGCGGTGCCATTCCTAACGACCCGTCGACACTGGCTGCTGGTCCCGGTCGCCGCCGCCTTCTCACTCTATTTGCTGCTGCTCCTGACCAATGCCTATCAGTCCCAGCGCCAGTTGCGCGCGGCGGCGGAAACGCGCCTGCTCGCCGAGTCGCAGCAGACCGCCACACTGATGGGCGACTTCCTGGCAAACCAGGAAGGTTTCGTGCGCGACCTCGCCGAAATTCACGAGATCGAGACCTATCTCGTCAACAAGGCCCTGGGCATGTCGATTCGTTACGGCCTGAACGCCAACCTCTCCGCGATCGAAGAGACCTTTCGCCGCAAGCTTGATCAGAAGCGCCTGCTCGGCGCACCGGTCTACGAGCGCATCCTCTACTTCGACGAGGCTGGTTCGATCCTCGCCGACACCGACCCGGGCGCACCGCTCGCGATCCATCTCAGCGGGCATGAGCGCGAGCGGCGCATGATCATTGACGACGAACACGGCAAAGTCCTTGCCGCAGCCCCCGTCGACTATCGCGACACGCCGGGCGGCGTCGTGATGACGGTCTCCCGCCTGGATCTCCTTTCACGCTATCTGACCTCGTCCGCGGCCAATCTGGGCTTCCGACAGTTTCTCGTCACCGGGTCGGGAAGGACGCTCGCGGATGCCCCAAGCACCCTGCCGGAGGGCGTTACTGGTGCGGCGCTCGCGGAGATACCGCCCGACGCGCTGATCCCGATCAATGCGCTTCCGAAGCTCGCCGCCACCCCGCTTGCCGAGGACTTCGATCTGATCTTGCGCGTCCCGATCGCGCACACCGAGCTGTCGGTCATCACGGCACTGCCCTCCTCGCTGCTCTATGGCCACATTACCTCACGGAGCTTCCTCTATTTCGCCAGCAGCGTACCGCTGATCCTGCTCCTGGCGGCGCTCTGGATCGGCCGCATGCGTCGACGCACCGAACGTCTCGAGGCCGACGTCTTCGCGTCAAACCGCGACCGCGCGGAACTGAAGGACCGCAACGAGGCACTGACGGAGGAGATTGCCCGGCGCAGAACCCTGGAGCGCCAGCTACGCGAGAGCGAGGAACGCTACCGCACCTACATCGAACATGCCCCCGAAGGCATCTTCGTGTCGGATAACCACGGCCGTCTCGTGGACGTCAACCCCTCGGCATGCGCCATGGTCGGCTACACGCGGGCCGAGCTTCTAGGGATGGCCATCGCCGACCTTTCATCCCCGGATCGGGTTAGCGAGCACTCGAACGCGCTCAGGCAAGTACTGTCCAGCGGCCGGCACGAGCTGGAGATTGGGCTCCGCCGCAAGGACGGCGCCGACATCCTGGCCAACCTGCGCGCCATTCTGTTGCCTGGCGGCGGCCTGGTGATGGGCTTCTGCGTGGACATCACGGAGCGCAAGCTCGCCGAGGAGCGGATCCACAACCTGGCCTATTTCGATCCGCTGACCGGCCTGCCAAACCGTCGCCTGCTCCTCGACCGACTGCGTCAATCGATGGTGGGCGGCGGTCGTCGGCGCGAATTTGGAGCCCTGATGATCCTGGACCTGGATCACTTCAAGGATCTCAACGACACCCAGGGTCATGAAATCGGGGATCGCCTCCTGAGCGAGGTGGCGCGCCGGCTCAGTGCGAGCGTGCGGCGCGAAGACACCGTCGCGCGCCTGGGCGGGGATGAGTACGTGATCGTCGCGGGCAAACTCGGGAATGACGAGGCGGCGGCGGCGCTGCACGCGGAGCAGATCGCGGAGGAACTCCACCGCGCGCTCAATCGGCCCTACGCGCTGGCGGAAGGCCGATCCGCGCACCACAGCTCGGCCAGTATCGGCGTCACGCTCTACCGTGGTCAGGACCTCGGCGTCGACCTCCTGCTCAAGCAGGCGGACGTCGCCCTCTACCAGGCCAAGAATGCGGGCCGCAACACCATTCGCTTCTTCAACCCCGACATGCAGGCGACGATCGACGAACGCGCGGCGCTGGAGGCGGCGTTGCGGCGCGCCATCGAGCACGACGAACTGCACCTCTACTACCAGCCACAGGTGGATCGGGATGGGCGCATCATTGGCGCCGAGGCCCTGTTGCGCTGGCTGCCGCCCCAGGCCGCGCCGATCTCGCCGGCACGCTTCATCCCGCTGGCCGAGGAGACCGGACTCATCATCCCGATCGGCATCTGGGTGCTGGAGCAGGCCTGCGCGCAACTGCGTGCCTGGCAGGAGGATGCCCAAACACGGGGGCTGGTGCTCTCGATCAACGTGAGCGCGCGCCAGTTCCACCAGCCGGAGTTCGTCGCCCAGGTGCGCGACAGGATCGCCGCCTTCGACATCGATGCGACGCGCTTAAAGCTCGAACTGACCGAGAGCGTGGTGCTCGACCGCATCGATCAAGTCGTCGGACGCATGCACATTTTGAAGTCGCTTGGCCTGAGCTTCTCGCTGGACGACTTCGGCACCGGCTACTCCTCGCTGTCCTATCTCAAGCGGCTTCCGCTCGACGAGGTGAAGATCGACCAATCGTTCGTCCGCGACATCGTGCATGACCAGAACGATGCCGCGATCGTGCGGGCCGTGCTGGCAATGAGTCAGTCGCTGGGTCTGAACGTGATCGCTGAAGGCGTGGAAACGGAACAGCAACGCGCCTTCCTGCTCAGCCACGGCTGCGAGCAATTCCAGGGCTACCTCTTCGGCAAGCCGGGGCCGATCGCGGCGTTCCCGCTGCCGGATGAGGGCGCGATCATCCCGACCTTCGGCGCCGCCGCCGCCGCTGGATTGAGGACTTGAGCCATGCGCGAGGCGATCATCGATCCCGCTGGCAAGCTGGTTGATGACCCAGCGGGCCACGGAATCGCCAGGTCAGGCAAGCACCCTCATTGCACGCCGCCTCGGTCCGTCCACTGACCGCCCCAAGCGGCATCGAATGACTCGGCGTCCAGGGCGAGCGGCTCCGCCATGAGGGGCTCCAGCCCGGCGTCGTCCGCCTCGGCGTCGCGCCATTGCGCCTCGTCGAGCGGAAAGGTATCGGGGACGCCGGGCGCGTCGCGTTCCAGCGCCCGCGCCGCGCGCGATGGCAATCGCTCGACCTGGCCGAAGCGCGGTGGGATGAGGTCGGACCGAGCGGCTTGCGAGTCCTCCGATGATCTTCCCCGCGCCTGGGTCGGAGGCGCGGGATGCCTGAGCGGGCCGAGATTCTGGACGGGCGGCGGCTCCGGCTGTCCCTCATCGACCGGCGCGAGGATCCAGAGGGCGGCGGTCGAGATCGTCGCCAGCGTCAGTGCGAGGATCGGTTTGTTCATGGATGGACTCCACAATGGGACTCACAGGCTAGATCACGGCCGCGACGCGCGGAGAGCGGCTGTCAATCAGCCGCTCTCCAGCCCGCATGCCGCCGAGGATTACTGCGTGACCTTGGACGGATCGGTCGCGGACCTCAGCGCGAGCGCCCACACCTTGTCGGTGGCGACCGTCTCGCCCGCCGGCAGGAAGTCCAGGCTGGCGTCCAGGACGTGGCCCGATGCCGGATCCTCGGCGTGGACTTTCTCGTCGATGACCGACTTCTTGGAGGCGTGGAGCATGCAACCGCCCTGCACCACGGCTTCGGGGTCGCGCTTGCGGGCGCCCAGGTCGACATAGCCGCACTCGAAGTGCAGCGTCCGCACCTCGGCGTCATCGGCCTTGAAGGCCGAGTAGGCATTACCGCGCAGCCGGATCTGCTCCAGGGGCAGGATCTTCTGGGTGGAACGAGTCCGGCTGTAGCTCGCCCAGTCGTAGTCGAAGCCGACCGGCTCGCCGTCGTTGGCGAAGATGACGGCGATCTTGGACCCGCCGCCCAACACCGGCTGACCATTGATGACCCGATTGAAGACGATGGTACTGGCGTGGACCTGTTCCGGATCCAGAGACGACCTTTCATCGGCCGCGCCGCCACCGGTGACCTCGAACTGGGTGAAATAGGGCACCAGTTCCTCGTTCTTACCCAGCTTGACCAGCCCATCCAAGTGCGCGGCGATGAAGGCGCGTCCGAGCTTCTCAAGCTCATCCTGACTGAACCGCTCCCCGACCGGACGGGCGAGCGACGCGACCTTCTCCAGATAGCCGTCGTTGCGATAGCGCACGCTGGTGCCGTCGCCGTAGACGTTCAGATACCAGCCGTCGTCGCTGACGAGCGAGGTCCGCTCCGGCGTCACTTCGCGCTGAAAACGGTCGCTGGTATAGACGCCCGGCAGACGGCCCAGGAAGCGTGCCTGGAGATCGGCGACGGTCTTCTCCGCCCCAGGACCGGCCTGCCGTTTCAGCAGGTAAAGCGTGTCGACACCCAGTCCGGCTGCGGCGGAGCGTTCCTGGGAGGCGATGCGAGCCGCGAAGTCGGCCGCCAGGGTCGGCGAGGTGACGCCGCACAGCAGCATGGCCAGAAGGCTTGGAGCGATGGTCTTGGCGGTATTGGTCATCTTGGTGGTCATGATCGTCATCTCATGTTTGCAGTGGATCCGGAGCCCGACGCGGCCGTTCACAGGTCGCTCCAATAGCGGTAGCAGTAGTACTTGATGTCCCCGTCGCGCAGCCGACCGTAGGAGGTGTAGTTCTGCCACTTCATGTTGTCGCGGCGGTTGGCGCAGTCGTCGGCGCTGGCCCCGGTCGCCATGACGGTCACGTCCTGGCTGGTCGCCCAGTCGGAGTTGGCGTCCTTCCAGGCGTTCGCGAGGGTCTGGCTCTTTTGCATGTTGTCGGCGAAGTCCTCGCCGGTTTCGTCCGTGGTGATGGAGTCGTAGAGCTTGTCGTGGCTGCCGAGTGCGATGCGCAGACCGCCGCGGAAGATCGGCCCCATGCGGGTCCACATCTTGCCGTCGTCGAACTTGAGGGTTTCGCAGGCATAGGTGGCGAGGATGCTGAGGCCGTAGGACTCGTCGCCGAGGCGCATGCTGGTGGATTCGGCGCGCGTCCAGGCGTCCCACATGCTCCAGACCGACTTGTCCGACCAACCGCCGCCGTGGGTACTGGCATAGAAGAGATTCACATTGTCCAGCGTGAGCTGATCGCCGCCGGTCTCCCACCACCACTTCGCGCCATGCAGGTTGTAGTAGAAGATCTTGCTGTCCGTGTCATCCAGCTCGTCGTTGAACCAGCCGCAGCGTTTCCATACATTCGACAGCTCGTCGCGCCAGTTGTCCTGATAATCAGCCTGGCAGCCGGTGCCGAAGCGCGCCGCGGCATGCGCGGGCAGCGTGGCGCCCAGGCTGAGACCGCAGACGGCGGCGAGTGCGAGGGAGTGTTTCAGGTTCGGTTTCATGGTTGCCTCCTCGGGTGCATCGGACGGTTATGATCGGCGGGGATGGTCTCCGCGCGCCGGGTTGGGGCAACTGTCTCAATGCAGAAGGCTTGCCATCTATTCAGATTATTGTTTTTATTTAATTTTTATCGCGCTTGATGAGGCCGTGAGTCCGTGCCGAACCACGTCGAATTGAACCGATCAGGTCAGATCGGACCGATGAGGCTCCCTGGGTCTTTCGTCTTCGACGGAAAGGACGGGGTGCCCCTCGCAATTCGTCGTCCAACGTCATCGTCATGCGGGCGATCATTGGAACTCTTTGCGCTCCCGTGCCCCTTGCGGTTCAACCGCGCCTCACAGAATCCATCGGTTCGGCCGGCTTGTGGGCCGCGCCGCATCCACTCAGGAGACGGCGATGCCGGATAGTCTCGATCAGCTCAATGCCCGTCTGCTCCATTTCGCGCGCGAACGCGACTGGGAGCAGTTCCATTCGCCAAAAAACCTCGCGATGGCGCTCGCGGGCGAGGCCGGCGAGTTGCTGGAGCATTTCCAGTGGCTCACCGAAGAACAGAGCGCCGCGCTGGACGAGACCAAGAAACGGAAGGTTGCGCATGAACTGGCGGACATCCTCAACTACCTGGTCCGCCTCTCTGAACGGCTGGGGATCGACCTGATCGCCGCCGCCGAGGAGAAGTTCGCGATCAACGAGCAGCGCTATCCGGTCGAGAAGGTGCGCGGCGACGCGCGGCGCGCGAGCGACTATCCGGACTGATGCGGCGCCTCGGTTTTGTCTGGCGGGGCTGGCGCACGCGCTCCGGGCGTGAAATCCCAACGCTTCCTCGCTACACTTCCAGATCGCTGAATTGTTATTGGTTTGGCATAACTGACTGATTGCACGGTCGTTGCGCGACGATGACAACCCTTTCCCAATCCCCTGGCGAGCTGTATGACGTGAGTATCCAAGGACACGACCTCTATCCACCGACCGAGCCTTTCGCGGTCCACGAAGTCATCGTCGATAACGGGCACCGACTCTATGTCGAGGAATGCGGACGCCCCGACGGCATCCCGGCGGTCTTCCTGCACGGGGGACCAGGGGCGGGCTGCGAGCCGGCGCATCGCGGTTTCTTCGACCCCTCGCGTTACCGCACCGTGCTCTTCGATCAGCGCGGCTGCGGGCGGTCGACGCCCCATGCGTCGCTCATGGCCAACACCACCTGGGATCTGGTCTCGGACATGGAGCTGATCCGCGCGCGGCTCGGAATCGACCGCTGGCTGGTGTTCGGCGGTTCCTGGGGTTCGACGCTGGCGCTGTCCTACGCCGAGATGTATCCCGAGCGCGTCGCCGCGCTGGTGGTGCGCGGCATTTTTTTGTGCCGGGAGGAGGAGATCCGCTGGTTCTACCAGGAGGGTGCGAGCTGGATCTTCCCGGACTTCTGGGCGGATTATCTGGCGCCGATCCCAGTGGACGAACGCCATGACCTGCTGGCGGCCTATCACCAACGCCTCACCGGCGAGGACGAGGTCGCGCGGATGGCGGCGGCCAACGCCTGGTCGATCTGGGAGGGCCGGACCGCCACCCTGCTCGGTAACCCCAGCGTGCAGGCCCACTTCGCCGACCCCCATGTCGCCTTGAGCCTGGCGCGGATCGAGTGCCACTATTTCGTGAATCAGGCATTCCTGGCGCCCAACCAGCTCTTGCGCGACGCCCATCGGCTGGCCGGGATCCCCGGCATCATTGTCCAGGGACGTTACGACCTCATCTGTCCCATGCGTTCCGCTTGGGATCTGCACCAGGCGTGGCCAACCGCCGAGCTGCGGGTGGTCCCGGACGCGGGCCACTCGGCCTTCGAGCCCGGCATTCGCGGCGCCTTGGTGGCGGCGACCGACCGCTTGGCGTGGGAGCTGGGTTGATCGGGCTGCTGCAACGGGTGACTCAGGCCCAAGTCGAGGTCGCCGGCGAGGTCGTGGGCGCGATCGAGCGCGGGCTGCTGGTGCTGGTCGGGGTACAACAGGGCGACACCGAGGCGCGCGCCGAGCGGCTGCTGGAGCGACTGCTCGGCTACCGCGTCTTTCCCGATGCCGCCGACCGCATGAACCTAAGCCTGCGCGACATCGACGGCGGGCTCTTGCTGGTCCCGCAATTCACGCTGGCGGCGGACACACGGAAAGGCACGCGCGCGAGCTTTACCCCGGCTGCCGTGCCCGCCGAGGGTGAACGCCTCTTCGATCATCTGGTCGCGCGGGCGCGGGCCAGCCATCCGCGCGTCGCCACGGGGCGTTTCGCCGCCGATATGCGGGTCAGTCTGGTCAACGACGGACCCGTGACCTTCTGGCTGGAAAGCTAGACCGCCGGTCGCCTCCGTCAGCGCTCATCCGCGTCGACGGACGAAAGCCATGTCCACGTCCGGGCGTGCCACTGTCACAACTTTTTCGGCTAACGGTTGTCATTAGGAAGGTGTGCGGCATCTTGGCAGATTCGATCTGCCCGAGTGTCGCAACCTTTTCCATTCATGCGGACGACTCGCGAGGCGCACATGAAGAGACACCTCCAGCATCGGATCGACCATCGACCGGGGCACTGGCTCGACGATCTGGCTCGCGCCTTGATCCGGGAGGGCACCCACGCGCGTCGCGCGCTTGAGTCCGCCCTGAATCCGTGGACCGGGCGCCCGACGGCAAATCTCGGCGACACGATCGGCTCCGCCTTGTTCGATGCCCGGATTCGCGCCATTTTCCTCGGCGACACAACGCTGTCGACGGCGTCTGAAGTCGGCACAAGCGGGTGCTTGAGTCGTGACGGGCGCTGGATGTAAGCCCGACCCACCTCGGCGAAGGCGAACGGCGAGAACAGCAGGAAAGCGGCCAAACCTGACGGGGCCACCTGGCGTGACGGCTCCTCGCGTCAGGCTGAATGGGGGCTCATCAGGAACTCCAGCAACGCCTTCTGGGCATGGAGCCGGTTCTCGGCCTCGTCCCACACGACGGATTGAGGACCGTCGATGACAGATGCGGCAACTTCCTCGCCCCGATGGGCGGGCAGGCAGTGCATGAAGAGCGCATCCTGGCTGGCGCTGGCCATCACCGCATCCGTGACCTGGAAGGGGGCGAAAGCGGCCTTGCGACGTTCCTGCTCGTCCTCCTGGCCCATGCTGGCCCAGACATCGGTGGCGACCAGGTGGGCACCCTCGGCGGCCGTCCCTCGGGATCACGCAGGATGACGCAGCGGTCGCTGGCCAGGGCGAGCAGATCGGCATCCGGCTCGAAGCCCTCCGGGCAGGCGATCCGCAGCTCGAACTCGAACAGCCGCGCGGCTTCCATGAAGGAGTGGCACATGTTGTTGCCGTCGCCGATCCAGGCCACGCGCTCGCCCGCGGATGTCGCCGCGATGCTCGTGGATAGGTCTGGAGATCGGCGAGCAACTGGCAGGGATGACAGCCGATCGGTCAGGCCATTGATGACGGGCACCTGCGAATGGGCGGCAAAGCGCTCGACCGTCGCCTGCTCGAAGGTGCGGATCATGACCGCATCGACCATGCGCGAGAGCACGCGCGCGCTGTCCTCGATCGGCTCGCCGCGACCGAGCTGGGTATCGCGCGGCGAGAGAAAAAGCGCATGACCGCCGAGCTGGACCATGCCGGCCTCGAAGGAGACGCGGGTGCGGGTGGACGATTTCTCGAAGATCATCGCCAGGGTGCGCTGCGCGAGCGGGCGATAGTCCTCGCCGGCCTGGCGCATGCGCTTGAGCTCGATGGCCCGCGCGATCAGTGCCCGCGCCTCGTCCGGCGCTGAGATCGAGCAGGGTGAGAAAATGCCGGCAGTGGAGCCTGATGGGCGTCCATGGGAAGGCGATATCTCCGGCGAGGTCGCCCTCAGGCGTCGCCCAGAAAGCCTTGGATCAGCTCGGCGAGCCGCTGGATCGATCGCATCGGCCTCTGGCCGCGCCAGGATCAGCGGCGGCAGGAGCCGGATGACACGCTCCGCCGTCACGTTGATTAAGAGCCCGGCGTCGAGCGCCTGCGCAACCAGCGTCGCCGCAGGGCCGATCCAGCTCGATGCCGATCATCAGGCCGCGCCCGCGAATCTCGACGACGCCGCGGTTCTGAGCCAGGACCTCGCGCAGGGCGGAGACGAGGTAGGCGCCTTGCGTCGGCGGCATTCTCGATCAGATTGTCGGCGACGAGGGTCTCCAGCACGGCGCGCCCCGCCCGGCAGGCGAGCGGGTTGCCGCCGAACGTCGAGCCATGCGAGCCGGGCGTGAGCACCTCGGCCGCGGCGCCACGGGCAAGACAGGCGCCGATCGGCACGCCGTTGCCGAGTCCCTTGGCAAGCGTGACGACATCCGGGTGGATGCCCGACATGCTCGATGGCGAACAACCGGCCGGTGCGCCCCATGCCGGTCTGGATCTCGTCCAGCATCAGCAGCCAGCCCTCGCGATCGCAGATGGCCCGCAGACCGCGCCAGATAGTCATCGGCCGGAACGCGGATACCGCCTTCGCCCTGGATCGGCTCGATCAGGATGGCGACGATGTTCGGAGCGATTGGCCGCCGCGATCTCGATCGCCTCGATATCGTCGTAGGGAACGCGCAGGAAGCCCTGCACCAGCGGCTCGAAACCGGCCTGGACCTTGCGGTTGCCGGTCGCGGACAGGGTCGCCAGGGTGCGGCCGTGGAAGCTGTTCTCGGCCACCAGGATGGCGGGGTTCTCGATGCCGCGCCGGTGCGCATGAAGGCGCGCCAGCTTGATCGCGGCCTCGTTGGCCTCCGCGCCGGAGTTGGCGAAGAAGACGCGATCCATGCCCGGCCAGCTCGGTCAGCAGGGCGCCGAGGCGTTCCTGCTCCGCGATGCCGTAGAGATTGGAGGTATGGATGAGCTGTCCGGCCTGCTCGCAGAGCGCGTCGCGCACGGCCGGGTGGGCATGCCCTAGTCCGCACACGGCGATGCCCGACAGGGCATCCAGGTAACGCTTGCCATCCGTATCCCAGAGCCAGACGCCCTCGCCCCGCGCGAAGGTCACGGGCAGGCGATTGTAGGTGGCCATCAAGGGTTCGCTCATGGCGTACAAGACCCCGATCAAGCAGCAAGATGGAAATAAAAAAGGCGGTTCCTCCACAGTTGGGAAACCGCCTCTACGTCTAAGGCGAAGTGCGCGAATATAGCGCGATCCCTGTGGCACTGACAAGGATCGCGACGACGCGGCGCCTGTGTCAGCCCACGTAGTTAGAGGCTACGAACGCCCAGTCGACCTTATCCCAGATGCTTTCGAGATATTTCGGGCGGGCATTGCGATAGTCGATGTAATAGGCATGCTCCCAAACGTCGATGGTCAGCAGGGCGGTCTTGCCCGAGGTCATGGGGGTGCCGGCGTTTGAGGTATTGAAGATCTCGATGGAGCCATCGGCGTTCTTGACCAGCCAGGTCCAGCCCGAGCCGAAGTTGGTGGCGGCGGATTGGGCGAACTGCTTCTTGAACTCGTCGAACGAGCCGAACTTGGCGGTGATGGCCTCTGCCAGCGGACCGCCCGGCTCGCCGCCGCCGTTCGGGCTGAGACAGTTCCAATAAAAGGTGTGATTCCACACCTGAGCGGCGTTGTTGAAGAGCCCGCGCGGAGGACTTGAGGATGATCTCCTCAAGGCTCATGTCCGCGTACTCGGTATCCTTGATCAGGTTGTTCAGGTTGGTGACATAGGTCTGGTGATGCTTGCCGTAGTGATAGTCGATGGTCTCGGCCGAAATCACGGGCTCTAGGGCGTTCTTCGCATAGGGAAGCGCGGGCAGTTCATGGGTCATGGGCTGGTTCTCCTGTTCGGGTTACTTCATCGAATCGTCTGGGTGGATGGGAACATTGGACCGTTGGCGGGTATCTCAACCCGCGCTCGCCGGTCGCCCCGTCCCGGCGGAAGCCTCGCGACCATGCGGTTTCGTCGGGGCTTTTGCAACTGGACCGCGCCCTATGTGACCATGATGGCCAGTCAGACCGCGCCGCATTCGACCGACATGGCCCTGCGTCCGATCGAACTCGCGCTCTTCGCCAGCCGACTGGATGCCATCGGCGGGAGATCGCCGGACGCGGTCGCTGTGCCCGATGGTGCAACCGCCTCGATGACGAGGAGTTAGCCGGCAAGGTCTCGCCTGATCACTGACATCTATCAGATTCTCGGGAGATTCGTCCGATGTGCGGTATCTGCGGTGAGTTGCGATTCGATGGCGCGCCGGCCGATCTGGAGACGATCGGGCGGATGATGGCCGAGTTGACCCGGCGCGGTCCCGACCATGGCGGCAGCTACAGCGACGGCGCGCTCGCCTTCGGTCACCGGCGGCTGGCCATCATCGACCTCTCGGTACGCTCCAACCAGCCCATGGTGGACGCCGAGCTGGGGCTCGCGCTGGTGTTCAACGGGACGATCTACAACTACCGCGCGCTTGCGCCAGGAACTCCAGGGCCTGGGGTATCACTTCTTCTCCGAGGGCGACACCGAGGTCATCCTCAAGGCGTGGCATGCCTGGGGCACGGATTGCGTCGAACGCCTGCACGGCATGTTCGCCTTCGCGCTCTGGGACGCCAACCGACGCTCGCTCTTCCTCGCGCGCGATCGTTTCGGTATCAAGCCGCTGTACTGGTCCGCGTCAGGACGCGACCTTCCGTTTCGCCTCCAGTCCGCAAGCCCTGCTGGCCGCCGGCGGAGTGGATACCCGGATCGATCCGGTCGCCCTGCATCATCTCTTCACCCTGCATGCCGTGGTTCCCGCGCCGCGCACCATCCTGCAAGGGGTGCGCAAGCTCGCCCCCGGACATTGGCTGCTCCTCGACGCCGCCGGACGACAGACCGAGCGGGCCTACTGGCGGCTGAACGCGACCCGCCCGGAGCGTGCCGCGCACGGAGCCGGAGTGGCTCGAAGCCATCCATGCGGCGCTGCGCCACGCGGTCAAGATCCGCAGCGAGGTGGCGGACGTCCCGGTCGGGGTGCTGCTCTCGGGCGGGCTGGATTCCAGCCTGCTGGTCGCCCTGCTGGCCGAGGCGGGGGTTGCCGATCTGCGAACCTTCTCGGTGGGATTCGAGGACACGCCGGAGGAGGCTGGGAGCGAGTTCGCGTACTCGGACCTGGTGGTCGAGCGCTACGCCACCCGCCATCGCAAATTCCTGGTGCCCAATGCCCAGGTCCTGACGCGCCTGCCGGAGGCGATCGACGCCATGGCCGAGCCGATGTTCGGTCAGGATGCCGTGGCCTTCTATCTGCTGTCGGAACAGGTCGCGCGCGAGATCAAGGTGGTGCAGTCCGGGCAGGGCGCGGACGAGGTCTTCGGCGGCTATTTCTGGTATCCGCGCATGCTGGCCGAGACCCAGGGCTCGCGGCTGGAGCGGTTTCGCAGGCACTACTTCGACCGCGATCACGACGAGTACCTGCGTCTGGTGACCGATGCCTATGCGGGCGACGACCACAGCGGCGCCCTGATCGCCGAGCGCCTGGCCGAGCCGGACGCCGATGACCTTCATGGACGCGGTGCTGCGGCTGGACGCGACCACCCTGATCGTCGACGACCCGGTCAAGCGGGTCGACAACATGACCATGGCCTGGGGGCTGGAGGCGCGGGTGCCCTTCCTGGATCATCAACTGGTCGAACTGGCCGCCCGCTGTCCGCCCGAGCTGAAGCTGCGCGAGGGCGGCAAATACCCGCTCAAGGCGCTGGCCCGGGGTCTGCTGCCGGATGCCGTCATCGACCGCCCCAAGGGCTATTTCCCCATGCCGGCGCTCAAATACGTGCGCGGGCCTTTCCTGGATCTGATGCGGGACGTACTGACCTCGCGCGCCAGCCGCGAGCGCGGCCTCTACCGCCCGGCCTATCTCGACCAACTGCTGGACGCACCGGACATGCACCACACCCGCATCCAGGGCAACAAACTCTGGCACCTGGCGCTGCTTGGAACTCTGGCTGCAACGCCAAGTCGACGCACGCGGATAGCACCGCTGCTTGAAATGGCGTCGCGCGTCCCGACTTTTTGCCAACGAGCTTCTGATCCCCAACGAGGTATGTGATGGACGTTTTGGAACGAATTGGCGAGCAGGTGAACGGCAACGCGGTCGTCATCTACATGAAGGGGACGCCTAAGTTTCCCCAGTGCGGCTTCTCCATGCGGGCGGCGACGGCGCTCCAGGAATGCGGGGTTCCCTTTGCCTATGTCAACGTGCTGGAGGATCCCGAGATCTTCGAGAACCTGCCGCGCTTCGCGGACTGGCCAACCTTTCCGCAGATCTATATCGACGGCGAACTGGTCGGCGGTTGCGACATCACCATGGAGCTGCACGCCAACGGTGAACTCAAGTCGATGATGGAACGCGCTGCCGCCAAGGCGGAAACCTCGGCGAGCTGATCCTCCGCCAGCGCGGCGTCACCCTGACCGAGCACGGGCCGTCAGGTCGAAGTTCAATCCGCCTCGGCTGACAGGGATGTCAGGCTTGTCGGATTCCTCTCCCAATAGGGTGCCGGATCCAGTTCCCGCCAGCGGTTGACGACGGCGCAAAACAGCCGTGCGGTCTGCTCGGCGTCGTAGATGGCCGAATGCGCCTCACTGTGCTTCCAGCGCAATCCAGCCGCCATCGAGGCGCGCGCCAGCACCGTCTGCCCGAACATCAGCCCACCCAGGGTCACCGTATCGAAGACGCTGAAGGCATGGAATGGGTTGCGCTTGTATCCGGTCCGTTCGACCGCCGCCTTGACGAAGCCCAGGTCGAAATGGGCATTGTGGCCGACCAGGATGGCGCGATTGCAGCCGGTGGACTTAACCGCCTTGCGGATCGGTGTCAGGACACGATTGAGCGCATCCAGCTCCGAGATCGCATCGCGAAAGGGGTGATCCGGATCGATCCCGTTGAAGGCCAGTGCCCGTGGGTCGATCTCGGAGCCCACGAACGGCAGGACATGACAGGCGAGCGGTGTCGAGGGCTCCAGCAGCCCATCGGGGCGCATGCGGATGACGACGGCGGCGATCTCAAGCAAGGCATGACGCTGGGCGTCGAAGCCGGCGGTTTCGACATCGACCACGACGGGCAGAAACCCCCGGAAGCGTTGCGCGATGCCGTCTCGAATCTCTTCTTCCTCTTTCATCGCGACAGCATAAGAGGGTCGGCGGCGAATGCCAAATCTTTACTGAGCCGCCGGCCATTTGGTCCGTCCGCGCGTTGGAGCCCGGCGCGGCCGCCAAAACGCCGTTGGCCCTTTTCCCATCGCGACCTCGCGCGTGAAGTCGTCGATAATCCAGACGGTCGCCTTCCTGGGGCTCTCAATTCCATCGAACAACCATGCTGCCACGCCATGAACGATCGTCGGCCTTGACCTTTCCCCGCCCTGCCCGTGGCGCATGCCTCTGGTTCGTGGCGGTCTGCCTGTGTCTGCGCAGCTTGGGAGTTCCCGCCGACGAGACAACGGCGCCCCGGGGTCTGCTGTTGAAGATCAGCTCCGCCGCCGCGCCTCGCCCGAGCTTCCTGTTCGGCACCATCCATAGCGAAGACCCGCGCGTCATCGCGCTACCCGCGCAGGTGCGAACGGCGTTCGCCGCGAGCCCGTGCTTCGCGCTTGAGGTCGTTCCGGACGGACCCGCCCTTATCAAGGCCATGGTGACCATGACCTACACCGACGGCAAAACCCTCGGCCAGGTGCTACCGCCGGACCTCTATGCGAGCGTCACGACGGCGCTTGCGGAGCGGGGCATGAGCGAGGAGGCGTTCAAGGATTTCAAGCCCTGGGCCATCATGACCCAACTCAGCACGCCACCCACCGAGACCGGCGAGTTTCTGGACATGATGCTTTATCGGTCAGCCTTGGCGCAGCGCAAGACGGTCAAGGGACTGGAGACGATGGAGGAGCAACTTGCCATCTTCGAGAACCTGTCCCTCGCGGACCAGATCGGCCTGTTGCGCGAGACGCTGGCGGCGCGGGGTCGCTTCAAGGTCAGGCTCGACGAGCTGACCCTGGCCTATCTGCGGCGGGATCTCGCGGGGCTGCAGGCATTGAGCGAAGCCTACTTGCGCGAGAGCGATCCCAGGCTCGCGGACCTCTTTCGGGAGACCGTCGTGGATTCGCGCAATCGGCGCATGACGGAGCGGATGACGCCCTTGCTCGATGCGGGCGGCTGGTTCATCGCCATCGGCGCCTTGCATCTGGCCGGCGAATCCGGCGTCGTCGCCCGGCTGCGAGGTCTTGGCTATTCCGTCGAGACTCTCTACTGATTCGGTCACCGACCGCGCCACCCCTGCTCCGACCCGCGCTGGCACTGTGATAGGATTCGGGCAATTCCTGGGTAGAGGCTGACCAAGAATGATGGACATGGAGATCGGCTCGTTCCGGGCGCGCGGGTTGGCGATTTTGGGCGCTGCCCTGCTGCTCGTCGGATGCGCCTCGGATCCGCGTCGGGTCGCGGACCCGCGCGATCCGTTCGAGTCTTACAATCGGGCGGTCGACCGGTTCAATTCCGACTTTGACAAGGCATTCATGCAGCCGCTGGCGATTGGCTATCAAAAACTGACGCCCAAGCCGGTCGATCGCGGCATCACAAACTTCTTCTACAACCTCGACGACCTCACCTCGGCGGTCAACAACGCGCTCCAGTTCAAGATGTCTCGCGCTGGCAGTGATGTCGGGCGCATCTTCATCAACTCGACGGTTGGCATTCTGGGCTTCATCGATGTCGCGACCAACGTCGGCTTGCCAAGCTATAAGGAAGACCTGGGGCAAACGCTGGGCTACTGGGGCGTGCCTCAGGGCGCCTATTTGATGCTGCCACTCCTGGGTCCATGCACCGTGCGGGATACGATCGGTTTTACCGGCGACATGGTGACCGATCCCCTGTTCAACATTTCCGAGCAGCACGTCTATTGGGGGCTCGTCGGCGTCAGGCTGATCGATCGGCGCGCCGACCTGCTGACCGCTGGACAGATCGTCCAGGACGCCGCCATCGATCCCTACAGCTTCGTGCGCGACGCCTACCTGCAGCGTCGTCTGAGCCTCGTCTTCGACGGCAATCCCCCGGAAGACCAGGGTCAGGCGGATTTCTGGGACACGATCGACCTCGACGCCAAGGGCAAGCCCGCAGGCGAATCGCCAGGCCGCTAGGCGGGTGGCCGCCACTCGCCTTGGCGTGCCCGGCAAGATCGGGGACAGGGAACCGCACGCGCGAAGCGACCGTGATCCAAAACGCCATCACCCACGCCACAGGATTTCGCCGCCAGCGGCCAAAGCCTTTGGCCGCTGGCGTTCGGAATAGCCCGAGCATCCGGACGGATGCCGGGCCGGTGGTCACGAATGGTGCTTCGCCGTTGCTTCGGGCTCACCCTTGGGGTTCGGCTGAGACTCGTCCGGAGCAGCGACCGGAGGCGGAGCGGCGGCTGGCGGGGCGCTCGCTGGCGCTTGCGCCTTCGGCGTTGAGACTGGCGCCGGAGTCGTCTTGGCGGGCGTCGGCTCGGCGATCGGTGCCGTCCCCTGAAGCATCGGCCGCAGCTGACCCAACCAGGTTTCGAGATACCCCTCGCGCCATGCAAAGACCAGCGCGGCGATCAGGGCGACCAGAAAGAGCATGCTCTTCCAGGGCCGTTTCTTCTCGGCGAAGGGATCAATAAGCGACCGCACGGCCCCCTTGGGCAATTTGGCCGTGCCGGTCAGCGTGGTGCCGAAGGGGATGTTGATCTTGGCCTGGGTATTCACCGCCCAACCGTTGGCGTCCAGCAAGGGACCGAGGTTGCGCTGGCGCAGCTTCAGATAGGCCAGGAGCATCGAGGGGAGCGAGATCGCCAGCACCAATCCCACCAAGGCCAGAGGCATCTGCCACACTGCCAGGGCCAGGAACCCGCCGAGCGCCGAGGCCAGGGCGGTTCCGATGGCGCCGACCGCCAGACCGATGGCGGCGAAGATACCGGCGAACTTGGCGATGTCGAAGGGCGGCGGAGGAGGCGCCCCGGGCGCGGCGGCGGCGGGCAGCTCCGCGATCGACTTGCCGGCCCCCTCGTCCACCGCTTTATCGCGAGCGCTGGCGAATTTCTCGATCTGCTGCGAAATCATCCGGCCGATGCGCTTGTAGGGCGACCAAAACGCCTGGGAGACGCTGATCGGATGCTCGATGATCTTGACGATGGTGGCGTCCCAATCCCCGCCGTCGCGATCGTAGAAGATGCCGTTGCGCCCGACCATCAGGTTGTCGGAGTCGCCGTCGGTGAAGGCGGCGGCGATCGTCATGCTCTCCTCGCCGCCGCGCCGTCGGCAGTCGCAATACGCCAGGTAGATCTGGCTGAGAACGGCGAGTTCGCCGTGAGCGGCAATGTCGCTCACCCGCACGCACAGGTCGCAGCTCCGGCCGTCGAGATAGAGCGTGCCCGCCTGGAAGATGGCCTTCTTGCCGGGGGTATAGAAATCGCGGAGTGAGACGAAATTCTGCAGCAGGGTCTCAAGGTGCTGGTAGTAATGCACCAATCGGTCGACCGACTCGATGGCATTGGATACTCCCTCCAGCTCCTTGTCCCGGGCAATGAGCGCGTCGATGGCCGTCTTGGTCTTGCCGTCCGCCAATTCCTTGACCCTTGCGGCGCCCAGCGGAGCCACCAGCCCGCCACGCATCCGCCCACGCCAGGCGGAGTAGGCGGCGAAGCGGACGCAGAGGGATTCCCACTGCTCCTCGGTCAGCGCCTCGATCTCGCCCAGGAGCGGTGTCACCACCTGCCGCCGGAACATCTCAAAAGCATGCGTCCAGCGCGGATTCAATGCCTTGCGCAACGGCAAGGGGCTCCCAGGCGCGACCCGCGCCACCGGAAAGCCGGCCAACTCCTCGGTGGCGGTCGACAGCGTCTTGCAGGCCAGGGCCGCGTAATCCGCCTCCGCCGGGTTGAGGAACTCGGTGGCGCGCTTGTCATAGTCGGCGAGCCGCGCGCGCGTGAAATAGTCGTCGATCTTCGCCCTGACGGCCTCGAAGACCTCCGCCGCCGACTCAGTCGCCCCACCGAGCGGCAGGAGATTCGCGGAGTCGGCCTCGGCTTCTCGCCGCCAGTCCAGATAGGCCGTCGCCTCGTCGAAAAACTGGTCGCACAGGGCCTGATCGATGCCTTCGGCGCCGCCGCGATCCGGTACCGAGCCGACGCAGGCGATGATGTCCTCGATCGCCTTGCTCACGCCCGCGTCCGTGGACGAAGTCGGGGGTACAACGCCGTCGCCATTGAAGCGGGTGCCGGCGAAGATTTGCTTGGTATCCACCGTCTCCTCGGCGGTGATGACCTTGGCCTTGATTTTGCCCAGGTTCTCCAGGATACGGCAGGCCGACGCCAGAACCTCACGCCCCTCATCGGTACGATCGTCGATCGCCGCGAGCGGCAGCCCGCTGTGATGCTTGAAGAGGTCGCCCGGATCCTTGAGCAGGCGGCAGGTCCAGGCGACCGCCTCCAGGATCTCGGTCACCCGGATGCGCCCGTCGTGATCGGTGTCGAGCAAGGCCAGGGTGTGTGCGTCGAAATGGACCCCCGAGGTCGAACAGCTCAAGGCTGCCCA
Source organism: uncultured Gammaproteobacteria bacterium (assembly GCA_963818415.1). Classification (GTDB taxonomy): domain Bacteria; phylum Pseudomonadota; class Gammaproteobacteria; order Chromatiales; family Chromatiaceae; genus CAWFSC01. The sequence goes on along the minus strand of CAWFSC010000021.1, from coordinate 179,065 downwards.
GAGCTTCTGCTCCAGCTTGGGCAGGTGGCGGATATCCTCCCCCGATTCGATCATGACCTGATCGAAGCCTCCCAACCGATTGAATCGCCAGCGGTGCCCCTGCTGTTTTGCGTCTAAAGCCATCAGTCTTTTCTCCATTGTCGATACGAAAGCACCGTGCCAGGCGGCGCGCGCCAAGCCGGAGCCGCCACTATCATCGAAAACACGATACGAGAAAAGCTGGGTGTTGAGCCGACCCGGGGACGGCATCGCGCAGAATTCGCGGAACGAGCGGCGCGCGACCGACCGCGCTCATCACGGCCCGAGGTTCAGTGATGACAAAGAGGCAACTGGCTCGGGCGTCGCTTCTCTCGGCGGGGAGGCCGCCGAGAGGTCGGGATAAGCGCGGCGATCCCGAGGTGGATCAGCCCGAGGTCGCCCGCACCGCCTGACTCAGCGAATTGGCATCGGCGTGCGGCAGCGGCAGATACACGGCCCCCATCTCCTTGGCCAGTTCGCGCCCCTGCGGCTGCGGACGCGGCGAGGTGTCGATCACCAGCGCGGTGATCTCCAGCGAGCGCACCACGCGCGCCGCCGCCAGCGCCTCCTCGTCCGCGCGAGTGCGTCCGCCGGTCCCGTCGCGCGCGACATTGGCGCGGCCGTCGGTCATGACGATCAGGACCGGCGTGCCGCCGCGTCGCTTGACCGAGTCGGACAGGATCATCCCCAGGTCGATGCCCGAGGCCAGCGGCGTACCGCCGCCGCCCGGCAGTCCGGCCAGTGTGCGCTTGGCGCGCACCAGCGAGCGGGTCGGCGGCAGCAGGATCTCGGCGGCCTGACCGCGGAAGGCGACCAGCGCGACCTTGTCGCGGCGCACATAGCAATCCGCGAGCAGCAGCTCGACCGCGCCCTTGGCCTCGGCCAGACGATGCAGGGCCGAGGAGCCAGAGGCATCGACGACGAAGATGGTCGTGGTCTCGGACTTGTGCTTGAAGCGGGTGATGCGGAAGTCGTCCTGACGCACCTCGATGCGCGTGGACGTCTGACCGGCGCGCGCGCGTTCCTCGCGGCGCAGACGCTGCCAGGGGGCGGCGGCGCGCAGGGTCTCGACCACGTTGAGCCGCAGCCCGGCGCGCGGCTCGCCACGCAGCACGCCCGCCGGACGCCCGCGCGAGGGGGCGTTCTGCACCGCACCGGCCTTGCCGGTGGCGCGCGCGCGCGAGCGGCGCAGCTTGCCCATCTGGAGCTGCGCCAGCAGACCGGCCGGAATCGCCGCCTTGGTCGCCTCCAGCACCTTGTCTTCCAGCTCCTTGGGCTCCTGCTGCTCGCTCGGACTGGTTCTGCTCCTGATCCGGCTCTTCCGGCTCGGGCGGCGGCGGCTCGGCGTCCGGCGGCGGCTCCATCGGCGGCAGTTGGGTCGCGCGCGGGGCCAGCACCAGCCGTCCAGCGACGGACAGGTCCTCGTCGGTGACCTCGGTGCGATCTTCCAGCGCGGCATGGGCGCAGGCCGCGCGGCAGGCGAAGATGGAGGCGCGCAGCGAGGGGATGCCCGAGCGCCATGGCGGTGCCGCAGAGGGCCTCGACCTGCGCGTCGGTGACGGTGACGGCCGGACAGCCGCGCGCGCGCCGCGAGGATCTCCTCGGCGTCGTAGTCGCAGGCGATCGCCTCGTGGACGCGGATATAGGTCAGCTCCAGATGGAAGGCCGAGCCGGTCGAGCAGCGCGTTGAGCAGCCCCTCGTCCTCGCCGACGCCCTCGTCCAGGGCGACCACGGCGAAGCGCGACGGCGTGCGCATCGCCAGGCCGTCGCGCTCCAGCACCACCTCGCCGGAGTCGAAGGCCATGGTGAGACGCGCGGCGGTGCCGGCGGCGATCCGCTCGGCCATCGCCAGCTCGACGATGCCGCCATCGGCCTCGACCAGCAGACCGCGCTCGGCGACCGGTCGACCGGCGTTGAGGGTCGCGGCCAGATCCAGACCGCCGAGCAGGCGCCCGTCGGAGACATGCAGCGGGATCCGCCGCATCGGCGTGCCCTCCGGCTGGAGGTCGCGCATGACCGACAGCCATTGGTCGCGCACCGGACCGGCCAGGGCGCGCAGCGAGACACCGCCGGTGCCGACCGGATCCACGGTCATGAGGACGGCCGCCAGCACCGCGTCCTCCCAGGGCGATGGCCCCGGACCCGCCTGACGCGGGGTCGGTCCGCCGCCGTCCGCGACGGCGGGATTCGGGCCGAGGGCTGCTCATTCGCCGAACAACTCCCTGACCGCCCGCTCGACGCGGCTGGTCGAGCCGGATTCGTCGAGCGGATCGCGGCGCAGACGGTGACGCAGCGCCGAGGTCGCGATCGCCTTCAGATGCGTCGACCGTGACCTCGGTGTCGCCCTTGCAGGGCCGCCAGCGCGCGCGCGGCGCGGATCAGCGTCAGCTCGCCGCGCAGACCGTCGGTGCCGAGCTTGATGCAGAGCCGGCCCGCCTGCTTCCAGCGTCGCGTCCGGAACCGTCGACGGTCGGCAGCAGCTCACGCGCCTTCTCGATCTGGCGGCGGACCTTGCCGTCCTTGCCCTTCCACTTCAGCACGAAGGCGCTGCGGGTCGCGCTCGAACTCGTCGCGCAGCCGCACGACCTTCATGCGGGTCGGCAGATCCTGCGGGGTCTTGACCTCGACCGAGAGACCGAAGCGGTCCTGGAGCTGCGGGCGCAGCTCGCCCTCCTCCGGGTTGCCCGAGCCGACCAGCACGAAGCGCGCGGGATGGCGGATGCTCAGACCCTCGCGCTCGACCAGGTTCTCGCCGGAGGCGGCCACGTCCAGCAGCGAGTCGACGAGATGATCCTCCAGCAGGTTGACCTCGTCGATGTAGAGAAAGCCGCGATGGGCGCGCGCCAGCAGACCCGGCTCGAACGCCTTCTCGCCCTTGGTCAGCGCGCGCTCCAGATCGAGCGCGCCGATGACGCGGTCCTCGGTCGCGCCGAGCGGCAGATCGACCACCGGGACCGGCACCTTGCGGCCCTTCAGCGGACCTTCTTGGCGCGTTTGGTCCGGCAGTCGGCGCACAGCGCGTCGTCGCTCGCCTCCGGGTCGCAGTTATAGGTGCAGTCGACCGCCGCATCTTGGGCAGCAGCGCGGCGAGTCCGCGAATCGCCGTGGACTTACCCGTCCCACGGTCACCGAAGACGAGAACGCCGCCGATGGACGGGTCGATGGCCGCAATCAGCAGGGAGCGCTTCATCTCCTCCTGGGCGACGACAGCGGAAAACGGAAACGGGATGGGCATACGCGGCGAACCTAGTTCTGAATGTGTCGAAATTGGCGCAAACGGCCTGTTGATTGCGAGCACCCGAAGCAAGCGCGCTGACGCGCGGGCGCTATCCGGAAAACCAGGGTCCAAGCCGCCAACCGCACGGCGAACCCAGGGCAGAATCAAACTGGCGACCCTAGCGCCCATCCGCGCGGGAGGTCAAGCGAATTGAGTCAGACAGGCATCGATTTTCGCCGCGCGAGGGGTGCTCGCCCGGCGGCGACGGGGCGGGCGGTCCCGCATACAATAGCCGCGCACCGGGCCTCACCGGGCAAACCACCGAGGAGATAACAGGCATGGCTTTCACTGAGACCAGCATCGGAGTCGCCCGCGGCGGCCGTGACGGGGCGCTCGCATGACCGACGCCGCGATCGAAGCCCAGGAAACGGGTCCCTCCAAGGGACTCGACACCATCTCCCTGCTCAGCAGCGACGACCGGCTCAAGGGCCGGCCCAAGTCTGTGCAGCGACTGCGGACTCTGCGACAGCGCGCTGAGCCGCTCATGTCCAAGTCCTGCGTCTTCGTGCGCAACCAGACCGAGGAGATCGAGCAGCGTCTGCACGGGCGCACCCGCCGACCCGGACGATGAGCTGCGCTTCGGCATCCATCGCGCCCAGTATGCCGCGCGCATGCGCCGACCCAACCCCCAGGCCCAGTGGACCGGCATGGTCACCGCGCTCGGCGCGCGACTGCTGGAGCAGGGCAAGGTCGAGGCCGTCATCACCACCGCCGCCGCGCCCGGCACCCGCTTCAAGGCGCAGCCGATCCTGGCCCGCACCCCGGCGGAGGTGCTGGCGACCGCCGGCAACAAACCCTGCCTCTCGCCCAACCTCAACCTGATCGACGCGGTGCGCGACCAGGGCATCAAGCGGCTCGCCTTCATCGGCACCAGTTGCCAGGTCCACATGCTGCGCGCGATCGAGGCCGAGCTGGGGCTGGAGCAGCTCTACGTCATCGGCATCCCCTGCAGCGACAACGTCACCTATCCGGATCTGGAATATTTCCTGACCCAGATCTCGCGCTCGCCCGAGACCGTCGTCCACCACGAGTTCATGCAGGACTTCAGCCTCTGGCTGCGCCACGAGGACGGCAAGGTCGAGCGGGTCAACTACATCGACTTCCCGATGGACAAGCTGCACGGCATCTTTCCCTCCGCCTGTCTCTCCTGCTTCGACTATCCCAACAGCCTGTGCGACCTGACCGTCGGCTACATGGGCGCGCCGCTCGGCTGGCAGTGGGTGCTGGTGCGCACCGCAGACCGGTGAGGAGCTGTTCGAGCTGATCCGGCCAGAGCTTGAGATCGGCGAGCTGACCCAAGGCGGCGATCGGACGCGCGGCATGCCGCGCTTCATGGACCGGCTGACCCATCCGCCGGGCGCGAAGAAGCCGCCCTTGCTGATCCGCAAGCTGGTCGCCCACCTACAGCGCACCAAGGGACCCAAGGGCCTGGAATTTGCTCGCGCCATCATCGAGATGAAGCTGCTGCGCAACCTCAACTATGTGCGCAGCAAGTTCGCCCGCCTGGAGTCGCGCGTGGTGCCCAACCACGTCTATGCGACGCTAGAGCCATACGCCGCACACTACGAAAGCGTTTTCGGGCGCTCGCTGTCCCCGCTTCCAGAGGAGCAATAGCCGCGCGTCGAGAAAGGGTCGAGGATCGGACGCTGATTGAGCCCATCGCTGCATTCGATCAGCCCCGACAGGGAGACGGAGAACCCCATTCGGGGGTCTCGCGGCCCGCTCAGGACGAATCCTCGACCGGCACCATTACCTCGTTGCGACGCATGAACCAGGGCTCGGCGTCGCCCGCCAGCGCCTTGGCGCGCAATACAGACTCAGCCGCGATCGGCTCGACACAGACGATCGCGGCGGTCACCCCGGCACGGACCCGTGGCTCCGGATCGGCGAGTAGCGCAACCAACTCCGGCAGGGCGCGCGCGACGGCGATCAGCCGGGCGTGAGGGTCGGCACAGCCCCGAACGGATCCGTCTCGGCCAGCGTCCGTCTGAGCGCCGCCAGGCGGTCTTCGATCTTGATTTGACGCTTGGTCATCAAGCCCTGTGTCGGCCTCCAAGGTCAGGTGGCCATGCGCCACCTGAAGATATCTCAATACTCACCGGTGGAGTCGACTGGCTCACATATCCAGGCATTCGACTGGGTGCATGGCGATCGAGTTTGGGCGTACTCTTGAGCCTGATCGACCGATGTCGGGATCAGCGGGGTTGCCGCGAAGCTCGCGCCGCGTTGTTGCCCCGGCCGGGGTTCTAGCCAGACCCAACCAGCGCGGAAGACGCGGGCACCGACGGCCCCGCCCTCGGTCATTCCGATTCAATTTCCGGACGCATCATGACAGAGACCTTCCTTGGCGTTCAGCCCATCTTCGACCGCGAACGGCAGGTCGTGGCCTACGAGCTCTTGTTTCGCAGCGCGACCGGAGGATTCGAGAACAGCGGGCTGGACGGCGACTCCGCGACCTCGCAGGTCATCATCAATGCCTTCGCCGATATCGGCGTCGAGCGCCTGGGCCGCGACAAGCAGTTGTACCTGAATCTCACCGCCGGCCTGCTCTCCAGCGAGCTGATTCAGACGCTGCCGCCCGACCGGGTGGTGCTGGAGATTCTGGAGAGCGTCCAGGTCACGCCGGATCTGGTCAAGGCCGTCGAGGTGCTCGTGGGCAAGGGGTTCAAGCTGGCGCTGGACGATTTCGTCTACCAGTCCGACTGGGATCCGCTGCTGAAGCTCTGTCATATCGTCAAGATCGACGTGCTCGGCGACGACGAGGAGGCGATCAGGGTCAAGTTCGAGTCCCTGCCCAAGCGGTATCGCCCCAAGCTTCTCGCGGAGAAGGTCGAGAACCGCATCCAGTTCGTCCAATGCCTCAACATGGGCTTCGACCTCTTTCAGGGCTACTACCTGGCCAAGCCGCGCGTCATCGCCGGCAAGCGTCCGCCAGCCAATCGGTTGCAGGTCTTGCGGTTGCTGGCGCAATTGCAGGACGAATCCATCAGCTTCCAGGAAATGGAGCGGCTCATCGGTCAGGACGTCACCCTGAGCTACCGCCTGCTGCGGTTCCTCAGCAGCGCGGCGGTCTCGCAGGGCCGCACCATCCAGACGCTAATGCAGGCCATCTCGCTCGTCGGTCTGCGCACCATCCGGCAGTGGGCGGCGCTCATCGCGCTCGGGACACTGGACTCAAAGAGTCCTTACAGCTTCACGCGCTCGCTCACTTACGCCCGCTTCTGTCAGATCGTCGGCGAGCGGAAATTCCCGAAGGAAAAGGATGCGCTCTTCACGGTGGGGCTCTTTGCCAATCTCGACGAGATCCTCGAAATCCCCCTGCCCCAGGCGCTTGAGCATCTACCGCTGGACACCAGGGTGAAGGACGCCATCCTCCGTCACGAGGGCGTGCTCGGTCAGGTTCTGGCCAATGCCATCCAGTTCGATTCCGCCGAGGACGGGAAGCTCCCGCTGCCTCCTGGGTTGGATCGGGAGGTCATGTCGACCTATTTCCTGGAGGCATTCGCCTGGGCACAAGACATCCAATCCCAGATCCCAGGGCCGAGCTAACCCACCAGCCCGATCGGCGAGCGTTCAGCAAAACCGCTCGCCGCGACCCTCAGCGGTAATAGATATCCCGATAGGCACAGTAGATGGCGATGGTCAGGATCGGCATGACCACAAGCCACCCGAGGAGGAAGGGCAGCGCCCCCACCACGACCATGATCACAGCGACGACGCTATAGACCAGGAACGGCAGGATGTTCTTCAAACAGCCCATGAAGCTGAGCTTGAAGGCGCGCATGATTGGGACATCATCCAAGGCGACGAGCGCCGGGGCGAAGAACATCGCCATGCCAAGCGGAATGCCCAGCAAGAGCCCGAACAGGATCGGCAGGGCGAAGACGGAGGCCATGACCATGGGGTCCAGGTCGCTCGGGTTCATCCCCTGCTGACTCATCATGAGACCAGAGCCGCCAAGCGTCGCGGCGACCATGATGCCCATGACCATCGCGATCACAACCGCCAGGATGAGATAGACCAGCCCCACGAGGGCGAGCGGTCCCGGCTTGCGCGACACCCCCGCGAAGAGGTGGCTGAGGGTGAAGTCTTCTCCCTGGTATTGCGCATGGGCGCCCATGATGAGGCCCGCGCCCAACATGGGGCCCAGAATCGTGGTCGCGAGCCCGCCAAGCAGCGGAACCAGACTGAGCACGATAATGATCAGGTAGAACACCAGCAGAACGCCGATCCAGGTTCCCGGCGCTTGCTTGAAGAGCTCCCACGCCTCGACGATCCAGTCCCAGCCGCGTCCGGCGCTCACTGAACGCGGCGTCTGGAGCAGATCCTCTTCGCTGTCGAGGGGTGGCGGAGTCAGATCGGCATGGGGTGGCGCATAGGGGTTGCCCTGGGCATGATGCCCCCCGTGGCGACCTTCCCCGCGCGCAGCCAGATAGCGTTCGGCGACGACGCCGCAGGCCTGGCAGACGCCAGTCAGATTGGAAACCTCGCGGGCGCCGCACTTGGGGCACTGTGACCAGGTGCCATCGGATTCCTTGGCCAGCTTTGCCGTGTTTGAGGCCGGGGGTTTGCGCGGGCTGGCGCCGGACTCCTTGGCGTCGGGCATGGAGTAGGGCCGCAGCAGGGACTCCGCCTGCGGGGAAGCACTGTCCTGAGGCTCGATAGTGATCATGAGTCCCGTCGCCGTGAGGGCTCCACGGTAGCGCTCGGCCTCCTCGGCGCTCAGATTCTGTTTGAGCACACGGTTGCCGCCATTTAGGATCAGCTCGCGCGCCGTGTCCTCTTTCATCCGGAATTTATTGGCCAGACGACGCACGACGTCGGCCGTCTCCTGTCCCGGCATCAGATTGCCGGAGTACAGGATGCGATAGTGGGCATCCATGGTGATGTCTCCTCTATATCATTGCGAGCGATTTCAGACCGTGCATCGCTTCAACCAGGCCAGGATGCCGGGCTCGGCCGCCCAGACGTCGAGCATCGCCTCCCGATACAGCCAGGCCTGGTCGTCGCCGCCGGGCGTGATGCCGAGCGGACTGAGACGCGGTTGTTTGATACGTTTACGTGTCAGGTAATGCGGGATGCGCGGCAGCCGGTGGATCGCCGTCTTGAGGACCGAGCGCGCCCGATCCTCGCGCCCGAGCCGATAGAGCGCGAGGACTTCGCCATAGGCCAGATCGGCGAGCAGATCGTCGGGGAAGCGGCGCGCCAGCGCCAGCGCCCGCTCGTCCTCGCCGTCGCGCAGATAGTGGTTCATCAGCTCCGCGCGCGCGCCGTGATTGTCCTGGGGATTGAGCCGCAGCAGGGTCTCGAGGGTCTGGGTGGCGCTGGCCGGCTGACCCTCCTGAATCTGGCACAGATAGCGACGGAACAGCAGCCGCAGCGCCGGACGATTGTGCTTGGACGACCAGGGGATAGAGCGCGGATCCTCCGACGGCAGCGCTCGCTCCAGGATCGACCAGGCGCGCTCCAGCAATGGCCGCAGCAGGGCATGGGAGACCCAGGGCAGGGCGCTTTCCGGATGCTCGTAGAGGGCCGTGGCCAGATCGTCGAGCACGTCAAGGCTGTCCGCCACCTCAGGATGACCGAGCAGATAGGCCAGCCAGCCCGGCTCGGCCCAGACATCGGAGCCGTCCTCCAGCGCGAGATGGGTCGAGAGGGGCTTGTCGACCGGATAGAGCGCGTGCCAGATGGATTCGGAGCGTCTCACCGTCACCGGCGGACGGAGCTCGGCGGGGCGCTCGTCCGCGATCCCGTGCCCGCCGCCGGAGCCATCCAGCCGACCCTTCCTCGCCCCAGCGCCCGCCCGTTTCCGGGTCGCCCCATCCGCGCCCCCGAAGAGGTCGAGCTGGCCGGCTGGAGTTCTGGGCGTCGTGTCGCGCCGCAATGCGACCAGCCCATACTCGGGCAGGGGTCTGGCGCTGATGACGGCGATCCAGTCGTGGACATCCACCAGGACCGGATCCAGTGCGTCCGCGTGGCTGCTGACCATCGCCTCCTGGGGATCGGAAACGGCCCGCTCCAGGAACTCCATGAAGCCCTCGCCACCAAAACCAAGCCGCCGGAATTTGTGCAGCCAGAAACGCGCCCGCTCGCGCGCCAGCCAATCCTTGTGCTGGGCCGCCAGCAGGGTGATCTCCAGCAGCGCGGTGCTCGGGTGGTCTGGGTTACTGCGCAGTGCGGCGGTGAAGGCGGTCTCGGCCTGGGCGTAGTCGCCCTCGTCGATATGAATGGTGCTGCGCCGCTGCCAGGCCGCCGCTTGCAGCGGACGGCTGCCCTCGGTGCAGACGCGATCGAGGAAGGCGAGCTTCTTGCGCCAGTGGTCGAGACGATCGTAGGCGTCGCAGAGGATGTCGAGGGCCGGCTCGTATTGGGCATCCAGCTCTTGCAGCGCGCCCGCGAACAGCGGCTCCAGCAGCGCCACGGCGCGACCGGGCCGGTCCTCCTCCAGCCAGCGGTCGGCGATCTTCGCCAGCAGCGGACCGGGCACGGCGCCAAGCGCAAGCGCCTCGCGCACGGTGGCGTCGGGAAGCTCGTCGAGCAGAATCTCCCAGACCAGCTCGGCGGAGAGCTCGGGCATGTCGTCGAGGCTGCCGCAGCAGGCGGAATGACGTAGCCCCGAGCCGCAGGGACAGGGCGCGTCGGGCTCGGGCGCGGACATGGGAAGCGGCTGGAAGGCGTTGGATGGCAGCGGGGTCGCGTTCCAGATCAGGGTTGCGAGCATGGTCGCCAGTCGCGCGACCTCGGCCGGGTCCAGCGGGGCATCCGACAACCCCAGGATCGCCGGGATCTGCTCTCGCGCCCAATGCAGATAGCGCGCCGGATCCGGCCGCGCCAGGATCTGGCGGACCGCTTCCGCGATGACCTGCTCGAAGTGCTCGGCGTCGGCGGTGTCGTGTTGGAACATGACGGATTCCTCCGCTCAGATGAGGTCGGCGCCACACTCGCCTGCCTTCGCGTATCAGGGCGAGCATCCCCTGGCTGGCGCGCGGACCGCGCGACCTGGGTCCCCGACTCGCGGCAGCCTCGACCGTCTGAGCCACGGGGTCTCGCTGGCCTTCTCCTCAGTCGCCACGGGGCATTGTACCCCGCCGCTTCCGTCTTGTGTCGATCCGGGATGCGACACCGATCGCGGATTCACTCCGAGGCGTGGAGAATCTCGCCCTGCTCGTCCCGCACCTCGACCCGCATCGGAATCCCCTGACGGATGCTCGCCGAGACCACGCAGAAATCCTCGAAGAGGTCCTTGCAGCGGGCGAAACGGGGCGATTCCTTGACCACATCCGCCACGATCAAGCGAATTTCCAACCGGCCGATGCGCTGGCGCTTGCGCTCGTTGCGGATCATGACGCAGGTGGCCTCTGCCTTGAGACAGTTCTCTGGCGGCTCTTCCTTGAAGACGCAATAGAGCAGGCTCGCGCTCAGACAATTGGCGGCGGCGGCGGCCAGCATCCGCGAGGCGTTCGGCCCCTTTTGCTCGCCCAGGGGCGGCGGCTCGTCCATCAGGAGATCGGGCACGCGCTTCCAGTCGAAGGCGACGTTGATCTGGAAGCCCTCATGCTGTTGGAGATGGATGGTGAAACGGCCTTCTTCGGACATGCTGCCTCCTCGGCTCAAGTCATGTGGGCGGATCTTGGGTTTTGCGACGACTGGCGCCGCCCCTGGCGCCAGGCGTGGGTCTTGGCATCACGGAGGCTCCGCACGCCGGCCGCTCGACAGGAGTCCGGATCCGCCACGAAGGCGCGCCAATCGCCGCCCCCGATAACCGCTCGCCCGTCCAATCGGCCTCGGTAGACGTAGATCCAGGCCCGGCCAAAGGGGGTCTGGATGAGCTGCCGGTCATACAAGAGCGGATAGTCCTCAAGCCGGTCGAGCCGACGCAAACAGGCGCCATCGACGCCGTAGACCTCGCCGACGACGGGCGTGGCGCCACCCCGCGTCAGTCCCGGATAGGCACCGACCAGGAATAGGGTGAAACAGGGCGCCGTACGATGCGAACCGAGAAACTCGGCCCCTTCCAGCAGGAAGTGGTTGACCTCGCCACGCAGCAGGGTCCCATAGACGAAGACACGATGACGCACGCCGGTCTCAGGGCTCGATGCGGGTGCCCAGGAGGTCCAGGAACTTGCGCATCCACTCCGGATGCGCCGGCCAGGCCGGGGCAGTCACCAGCTTGCCGTCGACATAGGCGTTGGAGACGGTCTCGTTGACCTCGCACCAGGTTCCGCCGGCCTGCTCCAGCTCGGGACGCACGGCCGGATAGGCGGTGCATTGCCGGCCTTCCAGCACGCCCGCGGCGGCGAGGATCTGCTGGCCATGGCAGACCGAGGCAATCGGTTTGTCGCCGGCCGCGAAGTGACGGACGATCTCGATGACCCTGGGATTGAGGCGCAGATACTCGGGGGCGCGGCCGCCCGGAATCACCAGCGCGTCGTACTTGGCCGGATCGACGGTAGCGAAATCGGCATTGATCGCGAAGTTGTGTCCAGGCTTCTCGCTATAGGTCTGATCGCCCTCGAAGTCATGGATGGCGGTGCGGACGTGATCGCCCGGCAGCTTGCCGGGGCAGACGGCGTGGACCCGATGCCCCACCATCTGTAGCATCTGAAAGGGCACCATGGCCTCGTAGTCTTCGACATAATCGCCGACCAGCATCAGAATTTTCTTCGCCGCCATGAGATGGACCTCCAGGGGAACGCATCGATTGGAAAGATCAAACTATAGCATTAGGGACCGCATCGGCGATCGGTGCGAGCGATCCCCTTCAACTCCAATTTGGAACCCCGCGATATGCACGCACCCGACCCATGGCCGTTCCTGCGGCCCTTGGCATTCCGGCTGAAACCCGAGCCGGCCCATCGACTTGCGCTCGGCCTGCTCGCACGCTGGTCGGCGGTCTTCGACGGCCGACCCAACCCTGGGGATGTCGCGCGCCATCCGGCCCTGACCCGCGAGTTCATGGGATTGCGGTTTCCCAATCCGATCGGGCTCGCGGCCGGGCTGGACAAGGACGCGGAGGCCGTGCCGGCCTGGCAGGCGCTGGGCTTCGGCTTGATCGAGGTCGGCACGGTCACGGCCCTGGCCCAGTCCGGCAACCCTCGGCCGCGTCTGTTTCGGCTGCCCAGGGACGAGGCGCTGATCAATCGGATGGGTTTCAACAACGCTGGTGCCGAGGTCATGGCGCAACGCTTGGCGCGACTGCGGGCACGCGGTCTGCCGGAGGTTCCGCTCGGCGTCAATCTCGGCAAATCCAAGGTCACGCCCCCCGAACAGGCCGCCGAGGATTACCGCCGCAGCTTCGAGCGCGTGGGCGAGCTGGCCGACTACGTGGTGGTGAACATCTCCAGCCCGAACACGCCCGGACTGCGCGATCTGCAGCGGGTCGAGGAGGTGACGCGCATCCTCGCCGCCATCCAGGCGCCGAATCAGCGCTTGAGCCGTCCGCGCCCGCTGTTGGTCAAACTCGCCCCGGATCTGACCGACGAGGACGCGATCGCCTGCGCGCGCGCCGCGCTCGACGCGGGCTGCGCGGGGCTCGTCCTGACCAATACCACGATCCGCTTCGAGGGGCTGGCGAGCCCCACCACAGGACTGAGCGGCGGGCTCTCCGGTCGGCCACTGCTGGCGCGCAGCACCGAACTGCTGGCCAAGGTCCGTCAGGCGATCGGACCCGAGCCGGTCCTCATCGGCGTGGGAGGCGTCATGGACCCCGAAGGCGCGCTCGCCAAGCTCGCGGCAGGGGCCAACCTAGTCCAGATCTACACGGGGCTCATCTATCGCGGTCCTGGTTTCGTGCGACAGTTGTTAGGCGGATTGCTCCAGGCACGAGAGCGATCAGCGCCCCCAAGCTGACTTCCAGAAACCCCCGTCCAGCCGGTCATTGCGCCAAATAGATCGGCGCCGAGTCGTCGAAACCCCGTGATTGTGGACTATGCCGCAAAAGCGAAACCCGACGCTGCGTGGCGAAGAAGCGCCCGTGCTAGATTCAACCGCGAATCGAGCCTCTCGTCTTCTCACTCACTCACAGGTTGGATGCTATGAGTTACTGGACATGGGATCAGTCCCTTTCCGTCGGCATCGATGTCATCGACGGACAGCATCGTCGGATTGTCGATTACATCAACGAATTGGACACGGTGAGACAGACGCACGACCGGGATGCCGTGTCTGGCGTGCTCATGGGGCTGGTCGATTACACCCGCACCCATTTCGCCTTCGAGGAAGACCTGATGCGGCAGGCGGGCTATCCGCTCACCGATTCCCATAAGCGTGTTCATGATGCCTTCGTGACGCACATCGGCAATTACGTCGCCCAGCACGAAAGCGGCAAGGACGTATCGCGCAAGCTGCTGTCCGAGCTTCAGATCTGGCTCACCAATCATATCCGGATCGATGACAAGGATTATGCGCGGGTCGCCGCTAAATTCATGAACAAGGGGTGGTTGAGCAAGACCGTCCGCCGCTTCTTTGGTTAATCGAGCGCAGGCGAGATCCCGCTCACCCGCTGGACGCGACTCTCCAAGGCATCCCGTAGCACCTCCTCGCGGCTATAAAGCAGCGTGAAGACCTCCCGCGAGCGCGTGATCCCGGTGTAGATCAGCTCACGGGTCAGCACCGCATTGGGTGCATCCGGTAGGATTAGGGCGGTGTGAGTGAATTCGGACCCCTGGGATTTGTGCACCGTCATGGCGAAGACGGTCTCCGCCGCCTGCAGTCGGCTGGGCAGGATCCAGCGAATGGAGCCCGCGCCATCGCCGGCCGGAAAGGCGACGCGCGGCTGGCGTTTGAAGGCGCCATCGCCCTGCCGAACCGGCACTTCCAGGGTGATGCCGATATCGCCGTTCATGAGCCGCAGGCCGTAGTCGTTACGGGTCACCAGGACCGGACGCCCAGCAAACCACTGCCGCTCCGGCCCGGGCCCAAGCGGGGCGGACGCGCCGCGACGCAGCACCTCGACGATCCGTCGATTTAGCCCCTCGACGCCCCACGGCCCCTGACGCAGGGCGGTCAACAACTGGAATCCGCCATAGGCTTCGAGCACCGAGCGCGCCCAGGCGTCGAGCGCGGGCGGATCGGCGGCGTCGCCCGGATCTGTGTCTCGCATCACCGCCAAATAGCCACGGTAGCCCTCCAGCACCAGCGCATCGAGCGCCGGATCCTGCTCGCCGCGCAGCCGGATCTCGCGGATGGTGCCGAGCGAGCGGCCGGCCTTCTTAAGTTCGCGCGCGAACAACGCCTGAACGGCCCCAAGGCGGTCCATCACCATCTGGCGATCCAGCACGCCCTCGTTGACCAATTCGGCCAGCGCCCCGATGCCGCCCTCGGCCTTGAAGCGATAGCTCTGGCGCAGCATCGCGATGGCCTGATCCAAGGGTCGGCCGCGCGGATCCAGGTATTCGTCGTCGATGCGCTCGTCGGTCACGCGGTGCAGCCAGGCGCTGGTCTCCGGGGTGTAGTGGGCGCGACGCGCGCGCTGACAGAGGTCGCCCAGCACCGCGCCGGCCTCGACCGAGGCCAACTGGTCCTTGTCGCCGAGCAGGATGAGTCGGGCATCGGGATCCAGCGCATCGAGCAGGCAGGCCATCAGCTCGACGTCCACCATTGACGCCTCGTCCACCACGACGATATCCGCTGGGAGCGGGTTGCCCGCGTGATGGCGAAAATGACGGCTGTCCGGGATGGATCCCAGGAGCCGGTGCAGGGTCGTCGCCTCGGTCGGAATCTCGGCCCGCATCCGCTCGCCAGCGGGCAGGCGGGCGAAAGGCAGGCTTGCGACCCGATCGGCGATCGACGCGTTGAGGCGCGCCGCGGCCTTGCCGGTCGGGGCGGCCAAGCGGATCCGCAACGCGGGGTCGCCCCGGCCCATCGCGAGCCCCTGGAGCAGCGCCAGCAGGCGCACAACCGTGGTCGTCTTGCCAGTGCCGGGACCGCCGGTGATGACGGCGAAAGCGCTGCGCGCCGCGAGGGCGCAGGCGACTTTCTGCCACTTGTCGGCGGCGGACGCCTCGCCATCGAAGACCAGATGCAAGAGATCGCGCAGCGCGTCTTCCGGCAGTGCAATCGGTTGTTGCAGGCGCTCGCGGATCCCCTGCCGAATGCGGGTCTCGTACCGCCAATAGCGCCGCAGATAGAGCAGCGGCCGCTCGGGCGTGCCTTCCAGGACCAGGGGCGCGGCCTCGCTCTCCGGCTCCGGGGCGACCGCCGCGACAACACCAGGCGTCAAAGGCGAAGAGGCGCCGATCAACCGATTCGTCACCGCAGGGCTGCGCGCCAAGCGTTCGACCCAAGCGGCGAGGGTCAGGTCAGACAGCGCGGCCAGCAGCTCCGCGCGCACGCCACGACCGGGCGCCGAGTCGTCGCCCAAGCGCGTCAGTAGCCCCTCAGGGTGCTCTCGCGCCTCCTTCAGATCGAGACATACATGGCCGTGACCGTTGCGTTCGCTGGCCAGGGCGACCGCGAGCAGCACGGCGGAATCCTCTTCCGGTCCTTGCCGGTGGACGAACTGGGCCAAGGCCAGATCCAGCGCGCGCAGGGCGCCGGCATCAACCCAGCGCTCCAGGTGCGCGAAGAGGCTCGTGGTCTGGGGGTCAGTCGGCATCATGAAGGCGTTCCGCCGAAATCTCGTCATCCAAGGGTGACCATAGGATACCCCCTGCAAGGCTTAGGGGATTTGCGCGCGCGGTATCGAGCGATGAGCCGCGTTCAGCGCTCTCGGTCATATCCTTCCGGACGAGTATGGCGATTTGCGACCATCGACCGCGCCAACTCGGCGCGGCGGTCCCGGCTACGGCCGATGGTCAGAGAGGAGGGGTCTGGTCAGAGACTCTTTAAGAAGCTGAGGCTCGGCGAGAAGAAGTACTCTCCGCCCCTCATGATGACAAAGCCGCCGAAATCCACATCCTGTTCCGTGCCTTGATCCAAACGATCCCATTGCTTGGGCAATTTCTGGACGTTGGGCGCGATGGGGCCCTGCCCGATGACCGGGTCCATCCCGTGCGGTCCGTTCGGCTGGAAGGGGAAGCCGGCATTGTTCACCCAGTTCTTTTGGGTGAATTTGAACTGGCGGCCAATATCCGCGTTGTAGGCCATGAACAGGAGCCCGACGCCATATTCAGGCAACCCCGGCTTCACATCTCGATCGAACCCCGCCATGTCCTCGATCTCGGGCAGCTCACTGGGATGGACGGGACGTTTCACATCCTCGAAGGGGATCCCACGCCGCGCCATCAGATGCTGGCGCTCATTCGCCTCGGGCTCCGCCCCGCCGGTACCGCGCGGATTGGTCTTGCGAATGTGCCCATGGAATGGGCAGCGGCTGCCGGGATCGCCGTCATAGTTGAAATCGTTCGGTGGCTTCAGACCCCTTGGCTCGTCCGAGAGGGTGACGGGGGTACCATCCTCGAAGCGCCCGACCAGCATGGCTCCGGCCAACTCGCGCGCCTCGCCGGCAAGCTGAAGCCGATCCGCGATTTCCTGCTCGCGGGTCTTGAAGTCACGCACCCGCTGTTCGAGCTTGCGGAAGATGAAATAGCTGCCAAAACTGAGCGCGTCGTCGACTCCAGGATCCTTGACGAGCGCGGTGTTCAGCGGAAATGCGGGATCCCACCGCGACAATCCCGCTTCGGCCTCGGCCTCGATATCTTCGACGAGCATCAAGGGCTGGCTACGTCCGTCGACATAGCCAAAATGCTCGATGCCTTCACCAGCCGCGTTGAAGACCGCCTTGCCGGTTTGGATGTGAATGATCTCGCATCCGGCGTCAATGAGCTGTTTCCGCAGTCTTGCAGCGAGCGCCGCCGCCCCTGCCTCGGTCTCGCTGGCGGCCAGCAGAACAGCATGAATATCCGCCGTGAATTCGTCCTCCCACTTCTGGATCTCGTCCTGGAGCGCGTCCAGACTGGAAGGGTCTTTCATCCCGGCGCGAAAATCCGCGTCATCCGGGGCCTTGTCAGTCAACTCAAGCGCCGCGTAACCGCCGAACGAGAGCGCGAGATGGCAGAAATCCCCGCCGCCCAGACCGGTTTTCTTGAAGCGTTGCGTGTCCGTGAGTTGCCGATGCGCGCTCGTGAGATGGTAATTGGCCAGCTCTCGCAAGAGGCGCCTCGCCTCGGGGGTCTTCTCCGCGCCAAAGGCAAAGAAGATGTTGGCCGTGAAGTTCCTGCCGTGCCCCTTTAGGATGTTGCCCTGGAGATTTTGCAACATTTTCAATTCATTTTGGTTTGCGGCGGTCCACTTGAGGGGTGCCGTCAGAACGACTTCGGGTTGACTTACCATCGCGTCCTCCACATTCGCCTTGTGTTGGTGATTCGGTCTTGCCGCGGAGTCCGATCCGTCACGGACATCTCGTTGGCTGGCGGCTTGAATCAGCGTGCGCCCGCCGAGAAGGCTATGTCCGAGCGTTTTACTAGGGCAAAGTGTAGGACAACAATCTGTGGTCTGCCAGGTGAGTATTCCACGGCTTGACGACAGCGACTCCGCAGGGCGGGGATCGGGCATTGGCGGTGCGGCCGGGAGATCGCGCGCGAACTTCACTAACTTGATGCGTATGGCCCCCCGCATCCGATGAGATCGAGCCGAGGTTAGGGCTGCGCGGTCTCGACGTTAACGTATTAGCGGCGGAGTTGCAGAATCGGATCGGTCTTTTTCGGATCTGATCTCGAAGCCCCCCAAGCTGACGATCTCCGCTCGTCTGGGGTTCGGCAGGCGAGCCGGCTCATGACCGGCTCCGGCGGGTATTTGCGTGAATTTCGATCGGCATGGTATGATTCCGCTTCTTTATGTATTGAGCGCAATACGCCGACCCCTAGGGATCTTCGCCATGTCCAAGGTATGTCAGGTTACCGGTAAACGCCCCCTCACCGGCAACAACGTTTCGCACGCGAACAACAAGACCAAGCGCCGTTTCCTGCCCAATCTGCATGTGAAGAGATTCTGGGTCGAGGCGGAGAAACGCTGGGTAAAGCTGCGTCTGTCCACCAAGGGCATGCGCATCATCGATAAGAATGGCATCGACGCTGTGCTCGGCGATCTCCGTGCACGCGGCGAGAAGGTCTAACCGGAGCATCCATCCATGGCCAAGGCAGCACGCGAAAAAATCCGCCTCAATTCGAGCGCCGGGACCGGTCATTTCTATACGACCACCAAGAACAAGCGCAATCAGCCCGGCAAGATGGAGATCAAGAAGTTCGATCCCGTCATCCGGCAGCACGTCATGTACAAGGAAGGCAAGATCAAGTAACCGATCCGCCGCTGGCGCTTACCGCGTCGGCCAGCGTTCATGGCGCCCGATAGAGCCCGCTTCCAGCGGGCTCTATGCGTTTGTGGGCCCGGATGTCTCACCCGCCGCGCGCCGCGATCCTTCTGATGGCGCGCGGCATGGCTTCTCAATGCCGCATCAACCCCGCTTGCGCCCCGCAACCCGCAGACGCAGCGCGTTCAGCTTGATGAACCCCGTCGCATCGGCCTGGTTGTAGGCGCCGGCATCTTCCTCGAAGGTCGCGATGCTGGCGTCGAAGAGGCTGTTGGTCGCGGACTTGCGCCCGACCACCATGATGTTGCCCTTGTAGAGCCGCAGCCGGACCTCGCCGTTGACCACGCTCTGGGTCTGGTCGATGGCGGCCTGCATCATCTGGCGCTCGGGCGTGAACCAGTAGCCGTTGTAGACCAGGCTGGCGTAGCGCGGCATCAGCTCGTCTTTCAGGTGCGCGGCCTCGCGGTCGAGCGTCAGCGACTCGATGGCGCGATGGGCCTTGAGCAGGATGGTGCCGCCGGGGGTCTCGTAGCAGCCGCGCGACTTCATGCCGACATAGCGGTTCTCGACGATGTCCGCGCGGCCGATGCCGTTGGCGCCGCCGATGCGGTTCAGCTCGGCCAGCAGCGTGGCCGGGCTCATGGTCTTGCCGTCGATGGCCACCAGATCGCCCTTCTCGAAGGTCAGCTCGATGGTGGTCGGCTGATCCGGCGCCTGCTCGGGCGCGACGCTCCAGCGCCACATGTCGGAGCCGGGCTCGACCCAGGGGTCTTCCAGGTCGTAGCCCTCGTAGGAGATGTGCAGCAGGTTGGCGTCCATGGAGTAGGGCGACTTGGTGCCGTCGCGCTTCATCTCGACCGCGATGCCGTGCTTGGCGGCGTAGTCCATCAGCTTCTCGCGCGAGAGCAGATCCCACTCGCGCCAGGGGGCGATGATCTTGATCTCGGGGTTGAGCGCGTAGGCGGTCAGCTCGAAGCGGACCTGGTCGTTGCCCTTGCCGGTGGCGCCGTGGGCGATGGCGTCGGCGCCGGTCTCGGCGGCGATCTCGATCAGACGCTTGGCGATCAGCGGGCGGGCGATCGAGGTGCCGAGCAGATACTCGCCCTCGTAGATGGTGTTGGCGCGGAACATCGGAAAGACGAAGTCGCGCACGAACTCCTCGCGCAGATCGTCGATGTAGATCTCCTTGACCCCCGCCGCCGTCGCCTTGGCGCGCGCCGGCTCCAGCTCCTCGCCCTGGCCGATGTCGGCGGTGAAGGTCACCACCTCGCAGCCGTACTCATCCTGCAGCCACTTGAGGATGACCGAGGTATCCAGTCCGCCGGAATAGGCCAGCACCACCTTCTTGATTGCGCCTTGCGCCATCGTCTTGCTCCAGATCGCGTTGAAAAGCCCCAGCGGGCAAACGCGAAGTATAGATCGGGCTCGGCAGGCAGAGGGAGTTCCAGGGTGGGCAAAACCCCTGAATAGGCCAGCGCGTCCAAATTTGCGACCATGGCGGCATGATCGAGGCTTCGGACCTGACCGAAGCGTCTGTTACCGCCACCCATCAGGCTTCGCCAGGACCGGACCATGCCCATCGATACAGTCGCTTGGCGACGCTTCCAGCGTCTGCGCTGGACCAGCTACGGCATTCTCGTGCTCGCCTACATGACGGTCTATTTCCATCGCATGGCCCCCGGCGTCGTCTCCGCGGAACTGATGGCGAGCTTCCATACCAGCGGGGCGGCGCTCGGCTCCCTGGCGGCGACCTATTACTACATCTACACCGCCATGCAGATTCCGGCTGGCGTGCTGGCGGACACCCTCGGACCGCGCCTGGGGGTCGGCTTGGGCTGTCTGGTGGCGGGTGCCGGGTCACTCCTGTTCGGCGGGGCGGAGAGCTTCGAGGCGGCCTCGCTGGGGCGCTTCCTGGTCGGACTCGGGGTGTCGGTGGTCTTCGTCGGACTGATGCGCTCGAATACCCAGTGGTTCAGCGAACGCAACTATGGCGCCATCAGCGGATTCACGCTCTTGCTCGGCAACCTGGGCTCCATCCTGGCAGCCGGGCCGCTCGCGCTGGCGCTGAAGGTCGTGTCCTGGCGCGACATTTTCATCTGGATCGGCATCCTCTCCCTGATGATCGCGCTTCTAACTCTGATCTTCGTGCGCAGCCAGCCGCGGGACGCGGGTTTGCCATCGCTGCGGGAGCTGGAAGGATTGGATCCGCATCCGCCACGCGACCGTCACTGGCTCCTCGATCTGCGCGGGGTGCTGACCACGGCGGCGGTCTGGCCGAGTTTCTTCATGATGTTCGGCGTCGCCGGCAGTCTGTTCGCCTTCGCGGGACTTTGGGGCGTGCCCTTGATGCGAGACGGCTTCGGGCTCGATCGCACCCAGGCGTCGCTCTACACCACCATGGCGCTGGCCGGATTCGCCATCGGCTGCCTGACGATGGGTGTGCTCTCTGATCGCTTGGGTCGCCGCAAGCCTCTCATTCGTCGCGGCCAGCGCCCTGTCCGTGCTGCTTTGGATCGCCCTGAGCGTCTTACCGTGGGGGCCGGGCTGGAGCGGTCTCACGCTCTACGCGCTGCTCGGTCTCGCCGCCGGGGGCTTCGTCGTCGGCTATGCCGCCGCCAAGGATGTCGTGCCTCCCGGTGTCGCCGGCATGGCCATCGCGCTGGTCAACACGGGACTCTTTCTGGGCGCGGCCATTCTGCAACCGGCGTTTGGCTGGGCGATGGACTTGAGCTGGGACGGCACGCTCATCAATGGAGTGCGTCATTATGCCCTGACCGATTACCGCAACGGCCTGTGGCTCTCGTGCGGCTTCGCCTGCCTGGCCCTGGTCGCCGCCTTCTTCGTGCGGGAAACGCGCTGCCGGAACATCACCCTCCCGCTTCGCGACCCTGGGGCCGGCACCCCGCCAGCAGCAGGATGCTCTCGCCCATCTCCAGCCCGGCCGCCGTCCGCTGAATGCTCATGAGGTCATCGACCGAGATCACCTGCCCCACCCGCGAGGTATTCAAAAGGAGATCGAGACGGGCCTGCCCTTGCCTGTCCAACAATGATCCCGACCAGGAATTCATGCCGTCACTTGGCGGGGCGGTGCCGGTCAGATGGCGACCTCGATGCGGTTCCGACCGTTGCGCTTGGCCTTGAACAGGGCATCGTCGGCGCGCTTGAGGGTGTCGTCCGTGTCTTCGCCGTGGCGCAGCAGGGTGATGCCGAAACTGGCGGAGAGTCCGACAGGCGTTTCCTCGCCTACGCGGATGGCGCCGATCTGTTCGCGGATGCGCTCCAGGACGGCGAGGCCCTCGGACTGGTCCGTTTCCGGGAGCATGAGCAGGAATTCCTCGCCACCCCAACGACCATGGATGTCGTACCCACGCACGCCATGGCGGACGGCGTCGGCGATTTCGCGCAGGGCCAGGTCTCCCACGTCGTGGCCGAAGCGGTCATTGATCTGCTTGAAGTGATCCACGTCCATCATGGCAACGGCGAGACGGCTGCCATTGCGCGTGGCTCGCTGACTCTCCTCCCTGAGCCGTTCCATGAGATAGCGACGGTTGGCGAGCCCGGTCAGCGAATCCTGATTGGCTGCTTGCCGCAGGTTTTCGGTGACCGCCAGGAGGTTGCGCTGGTAATGGTCGGAGATCCGCGCCAGCTTCTCCATGCGCTTGATCTGCTTGTCGCAGCGTTCGGTCAGGCTCAGGGTCTGGTTGCGCTCCAGCAACTGATAGCCGTCGGAGATCTTCAGCAGGCGTTCCATGCGCTGGTTCTGGGCGTGGATGTGCTCCATCACCTCCACCAGGACGGGCCTCAGTGGGTCGTGCGCGTGGGCGGCATCGCCAAGCAGGGCTTCGATCCTCTCCAGGAGATCCTGTCCGGCATGGATCGATCCAGTGCCCTTAGTCATTGGCATCGGCGTTGGGGAGTATGTCGAATGGGAAGCTGTAGTCCTCACGAAACTCCTCGGCCATCTCCATGATCCGTTCGTTACGGGGATCGTAGTACCAATTGACCTCCACGGCCCTGGACTTGGCATGGGCCTCTTCCAGCAGGTCGAAGACATCCATCATGGCCTTGACGCTGCTGGTGTTCATGTAGATCAGCTTCAATTCCAGGCGCAGCGGCCCATCGCTCTGCGCCAGATAGCCCTGGATCCAGGTAAAGATCCGACCGAAGAACTCGAAGGAATTCTCCGGGTAGGAATTGCCCTCCATGCTCAGCCGGCCCTGGTTCCAATCGGTGGCGATGGCGGGGGTGGACTGAGTGCCTGGGATATCGAGATCTGGGATGGCTGACGACATGGCGTGCGAATCATGTTGTGAATATTTGGTTCAGATGACGGCGCTCAGACTAAAGAAGACCCGGTTTTCCCCGTCGGCCTGGGAAACCCGCGCCCGCAGGGGTTCGACCGACTTGCGGGCGACGTCCACCAGACCCAGCCCGGCCCCGCTGAGCGCGTCCGCGTCGCGGGGTTGGCGCAGTTGCGCCTTGTAGGCGGCCTTGAGTTCGGCCTTGTCCATGGCGGCCAGTTCCGCCACCCGTTGTCGCAGGCGCTCGCCGTCGTCGCGTTCGACCAGATTGCCCGCCATGATGACGATAACGCCCCTGGGCGTCGCGGGCCACCACCACGGTGGCGGAGCCGTCCCGTTCGTTATAGCCCATGTGGGCGACATAGTGTCGGATGTTCTGGGTCAGCTCGATATAGATCCCGAAGACGTCCATGGCCGCTCCGGGCAGGGCGTCGTCCGCTTGCAGATAGTTTCTCAGGGCGTTGCCGATCTCCTCGATCAGGCTGCGTGAAATGGGGCCGTTGAAGCAGAGGAGGATTCGATCCTCGTTGAACTGGCGACGCAGGCCGAACAGGTCGATCTCGGACATGGCAAGGCTTACCCCGTGGCGCAGGTTTCAGTCGGTGTTGGCGGACTCGGTCCGGTCAAGGCGAAACGCGAGAACGGTAATGTCGTCGCGCTGGTCATGGTCTCCCCGGTAATCATCCAGTGCCCGCTCCAGCGCGGCGGACTGATCGGCCATGGGGCGCCGGGCCTGCGTCCGGATCAAGATCCTGGAAGCGGCTCTGGCCCAGCCCGAAACCCAGCTCGCCGCCGGATTGATCCAGATAGCCGTCGGTCACCAGATAGTAGGTGCTGGACCTGTCCAGGGGCCGCTCACTGTCTTCGTAGCAGTCCCAGGCGTCGGTCTCCCAGGGCGCGGCGTCCGCCCTTGATCGCATTCACCTCATGGCCGTCGCTATGGTAGAGGCTGATCCGGGCGCCCGCATAGCGCAACAGGCCCCGCCGCCGGTCCACGAAGACCAGCCCCGCGTCCATGTGGGTGGCGATGGCTTGGGCGGCCTCGGTTCCCTGAAGGCGCTCGCGCAGGATGGCGTCCGCCCGCGACAGCAGGGCGGCGGGGGCCTCGATGCCCAGGCTGTTGATAGCCTGGTCCAGGGCGGCATGGGCCAGCATGGTCATGAGCGCGCCGGGAACACCGTGACCGGCGCAGTCCACCACGCCGATCAGATAGCCTTCGCCATCCTGTCGAAAGAGGTAGAAGTCGCCGCCCACCACGTCCCTGGGCCGCCAGAGCACGAAGTAGTCGAGACCGAGCCGCTCGGCCATGCGCTGATCCGGCAGGATGGCCCGCTGGATGAGACTGGCGTAGTCGATCGAATCCTGGATCTGGCGCTGGACCTGGGCCATCTCCCGATTGGCCCGCTGGAGCCTGGCGGTGCGTTCCTCGACCCGTGCCTCTAATTGGTCCGTATGGCTTTTCACCTGCTCGGCCATGCGCTCGAAGGCGCGGGTCAGATCGCCGATCTCGTCCTGGCCGTGCCTGGGTAGTTGAACATCGTAGCGTCCCTCGGACATGGCCGTGGCCGATTGTTGCAGGTCGTGCAGTGGACGCAGCAGGATCCGCTCGACCGCCAGAGCGAAACCCATCAGCAGGACGAGCAGCACCAGCGCCACGGCCAGCAGCCCGCCCCACAGCCAGGCGGGCTGGATCAGCGAGGCGACGCTCAGATCCACGGCGGTGACCAGATACCACCGAAGCTCGGGGATGTAGGCCAGGGCCAGGAGTTGCTCCCGATCATCCAGATTCACCGAGAGCCGGGGGACGCTGTCCGTCACGGCGCTGGCCGCCTCCATGGCTTGCGCCAGACGCTCGCGCTGCCGGTTGTCCGGCAATTGTTCCGCCAGTGTATGCGCGGCGGCCCCGCCGAGGGTGGTGGACCCAAAACTGATGAGGTCGGGATCCGGATGGGCCTGGATGGCGCCGTTGCGATCCAGGATCATGGGGGTGACGCCGGCCGGGCGGGTCTGGATGAATCGCTTCAGGAAGCCGCTCAGGTCGAGCCCCGTGCCGGCCAGCCCGATGCGACGACCATCCGCCATGACCAGCACATTGAGCCAGACCCGCGTGGTGCCCAGCTTCACATCCGGATTCACGTTGATGTTGTAGGGGGCCGCCTGCTTGAGGGTGTTGAAGAACCAGGCGTCCTTGGGCGCGTCGGGATCCAGGGTGTAACGGGGCTGGTCGCTGAACGTCTGATCGGCGCTATTGAAATAGTAATGGCCGTTCAGCGTGCTGATCAGGAAATAGGAGGCGTCCCTGAACTCCTGACGATAGCCCTCCGCCTCCCGGAAGAAGAGCGCCCGCTTGTCTGGATTCTCCTCGTCCAGCAGCCATTGACGGGTGAACTCCGAGCCGGCCAGACGCATCGAGAGGGCCAGATCGCGCGAGATGGGCGCGAGGATCCGCTCGCGGTTCAGGCGCGTGTAATTCTCGGTGAATGCCTCGCCGAAAGAGTGTCGGACGGTCTCCAGCAGCTTCCAGCCCAGGAGGCCGGCCGGCACCAGGGCCACGAGGCAGGCCAGCACCAAGGCCAGGGCGGACTTGGTGCGCAGCCCGCACAGGGTGCAGTCGCGCGGTGCGCGAACGTGCCTCGCGAGGTTGATGCCAGGACTCATCGCTTCCTACTCGAACTCATACTCGAAATCACCGTCCCTCACGCTGATACGCACCCGCGTGATCGGCTTGCCTTCCATCATCCGCGTCAGGAATTCCTCGCTGATCCGGGGCAGCACGGTATTGGTCAGAATGGCGTCGATCATGCGCCCGCCGCTTTCCAGTTCGGTGCAGCGGGAGGCGATGAGCTCGACCACGGCGTCGTCATAGCTGAAGGGGATGCGGTAGTTCTCGCGGATGCGCCGCTCGATGCGGCCGAGCTGCAGCCGGGCGATGGCGCCGATCATGGCGTCGTTGAGCGGGTAGTAGGGGATGGTGACCAGCCGGCCGAGCAGGGCGGGCGGGAAGACCTTGAGCAGCGGCTCGCGCAGGGCCTTGGCGATGTCGTCCGGCTCGGGCATCAGCTCGGGGTCGGCGCAGAGGCGCATGATCAGCTCGGTGCCGGCGTTGGTGGTGAGCAGGATCAGACGTGTTCTTGAAGTCGATGACGCGGCCCTCGCCGTCTTCCATCCAGCCTTTGTCGAAGACCTGGAAGAAGATCTCGTGCACGTCCGGGTGGGCCTTCTCGACCTCGTCCAGCAGCACGACGCGAATAGGGCCGGCGCCGCACGGCCTCGGTCAGCACGCCGCCCTCGCCGTAGCCGACATAGCCGGGCGGCGCGCCCTTGAGGGTGGAGACGGTGTGCGCCTCCTGGTACTCGCTCATGTTGATGGTGATGACGTTCTGCTCGCCGCCGTAGAGCGTTTCGGCCAGGGCGAGCGCGGTCTCGGTCTTGCCGACGCCGGAGCTGCCGGCGAGCAGGAAGACGCCGATGGGCTTGTTGGGGTTGTCGAGCTTGGCGCGCGAGGTCTGGATGCGCCGGGCGATCATGTCCAGCGCGTGGCGCTGGCCGATGATGCGCTGCTCCAGGTTGTCCGCGAGCTTGAGGATGGATTCCAGCTCGTTCCGGACCATGCGGCCGACCGGGATGCCGGTCCAGTCTCTCGACCACGGCGGCGACGGCCTGGTGATCGACGGTCGGCAGGATCAGCGGGCGCTCGCCCTGCATGACGTGGAGCTGGCCCTGAAGCTCCTTGAGCTGGGCGAGCAGGGCGGCGCGTCCGGCGTCGTCCAGCGGCGCGGCGGCCTGGACCTGAGCCGGCTCGGCCGCTGCGTTCGCCGCCTGTCCGGGCGCGCTGTCGGTCCCCTCGACGGTGCCGGTCTTGTCGCGCAACTGGCCGCGAATGGTCAGGATCCGGTCGACCAGCGCCTTCTCCTGTCCCCAGCGTCCCTCGACCTCGGCCAGATGCGCCTGCTCCGTCGCCAGCTTCCCGGCCGCGAGCGATTCGCGCTCGGCGGTGTCGATGCCGACCGCGGTTTCGCGCCCGATGATGGCCAGTTCGTTCTCCAGCGCCGCGATGCGCTTGCGGCAGTCGTCGACCTCCGGCGGGCACGGCGTGCTGGCTGATGGCGACGCGGGCGCAGGCGGTGTCCAGCAGGCTGACGGACTTGTCCGGGCAGCTGGCGCGCCGGGATGTAGCGGTGCGACAGCCGCACCGACGCCTCCAGCGCCTCGTCCAGGATCTGCACCCGATGGTGCTTCTCCATGGTCGAGGCGACGCCGCGCATCATGAGGATGGCCTTCTCCTCGCTCGGCTCGCCGATCTGCACGACCTGGAAGCGGCGGGTCAGCGCCGGATCCTTCTCGATGTGCTTCTTGTACTCGGCCCAGGTGGTGGCCGCGACCGTGCGCAGGGTGCCGCGCGCCAGCGCCGGCTTGAGCAGGTTGGCCGCATCGCCGGTGCCGGCCGCGCCGCCCGCGCCGACCAGGGTATGGGCCTCGTCGATGAACAGGATGATCGGCTTCTGGCGACGCCTGGACCTCCTCGATCACCGAGCGCAGCCGCTGCTCGAACTCGCCCTTCATGCTGGCGCCGGCCTGCAGCAGGCCCACGTCCAGCGCGCGCAGGGTCACGTCCTTGAGCGGCGGCGGCACGTCGCCCGCGACGATCTTGAGCGCGAAGCCCTCGACCACGGCGGTCTTGCCCACGCCGGCCTCGCCGGTCAGGATGGGGTTGTTCTGGCGGCGGCGCATGAGGATGTCGACGATCTGGCGGATCTCCGTCGTCGCGCCCGACGATGGGGTCGAGCTTGCCGGTGCGCGCCTGTTCGGTGAGGTCGACGGTGAAGCGCTTGAGCGCCTCCTGCTTGCCCATGCTGGCGGGGGCGATGGCGTCGCTCGCCTCGCCCGGCGCGGCCCCGCCGCCCATCTGCGAGCCATCCTGAGCGCCCATGGCGTCCTCGGGCGAGCCGCCGACGATCTCGCCGAAGCGTTCGCACAGGGTCTCGATCTTGACCTTGTCGAATTCCCTGGAGATGGCGGACAAGGCGTTGCGCAGCCCTGGGGTCTTGAGGATGCCGACGATCAGGTGTCCGGTGCGCACCTGAGATTCCTTGAACATGAGGCTGCCATAGACCCAGCCGCGCTCCACCGTCTCCTCGACATGGGCCGAGAGATCGGAGATTGAAGTCGCGCCGGCCGGCAGTCGGTCCAGCGCCTCGATCGTATCCTTCGCCAGCCGCGCCGGGTCGATGCCGAACGTCTTGATGATGCGGTGCAGGTCCGAGTCCTGAAGCTGGAGGATCTGATGGATCCAGTGCACCAGCTCGACATAGGGATTCCCCCGCAGCTTGCAGAAGACGGTGGCGCTCTCGATGGCCCTGTAGCCGAGCCGATTGAGCTTGCCGAAGAGGGCGACGCGACTGATATCAGGCATGGCGGATGTCCTCCGAGCTGGGGGATGCTTTCAGGTGATGGATTTCTCGGGCATAACGATAGAGATCGGGCAAGAATTCCTCTCAGGCTGGGCCGAGGAAGGAAACCCAGCATTGGCCGCTGCGTAAACGGCTGAAATGCGGGGATTCGCAAGCTCATCCCAGCCTACGACAGACCTCCATTGGATGGTGGAAGCGAATCCTTTCACCGTCTCGATCGCGATGGTCGGCGGTCCAAGTCGTTCTGGCGGTTTAAGCCTACAGCGATCATCGGGAATTCGATACAGGATCGATCACGCCCAGCCGGCCCTGGTCCGATCTCGGCCTCTTCGTGGATCGGCTCGACGCTCCTTGATCGCCGCGCTTGGGCGCATCGTCGGTCTTGGGTTAACCTCACTGGGCCGAAGGTCCGCGCGGCGGCCGACAAACAAACTCGACCCGGCCAATGCGTGTACGATTAGGATGTGAACCTCATTCATGTTGGAAACCGATCCAAACACCATTAAGAATCCGACCATGCGCGATAACCAGCTTAGGAGCGCACTCCTCTTCGTCACCTCGGACAACGAGGTGGCCGAGCGGCTGCGGCCGCCTCTCGCGGCCCGCTCGATCGACCTGACGCTTTGCGCGGATGCCGAGGAAGCGATTGGGGCTCTCGCGACCGCGCGGCACGAGCTGCTGCTCTTGGATGGTCGCCAGCCGTCCAGCATCGAGCACTTCGGCGATCAGGCCAGTCGCCTGGTTTCCGCTCGGACGACGCCCGTCAGGCTGGTCGCGCTCGTTCCTCATGACGACATTCGTGTGCGACTCGCCGCTATGCGCGCCGGGGCCGAGGCCAGCTTCGCGCTGCCCCAGGTCGTCGACGAACTCGCGGAGCGTCTGGCGCAACTCATCGGCGCCAAGCGGCAAGATCCGGAACGGATTCTCGTGGTCGACGACCAGCCCGTCGCCGCGCTCTTTGCCTCGCGCGTGCTGCAGGGCGCGGGCATGGTGACCGAGCGCGTGGGCAACCCCTTGCAGGTCATGGAGGCGCTGGAGCGCTTCAACCCGGATCTGGTGCTCATGGATCTACATATGCCGGGCGCGTCCGGCATCGAGCTGACCGGCGTCATTCGCGGCCATGACCGCTTTGCCACGCTTCCGATCATCTTTCTGTCCGCCGAGCTGGATCCCAATCTACAGATCGAGGCGCTGCGGATCGGCGGCGATGACTTCCTGTCCAAGCCAGTCGCTCCGGATCGGCTGGTGAACTCGGTACGCAACCGACTGCAACAGGCCAGGGAACGGGAGCGTCGCCGCCATGGTGCGGGCCAGCTCGACCCCCTGACCCGTCTGGCCACGCGCGAGCGTCTGTTAAAACGTCTGGACTGGCTGATCGGGCAATCCTATGCGGGGCAAATGGCGACCGAGGCGCATGGGCTCGACCGGCAGCGTTCGGGGCAGCGCGCCATCATCTACCTGGAACTGATGGGCGATGAGGAGTCGCTTGAGGTGCTGGCGGCGGAGATCGCGGCGCGGATCCAGCAGGGGGATCTAGCCGCCCGCGTCGGCGAGCGGGCCGTGGCCATTCTGGTCTGGCGGCCGAATCATCAGGCGATCGCCCAATTCGCCCAGGTTCTGACCTTTCAGGCGGCCAAGGCCCTGGACCAGACAACCATGGGCGCGGCGATCGGCGGCGGTTGGTACCCCCTGACCGGGGCTTGTCAGGACTCCCTCACCCTGCTGTCGCGGGCGAGTAAGGCGGCACAGGTGTCCCTGCGGCGCGGCGGGGAGCGGATCGCCCGCTATGAGTCCTCCGACACGGACGAGGAGGGAGCCCGCGTGGCCGCCATCCTGGAGGCGGTCGAGGCCGAACGGATGCAGGTATTGTTCGAACCCATGGTGGCGTTGACCGGGCTGATCGGCGAAAGGTACGAAATGACGCCGCGGGTGCGCATCGGCGGCGGCGAGCTGCTGCCGCCAGCCGAGTTCCTGCCCGTCGTGGCCAACGCCGGCGTCGCGACCGGTTTCAACCAATGGCTCCTGGCAGCGGGGCTGGACGTGCTCAAGGAGCGGGTGGACGCGGGCCGACCGGTGTTGCTCTTCATCCACCAGACGCTCCACGGCCTGATCGGCAATGACTGGATCGAATGGGTGCGCGACCAGATCAATGCCCGCGATCTGATCAAACTGCGTCCAGTCCTGCAATTCGAGATCGCCGAGGCCGATCAGCAGCTCGAACTGGGGATTCAGCGCGCGCGCCAGCTCAACAAGCTGGGGATCCGCATCTGTCTCAACGGCATCGACTTCAGCGAGCGCAGCATGCGGGTCCTGCACGCGGTGCCCTCGACCTACGTGCGCATCAGTCGGCGCGTGATCCACGGCCCCGACGCGGACTCGGTCGCCTGGCTGATCCAGTCGATCAAGGCGTGCGGAGCCAGGGTGATCGCCACCGGCGTGGATGGACCGGCATCGATCGCGCAGCTCTTCACGGCTGGCGTGGATCTCATCCAGGGGCCCTACGTCCAACCACCGACACTGGCCATGGATTTCGAGTTCTCGGTTCCAGACGCCTCGGTTGCCTGAGTCCCCGCCCCGCCGAGATTAGCCCGTCGGATCCGTCTTGAACCCAGCCGAGCTTCCCACCGCGCAGGACCTCGACGCCTGCCTGATCCGCGACCGCCAGGCCCTGCATGCCCGGCTGCGCGGTCTGCGCCAGCGCGCGCGCGCCGGTCAGCCCTTCGATCAGGGCCTCGCCAAGCTCTGGCGGGACATCCGGCAATCGCAGGCCCTGCTCGACCAGCGCCAGGCGCTGGTCCCGGTCATCGAGTACCCGCCCGAGCTGCCGGTCAGCGAGCGCCGCGAGGAGGTGGCGGAGCTGATCGCCCGCCATCAGGTGGTGGTGCTGTGCGGCGAGACCGGCTCCGGCAAGTCCACCCAGTTGCCGAAGATCTGTCTGGAGCTGGGACGCGGTCTGGCGGGGCGCATCGGCCACACCCAGCCGCGGCGCATCGCCGCGCGCACCCTGGCCAGCCGGGTCGCCCAGGAGCTGGGCGGCGAGACCGGCGGGCTGGTCGGCTACAAGGTGCGCTTCCATGACCGGGTGCGGCCCGAGACCTGCGATCAAGCTGATGACCGACGGCATCCTGCTGGCCGAGATCCAGCAGGATCGCCTGCTGCATGGAATACGACACCCTCATCATCGACGAGGCCCACGAGCGCGGTCTCAACATCGACTTTCTGCTCGGCTATCTGCGCGGCCTCCTGCCGCGACGCCCGGATCTCAAGGTCATCGTCACCTCGGCGACCATCGACCCGCAGCGCTTTGCCCGCCATTTCGCGGATGCCGAGGGCCAGCCGGCGCCCATCATCGAGATCTCCGGCCGCACCTATCCGGTCGAGGTGCGCTATCAGCCGCCCGAGGAGGAGAGCGCCGCCGAGCGCGACGACGCCATGCAGCGGGCGATCTCGGATGCGGTGAGCGACCTGGCGCGGATCGGCAGCGGCGACGTGCTGGTCTTTCTCTCCGGCGAGCGCGAGATCCGCGAGACCGCCGAGACCCTGCGCAAGCATCATCCGCCCTCGACCGAGATCCTGCCGCTCTTCGCCCGCCAGGGTCCGCAGGAGCAGGCGCGCATCTTCCAGTCGCACGGCACGCGGCGGGTGGTGCTGGCGACCAATGTCGCCGAGACCTCGCTCACGGTGCCCGGCATCCGCTACGTGATCGACCCCGGCTTCGCGCGCATCAGCCGCTACAGTCATCGCACCAAGGTCCAGCGGCTGCCGGTCGAGCGCATCTCCCAGGCCAGCGCCAACCAGCGCAAGGGCCGCTGCGGGCGGGTCGCGGCCGGGGTCTGCATCCGGCTGTACAGCGAGGACAACTTCCAGGCGCGCGCCGCCTTCACCGAGCCCGAGATCGCGCGCACCAACCTGGCCTCGGTCATCCTGCAGATGAAGCTGCTCGGCTTCGGGGACATCGAGCGCTTTCCCTTCATCGATCCGCCGGACTCCCGGCTGATCGCGGACGGCTACCGCACCCTCGAAGAGCTGGCGGCGATCGACGCCAAGGGCGAGCTGACCCCGCTCGGGCAGCCAGCTCGCGCGTCTGCCGGTCGATCCGCGCATCGGGCGCATGCTGCTCGCGGCCGCCGAGCTGGGCTGTCTGGCCGAGGTGCTGGTCATCGCCGCCGCGCTCAGCGTGCAGGATCCGCGCGATCGCCCGCTCGACAAACAGCAGGCGGCCGACGAGATCCACGCCACCTTCGCCCATCCGGACTCGGATTTCTCGGCTTCCTCAATCTCTGGCGCTTCCTGGAGAAGGAGCGCGGCGACCTCTCGCGCAACAAGTTCATCAAGCTCTGTCAGCGCCACTTCCTGTCCTGGAACCGGGTGCAGGAGTGGCGCGACATCCATGCCCAGTTGCGCGAGCAGATGCTGGAGATGGGGTTTCAGTCGTCAGCCGCCAGCCATCAGCCGCCAGCGACGGACGGCCAGCCGGGGGCTGGCGGCTGGAAGCTGGAGGCCGACACCTTCGACAAGATCCATCGCGCCCTGCTGACCGGCCTGCTCGGCAACATCGGCTTCCGCGAGGCGGAGCGCGAATTCCAGGGGGCGCGCAACAGCCGCTTCTTCATCCATCCCAGCTCGGCGCTCTTCGCCAAGCCGCCCAAGTGGGCGATGGTCGCGGAGCGGGTCGAGACCACGCGCCAGTACGGGCGCATCGTCGGCCGGCGATCCAGCCGGCCTGGATCGAGGAGCGCTGGCCGGCATCTGCTCCAGCGCAGCTACTCGGAGCCGCACTGGCAGGCCAAGTCCGGTCAGGTCGCGGCCTTCGAGCAGGTGACCCTCTATCGGCGTGACCCTGGTCGCCAAGCGGCGCGTCAACTATGGCCCCATCAATCCGGCCGAGGCGCGCGAGATCTTCCTGCGCTTCGCCCTGACCGAGGGCGACTTCGAGACCCGCGCGCCCTTCTGGCGCCACAACCGCGAGCTGATCGACTACGTCCACCACCTGGAGGCCAAGTCGCGCCGGCGCGACATCCTGGTCGACGAGGAGGCGATCTATGCCTTCTATGCCGAGCGCGTGCCGACCGGCATCTATTCGACCCCGCAGTTCGAGCAATGGCTGCGTCAGGCGACCCGCAAGGAACCCAAGATCCTGCACATGCGGATGGCCGATCTCATGCTCCACGAGGCGGCCGGCGTGACGGAGCAAGCCTTCCCGGACAGCCTCCAGGTCGGCGCCACCGCGCTGCCGCTGGAGTACCGCTTCGAGCCCGGCGACGCGGCCGACGGCGTGACCCTGGTGGTGCCGCTGCCGCTCATCAATCAGGTCTCGCCCGACCGGCTCGACTGGCTGGTGCCCGGACTGCATCGAGGAACGCATCACCGCCCTGCTGCGCGGTCTGCCCAAGCAGACTCCGCAAGTTCTTCGTGCCGATCCCGGATACCGCCGCCCGGCTCGCCGCCCGTCTCAAGCCCTCGGATCGGCCGCTGATCCAGGCGCTGGGCGAGGAGCTGAAGGCGATGACCGGCATCCAGATCCCGGAGGATGCTCTGGGATCAGGGCGACATCCCCGATCACCTGCGGATGAAGATCCGGCTGGTGGACGAGGCGGGGCAAGCGGTCGCGGTCGGCGACGATCCGGTCGAGCTCAAGCGTCAGTTCGGCGACCAGGCGACAGCAGGGCTTCGCCCACATCCCGACCAGCGCATCTGGAGCGCGAGGGCATCACCCGCTGGGACTTCGGCGACCTGCCCGAGCAGATCGAGCTGACCCGCGCCGGTATCAAGCTGCGCGGCTATCCGGCGCTGGTCGATCGGGGCGACAGCGTCGCCATTCAGGTGCTGGATTCGGCCGAGAACGCGGCCAGCGGCGCAGCGCGAGGGGCTGCGGCGTCTGATGATGCTGCATCTCGGCGCCGATCTGCGGCGGCTGCGCAAGGATCTGCCCAATCTGGACCGGATGCGGCTGCAATATGCCAAGGCGCCCAAACCTGAAGGCGCCCTGCCCGCGCCATCGGCGGCGCCAGACTCGACCAAGGAGCCGGACCTGGCCGACGAGCTGATCGCCCTGATCCTCGATCTGACCTTCGTCGAGGGTCTCCCGCCCATCCGCGCCCAAGCGGCCTTCGAGCAGCGGCTGACCGAACGTAAGGGCCAGCTCGTCGGCACCGCCAACGAGGTCTGCGCCCTGATCGACGGCATCCTCGCCAGCTACCAGGCCTGCGCAAACGCCTCGCCAACATCACCCAGGTCAACTGGATGCCCTCGGTGCTGGACGTCCGCGCCCAACTCGACGCCCTGGTGTTTCGCGGCTTCCCGCAACGCATCCCCTACGCGCGCCTCAAGGACTATCCGCGCTATCTCAAGGCCATCGAGCAACGCATCGAGCGACTGGCGCACGCCCCCGGGCGCGATCGGCAATGGATGGCCGAAATGGCCGAGATCCAGACCCGCTGGCGCGAGCGCGCCCAGGCCGCCCGCTCGGCGGGACGCGAGGACCCGCGACTGGACGAGATCCGCTGGCTGCTCGAAGAACTGCGCGTCTCGCTCTTCGCCCAGCAACTGGGGACACCGGGGCCCGTGTCGGTCAAGCGGATTCAGGCACGGTGGCGGGAGCTGGGGTTGTGAACGAAGCGGCTCCCGGCCGCCCGCGACAGCGCTCTTGGACGGCCCGCTTCCCGACACGCGGCGGCGGCACCGACGCGGACCCAAGGAACTAGAATGTATTCTGACCTTCATCGGCAGACCTTGGGAGCGCCACCAGATCGCTCCCGTCACCAGCCTGTTGACAACGTACAACCAATCCCGAAGACCCAGTCCTATCAAGAACGACGAGAGACCACCCATGACCGCAAAAGACCACCTGATCATCTTCGATACCACGCTGCGCGATGGCGAGCAGAGTCCTGGTGCCTCCATGACCCGCGACGAAAAGGTCCGCATCGCCAAGGCGCTGGAGCGCATGCGCGTGGATGTGATCGAGGCCGGTTTCCCGATCGCCAGCCCCGGCGATTTCGAGGCGGTCAAGGCGGTGGCCGAGGCGGTCAAGGACAGCCGGGTCTGCGGCCTGGCGCGGGCGCTCGACAAGGATCATCGATCGCGCGGGCGAGGCGCTCAAGGGCGCCAACGCCGGGCGCATCCACACCTTCATCGCGACCTCGCCCATCCACATGGAGAAGAAGCTGCGGATGACGCCGGACCAGGTGCTGGAGCAGGCGGTCTACGCGGTCAAGCGGGCGCGCCGCTATACCGACGACGTGGAGTTCTCGCCGGAGGACGCGGGTCGCTCCGAGATCGACTTCCTGTGCCGGGTGCTGGAGGCGGTGATCGACGCCGGCGCCCGCACCGTCAATATCCCGGACACCGTCGGCTACAACATCCCGGACCAGTTCGGCAGCCTCATCGCCACCCTGCGCGAGCGCATTCCCGAACGCGGACAAGGCGATCTTCTCGGTGCATTGCCACAACGACCTGGGACTGGCGGTCGCCAACTCGCTGGCGGCGGTGCGCAAGGGCGCGCGGCAGGTGGAGTGCACCATCAACGGGCTCGGCGAGCGCGCCGGCAACGCGGCGCTGGAGGAGATCGTGATGACGGTGCGCACCCGTCAGGATCTCTTCGACTGCCAGACCCGGCTCGACACCACCCAGATCATGAACTGCTCGCGGCTGGTGTCGGGCATCACCGGCTTCGCGGTGCAGCCGAACAAGGCCGTGGTCGGCGCCAATGCCTTCGCGCATGAATCCGGCATCCATCAGGACGGCGTGCTCAAGAACCGCGAGACCTACGAGATCATGCGCGCCGAGGACGTGGGCTGGAGCGAGAACCGCATGGTGCTGGGCAAGCACTCGGGCCGCAACGCCTTCCGCGCGCGCCTGCAGGAGCTGGGGGTGGTGCTGAACTCGGAAGAGGAGCTGAACGCCGCCTTCTCGCGCTTCAAGGATCTCGCCGACAAGAAGCACGAGATCTTCGACGAAGACCTGCAGGCGCTGGTGACGGACGCCAACGCTGGAGACCGCCAACGAGCGTGTCAAGCTGGTCTCCATGCGGGTCTGCTCCGAGACCGGCGAGATCCCGAGCGCCGATCTGATCCTGGCCTTCGACGGCGAGGAGACAGGCCGGCACGGCCACCGGCGGCGGGCCGGTGGATGCCACCTTCAAGGCGATCGAGACCATCGTCGAGAGCGGCACCACGCTCAAGCTCTACTCGGTCAACGCCATCACCAGCGGCACCGACGCCCAGGGCGAGGTGACGGTGCGGCTGGAAAAGGGCGGGCGCATCGTCAACGGCCAGGGCGCCGACACCGACATCCTGGTCGCCTCGGCCAAGGCCTATCATCAACGCCTGCAACAAGATCCTGCACCCGGCCGAGCGCGCCCATCCGCAGACCGGCGATGTCTGAGGCGGGCGCGATGGACGAGCGGCGGCGCCGAAGCTATCTGAGCGTCATGGGGGTGACGGTCTGGGAGTTGCGCGTCCCTGCCATCGCAACATCCCCTCAGGTCGAAGCCGAGGAGGTCGCGCCCGAGCCCTGTTCCGAGGCCGTCGAGCTGGCGTCGACAACCTCATTCGGGATGCCCGGCGCGGTCACCGAGGAAGCCGCTCCAACCGAAACGAGCCGCGCGCCGCGCGCGTCCGACGCCGAGGCAGCGACCGTCGTCGAGCGGATGGACTGGGATGTCCTGGAGGCCGAGGTTGCCGGTTGCCGCGCCTGCGGGCTTTGCGAGACCCGGACCCAGACGGTCTTTGGGGTCGGCAGCCGCGCGGCGGAGCTGATGATCATTGGCGAGGCCCCCGGGGCCGACGAGGACCGCGCGGGCGAGCCCTTCGTGGGCCGGGCCGGACAACTCCTCAATCGCATGCTGGCCGCCATTGGCTTCGCGCGCGAGCAAGTCTATATCGCCAACGTGCTCAAATGCCGCCCGCCGGGCAACCGGGACCCCAAGCCAGAAGAGTCGCTCCGATGCCAAGCCTATCTGCTGCGGCAGATCGCGCTGATCCGGCCCCGGCTCATCCTGTCCGTGGGGCGCATCTCGGCGCAACAGCTTCTGAAAACCGACATGGCCGTCGGCCGGTTGCGCGGACGTTGGTTCGAGGATGGACCGGGCGGGATTGCGCTGCGCGTCACCTACCATCCCGCCTATCTGCTGCGCTCGCCAGAGCAGAAGGCCAAGGCGTGGGAGGACCTGACCGAGGTCAGGCGACGGCTGGACGGTCCGGGGGCGGCGCTTGAGCACACGGAGCGAGACGACTAAAGGGACCGGACGCCAAGGGTATCTGGGTAATTTTACGGATTCTTGCGGACGGCCGCCTTCACTTAATTTACGTCACGCAAGTCGACTCTCCGTGTCATTCCCAAGACCGGCCGAGGGGCGTGGAGCCATGCGGGGAGGGTCCAGAGTCGACGCAAGCCGAGAACACCGAATCCAAGGCAGTGAGCGTTTCCGAGCGATGTCTCTCATGGGTGGACGACATGTCATCGACAACGCCGATTACAGCGAAAAAGACAATCGTTAAATGAAATTTCTTATTTAATA
Source organism: uncultured Gammaproteobacteria bacterium (assembly GCA_963818415.1). Taxonomy (GTDB): domain Bacteria; phylum Pseudomonadota; class Gammaproteobacteria; order Chromatiales; family Chromatiaceae; genus CAWFSC01. The sequence goes on along the minus strand of CAWFSC010000021.1, from coordinate 141,290 downwards.
ATTTTCTAATATAATTTTTCCCGTGGTCGCTGAAGAAATGGCCACGCTTGCTGCCAACGATACCAACGATCGGAGAAAACAGATGAAAAAGCTTGCTACTGCTGCCGCTATCGCCGCGCTTCTGGGTGTTTCCGCTTCCGCTTCCGCATGGTGGGGTCCGGGCTGGGGCGGGCCTGGCTACGGCGGCGGCAACGGCATGGGCGACTGGATGGATGACATGTTCGGCGACGGCTACGGCGACTTCAACATGAGCATGAGCGGCGGCGGTCACGGCTACGGTCGTGGTTATGGCCGCGGCTACGGCCGAGGCTATGGCTACGGCGATTACTACGGTTACGGCGGCTATCCCTACGGTGGCTATGGCTACCCCTATGGTGGTTACGGCGCTTACCCCTACGCCTTCCCTTATGCAGCGCCTTATGCCGCGCCGGTGGCTCCCGCTGCCCCCGCCCAGACCCAATCCAAGTAAGTCAGGATTTGTGTCCGCAAAAAAGCCAGGCTTTTGCCTGGCTTTTTTGTGTGCGTCGGTTCTAAAACGCTCGCGAACGCTGGAGCTGTCTGTCACCCACCGCCAGAGGCGGATTGAAGGACATTGGTTTCTCCCTCGCTCCGGGCAATGATGACGGCACCGCAGGAGTCGCTGAAGATATTCACGGCGGTTCGCATCATGTCGAGGATGCGGTCAACCGCAAGGATGAGGCCGATCCCCTCCAGCGGCAGGCCAATCGCACCCAGGATGATGGCGATTGCCACGAGACTGGCGGCCGGAATTCCAGCGACGCCGATCGATGTCAGCAGCGCCAGCGTCACGACCAGGAATTGGGTTGCGAAGGTCAGCTCCAACCCGTAAGCCTGGGCAATAAAGATGGCCGCGACGCATTCGTAAAGCGCGGTCCCATCCATGTTCACCGTGGCGCCGAGCGGCAACACGAAGCTGGTGATTTTGTTGGAAACCCCGGCGTTCTTCTCCACGCACTCCATGTTGACCGGCAGGGTGGCCGACGACGAGGCGGTGGAGAAGGCGGTCAGGAGCGCCGCGCTCATCGCCTGGAAATGGCGCAGCGGATTGACTCGGCCGAGGACCAACACGAGGAGCGGCAGCACGAAGAGGAAATGGATTGCCAGCCCCAGCACCACGGTGACGAAGAAGGACGCCAGTGGCCCAAAGGCCGCCAAGCCGGTATCCGCCACGGTCTTCGCGACCAAGGCGAAAACGCCAATGGGCGCGAAACTCATCACGAGATCCGTGATGCGCATCATGATGTCGAACATGCCCTGGAAAAAGCCGGTTTGGACCGCCGCCTGAGCCGTAGGGAGGCGGGCGAGAAAGAAGCCATACAGCAGACTGAAAAAGATGAGCCCGAGCATCTGGCCCTCGGCCGCAGCCGCAACCACGTTGGTGGGGATCATCCGCAGGAAGACCTCCACCACGTCCGCGCCACCCTTGCCGCCGATCTTCGCATCCAGGGCGGCGGCATCGGCGTTGAATCCGAAAACCTGCCTGGGGTCTCCGTCCACCACACCCGGCTGAATCAGGTTGACCAGCAGCAAGCCCACCAGAATGGCAAGCAGACTGGTGCTCGCGTAGTAGGCGATGGTTTTGGCGCCCAAACGCCCCAGATCGCCCGAGCCACCCAACCCGGAGACGCCGACAATGATCGAGGACAGGATCAGGGGCACGATCAGCATCTTGAGGGCATTGAGAAAGAGCTGACCCACGAAGTCAAAGACGGAGTAGAAGCTGACGCCGAAGAGTCCGGCCTCGCGTCCGACCATGAGCCCGACCGGAACGGCCAGGGAAAGGGCGATCAGGATCCGCCAGTGGAGCTTGAGTGGAAACATCGGCACCGACCCGCGTGGATGGGCGCGGAGTCTCGGACCGAATCGTCTTGCGAGTCGACCGGCTCCGCGAATCATGGCATCAGGGGATCATCTCAGATCGCTCCGGGGCGGGCAAACCAGAGCCAGTGACGCCCGGATGCGGGTCGATGCGGTCGAGGTCAACTCAAGCGCAGGACACCATGCCGCCACCAAGGGGCCGGCGGCGATGCTTGAGGGCGTTTTGGCGCCGCCGCCCTGGCTCAACCGTCGGCGTTGATGTGCGCGATCAGCTCGCGCAAGACATGCTCGGCCTGGTCGTTGTCCACCTGGCAGGTGCCGGCGGCTTGGTGGCCGCCGCCGCCGTGGCGGAGCATCAGCTCCCCGACATTGGTTCTGGAGCCACGGTCGAAGATGGACTTGCCGGTGGCGAGCACGGTGTTTTGCCGGTTCAGTCCCCAGAGCACATGGATCGATATGTTGCATCCAGGGAACAGCGCGTAGATCGTAAAGCGGTTGCCGGCCCAGATGGTCTCTTCCGCGCGCAGGTCCAGGACCACCAGATTGTCATGGACGGTGGCGCAGCGCTGGATCTGGTCCTTGAACTGCTCCTCCTGCTCGAAGTAGAGGTCGACCCGCTCCCTGACGTCCGGCAGGGCGAGGATCTGATCGATGTCGTGGTCCTTGCAGTAGTCGATGAGATCCATCATCAGGTTGTAGTTAGAGATGCGGAACTCGCGGAACCGCCCGAGGCCGGTCCGGGCGTCCATCAGAAAATTCAACAGAACCCAACCCTGGGGATGCAGCACCTCCGCGCGCTCGAACTGGGCCGAATCGCCCTTGTCCACCGCCGCCATCATTTCGTCCCAAGCCGCCGGGAAGGCGTCGTGCCCGCCATAATGGCGCCAGACGACGCGCGCGGCAGAGGGCGCGTCCGGGTCGATGAGATGATTGTCGCGCTTGCCGACGCGCAAGGTCTCCGACAGATGGTGATCGAAGGCCAGATGAACGCCCTCGACGTAGGGCAGGTTGGTCGTAATGTCCTGGTCCGAGATCGCGATTCGCCCGTCCTGCATATCCTTCGGATGGACGAACTTGATCTCTTCGATCAACTCCAGATGCTTGAGCAGAACGGCGCACACCAAGCCGTCGAAATCGCTACGGGTGACAAGGCGGAATCGGCGCTCGGACATGGAAATGCCTCCTGGCGGGGGAGCGGTGGATCGTTCGGCGATCTTACTCGGCCGTTCCCGTCGGCACTACCGACGGCATCGCAGTCTGTGATGACCCGCACAACAGGAAGGCCGCCGTCTCGGCGAGTCGAGACCAGGGTCGAGCTGGCGCGGCCGTTCCCGTGCAACCAAGGGCTCACTCCGGGCCGAGATGCTCGTGCAGCCATTCCTTGATCTGATAGCGGGAGCGCGCTCCGCTGAAGCGTCCGCGCTCTTCGCCCTGGTGGAACAGCATGACCGTTGGAAAACCGCGCACCTTGTAATGCCCCGCCAGCCGCATGTTCTCGCCCTCGTCCACCTCCAGTTTGGCGAGCAGAATCCGCCCCTCGTAGTCCTCGATGGCGCGCTTCAAATGCGGGGCGAGGGCGTGACAAGGACCGCACCAGTCGGCCCAGAAATCCACCAATACGGAATGGGTAAGAGAGGCTTCGATCACCTGGCTCTGGAAATGCTCATAGTCGACATCGAAGATATGCGGATTGGGGTGCGAGACGTTCAGCATAGTGGTGTCCGAATGCGGAAAAACGGCTACATCTTAGCCCGAAAACGCGGTTCGACTGGAGCCTCCGCCTTGGCTGAGCTATTTTAGATGGCTCGAAGCGCCGGGGTGGTCCCGGACGCACCGGACCCCACGCCGAGGCCCTTCATTCCATGGCTGACCTTGATACCCCCCGTTCCGCCTACCCGATCACCCGCATGCGACGGATGCGTCGCGATGACTTCTCGCGTCGCATGATGCGCGAGAATACCCTGACCCCGAACGACCTCATCTACCCGGTCTTCGTCCTCGAAGGCGCGGGTCAGCGCGAGGCGGTGGCGTCCATGCCCGGCGTGGAGCGGTCTGAGCATCGATCTCCTGGTCGAGGACGCGCGCGAGGTGCATCGCCTGGGCATCCCGGCGATGGCGCTCTTTCCCGGTCACGCCGCTGTCGGCCAAGTCGCTGGACGCCAGCGAGGCATTCAACCCTGACGGGCTCGCCCAACGGGCCGTGCGCGCGCTCAAGGACGCAGTGCCCGAGCTGGGCATCATCACCGACGTGGCCCTCGACCCCTTCACGACGCACGGTCAGGACGGCCTGATCGACGCCGCCGGGCTATGTGATGAACGATGAGACCGTCGATGTGCTGGTGCGTCAGGCGGTCTCGCATGCCGAGGCCGGGGCCGATATCGTGGCCCCATCGGACATGATGGACGGCCGCATCGGCGCGGTGCGCGCGGCGCTCGAAGCCGCCGGGCACATCCACACCCGCATCCTCGCCTACTCGGCCAAGTATGCCTCCAGCTACTACGGCCCCTTCCGCGACGCGGTCGGCTCGGCCGCCAATCTGGGCGCGGGCAACAAGTACACCTATCAGATGGACCCGGCCAACTCGGACGAGGCCATCCACGAGGTCGCGCTCGATCTGGCCGAGGGCGCCGACATGGTGATGATCAAGCCCGGCATGCCCTATCTGGACATCGTGCGCCGCATCAAGGACCAGTTCGGCGCACCGACCTTCGTCTATCAGGTCAGCGGCGAGTACGCCATGCTCAAGGCCGCGAGCATGAACGGCTGGCTCAACGAGAAGGCGGTGGTGCTGGAGGCGCTGGTCTCCATGAAGCGCGCCGGGCGCCGACGGCATCCTGACCTATTACGCGAAGGACGTGGCGCGCTGGCTGGCGGAGTAGGGTCCGCATCGCGCACCCCTCCTTGCACAGAATCCAGTCGCGCAAGAGCCCCGTGGCAACGAGGGTACGCGATGCGTACCCGACGACCAACGCCGACGACCAACCATGCCAGACCGCTACGCCGTCATCGGCAACCCCATTGCCCACAGCAAATCGCCCGCGATCCACGCCGATTTTGCGCGTCAGACCGGACAGGACTTGGAATACGGGCGCATCCTCGGCGACCCCGACGATTTCTCGGGCGATGTTCGCCGTTTCCTCGCCGATGGCGGCCTGGGCCTCAACGTCACCGTTCCGTTCAAGGAGCAGGCATGGGCCTTGGCGGACGAGCGCAGCCCGCGCGCCGAGACGGCGGGCGCGGTCAATACCCTGATCCGGCTGGCGGACGGTCGGCTGCGCGGCGACAACACCGACGGGGTGGGTCTGGTCCGGGATCTGGCGGTCAACCACGGCTTCCACTTCCAAGGGGCGCGCGTGCTCCTGCTGGGCGCGGGCGGCGCCTCGCGCGGCGTGCTGCTGCCCCTGCTGGAAACCGGCCTCGACCGATTGTGGATCGCCAACCGAACGGGATCCAAGGCGATGGATCTGGCGCGATTGGGCGCGCCCTTCGGTCCGGTCGAGGGTTCCGGTCTCGATGCGCTTGCCGGCTGAGCGTTTCGACCTCATCATCAATGCCACCTCGGCGGGGCTGGCGGACGCTGTGCCGGACATTCCAGACCACTGTCTGACCGAGGGCGGCTGGACCTATGACATGCTCTACGGCGACCGACCGACCGCCTTCTGCCGCTGGGGCCGAGGCCAGGGTGCCGCCCGCTCATTGGACGGCCTCGGTATGCTGGTGGAACAGGCGGCGGAGTCCTTCTATCTGTGGCGGGGGGTGAGACCGGTCACGGCGCCCGTCATCGAACGGCTGCGGGATCCGGCTAGAATCGGGGCTCAACCCCTCTGACGCCCCACGTCGGCGCCCGTCGGCTGGGTTGTCATGCGACACAATCGGGAGTCGATGCGATGAAAACAGCCGTACTGGGAATGGGCTTGCTGGGCGCGGAGATCGCGCTGCGTCTCAAACGACAGGGACGCGAGGTGACCTGCTGGAATCGTGGCGCGGAGCGGGCCGAGACCGCCCGGAGTCGCGGTCTCCAGCTCGCACCCACCGCCTGGGAGGCGATCGCCGCCGCGGATTTGACTCTCCTGGTCCTGAGCGATGCGCGGGCGATCCTGGACACCTTGTTCGAGGCCAGCGATGCCGACGCACTGGGCGGACGCACGCTGATCCAGATGGGCACCATCGCACCGCGCGAAAGCCGGGACATCGCCGCGCATGTGGCCGCTCAGGGCGGCGAGTATTTGGAAGCCCCAGTCCTCGGCAGTCTGCCAGAGGCGCGCGAGGGGACGCTGATCCTGATGGCCGGCGGCGATCCTGACCTCTTCCAGCGCTGCCTGCCAGTGTTCAAGGATCTCAGCCGCGACCCGCGGCACATCGGCGAGATCGGGCAAGGCGCCGCGATGAAGCTGGCCATGAACCAGTTGATCGCCGGGCTGACCACGACCTTTTCGCTGAGTCTCGGCCTAGTGCGGCGCGAGGGCATCGCCGTCGAACAATTCATGACCCTGCTGCGCGCGAGTGCGCTGCACGCCAAGACCTTCGACAAGAAGCTCGACAACTATCTAAGCCACGAGTACGGCGCGGCCAATTTCCCGCTCAAGCATCTCCGAAAGGACGTGCGCCTGTTTCGTCGGGTTGCCGAGGAGGCCGGACTCGACACCAGTCTGATCGAGGCGATCGACGGACGCTGTTTCGAGGCCGAGGCAATGGGTTTCGGCGAGCAGGACTACTCGGCGCTCTACGAAGCCATCAGCCCCGACCCGAGTTCGCCACAATGAGCGAGCGATCGGAACCGTTGGAATTGCCATTCACCCACAAGCCAGGGCGCCGCGAGCGCCACCTCAAGCGCCGGCATGCAAACCCGCTGTTCGGATGGCCGCTCGAATTCGTCGAGCCATTGGAGCTGCTGGCGGCCCAGAAGGCGGATCACGAGGAGATGGAGGCCTTTCAGCAAGGCTTTCGCGCGTCGGTACAGCAAGCGGTCGAATTGCCCCCCGACGCGGGAAGCGAGGTGGTCCTCGCGCTCAAGGGGGAACTAGAGCGACTCTACGAGACATCCTTCGGCTTGCCCGAGGACCACGCAAGCGAACGCGCCGCGCTCCAGAAGTTGATCGACCTCATCATGCGGGCAGTGAGACGCGCCGCCGGCTACGACCCCTTAGCGCAACAAGAGCTTGCGGAGGAGGAGACCGCGCGCGCGATCCACTTCCGATTGCTTGAGCAACCGCTCGTCGCGGATCTGCTCCATCCCGAATCGCCCATCACCCCCGCCGAGCTGACGCCAACGATCCTCGCGGCGTCGCACGCGGAAATCGAGGCAGTCCTGGAACTCTTCGACCCGGATCAGGCCGCCCGAATCGCAGGGGAGGGCGCGCGGCTCATCGAGACCCTGGCGGCGCACGGCCTCGACGTAGACCTGCCGCGTCGGCGGATTGCGCTGATCCTGGCCCGCCTAGAACCTCACTCACAGGCTTCACGACACTAGTTCGCGGCTTGCGGGCGAACGTCATGTTCCCCCGCTGGTGGCAAGTCTGGATTTCGCGTTGCGGATCCGCGCAAAACAACGCGGTAGCCCGACAGAAGTTCACTCGCTCTCCCTTCTTAAATTCTTTTTAAGAATGATTTGCATAACCAAAAATCGGCACATAAGATAGGAAGCATTCGCGTTCACTCAAACTCCCTGGAGTGCCCTATCCGTGAGTCAGGCCATCTCGCTTCATGCCTTCCCGCATCACCCGGTCGATGCGTTCCGATCCGACCTTATGGTCGATAACCTAGACCAGGCCAGTCGAGCTGACGCGAAGCCCTTTCCACTCATCATGGCCGGCGACGGCGAGCGGGTGCGCATCCGAACCCTCCAGGGCGGCAAGGGGCTGGTGATGCGTCTGACCGAGCTGGGCCTGAATCAGGGGACCGAGGTTCGGGTGGTCCAGCGCCAGGGCGGCGGACTGGTGGTCGCGCGCGGCGAGACGCGCATCGCCCTGGGCGGCGGCATGGCGTCGAAGATCCTGGTCGAGGCGATCGCGCCATGAATATGACACTGCGGGACTTCGTGGTCGGCGACTCCGGGCGGGTCGTCGGTTTTCAGGCTGGCGGCGGCGCCTACCGGCGCAAGCTGCTCTCCATGGGGCTGACCCCAGGCGCCACCCTGGAAGTGGTGCGGGTCGCGCCGCTCGGCGATCCGGTCGAGGTGCGGGTGCGCGGAACCTCCGTCAGCCTGCGGCGTGACGAGGCGGCGGTCATCGAAGTGGAGCGTAGCTGATGAGCAAGCACTTCTGTATCGGCGTCGTCGGCAATCCCAACTGCGGTAAGACGACCCTCTTCAACGCCCTCACGGGCGCCCGCCAGCGGGTCGGCAACTGGCCTGGGGTGACGGTCGAGCGCAAGACCGGCGGCTATCGCTTCGGCGACGCCGACTTCACCCTCGTGGACCTGCCGGGCACCTATTCGCTGGACGTCTCGGACGCCTCGGTCTCGCTGGATGAGCGCATCGCGCGCGATTTCGTCCACGCCCGCGAGGCGGATCTCATCCTCAATATCCTGGACGCGGCGAGTCTGGAGCGGAACCTCTATCTCACCACCCAACTCATGGAGATGGGCCGGCCCTTGGTGCTGGCGCTCAACATGATGGACGTGGCCGAGGAGCGCGGACTGACGATCGACATCCAGGCCCTGTCCGCGCGCCTGGGCTGTCCCGTGGTGCCGCTCGTCGCCGCCGATGGCAAGGGCATCCAGGAGCTGCGCCAGACGCTGCTGAACGCGGCCGAGCAGGCACGCGCCCGCCAAGCCATGGCGCCGACCGCGATGTCCTTCGGACCCAAGCTGGAGACCGCGATCGCCGCGCTGGTGCCGAGGCTCACGCCGATCGCCGAGGCTGCGGGCGATCCGCCGCGCTGGCTGGCGGCGCGGCTGCTCGAAGGCGACGATCTGGCCCGGGCGCTGGTCGGCGACGCCGTGACCCCGGACGAGGCACGGGCGCTCCTGGGCGACGAGGCCGACGACGCCGACATCCTCTTCGCGGACGCCCGCTACACCTTTGCCCATGCCCTGACCCAGCAGGTCGTCGCGCACTCGGGTCAGGCGACCCGCAATCTCTCCGACCGGCTCGACCGGGTGATGCTCAACCGCGCGCTCGGCGTCCCGATCTTCCTGGTCGTGATGTACCTGATGTTCATGTTCACCATCAACATCGGCGGCGCCTTCATCGACTTCTTCGACATGGCCGCCGGGACCATTTTCGTGGATGGCACGGCAGCGGCACTGGCCGCGCTTGGCACCCCGGAATGGCTGATCATCGGGCTGGCCGAGGGCATCGGCGGCGGCATCCAGGTCGTCGCGACCTTCATCCCCATCATCGCCTTTCTCTATCTGTTCATGTCGGTGCTGGAGGATTCCGGCTACATGGCGCGCGCCGCCTTCGTGATGGACCGCTTCATGCGCGCCGTGGGGCTCCCCGGCAAGTCGTTCGTCCCGCTGCTGGTGGGCTTCGGCTGCAACGTGCCGGCCATCATGGCGACCCGCACCCTGGATAATCAGCGCGACCGTATCCTCACGGTCATGATGGCGCCCTTCATGTCCTGCGGCGCGCGCCTGCCGGTCTATGCCCTGTTCGCGGCGGCCTTCTTCACCACCGGCGGACAGAACATCGTCTTCGCGCTCTATCTGATCGGCATCGCCGCCGCCATGCTGACCGGGTTCATCCTCAAGAACACCCTGCTGGAGGGCCAGGCAACGCCCTTCGTGATGGAGCTGCCGCCCTATCATCTGCCGACCCTCAAGGGCGTTGCTGATCCGCACCTGGGAGCGCACCAAGGGGTTCGTGGTGCGCGCCGGCTCGGTGATCGTGCCCATGGTGCTGGTCATCAACGTGCTGAACACCACCGGCACGGACGGCAGCTTCGGCAACGAGGACAGCGAGCGCTCGGTGCTGGCCGCGATCGGTCGCGCCATCGCCCCGGCCTTCGCCCCCATGGGCCTGAACGCGGAGAACTGGCCGGCGACGGTCGGCATCTTCACCGGCATTCTGGCCAAGGAGGCGGTCGTCGGCACCCTGGACGCGACCTACTCGGCCCTGGGAGCGGCGAGCGAGCCGGACGATGCCGGCGCGAACGAACCCGCCTACAGCCTGAGCGTGGGTCTGAAGGAAGCGGTGGCGACCATCCCGACGAACCTGGTCGACGCGCTGGGCGGCTGGAGCGATCCGCTCGGGCTCGACATCGGCGATGTCAGCGACCCGACGCTCGCCGCCGAGGCGCAAGAGGTCACCACCGCCACCTTCGGCGCCATGGCCGCGCGCTTCGACGGCGCCGCCGGGGCCTTCGCCTATCTGCTCTTCATCCTCATGTACGCGCCCTGCGTCGCCGCCATCGCCGCCATCCATCGCGAGACCTCGGCCGGTTGGACGGTCTTCGCGACGGCCTGGACCACGGGGCTTGGATATCTGTCGGCGACCATCTTCTACCAGTCCGCCATCTTCGCGCGCGATCCCGTCGCCTCTGGGGCCTGGATTGGCGGGATGCTGACGCTGCTGATCCTGGTGATCATGGGCATGCGCTGGTGGGCTCGGCGCGATCTGACCATCGAACGGCTTGGCGGGGGAGGTCGTCTGACCATGATCATCACTGAGCTTTCAGGCTACCTGCGAGAGACCCGCCGCGCAGCCTTGCTGGATCTTTCCCACCGCTTCGACGTGGACCCGGATGCGCTGCGAGGGATGCTCGCCACGCTGGAGCGCAAGGGGCGGGTCCGCAAGCTCCCAGCCAACACGCCCTGCGGCGGTGGCTGCTGCAACTGTGATCCGGCGACGATCGAGATCTACGCTTGGGTCGACTGAGAGCCCCGAACCTCGCGTTGGGCATCGAATCTTCAAGCCCCAAATTACCTCATCAGTCTTTGTTTATTTACTAAACTTAGAAGCGAGGGATCCCGGTCCCACACTTCCGTGGGATTGCGAATGGGTCCCGAGGGAGGTGTCCAATGAAACGGTCACAGATCGTCGTCTTATCCATTCTCGCGACTTTGCTGCTCACGATACCGGTGCGGTCGCAGGCATGTTTCGGCTTCTTCGGTGGCGGCTTTGGCTTCGGCTTTGGCGGCGACTGGGGCGGGTGGGGTGGACCAGGCTGGTGGGGACCCGGATATTGGGGAGGCTATCCGGGCTATTGGGGTGGACAAGGTTACTGGCAGCCCCCCTATGCCTGGCACCGCCTTGGCGCGTGGGGCTATCCCGGCTATGGCTTAGGCATGCCATACGTGTACGCGCCGCCGAGCGCGTCGCCCGCTCCCAAGGCACCAGCGGCGCCAAACGCGAAATGATGCGGGTGAGACGGGGCCAACCCTCGACCGCGCCCTAGCAACCGCGCGCGGTCGAGTCGTGTCCCGTTTGGCAAGACGGCTCAGACCGGTTATCTTCGCGCGATCATGGAGACACTCGTTCGAGTAACCGATCTCAGTCGCGGCTTTGGCGGCCAGTCTGCCCTGTCCGATATCAATCTGTACCTGGAGAAAGGGCAGGTTTTGGGTCTGCTCGGACCCAACGGGGCTGGCAAGACCACCTGTCTTAAGCTCCTCAGTGGCACGCTCGCCCCCACGACCGGACACATCGAGATCCTCGGCATCGACTTGGCGCGGCGACCGCGCGACGCCAAGCGCCATTTGGGTTATCTGCCGGAGCGCCCGCCACTCTACCCCGAACTACTGGTCGATGAGTATCTAACCTACTGCGCCCGCCTGCGCCAAATCCCACGCGCCGAAACCTCGGAGGCCGTAGCTGTGGCCAAGGGTCGCTGTGGACTGGAGGACAGCGGCAAGCGTCTGATCGCCAAGCTCTCAAAAGGCTATCGTCAGCGACTCGGCATCGCCCAGGCGATCCTGCACAAACCTAAGCTGCTGATACTCGACGAACCAACCGAGGGACTCGATCCCTTCCAGATGCGCGAGTTGCGTGGTCTGATCCGCGAGTTGGCGATTGACGCGGGCATCATCCTGTCCAGTCACCTGCTGCCCGAGGTCCAAGCCGTCTGTGATCGGGTGGTCATCCTGCACCAGGGGCGAGTCCATCTGGATGCCGACCTCGCGGAGACTCAGCACGCCAACATTTGGCGAGTGAAGCTCGGGGCATCGACGAATGCCGAACGGCTGACCGATCTAGCGCATGTCGTCGGCGCCGTTGCGATCGGCTCGGATGGTTTTCAGATCGACCTGGATGACGAGGCAACCTCCGCCGACCTCGCTCGCGCCATCGTGGAGGCGGACCTGGAACTGCTGGAGCTGGCACCGGAGCGAAGCGATCTCGAACGGGTCTTTTTCGACCTGATCGGAGCGGAGGAATCCAGATGATCGGCACGATTGCGGGTCGGGAAATACGGAGCGGCGTCGTCACACCGCTCCCCTGGGTTCTGCTGGGAGTCGGCCAGGTCGTTTTGGCCTGGATCTTCCTGCAAGTCATCGAGAAATTCAGCGGTCTCGGGGCGGACGAGCGGATCTCCTCGCTCACTCAAGAAATGAGCATGAACCTCTTCGGTTTCGCCGCTGTCATCGCCATGCTCGCGACGCCGCTGCTGGCGATGCGAATGTTGAGCGGCGAGATGCGCGACGGTAGCTTCGATCTGCTCGCGTCCGCGCCCGTGCGCATCGGACATATCGTGCTTGGTAAATTTGTTGGGCTGGTCATTCTTGTCACCCCACTGTGTCTGCTCCCGGCGGCCAACGTCCTGCTGCTGGTCGGGGCGACCGAGATTGATGCCGGCCAGTTAGCTGCGGCAACCCTGGGCTTGTGGCTGGCCACCCTGTTGTTCTGCGCGATCGGACTTTATGCCTCCAGTCTCACCGCGCAACCGGGAGCATCCGTCTTGATCGCCTTTGGTCTTCTGCTGTTCTTTTCGATCGTCGGGCGTGCTGAATCGCTCTCCGCGCAGACCCTCTCGCTCTTCGGCTGGGTGTCCTGGAACGAGCATCTCTTCTGGTTCCTGTTGGGTGCGGTGCGCCGAAGCGACCTTGCCTATTTCCTTCTCTTCACCGGCTTTTTTCTGGGCCTGACCCACCGCCGACTCAGCAATCATCGTCTGCAATGAAGGAACTCGCACATCGAATCTGGGACCGGACGAGGCGGCTTGAGCGTCCGCTCGCTGATACGCTTTTCGCGCTGTTGCTCTTGGGCGTCATTGTGACAGCCGGTTGGCTGATCGCCCGTCACGACCGCTACTGGGACTGGACCGCCGCGACGAGTAACTCCCTGACGCCCCAGACCCTGTTTATCCTGAAGAGGCTTGACGGGCCGTTGCGCGTCACGGTCTTCGCGGATTCAGCCACCCCGCTTGCGAAGGGAATCGGGCAGCTCCTCGCCCGCTACGCCCAGGCGGATCCCGCCATGACGGTCTCTTACCTGGATCCGCAACGCTTCCCCGAACAGGCGCGTGACGCGAATGTCTCGCTCCGCGGCCAGCTCCTGCTGGAGTACCAAGGGCGGCGCGAAACCCTAACGGAAATCGGCGAGCGTGCGATTTCGGCCGCCATCGCGCGGCTCACGGCGACCCGCGCCCCGTGGGTGGCGGTGATTGAGGGCCATGGCGAGCGCTCCATCACCGGAGAGCATGGCCCCGACCTCGGACGGTTGGGACAGGAACTCAGTGATCAGGGCTTTGCGATGCGACCACTGGATCTCACCTCGGCCAAGGATGTGCCGGACAACACGCGCTTGGTCATCCTCTCCAACCCTCAGTTCCCGCTCTTTCCCGGTGAGATCGAGAGTCTGATTCGGTTCCTCGATCACGGCGGAAATTTGCTTTGGCTCCTGGACCCCGGCCCAACGAACGGTCTCGAACCGCTGGCGGAGCGACTGGGGCTAACTCTCTTGCCAGGTGTCGTGGTGGATGCCGACGCCGCCAAGCTTGGAATTGAGACGCCTGCGGTCGCGGTGATCTCGGAGTTTCCGGATCACGCGCTGACCGAGGGATTGGCCGCGCCCGCCGTATTACCCGGATGCCGCGCCTTTGGCAGCGAGGTTGCACCAGGCTGGAACCTTTCCACCTTCCTGGCGACCGGCCAACAGAGCTGGAACGAGACCGGCGCGACCCAAGGCCAGATCGCCCGCGACGAGGTCATCGGCGAGCTCGCAGGTCCATTGCCGGTGGCACTGGCGTTGACCCGAACGCTTCCGGAAGAAGATCGTGAACAGCGCGTACTGGTCGTGGGCGATGGTGATTTCCTCAGCAACGCACGGCTCGCCAGCCATGGCAACCGGGCGCTCGGTTTGAACATGCTGCGCTGGCTCGGTGGCGGAGAGGATTTGCTGGAGCTACCCCCCTTGCCCACGAAGGTCGCCGCGCTGGATCTGGATCCGCGTCGCATGGCGCTCCTTGGCGTCGGCTCCCTGATGCTTTTTCCGGCGATCTTCCTGATCGGCGGGCTGGTGATGCGCTGGCATCGCTGGAGAGAACGATGAGGAATCGTTGGCTGATCAACCTGGTGTTGCTGGTGCTGGCGCTGTTTCTTGCGGCACAGATCCGCAATGAAGTGAGTCGGCCCAGCGTCATCTCGACCCTGACGGACCTGAGATCCTCGGAGCTGGTTCGAATCGAGATCGCACGGGAGGGCGAACCGAGGATACGGCTGACTCAAAGCCCTCAGGGGTGGCGGATCGAAGCGCCGATGCAACTGGACGCGAATGCGGAGCAGGTCGGGAAACTCCTCGCGATCGTCGACACCCCTGTTCATCGCAGTTTTCCGCAAGAAGCTGCGGCGCTGGATGAGTTGGGCCTGAAACCGATCGCGATTAAACTTTTTCTGAACGACCGCGAGCTCGACTTCGGCGGGATCGACCCACTCGGTCAGTTCCGCTATGTCGCCAGCGACGGTCTCATCCACCTCATTGATGATCGCTTCTATCACCTCCTGATCGCGCCGGCGCTCGACTACGTGGCACGCAATCCTGTGCCGAGCGGTTTCAATCCGGTATTCGGACGGATCGCTGGCGTACCACTCGCGCCCGAAACACTGGACAAACTGCAAGACATGAGAGCCGAGCGCATCGAGCCCCTGTCGGAGGCTATGAGCGGCTCGGCCGTCGAGCTCAAGACCGCCGACGGCACGGTCCTCGCCTTCCAGGTTTCCGAGGACCGCAGACGGTGGGCGCGCTCAGACCTGCATCTGCTCTATGTACTTACGGTCGCGCCCGAGTTAATGGAAGATCCGAGCGCTGTGGATCCCACACCTCCGCCCGCGCAACCGGCGCTGGCCGATCCGGAAAGCCCAACGATAGAGGCAAGCCCCTTGGGCACGGAGTCACCAGCACCGCCGATGCACCCAGCGACCGAAGATCCTTTTCAAGAGCCAACGCCCGATGAATCGAGCTATCCACCCGCGCCCGCCCTGGAGCATCTTGCCCCAGGGCGGCTGAACACGAATACGGAGCCAAGTACACCCGAGCAGGATTCTCCAGGCGCGCCACCTGTCGTGCATCTAGCCCCGGACATGCGGGAAGACGAGACGCCAGCAAAACCCAAGGCCGCATCCCGCCGCAAGTCTGGAAAAGTGACGCCCTATGGCTTCGGCCAGGATCCCTTCTCTCCGGATCCGCCGGCGCATCTCGACCTAAACCTCACACCTGATCTCCGCTGAAGCCGCAGATGCCGGAGCTTCCCGAGGTTGAAACCACGTTGCGGGGCATTCGACCACACCTGGAGGGCCGCACCATCGCGCGGCTTTTGGTTCGCGAGTCCCGTCTTCGTCTGCCGATCCCGCCGGAGACGAGCGAGCTGGTCGCCGGCCAGGCGATCGGTGAGGTATCGCGGCGGAGCAAGTACCTCCTGATCGGGCTGGAGCGGGGCAGTCTGGTCGTACACCTGGGGATGTCCGGCAGCCTGCGGGTGGTACCGGCGGCAAGCCCCCTCAAACGCCACGACCATCTGGACCTGGTCCTGTCCGACGAGCGTTGTCTGCGCTTTCACGATCCGCGCCGCTTCGGACTCTTTCTCTGGACACCGCAAACGCCGCTGGCCGCCATGGCCGAGCACCCGCTCCTGCGCAACCTGGGACCCGAGCCGCTCGGGACCGATTTCGATGGCGACCATCTGCATGCACTGAGCCGCTCGCGGCGGACCGCCGTCAAGTCCTTCATCATGGACGCGGCGGTCGTGGTCGGTGTCGGGAACATCTACGCCAGCGAATCGCTCTTCCTCGCCGGCATCCATCCGGAGCGGGCCTGTCACCGCGTAGGACTGGCGCGCTACCGCCGACTGGCCGAGGTGATCCGCGCCGTGCTGGCGGCGTCCATCGAGCAAGGCGGCACGACCCTGCGGGATTTCGTCCGGGAAGACGGTCAGCCAGGGTATTTCGCACAGTCGCTGCGGGTCTACGGTCGGGAGGGTGAGCCCTGTAAGGTTTGCGGCGCCGGGATTCGCCAGCGGCGCATCGGGCAGCGATCGAGCTTTTACTGCCCGCGCTGCCAGCACTGATCCTCAGCCCGGGAGGCTACATCCATGACGCCTTGGTGGAACGAATACGGCACGGACCTGATCTGGGTGGGAATCGGGTCGGCGATCCTGGCCAGCTACCATCTCTATCTGGCGATCCGCGAGCGGCGCAGTCCGCACTTCACGCTGCAAGGCGTCAACCGTTCGGCCAGGCGCGCCTGGGTCCATCACATCATGGGCGATCCGGGGCTCGGCATCCTCGGGGTGCAGACGCTGCGCAACGCCACCATGGCGGCGACTTTTTTCGCCTCGACCTCGATCGTGCTCATCGTGGGCGTGCTGACGCTGAGCGGGCAGGCCGATCGGATCGCCGCGAGCTGGCATTCCCTGCACGCCCTCGGCTCGCGCCACCCGGCGCTCTGGGAGGTCAAACTGCTAGTCCTGCTGGTGGATCTCTTGATCGCCTTTTTCAGCTTCGCGACCTCGGTCCGGCTCTACAACCACGTCGGCTTTCATATCGCGCTCCCAACCGAGCAGCGGCCAGTCGCACTGGGTCCGGATCAGGTCGCCAAGCACCTCAACCGCGCCGGCGGCTTCTACAGCCTTGGCATGCGCGCCTACTACCTCGCGGTCCCGCTGGTGTTCTGGTTGTTTGGGCCACAGCTCATGGCGGCCGCGAGCCTGATCCTGGTAGTGATGCTCTATTTCCTGGACCGGATGACGCCCTCGGACCGAGGCGAATAACCCGCCAATTCATCAAAACGCCGGCAATTGGCGACCAGATCTGAACCCTGGGCGTGCAGATCGCCGCCGATCAGCAGGATACAGTCGCTCCCGTGGAAGTCGCGCACCTCCCCGACTCGGACGTCAAATCCAAGACTTGGTGGTTGCTGAACACCAATCGCCGTTACGATTACGCGCACGGCACGGCTTCTCATTCCGGCAAACACGCGCTCGATCATTCAGATATCGAGATTTCCGACGCTTAGCGCATTCCGTTCGATAAACAGTCGGCGCGGCTCAACCTGATCGCCCATCAAAGTCGTAAAGATTTGATCGGCGGCCACTGCGTCTTCGATCGTGACACGCAGGAGCCGGCGAGATTCCGGATTCATGGTGGTTTCCCATAACTGATCGGGATTCATTTCGCCAAGACCTTTATAGCGCTGAAAGCTGTGTCCTCGCTGCGCCTCGGACAAGAGCCAACGAATTCCCTCTCCAAGATCGGAGATCTCCTTGCGGCGCTCACCGCGCTGAACATAAGCCCCAGCCTGAATCAAGCCATCGAGCTTTACGCCAAAGTCCTTGATCTTCGCATAATCTCCGGTGTGGAAGAAATCGAGCGGTATATTGCGGGTTTCCGGAATCCCGTGGATGAGCCGAATAAGCTCAATACTTGCTGGCTCACCGAGTCAGTCTCCGAAACGCTCAGTTGATAGTGCAGAGACATCGTTTCAGCGACATTCAAGCGCGTCTGAACCCCGGCGCACCAGTCGCGCAAACGATCGAGATCGGCTCTTGCTGCTTCATCGATTTGTGGGGATCTCACGAGTTCTTCCAGAAAGGCTGCGTCATAGCGAGGAGCGAGACGCTTAACGATGCCGACAAAAACCAGATAGTCCCTGGCAAGCGCTTCCAATGCGGTCGGGGCCAAAGGCAAAGTCTCCGCAGTGACGTGGAGCGCGGCCCCATCGAGCGCGGCCTGTAACATCGCCTGATTGAGCGCGGTTTCGTCCAAAAGATACTCTTCTTGCTTACCCTTCTTGATCTTGAACAGTGGCGGCTGGGCGATGTAAATGTACCCTCGCTCGACAAGCTCGGGCATCTGACGATAAAAAAAAGTCAGGAGAAGGGTACGGATATGGGCACCGTCGACGTCCGCATCGGTCATGATAATGATGCGGTGATAGCGCAAATGATCTGGGTTGTATTCTTCTCGCCCGATGCCGCAGCCTAGAGCAGTAATGAGCGTACCGACCTCCGCAGACGACAGCATTTTATCGAAACGGGCCTTTTCGACATTCAGGATCTTACCCTTGAGCGGCAAAATCGCCTGGAATGTGCGGTCTCTCCCTTGCTTGGCGGAACCGCCGGCAGAGTCGCCCTCGACCAAATAGAGCTCTGATTTAGCCGGATCTTTTTCCTGACAGTCGGCCAGCTTGCCCGGAAGACCGGCGACATCGAGAACACCTTTGCGACGGGTCATCTCACGCGCCTTGCGTGCGGCTTCGCGTGCCCTGGCCGCCTCCAACATCTTGTTGGCAATGACCTTCGCCTCGCTAGGCTGTTCCTCCAGGAAAGTATCAAGGTGTTCAACAACAAGCGACTCAACCACCGCCTTCACTTCCGATGACACCAATTTATCCTTGGTCTGAGAAGAGAATTTCGGATCTGGAACTTTTACGGAAAGGACTGCGGTAAGTCCTTCCCGCGCGTCATCACCGACCGGACGAATTTTCTGGTTGCGGTCGAGTCCCTGGCGCTCAATGTAGGAATTGAGCGTCCTGGTCAAGGCAGCTCTTAGACCGGCGAGATGAGTTCCTCCATCTCGCTGCGGAATGGTGTTCGTATAGCAGAAAATTGTTTCCTGATAGCTGTTATTCCATTGAATCGCCAGCTCGACTCCGATGGAGTTACGCTCGGAATTAAAATAGATGACGGTCGGATGGATTGGCTCCTTATTTTGATTGAGATGTTCGACAAAAGCGCGAATTCCTCCTTGATACTCAAATACGTCTTGGCGTCCAGTCAACTCCTCGGTCAAGGAAATGCGGACGCCAGAGTTCAAGAAGGAAAGTTCACGCAGTCGCCGCGCCAAAATGTCGTAATGAAAATCGCGGTTCGAGAAGATTTCGCGCGAAGGATAAAACCGAATCTCGGTCCCGGTCGTTGTCGCTTGGCCAACGACCTTCAGCGGATAGTCAGGAACACCTAGACTATAGTCCTGCTGGTAGGCAACGTCGCCCCGACAAATCTTGAGATGAAGCCGCTCGGAGAGGGCATTGACGACCGAAACGCCAACACCGTGTAAACCCCCGGATACTTTATAGGAATTGTCGTCGAATTTTCCTCCAGCATGGAGGACGGTGAGGATGACTTCGGCGGCCGAACGATTTTCCTCGGCGTGGATATCGACTGGAATTCCGCGGCCATCATCAAGGACAGAGACAGATCCGTCTTCGTGGAGCGTTACCGCAACGGTAGTGCAATACCCGGCGAGCGCCTCGTCGATGGAGTTATCCACGACCTCGAAAACCATATGATGGAGACCCGTACCGTCATCCGTGTCGCCAATGTACATTCCCGGACGTTTGCGAACAGCATCCAGTCCTCGGAGCACTTTTATATTCGTCGAGTCGTAGGTCATTAGGTTTAAGTCATTCGTGGCTGAGAAAAAGAGCGACGCCGTTCAAGGAAAGCCGTTTCCCAGGGCTGGGCATCACCAAGAAAAGACCAAACGGCCGAGCACCAGCAAGAGATTGGCAGTATGTTGGCTAGAAGACTGGCGACTCAATTATACCGCAAGGGCGCACCCGGACGGAGACGACCCATTCTAGGCGCCGACACGCAAGAAAAGCTGGAAGATGAGGGTCAAACGGTTACAAGAGAATCGACGACGATGCCATGTTCCACGTGAAACGCCGCTGCGCATGTGGTATCGACTAGACGCTCCGCCCAGCCACCTTTAGAGACCCGCGTAGCAAAAATTTGCCCCCCCGTCTCCCGAAACAGAATCCAGAGTCGTCTGATCATTTCGCTGTCCAGTTCCGCCTCTAGGTCATCCAGCAGCCACACCGTCCGGTCGCGCCCGGCAGCGCGATGGATATTTTCGGCCGCAATTTGCAACAACGACACAACCACCTTCGCTTGCCCTCGGGAAAAACCTTGCCTCAACGATGGCTCACCGATCCAAAAATCCGCCTTGGAAGGCCCGCAGAGCGTGAAGCCGCGCTCATACTCACGCCCCTGCAGAGCGGACACAGTCTCCGAAAGTAAGTTGCCTTCCGGCCAGCCCCTCGCGTAGTTCAGGACGCACTGGTCCAAGAACCCAAATGTGTTGCAGAGACGACGAAATTCGTTCATCCATATCATGAAAAAGGCGTGACGCCGCTCCTCAAGTGCCTCGGCCGCAGCGATAAACGCTTGGTTCCAAACGCCCACCTGGAGCCTGCTGCCGGAACGCAGGGCGCCATTTCGCTGTGTCAAGGTTCGCTGAAACGTCCGATAGAGTTGCGCATATTGCCGTTCCCCTTGAAAAAGGTTCCAGTCGAGGAAACGCCGACGCAAACTCGGCTCACCATCCAGAAGAACCTGCGAATTCTCTCCGACTAACTTCACGCCGAAGCGACTCGACTCTTCCAGATTTCTATCGGCGGAAGGCATTGCGTTCCGCTCGCGGCTACCCGTAGCGCCTCGGCAATACCGGATCGCCCGTAAATCTTGGCCACAACCAACATAGGTTCCTCGGACCCGAGTTTGCCGCTCTCCGCGTGTTGTCAGCGGCCCTGCTTTCGAACCTCGAAATGTACGCCCTCTGGCGAGCAGATAGAGCGCTTCGAGAATCGTCGTCTTCCCCGCACCGTTTCCGCCGCTAATCAAGACGACCGGAGCGTCCGACCCAAGCTCCATCCGTTGGATGTTCCTCAACGCCTCGATCTTTAGCGACCGAATACCACCCGTCCAGTCGTCTCCCGTCATCTCGGCCATTCACAATGGGGCTACCGCAGCCTCAAACCCTTACAGCCGCATCGGCATAACGACGAACGTCTCCGTCTCCATGCCTTGCCCCCGCCAAATCGAGCTGCTATTGCCATCCTGGAACTGCACGGCAAGCCGCTCTTCATCAATTGCCCCAAGTACATCCATCAGGTAAGCCACGTTAAAACCAATCGAAATACCGTCCCCGTCATAGTCGATCTCGATCTCTTCCTCCGCCTCCTCCTGCTCTGGATTGTGCGCGAGCAGCTTCAAGACGCCTTGATCAAAACTGAGCCTGACACCACGAAATTTTTCATTGGACAGGATCGCCGTTCTTGAGAGCGCCCTTTTCAGCACGTCTCTCTCGATGATCGCGAGCCGCCCCACGCCGCTCGGAATCACTCGCTCGTATTCCGGATAACGCCCGTCGACGAGCTTCGATGTCATGATCATTTGGCCTGCCTGGATCCGTATGCTCTTCTCGCCCAGTCGGAGGAAAACATCCTCATCCGAGACAACCAACTGGCGTCGCAACTCAAGAACAGTCTTATTGGGCACGATCACCTGACGGGTGGCGTTCACATCCAGATTGGTCTTACTGACGAACTTAGCGAGCCGATGGCCATCCGTCGCAACAGCGATCAGCTCAGCCCGATTGATCTCCACCAGAAGACCATTCAGATAGTACCGGACATCTTGCTGCGCCATCGCGAACGCCGTCTTATCCAAGAGCCTTTTGAGCTGACCTTCCTTTACAACAAGCTCGACGCCCTCTGATTCCGCATCCATCACGGGGAAATCGACCGCCGGCAGCAAACCAAGCGAAAATCGTCCACGCCCAGACGTTACCACGCAACGCTCATCCATCACCCGCAGCCGGATATCGGCGCCCTCGGTCAGATTGCGGCAAATATCCACAAGCTTGCGGGCGGGAACGGTGGTTTCCCCCTCCCCCTGGATCTCCGCCGCCAACTCAGTGTAAACCTCGACCTCTAAATCGGTCCCCCGAAGGCTTACCAGCCCATCACGCGCGCCGATCAGGAGATGCCCTAGGATTGGCAGGGTCTGACGCCGCTCGATAACCCCAATCACTTTATTGAGTGCTGGTAAGAGCGTTTCTCTGCTTACGACAAACTCCATGGGGCACTCCAGTAACGAAATAAAATATAAGTAATGTTGATCGTAATAAGGTCTGTGGATAAGCGGCAATATTCGTTTATTGCTTTTTATATCAATGGCTTATTAGCGAAAAATGCACTGCGAATCACTTGGCTAATCTGTGGATAAATCCGACTGCCTCGACGTTGCCAAGTTATCCACGGATTCCTCACAGTTATGCGTTCAGTATTCTCAACAGGTTCCTGTAATCCTCCTCCACGCCGAGGTCGCTCTCCCTGAGGCTCTTGACTTTCCGCGTGGCATGGAGAACCGTCGTGTGATCCCTGCCACCGAAGGCGTTGCCGATCTCCGGAAGACTGTGCTTCGTCAACTCTTTGGCGAGAGACATTGCAATCTGCCTCGGTCGAGCGAGCGATCTGCTCCGCTTGGCGGACAGGAGATCCGAAGTGCGGAGTTTGAAATATTCCGCGACAATCTTCTGGATATTTTCAATGCTGACCTGTTTGTCCTGCGCCGCGAGCATATCGCGCAGCGCATGCTTGGCGAAGTCGAGGGTAATCGGCTTGCCCGTGAACTGTGCGTTGGCGACGAGCCGTCTAAGCGCACCCTCGAGCTCGCGAACATTGGAGCGAATACGGCGTCCAACAAAGAAGGCTACGTCCTCTGGAAGCTCGACGCCGAACTGCGATGCCTTGCAATGCAGGATGGCCACACTCGTCTCCAGATCCGGCGGGTCGATCGACACCGTCAGACCCCATCCGAAGCGCGATCTCAGGCGCTCTTCGAGCCCGACCACCTCCTTCGGAAAACGATCGCTGGAGAGCACGATCTGTTGGCGGGACTCGAACAGGGCATTGAAGGTATGGAAGAACTCTTCTTGCGAACGCTCCTTGCCCGCGAAGAACTGTACGTCATCGATCAGCAAGGCGTTGACGGAGCGATACGTCTTCTTAAAGTCATCGATCCTGTTGTGCTGAAGCGCCTTGATCATGTCGGCGACGAATCGCTCCGAGTGGAGATAGACCACGCGCGCGTTCGGATTCGACGCCAGAATCACGTTGCCGACCGCGTGCATCAGATGTGTCTTGCCAAGACCCACCCCGCCGTAGATGAACAGCGGGTTGTAGGCGGTTCCCGGATTGTTCGCGATTTGCATCGATGCCGCGCGCGCGAGCTGGTTGGACTTGCCTTCAACGAAGGTATCGAAGGTAAAGTCGCCATTCAGACTCGCGCTGCCTCGACGCTCCGCTAGATCGGGCTCGGGCGCGCGGTCGAGCACCCGACTCCGCGCCCCGTCTTGCTCCGATCCGCGATCAAACTCCCCAACTTCGAATCGAATCCGAGAGACGCGACCATTACTGTGCGAGCCGCAGAGTTCAAGTAAACGCCGCTCATAGTGTTTTTGCGCCCAATCCAGGACAAAGCGATTCGGTGCGAGCAACCTAAGTAGGCTGTCGTCCACCCGTGCCTGCAAAGGCAAGATCCAGGTGTTGAACTCGGCCGATGTCAACTCCCCTTTCAGTTGCCCCACGCATTGCTCCCATACGCCCACAGATGCTCCCGACATGCGTTGCCCCATTGCGAGTGACCCGCGCACGGGGCGCGATCACGAAATTTTTACGACAGGTTCGCCCCCGGACCGGCGTGGCCAGCAAGGGGGCGGTCAACCAAGCTTCGGGGCAGTCTAGCGCCGCCCGGCACACTTATCCACAACCGCGCGAGGGATCCTTGAGTGGGTAAACATTGACTCCATGCGGTGAAATTGCGTACATTTGCAAACTTTTCTGGCGGGGTTTTTGACCCGCGTCCAGCACAATGTCCACCTTGGAGCACCGTTCATGAAGCGTACCTTTCAACCGAGCCGCCTGAAGCGCGCTCGCACCCATGGTTTTCGTGCGCGCAGCGCCACCCGCAACGGTCGGAAGGTACTCAGTGCCCGGCGCGCGAAGGGTCGCCTTCGGCTCGTCCCCTGAGTGAGTCGGAGACGACTGGCGGCCACGACCTCGGCTTCGACCGCGCTCGCAGACTGACCAGCCCAAGCCAGTTTCGGCAGGTCTTCGCCGCGCCGACACGGGCCGGAAAAACCGGGTTTGTCGTGCTCTATCGACCAAACGGACTACCGACCGCCCGACTCGGCTTGGCTATCTCCAAGAAATGCGCTCGCCGCGCGGTCGATCGCAATCGTCTGAAGCGCATCATTCGCGAGAGCTTCCGGATCCATCGCCAGACGCTTCCAGGAGCCGATATCGTCGTACTCTGTTCGCCCGGAGCGACGGTCCAGTCGAACCAGCGGTTGTTTGTCAGCCTGGAGCGCGCCTGGGACCACGTCAGGAAAACGCCATGCGTCGAATCTTGATCGCGCCGCTCAAGGCGTACCAGTACCTGATCAGCCCGCTTCTCGGTCCGCATTGCCGTTTCTATCCCTCCTGCTCCCACTACGCCGTGGAGGCCATTGAGCGTCACGGCGTCGTATACGGGTGTTATCTGGCCCTACGCCGTGTGTCTCGCTGCCATCCGTGGCACGCTGGCGGTGTCGATCCAGTCCCTCAAGAAAGGCAGACAAAGATTCATGGATAACCAGCGTTTGATCCTCGTTTTTGCACTTGCCGCAGTGCTGTTCCTGATCTACGAATCGTGGATGCAAGACTACGCGAGTCCAGGTCAGCCACAAGTCGCGCAAGAGCAAAGCGTCGAGCCCCAGACGGTTCCGACACCCTCCTCGAACGAAATCCCCAAGGTCGCGATCTCGCCCGGCGCGGTTCCTCAAGACCTCAGCCCTACCGATGTCGTCGACTCCACGCCCATTACCGTCGAGACCGATCTGCTCAGGCTCGAGATATCCCCGCGCGGCGGTACGATCAGCAGTGCTTGGCTGATGGACTATCCCATTGTGCCGGAGCGACCGGAGGATAAGCTGCGCCTGATGAAGCCGGTTCCGCCCAACATGTTTGTTGCGCAGTCCGGGTTGCTGGGCAAATTGCTGCCGACTCACGAAGGGCTGTTCTCGAGCGCGGCGACCCGCTACACCCTCGCGCCCGGCACCGATCAGCTTCAAGTTGTATTGCAATGGCGATCCGACTCGGGCACCGAGGTCGAGAAGATCTACACCTTCTCCCGCGGCAGTTACGTCATTGATGTCAAACAGACCATCAAGAACGCGACGGGTGCCCCACTCGCCGCTCAGGAGTACAACCAGTTTCAGCGCACCGATCTGCAGGATCCGCACGAGACGCGGTTCGTCAAGACATTCACCGGCGGCGTTTACTACAGTCCAGAAGAAAAATACAAAAAGGTTCCCTTCCCCAAGATGAAGGAGGGCAAACTGGACAAGACCGTCGTGAATGGCTGGATCTCGATGATGCAGCATTACTTCATGGCCGCCTGGATTCCTCCCTCGGGCGAGCAGGAGACCTTCTATACCAACGTTCTAAACGGCTCCCGTTACATCATTGGCAAATATTCACCGGCTGTTAGCATCCCCGCCGGCGCCTCCCATACCTTTGAAAATCGTCTCTTCATCGGCCCCAAGCTCCAGGACATCCTGGCCGACATTGCACCCGGTTTGGATCTGGTGGTCGACTATGGCTGGCTGACCGTCATTGCCAAGCCGATTTTTTGGCTCCTCGGTGCGATTCACTCCCTTGTGGGAAACTGGGGCTGGTCGATCATTTTCCTGACCATCCTGATTAAGCTCGCCTTTTATAAGCTGTCTGAAACCAGC
This sequence comes from uncultured Gammaproteobacteria bacterium, assembly GCA_963818415.1. Lineage (GTDB taxonomy): Bacteria > Pseudomonadota > Gammaproteobacteria > Chromatiales > Chromatiaceae > CAWFSC01. Next base: position 115,516 of record CAWFSC010000021.1, on the reverse strand, counting down.
TATAAATCCATGGCGAACATGCGCCAACTGACCCCGCGACTTCAGGCATTGAAGGATCGCTATGGCGATGACAAACAACGTCTGAATCAGGCGATGATGGAGCTTTACAAGACTGAGAAGATCAATCCGCTCGGTGGCTGTCTCCCGATCTTGATCCAGATCCCGGTCTTCATCGCGCTCTACTGGGTACTGCTCGAAAGCGTTGAGATGCGTCGACGCGCCCTTCATGCCTCTGGCTGAACAATCTCTCCGCGCCGGATCCCTACTACGTTCTGCCCCTGATCATGGGTGTCTCCATGTTCATCCAGCAGAAGCTGAATCCGGCCCCGCCGGATCCGATGCAGGCCAAGGTCATGATGAGCCTGCCCTTCGTGTTCACGGTCTTCTTCGCCTTCTTCCCGTCCGGCCTGGTGCTCTACTGGACGGTCAACAACCTCCTGTCGATCGCTCAACAATGGCACATCACTCGCGCCATCGATCAAGCAGCGATCAAACGCCGGAGATAGCACGCCAAGCCGCTGTCGCGCATGACGGCCGATACCATCGCCGCCGTTGCCACGCCGCCGGGGGTTGGCGGTGTTGGCATCGTCCGGGTCAGCGGGCCTCTGGCCCCGCGGATCGCGGCAGCAGTCCTGGGGCACGCGCCCCAGCCACGAGTCGCCACCTTCGGTCGCTTCGTTGACTCAGACGGCTGTTTTATCGACGAAGGTCTAGCCCTCTCTTTCCCTGCCCCGCGATCCTTCACTGGCGAAGATGTGCTTGAGCTCCAGGGGCACGGCGGATCCATGGTCATGGATCTGCTGTTGCAGCGGTGTCTGGAGCTCGGCGCCCGCCCCGCCCGTCCGGGCGAATTTACCGAGCGCGCCTTTCTTAACGGCAAGCTCGATCTCGTCCAAGCGGAGGCCATCGCCGATCTGATCGAGGGGTCGACGGCGTTGGCGGTCCGGCTTGCGGGCCGGAGCCTCCAGGGCGCCTTTTCGGAACGCATCCATGACCTGATCGAGCGCCTCATTCAGCTTCGGATGTATGTCGAGGCGACCCTGGACTTTCCGGAGGAGGAGATCGATGCGGTTTCGGATACCGGTGTCGTCGCCGACCTCGCTCAGCTGATCGAATCGACCAGGCGGGTCATGTCCGATGCGCACCAGGGTCAGATCATTCGCGAGGGCCTGGCGGTCGTGATCGCCGGTTCGCCGAATGTCGGGAAATCCAGCCTGCTCAACGCGCTCTGTGGAACCGACGCCGCGATCGTGACGGCTATTCCCGGCACCACGCGTGACCTGCTCAAGTTCGACATCCAGGTCGACGGCCTCCCGATCCGCATCGTCGACACGGCGGGCTTGCGGAATACCGAGGATCCCGTCGAACAGGAAGGCGTGCGGCGCGCGCGCGATGCCGTGACCAAGGCCGATCTCGTGCTCTGGGTCCAAGACGCGGCTAGCGACCCCGACGAGTCCATCCGCCCCGCCCTGACCACGACCTGCCCGATGACCCGGATCCGCAACAAGATCGATCTACTCGGCGAGCCGGCCAGAATGACCGAATCCGCCGATGGCATCGCGATTTCACTGTCCGCCACGACCGGCGAAGGACTTGATTTACTCAAGGCTCATCTAAAGGCGCGTGCCGGACTCGGCACCCATCCCGAGGGCGCGTTCATCGCCCGACGCCGCCACCTGGACGCCCTCGATCGAGGGTTACTGCATCTCGAAACGGCCCAAACGCACATCGAAACTCAGCGAGGCTCCGAACTGCTCGCGGAAGAGCTTCATCTGGCGCAACAAGCTTTTGGCGAGATCACTGGCCGATTTGTTTCGGACGACCTTCTAGGCCGAATTTTCGCCGGCTTTTGCATCGGCAAGTAACAAGCCGGCCGGGTCGTTCCGCGCCCTTCTGGACATTGCGGTGGGATCTCCAGCCTATGCTTGGGATCCGATCAGCACGCGCCGCTGATCGGTTCGGCGTCGGTGCTCCGCATCCGCCGGTATGCCTCCGATGCCATCCACGCCGTCACGATCGTCTGGAATGATGCATCGTTCATGAACCGCACGAAGATCTCCTCGTTTTGGTCCATCCGATCCACGAAGAGCCGTTCCAGCAGATTGCGGAACACCAGTTCGAACTTGTCCTCCGGGTTCACGGCAGCCGCCTGCCCGCATTCCCTCGTCGAGCACCGCCGCCGCGACGATCTGGTCGAAGAAGAGCTGGTCGGCCTGGTTGAAGTCCGTCCCGAAACGCTCGTTGACGACATCGATGAGTTGCGAGAGCGGCACGGGCTGCGGGCGCACGAGACCGCTACCGACCTCGGTGGGGCCGTCGAGCGCACGGGCCTCGCCGTCCCGCAGGGAAATCGAGCCCTCGCTGATCTTCTGCAGGCGGTAATAATCGAGCCGCACCTCGTCATCGAACTGATAGGCAGGCCCGGTCTTGCGGCGCGGCAGCTTCGCCGACAGGTGCCGCAAGAAGACATACAGCCGTTCGAGGTCCGAATCCTGGTAAGGGATGATCTGGCTCAGGAAGACATAGAGGTTCAGGAACGCCTGCACCTTGCCGCGCCAGAGCTCCGCCTCGTCCTCGTCCTCTCTCAAGCGAACCGTGAAGCGCGACACCGCCGGATCGAGCGCGGCATTCATCGCCTGGTGGTCGAGCGCGCTCTGTCGCAGTTTCGGCTTGAAGTACACTGCACAGAACCGCTCGACCTCTTCAGACAGGTAGATACCCGAGGCGTCCAGCTCGCCCTGAATCGCGTAGAGGCGGGCGGGATCCACCTGCTCACCCATCTCCGCACCTTCGTAGTAGGTCTTGAATGCCTCCCGGATCTCCTCGCGATCGTTCACGAAATCCAGCACGAAGGTGTCTTCCTTCAGCGGATGGGTGCGATTCAACCGCGACAGCGTCTGTACGGCCTGGATGCCGGCCAAGCGCTTGTCCACAAACATCGTGTGCAACAGCGGTTGGTCGAACCCGGTCTGGTATTTCTCGGCCACCAGCAGCACCTGGTAATCCTGGGTGGCGAACCGCTCGGGCAGTTCCTTCTCGGAGATGCCCTGGTTCATGCCGACTTCGGTATAGGTGACCTCGTCAAGCTTGTCGTCCTGCACCGTGCCGGAGAAGGCCACCAGCGACTTGATGGCGTAGCCCTTCTGCCGGATGTAGCGATCGAAGCTCTGCTTGTAGCGCACGGCCTCCAGGCGCGAGCCGGTCACCACCATCGCCTTGGCCTGCCCGCCGATCTTGTGCCGGGTGACCGCCTGGAAGTGCTCGACCATCACCTCGGTCTTCTGCGCGATGTTGTGCGGATGCAGCCGCATGAAGCGCGCGAGCGCCTGTGCCGCCTTCTTGCGTTCGACCTTGGGATCGTCCTCGCAGGACTTCAGCAGCTTGTAGTAGGTCGCGTAGCTCGTGTAGTGCTTGAGCACGTCGAGAATGAAGCCTTCCTCGATGGCCTGGCGCATGGTGTAGCGGTGCGCGGGCTGGCCGTTGCGGCCAAAGACCGCCAGCGTCTTGTGCTTGGGCGTGGCCGTGAAGGCGAAGAAGCTCAAATTCGCCTGCCGTCCGCGCTTGGCCATGCTGCGGAACAGCTCCTCCATGTCCTCCCGGCCTTCCGCGGCCGCGTAGCGCGCGGCCTCCTCCCGCAGCCCCTCGCCGCCGAGCACCTCCTTGAGATCGGTGGCCGTCTCGCCGCCTTGCGAGCTGTGGGCCTCGTCGACGATGACGGCACAGCGCCGGGTGGGGAGCGCGCCCGTGCCGCTGGTCCCCCGCTCCTCGGCCATCTTCAGCAGCTGGCGGGTGACGAACGGGAACTTCTGCAGCGTGGTGATGATGATCGGTACCGCGTTCTCCAGCGCCTCGGCCAGTTGGCGCGAGCTGCCGTCGATCCTCTGCACGACGCCGCGCTTGTGCTCGAACTGATAGATCGTGTCCTGGAGCTGGCGGTCCAGCACCACCCGATCGGTCACCACGATCACGCTGTCGAAGACCCGCTCGTTCTGCTCATCATGCAGCGACGCCAGCCGATGCGCCAGCCAGCCGATGGTGTTGCTCTTGCCGCTGCCCGCCGAATGTTCGACCAGATAGTTGTGCCCCACGCCTTCGCGGCGCGCGGCCTCCACCAGCCTGCGCACCGCCTGCAACTGGTGATAGCGCGGGAAGATCATGGTCTCCTTCTTGACCTTGCGGCCCTGGTCGTCGCGCTTCTCCTCAATCTGCAGGTGGATGAAGCGGGCGAGCAGGTCGAGCAGGCTGTCGCGCTGCAGGACCTCCTCCCACAGATAGGCCGTGCGATAGGTGCGCCCCGCCGGGTCGGGCGGGTTGCCGGCGCCGCCGTCGCACCCCTGGTTGAAGGGCAGGAAGTGCGTCGCGCTGCCGGCCAGACGGGTCGTCATCAGCACGGACTCGGTATCCACCGCGAAATGGACCAGGGTGCGCCGCTTGAACTCGAAGAGCGGTCTCGCGCGGGTCGCGGTCCTGCCGGTACTGGCGCTGCGCATCCTCGACGGTCTGGCCGGTCAGCGGGTTCTTCAGCTCCAGCGTCGCGACCGGGATGCCGTTCAGACTGAGCGTGACGTCGAGCGACTTCTCCGAGCGCGGCGAGATAGTGCAGCTGCCGTGTCAGCCCGAGCCGGTTCGCCGCATAGCGCGCCTCCAGCTCCGGATTCAGCGCATGCGCGGCCTTGAAGTAGGCCACACGCAGGGTGCGCCCGTAGCACTTGAAGCCGTGGCGCAGGGTGGCCAGGGCCCCGTTCTGGTCCATCCACTTGCACAGATCGCCGAGCACCTGCTCGCCGGTGCGCTCGCCGTGCAGCGCCTCAAGCTTGTCCCATTCCTTGGGTTGGGTCTCGCGGATGAAGCCGAGCACCGTCTCGGGGAAGATCGCCCGCTCGCGGTCGAAGCCGTCCGGCGCGAGCCGCAGATAGCCGTGCGCGAGCAGGTGGGTCTCGATGACCGATTCAAAGGCGGCTTCAGAGCGGAAGTTGTTGTGCATGAGGGCATCCTGAATGGCTGCGGATAGAGCCGGGTTCAATCATCGCCCCAACCGCTTGCCGCACTATATCCGTGCCGATATATTTCGGGAATGAAACCGGTGCGATTCCTGGGCGACTCACTCAAATGCTTGCGCTCCTTCCCGCCGGACGCACGGCATGATGCGGGGCGCCAGCTCGAGTTGGTGCAGCGTGGTCAACGTCCCAATGACTCAAAACCCATGGCGACCATCGGCAAGGGTGTGGAGGAACTGCGGATTTGGGATGAAGCTGGTACCTTTCGGGTCATCTACACGGCTCGGTTGGCGGATGCCATCTATGTTCTCCATGCCTTCCAGAAAAAGACCCAAACGACCGCCAAACGCGAGATTGAAATTGCCAGGGCGCGTTTCAACCAACTGACACGGGGCCACCTATGAGCGACCTTGAGAATGATGACAGCGTCGAAACCTACGCCAGCGTTTGGGATGCCATCGCCGACACCCCGGCCGAGGCCGCCAACCTGAAACTGCGCTCCGCGCTGATGGACCAGATCACCGCCATCATCACCTCGAAAGGATGGACCCAGAACGAGGCCGCGATGTGCTGCGGGGTGACCCAGCCGCGTATGAACGATCTGTTGCGCGGACGCATTTCGCGCTTTTCGCTCGATGCCTTGGTCAATATCGCGGCGGCACTCGGGATGCGCGTCGAAGTCCGGCTTGAGGCGGCCTGATTGTTGGCGCCGGTTTCAAAGACGCGCTCCTGATCGGCGCGATCGCCAGCAGATGGGCCTCAATGACGGTCTCGAAGGCGGCTTCCCTCACCCCAGGATTCATACCTTGCCTCCATCGACCAGCGCGTCAGGATTCGGAGCCGGCGAGACAGGCAGCGTCGTCGCCGGGTCGAAGCATCCGCTGGCCCGCGTCCCGTCGAAGGCGGCGATGAATCGGTTGCGCATCGGAAGGTCGGCCAGTTGGGCCGGGGGCTGTCCATCCAGCACGATCAGCTCCTCACCCGAACGCAGCGACTGGATCAGGAAAGGAGAATGGGTGGTGCAGATGAACTGGATCCTCGGAAAGACCCCGCGCAGATCCTCGATGACATGCCGCTGCCAGCGTGGATGGAGGTGAAGGTCCAACTCGTCGATGAGCACGATGCCAGGGGTCGCTGACAGCACCTCAGCGCCCAGATGGGGGTTCAGGGTCGCGGCCTTGAAGGCGATGTCGCCGACCAATGCCAGCATGGTCCGCTGACCGTCGCTCAGGTTGTTGAAGGGCTGCACCCCCTGGCCTGCCAGGCGGATGATGACCTCCCCATAGCTGGCGTCGAAGAAGAGCTCCTCTGCGCCTTCGATACATCGGATGATGGCGCTGCGCACCGCCGCGAAGCCGGGGGGCTCTGCGCCGCGCTGCTGGTAGGTGACCCAGGACTGGCGCGCGATCCAGCGGACGAGTCCGGCCACAGAAAGACGCGGATCGATACTGTTGCGGTAGCCCGAGAACCGGCTCAACTGCTCCTTGCCCGTGATGTCCTGCTCCGTATGGACCTCCGCCTGCTCGCGGGGGACATCCCAGAGTCTGCCGGTGCCGTAGTTGGCGATCAGGGGCAACTCGACGGGGCGGGACCGCGCCGCATCGCTGGTCCGTGCGGCCAGATCCTTGAGTTGGCGAGCATCGCGGTAAGTCGTGCGCCCATTGGGGCTGAGGAGCGAACGGCTCCAGGCGATGCGCTCCCCCACCACCTCGCCCTCGGCCTTGACGTCGCAGGGGTACTGGGACTCCCAGGTCAGAAGTGCCGGGGCTTGACCCGGTGTGGCGCCCGCGATCTGCTCGACCGCCGCCAGCCGCACCTCCGACGGACGGATGTGGCGGGTGTCATAGCCGCTCAGGCCGAGAAACCAGCCTCCCGCCGCCACCGACAGGGCGTCGAGCAGCGATGTCTTCCCGGTGCCGTTGACCCCGACGACGAGATTGAACTGGGGGTGGAAGGAAAACTCCCGGTCCGCGAAGCCCTTGAAATTATGGAGGCTCAGATGGTCGATGCGCATACGGGCTCTCCAGTCGATGGCGAGGCTGGGGCGATCTCGATCTGGCCGGTGACGGCGGCGGCGATGATGGCGGCTCGGCGTTCTTTGAGGAGGGCGATGGTGCGCTCAGTGGCAGACTGGATCTTTTCCAGGGCGCTCGTCTTGCCGGCCAGGTATTCGACGATGTTCTCCTGTTCCGCTAACGATGGCATCGGGATCCACCAGTCTTTGATGTGCTCCTGTGAAATCTTGACCATAGAGCCACTGCTTCCGCGAGCGTCACTTTCGATTTGGCCACGAGCGGCAGGTAGGATCAAAAAGTACCCGAGAAATTTTCCGTCAACCAAGTTCCGACGCAGATGCAAGCGATAGATGAGGTCGCAGAGCATGAGCCGCGGTCGCGTATCCTCAACGAAGCAGGCGTCACCGACGAGCGAAGGGGTATTCGAGCGGGTCACGAGGAAATCTCCGTTGCGCACCTCTAGTTCTTCGCGGGATTCCAGCGTGACAGGGAGCGCCTTTGCAGCGGTTGCATCGAAGCGACCGCGACTCACGGCGTTCAACTTGAGGACACCCCATTCTTCGAACGCAGGCTCACGATTCTCGGCCTCTGGACTCCATCCTTGCTCGATCTTCTCGATGAGAAAGCGCAAACGAACGCATTGCCAATGCGCCGGAATCTCTCCGAGCCAGGAGATACCGGAGTCGCGCAGCGGGGCACGGGGGTCGAGGCCGCGGGTCACGGCACGGGTGATGAGCGCCTGGCGCTTCTCGGTCAGCAGGTTGAGGAGACGTTCTTTCGCGGTGATCAAAGCATCGATCCGGACGTCTCCTGGTCCAGAATAAGCCGGATTTCTCGTTGGGTTTGTACCGGAGGCAAAGGAAGCCACAGGTTCCGGATATCTTCCAGCGCAAGTTGGATCTTGGTTCCGCCATACGCTGCCCCACTGAGCTGCTCTTGGCCCAGAGTGGAGAGCATGCAGTACCCCACCCACTTGGGATCGACGTCCAGATCTACGATACGAGCCAGCGCGATGTGCTGGCTTACGTATCCACCCGCTGCTGCTTCATCCGCCACGCCGATGGATCCGAGGTATGCCGTGATCGAGAAGAGGAGGTCATTTTCTTTGATCTGCGCTCTCTGGCCTTCGCTGTCATTAGGCGGGCTGACGTGCTGCATATGTGATTGGGAGATCGAAAGGCCATCTCGCGAGAGATTGGTTATTCGAATGAAAGGGGCGCCTTCGTTGGCGAAATATTGCGACCAGTCGCGAGAGCCGCTGGTGATGTGACCAGCCACGAACTTCAATCGGGTGAGGTTCCAATCCCTTGGAAACGGGGAGCCTTCAGCGGCAGCGTAGAGACTGGCATCGGCCATGCGACTCACTCCGTCACCTCCCGCAACAACCGCAGAATCTCCTCTTCCGCCTCCTTCAAATCCGCATCGATCTCCTCCAGCGGTCGCGGCGGTGTGTAGCGGTAGAAATGCCGGTTGAAGTTGATCTCATAGCCCACCTTGTCCTTGCTGCGGTCCATCCAGGCGTCGGGCACATGGGGCCGCACCTCGCGCTCGAAGTAGGCGTCGATGTCGTCCTTGAGCGGCACGTTCTCGAAATCGCGCAGATCCGGGTCGGGCTCATAGCCGCCGTCGCGGGCGCCTGTGCGGACCGGCTCGGCCTCGGGGTCCTTCTGCGTGAAGACGCTGCGGAAGAGCTTCTGCTCGGGCGCCTTCCACCGCGACCCGCGCTGGCGCAGCAGTGTCTCGATGTCCCGCCAGACCGCATTCCAGTCCAGTCGCGGCTCGCGGCCGAGTGACTGGTCGATGGCCTGCACGTCGTCGAGCAGATGCGGACAGGCGTCGAGGAAGCGCGCCTTGTCCTCGGTGGTCATCTGGTAGCGCAGACGCAGGGGCCGCTCGACGGTGACGCGGGTGTAGCCGAAGTCGGCGTTGTCGAAGGTCTTGACGGTCTCGCCGTCGGCCTGGCTGCCATAGCGCCGGACGATCTCGGCGATCTGGGCGTTGGTGATGTGCCGGCGCTTGTCGCCCAGGCTGCGCTTGCTGTCCTCGCTGCCGCCGGCCGTCCAGACCTCGCGCGCGTCGAGCAGTCGGATCTTGCCCTTGCGCTCCGGCTCCTTGCGGTTGGTGACGATCCAGACATAGGTGCCGATGCCGGTGTTGTAGAACATCTGCTCGGGCAGGGCGATGACGGCCTCCAGCCAGTCGTTCTCGATGACCCATTGGCGGATGTTGCTCTCGCCGGAGCCCGCGCCGCCGGTGAAGAGCGGCGAGCCGGAGAAGACGATGGCGAGCCGCGAGCCGTGCTTGTGTTCGGCCGGCGCGACCCGCTCGAACTTGTCGACCATGTGTTGCAGGAAGAGCAGCGAGCCGTCGTTGATGCGCGGCAGCCCGGCGCCGAAGCGGCCGGCAAAGCCGCGCTTCTCGTGCTCGGTCTTGATCTCGCGCTGCTGCTTCTTCCAGTCCACGCCGAAGGGCGGGTTGGTGAGGAAGTAGTCGAAACGCTCGTCCGCGAACCGGTCGTCGGTGAAGCTGTCGCCGAAGCGGACGTTGTCGCCGCCGCCGTTATGACTCGACCTCCTTCATCAGCATGTCGGAGGCGGCGGTGGCGTAGGCGCGCTTGTTGTAGTCCTGCCCGTAGACATAGAGCCGTGCCTGCGCGTGGTGCTCGCGCAGATAGTTCTGCGCCTCGGCCAGCATGCCGCCGGTGCCGCAGGCCGGGTCGAGCAGCTTGCGCACCGTGCCGGGCGTGGCTCAGCAGGGCGTCGTCGTTGATGAAGAGGAGGTTCACCATCAACCGGATGACCTCGCGCGGCGTGAAGTGATCGCCCGCGGTCTCGTTGGCCAACTCGTTGAAGCGGCGGATGAGGTTCTCGAAGATGAGCCCCATCTGCTCGTTCGGCACCTGGCCCGGGTGCAGGTCCACATCGCGGAACTTGGAGACGACGAGATAGAGGATGTTCGCCTCGCGCATCCGCTCGATTTCGTTCTCGAACTCGAAGAAGTCGAAGATGCGGCGCACGTTGGCCGAGAAGCCCTTGATGTAACTGACCAGGTGCTTTTCGATGTGGTCAGGGTCGCCCTTGAGCCGCTCGAAATCCAGCGGCGAGTGGTTGTGGAAACGCTGACCGGCCGCCTGGTTGAGCATGGAGTCGAGCGCGGAGCCTTCGATCCGGCCACCCTTGCGCCGCTCGAATTCCGCCAGGACCTTGTCCTTGGTCGGCGCGAGTACGCAATCGAAGCGCCGCAGAACCGTCATGGGCAGCATGACGCGCTCATACTGTGGCGGGCGATAGGGGCCGCGCAGCAGGTCTGCGATCTGCCAGATGAGATTCGCGAAGGCGTTGTGGTCAGGCATGAAGGGGCTCGATTTCTTTGTGGCGTGCGCGAAGCCGTTCAGCCCGGCGGGTGCAAGGCGAGGGGCTGCATCCAGGCGTGGCTGCCGTTACCTGGGGGTGGGCCATCCAAGCACCAGCGGTTGCCGATGGGGACAAGGCAACCCGCCGTCGTACTCGATTGGCATCGATGACCAGGCACTAGATCGCGATGGACTCACCCGCCTGGCAAGTCGGCAACCGTCTGTTCGATCCATTGCTCGATGGTTGCATTGATCTCGGTGGCCTTGCGTCCCTGGCTGACGAGCGTGGGGCCGATGACGACATCAATAACTCCCGGACGCTTGGTCAGACCGCGACGCCCCCAGAAGACCCCCGCGTTATGGGCGATCGGAACCACCGGTCGGCCGCTTTTCTCGGCAAGCAGGGCGCCGCCGATGCCGTAGGGATGCCGTGCTCCAGGCGCGACCCTGGTCCCTTCGGGGAACACGATCACCCAACGGCCAGCATTCAAATGCTCGGTGCCTTCCCGAATGAGCCGGGTGATTTCGCGGCGACCGGCGGAGCGGTCGATCGAAATGGGGTGAAGGCGACTCAGCGCCCAGCCGAAGATCGGGAGCCGGGTGAGTTCCTGCTTAAGAACCCACGACTGTTCGAGCGGCAGAAAGGCCCTCAAGCCGATCGTGTCCCAGACGGACTGATGCTTGCAGAGCACAACGGCCGCTTCCCTTGGCAGTTGGTCCAAGCCGTGGATGCGGTAGTCCAGCCCGCAAATCGCCTTCAGCGCCCTGAGATTGGCTCTCGCCCAAGCACGGGCGAGGCGTGCAACCAGGGGGTTTGGCCCGCGCCAGCCGACGACCATGATCGCCAGGGAATAGACGACGATCGAGCCGATCAGAACGACTTGATAGAGCAGAGAACGTAAGAAGATCATGGTCAGCCTCGGGCAGCGAGCAGGGCGTTGGCGGCTGCGTCGAGATCCCGGTAGACCGGAACGCCCTGTAATTCTAAGGACTCCAGCGGCTCTCCGATGCCGGCCGCTGTTTTCAACCCCTTCCCGGACCTGACGAGCACCGGCATCGCGCCCACGGACCTGGCCGCGCGGATGTCGCTGAGCGAATCGCCGATGAAGGGTATGCCTGCAAGATTGACATCCAGTCGAAAGGCAATCTCTTCCAGCAGACCCGTTCGGGGTTTGCGGCATCGACATTTCTCGTCGGGTCCGTGCGGGCAGAAGGCGATCAACTCGATCCGGCCACCGCCTGTCACCACCAGTTCCCGCAGGCGCTGATGCATGGCGTTGAGGGCCGAATGGGTAAACAGCCCCCGCGCGAGCCCGGATTGATTCGAGGCAATTGCAATCCGGCAACCCGCCCGCGACAGCCGGACCATCGCCTCGATGCTCCCTGGTATCGGCTCCCACTCCTCCAAGGACTTGATGTAGCCATCGGAGTCGTGATTGATGACGCCATCCCGGTCCAGGATCACAAGATTCCTGGAAAGCGATGGGGCGGGTGTCACTGGAGTCTCGCAATGTCCGCGACGCGCAAGAAAAGCGCCGCCAGCGATCGCAGCAAGCGAATGCGATTCCCGCGCACCGCCTCGTCATCCACCATGACCATGACGTCCGCGAAGAAGGTATCGACGTCGTCCTTCAAATCGGCCAGCGTTGCCAGGACTTCGGCATAGTCCCGCCGCTCGGCCAGGGGCACGATCAGGTCGTTCAGTTGAGTGATGCGTGTCGCCAGGCGCTGTTCCGCCGGATCCGTCAACAGCGCGGCATCAACCTCGCCGTGCGCGGTATCCCCGGTTTCAGACTTGATCAGGATGTTGCGGATCCGCTTGTTGGCGGCGGCCAAGGACTCGGCTGCGGGCAGTTTCCGAAACTCGGTCACGGCGGCGATGCGTCGATCCAGATCCCAGGGGTTCGTCACCCCTGTTTGGATCACGGCCTCCACCGTATCGGGCGCGATGCCCTGGTCACCGTAATAGCCAGTCAGCCGTTCCAGCATATAGGCCAGCACGGACGCCACGACGTCCGCTCCAAGCTGTCCCGCCGGAAAGGTCTCGGCCGCCGCCTGCAGCAGATCGCGCAGATCCAGATCCAGCGGGGTCTCGATCAGGAGCCGCAGGACCGCAATGGACGCGCGCCGCAGTCCATAGGGATCCCTGGTTCCCGTCGGTCGTAGCCCGATACCGAACACCCCGACCAGGGTATCGACCCGATCGGCGATCGCCAGCGCCTGGCCACAGGGGCTGGCAGGCAGGACATCGCCCGCGAACCGAGGGAGGTATTGCTCCTCCATCGCCGCGCAGACGCGCGGGTCTTCATTGGAGCGTTGGGCGTAGTAGCGCCCCATGGTGCCCTGCAAACCCGGAAACTCGAATACCATCGTCGTGACCAGATCGCATTTCGCGAGCCTGGCGGCGCGGTCGATGAGTTCCGCATCGGTTGCGAGCGTTGGGGCGAGAAAGCGTCCAAGCCGCGCCACCCGCGCGCACTTGTCCGCGAGGGTGCCGAGCTTTTCTTGGTAGACCACGGTCTTGAGTCGCGCGGTGTAATGTTCCAGCGGCTGCTTGAGATCCTGGTTCCAAAAAAAGGCGGCGTCCGCGAAACGCGGACGGATCACCCGCTCGTTGCCCGCCCGTACCTGACTCGGATCGCGGCTTGCGATGTTGGCAACGACCACGAAGCGAGCCTGGAGCGCGCCAGCGGCGTCTTCCAGCGGGAAGTATTTTTGGTTGCTCTGCATCGTCTCGATCAAGACTTCCGGCGGAATCTCCAGATAGCCCTCATCGAATTGGCAGAGGAGGGCCTGGGGCCACTCGACCAAGGCGGTGACCTCGTCGAGCAGGTTTGGGGCGATGCGCGCCCGCAACCCAGCCGCTTCGGCAACGGCCGTGACCTGCGCCAGAATCATCTCGCGGCGTCGCGCGAACGAGGGCTCGACGCAGCCGACGGTTCTCAAGGTTTCGGCATAGGCCGACGCCGAGGCGATCGCGATGCGCTCTGGATGATGGAAACGATGGCCGTGGGTATCGCCGCCAGCAGGCAGACCAAGCACGGTCCCTTCGATCCGGGACGAACCCATCATCAGACACACCCAATGGACCGGCCGCACGAACTCTTCGGCCCGATCGCCCCAGCGCATCCGTTTCGGGATGGGCAAGCCGGCCAGTGCCGCCTCGGTCATGGCCGGGACGAGCCGGGCCGTTTCCTGTCCCGGCGTCACGCTGCGGAAGACCAACCAAGCCCCCTTGTCGGTTTCTTCTCGCCCAAGTGCTTCGATCTCCACCCCGCAGGAGCGCGCAAAACCCAAGGCGGCCTTGCTCGCATTGCCGTCCGCGTCGAACGCGGCCTGGACGGCGGGTCCACGTCGGAGTGTCTCCTGATCCGGCTGACGGTCGGCGATGCTGGTGACCAAGAGCGCCAGGCGGCGCGGCGCGGCGAACGACTCGATGGCTCCGAAGGTGATCGCATGCGTCTGGAGCTGCGACCTGAATCCTTCCTCAAATGCGCGTGCCAGGTTGGGCAGGGCGATGGGCGGAAGCTCCTCGGTCCCGATCTCGATCAATAGATCAGTGGTGGTGTCCAATGGGGCTCTCCCGCTCAACGCTTCAGCATCGGGAAACCAAGGGCTTCCCGTTTGTCGTAATAGGCTTGCGCCACGGCGCGCGACAGGGTTCGCACCCTGAGGATGAATCGCTGTCGCTCGGTGACCGAGATCGCGCCGCGCGCATCCAAGAGGTTGAAGGTGTGGGATGCCTTCAGCACCTGTTCATAGGCCGGCAGCGGCAGCCCCTTGGCGACCAGCTCCGCGCTGATGCGCTCGCAGGTATCGAAGAGGCCGAACAGGGATGCGGTATCGGCGATCTCGAAGTTGTAGGCCGACTGCTCGACCTCGTTCTGGTGATAGACGTCGCCATAGGTCACGACCCCTTCCGGCGTGCGGCTCCAGGTCAGGGCATAGACGCTCTCGACCTCCTGCAGATACATGGCGATCCGCTCCAGCCCGTAAGTGATCTCGCCCGTCACCGGCCGGCAATCGAGTCCGCCCACCTGCTGGAAGTAGGTGAACTGGGTCACCTCCATGCCGTTCAGCCAAACCTCCCAGCCCAGCCCCCAGGCGCCGAGCGTGGGCGACTCCCAGTTGTCTTCGACGAACCGGATGTCGTGCACCAAGGGGTCGATCCCGAGATGCCGCAGCGAGTCCAGGTAAAGCTCCTGAATCTCCAGCGGCGAGGGTTTGAGCATCACCTGAAACTGGTAATAGTGCTGCAACCGATTGGGGTTTTCGCCATAGCGCCCATCGGCCGGGCGGCGAGACGGCTGAACGTAGGCGGTCCGCCAAGGCTCGGGTCCGATGGACCGCAAAAAGGTCGAGGGGTGGAACGTCCCGGCACCCACTTCCATGTCGTAGGGCTGGACGACGACGCACCCGAGATTCGCCCAATAGCGCTCAAGCGCAAAGATGAGACCTTGAAAGGTCGAGAGATCCTCGGATTCGAGACTCAAGATGGGACTCCTCGCGTCGAGCTGCTCGCTAAAACCTCGCAGTATATATCGGCTGCGGCCCCACTCGCCTCAGCCGACACGGCGGGGATCCCGATCGGCCGCATGGCGTATAATCGCCGTCGGCCAAGCCATTCCATCCCGGTACCCTGACCGTGATCTCCGATTCACACGCCGTCCTCGAACGCCGCCAAGCCATCACCCGCACCTCCAGCGTCGGGATCCTGGTCAATATCGTCTTGTCCGGCATCAAAATCTTCGCGGGCATCGTCGGGCATTCGCAGGCGCTGGTGGCCGATGGTCTGCATTCCCTGTCGGATTTACTGTCCGACATCCTGGTCTTTTTCGCCGGACACCACGCGACCCAGGATCCGGATCCGGATCACCCCTACGGCCATGCGCGCTATGAGACGGTCGCGACCCTGGCGCTCGGGTTCCTGCTGTTGGCGGTCGCGCTTGGAATCGGCTGGGATGCCGCGCACAGGCTTTTCGAGCCCGACCAACTGCTGCGCCCCGGCGCGCTCGCGCTGGGCGCGACTCTGGCGTCCATCCTCATCAAGGAATGGCTCTACTGGTGGACCCTCGGCTATGCCAAACGGGTTCGCTCGGAGCTGCTGCGCGCCAACGCCTGGCACCATCGCAGCGACGCCATTTCCTCGCTCGTGGTGCTGGTCGGGATTCTCGGCACCATGGCCGGCCTGCCCTATCTCGACGCGATCGCGGCGGTCATCGTGGCCATCATGATTGCCAAGATTTCCTGGGACCTTGGTTGGGAGGCCATCAACGAACTCGTCGACACCGGGCTTGGCTCCGAGCGCCTCGCCGAGGTGAAGCAAACCATCCGTTCCGTTGGCGGGGTGCGGGATATTCACATGCTGCGCACCCGTCGTTCAGGTGGTCAGGCATCGGCGGATGTCCACGTCCTGGTGGATCAGGAGATCAGTGTCTCGGAAGGGCACATGATCAGCGTCCTGGTCGAGCGGCGTCTGAAGCGCGAAATTCCCGAGATGCGGGATGTGACGGTTCACATCGATCCCGAGAACGATGAGGTCGCCCCCGATTGTCCATCCTTGCCGCTGCGCGCGGAGGCGCTTGCGCGTCTCGCCTCGCTCTGGTCGTCCATCCCGGCGGCGAACGAGCGCCAGCGTATCGTGCTGCATTATCTCGGATGCCAGATCGACGTCGAGGTCTACTTTCCCATCACCGCCTGCCTGCGCGACGGTGCCGATCCATCGCGCCTGCGGCGGGAACTTGCGACGGCGATCCAGAGCGATCCTGCATTTCGCGACGCGCGCGTCTATTTTGGATGAGTTTTTGCGCTATTTTGGTGCAAGTCTCGGCCTGGAACACCCATAACAGTGCGGGCCGATCTGGTCTCCCGATCTCGTAGTGCCCTTGGCACCCCAAACAACGGCCCTGGAGATCCCGCAAACTGCTGCCGCCTAGGCGACCGTTCGCCTGCGCCGAACAAATCTCGATCCATTGGCGTATTCATTGCAAGCGGGCTGCGAGGCGAACGAGCGCGCCGTCCGAGTTCAGCCGCGCTTCCCGTCCAAGGTACGGCCGTTTCTCATCAGGATTCTTGAGTCCATGCGGCGAGGCGTGCGGCTCGCTCCCCGACCTGATACGCTCCGGCGCCGGTAGCGAGGTCCTTGGGCGACGCGCCCGAGCGAGCGCCGCATATCACATCACCCGGTCAAATTTTGTAGAAATCAGTAGCGGAGCCAATCCAATGACAGATGTCATTAAGATGATCAAAGACAACGAAGTGAAGTTCGTCGATCTTCGCTTCACCGATACCCGCGGCAAGGAACAGCACGTTTCCATGCCGGCCAGCGTGGTCGACGAGGACATGTTCAAGGACGGCAAGATGTTCGACGGTTCCTCGATCGCCGGCTGGAAGGGCATCGAAGCTTCCGACATGGTCCTGATGCCAGAGCCGGGCACGGCGGTGATGGATCCCTTCACCGACGAGAACACCCTGATCATCCGGTGCGACATCCTCGAACCCGAAACCATGACCGGGTACGAGCGCGACCCGCGCTCCGTGGCCAAGCGCGCCGAGGCTTACCTCAAGTCCACCGGCGTCGCCGATACCGCTTACTTCGGCCCCGAGCCCGAATTCTTCATCCTCGACGATGTGCGTTGGGGCGCCGACATGAGCGGCTGCTTCTACAAGATCGACTCCGAGGAAGCCGGCTGGAACTCCGAGCGCGTCTTCCCGGACGGCAACATGGGCCATCGTCCAGGCGTCAAGGGCGGCTACTTCCCGGTTCCGCCGGTCGATTCCCTGAACGATCTGCGCGCGGCCATGTGTCTCACGCTTGAAGAGATGGGCGTTCCGGTCGAGGTCCACCATCACGAAGTCGCGACCGCTGGTCAGTGCGAGATCGGCACCAAGTTCGATACCCTGGTGCGTCGCGCCGACAAGAACCAGATCACCAAGTACGTGATCCAGAACGTGGCCCATGCCTACGGCAAGACGGCGACCTTCATGCCCAAGCCGATCGTCGGCGACAACGGCACTGGCATGCACGTTCACCAGTCGCTGAGCAAGGACGGCCAGAACCTCTTCGCGGGCGACAAGTACGGCGGTCTGTCCGACACGGCGCTCTACTACATCGGTGGCATCATCAAGCACGCCCGCGCGCTGAATGCCATCACCAACGCCTCGACCAACTCCTACAAGCGTCTGGTTCCCGGCTTCGAGGCCCCGGTCATGCTGGCCTACTCGGCACGCAATCGTTCCGCCTCCATCCGCATCCCCTTCAGCGCCAGCCCCAAGGGCCGACGCATCGAGGTCCGTTTCCCGGATTCCACCGGCAATCCCTACCTGGCCTTCTCGGCGATGATGCTGGCGGGTCTGGACGGCATCCAGAACAAGATCCATCCCGGCGATGCCATGGACAAGGATCTTTACGACCTTCCGCACGAAGAGGCAAAGGCGATCCCGACCGTCTGCCATTCGCTGGACATGGCGCTGGATGCGCTGGACAAGGACCGCGACTTCCTGACCGTGGGCGGTGTCTTCACGGACGACCTGATCGACGCCTACATCACGCTTGAAGATGGCCGAGGTCACCCGTCTGCGCATGACGACCCATCCGGTCGAATTCGACATGTATTACAGCCTCTAGGGAGCCGCCGGTTCACTGGCATTTGCCGCGCGGGGCCAGTGCCCCGCGTTGTTCCTCGCCACGGATGCCGAAACATCAAGCCGGAACGCACTATCGCGGGATGCTTCGCCTGGACCCCTCGCAAGCCCTGTCCGATCGCGAGCGGCGCATCGACAAAGTGTTGTTTCGCCTGTTTTCCTCGACTATTCTTCGGGCATGATGAGACCCACGCTGATCGTCATCGCCCTCCTCGCATGTTCCGCGACCCATGCGGAAATCTACCGTTGGGTGGATCAAGACGGCCACGTCCAGTTCTCCGACCGCAGGAACCAGGGGGCCGAAAAGATCGTGAGCCACGCGGCCGTGCCCGCCGCCGAAAAGACTGCCGCCCCGGCCGGCCCCACATCGCCAGACGCGGTGTTTCTCGGTCCCTATACAGCGCTAGAAATCGTCGCCCCAGGCGCAAATGAGACCCTCACGCAGGATCCCGCCGGTTTTCCCATTGGCCTGTTGATCGATCCGCCTCTGATTGAAGGTCATCGGATGGCCGTGCTACTCGACGGAGCGGAGCTCCCGATCAAGGATTCGGCCACCCAATTCAAGCTCACCGGCGCGGCCCTTGGCAGTCATCGTTTGCAGGTCCAGATCCGTGCCGTCGACGGCACCATTCTGGCCCAGACATCCCCCCGCAATTTCAACCTCCGTCAGCCCAAGCTGCCCGGCCAGTTGCCATAGGCCCTTCTTGCCGCCCCATCCAAGGCAGCCGGTGGTTCCGCTTGTAGAATTCTGTCGCATTAGCAACAGGCAGGCCGCCCATCGATGCGCCGCCATAAAGAAGTCTCCCACCCTGTCAGCGGTATAATTCTTGCGTGAGGTTTTCTAGCGCTGGCCCGTGCGGTCGGTTTCCGAGCAGTCACCCATTTGGATCAAGATCGATGATGACTCCCGCAGCAAAACCGGCCCTGGAGCGGATGATCCTGGATCATCTGAACACGGCGGTGATGCTGTTCGACAAGGATCTGCATCTGACCTATCTCAACCCGGCGGCTGAAGTCCTGTTCGAGGTCAGCTCGCGGCACCTGGTCGGCCAGCATGCCTCCAACCTGTTGCCCTGCCCCGATCAGTCCGTCGAGGAGCGACTCGCGGCGGCGCTTGCGGCACGGCGCCCCTTCACCGACCGCGAGATCAATGTCACGGTCGCCGATGGTCGCACCAAGACAGTGAACTGTACGGTGCTGCCACTGCACCATTTCGATGCGGACGCCGAGGTGCTGGTCGAGCTGTATCAGATCGATCGCCAGCTTCGCATCACCCGGGAGGAACACCTGCTCTCGCAGCACCAAGCGACTCAGGCCCTGATCCGTGGTCTGGCGCATGAGATCAAGAATCCGCTGGGTGGGCTCCGCGGCGCGGCACAATTGCTGGAACAAGAGCTACCCGACCCCTCGCTCCGGGAGTACACCCGGATCATCATCGAGGAGGCCGATCGTCTCCAGTCGCTCATGAATCGGATGATCGGCCCCAACCGACTGCCGCGTCGCGGACCGGTAAACATCCACGATGTCCTGGAGCATGTCCGGGGGCTTATCTTGGCCGAATCCCCCAGGGGGCCAGAGGTGATACGGGACTACGATCCAAGCATCCCGGATTTCATGGCCGATCAGGATCGGCTCATCCAGGCATTCCTGAACCTGGCGCGCAATGCCGCCGCCGCCGCCGGGATCACCGGTCGGGTCGAGCTGAAAACGCGCGTCCTGCGTCAATTCACGATCGGGAATCGGCGTCACCGCCTGGTGCTACAGGCTCAGGTGAGGGACAACGGTCAGGGTATCCCGGAAGAAATCAGGGATCA
Organism: uncultured Gammaproteobacteria bacterium; assembly: GCA_963818415.1. Lineage (GTDB taxonomy): Bacteria > Pseudomonadota > Gammaproteobacteria > Chromatiales > Chromatiaceae > CAWFSC01. The sequence continues at coordinate 95,694 of CAWFSC010000021.1, read as the reverse complement.
GATCTTTTTCCCGATGGTCTCCGGGCATCAGGGTGGAACCGGACTCGGCCTGCCGATCGCCCAGGAGCTGATCAATCAGCACGGCGGGCTGATCGAATGTGAAAGCCGTCCCGGCGACACGACCTTCCTCGTCTATCTGCCGCTGGAGCGCGACCATGACTAGAGAGCCCAAGGTCTGGGTCATCGATGACGATCGCTCGATTCGCTGGGTTCTCGACCGTGCCTTGCGCAAGGCCGAGATGCATGTGACCTGCTTCTCGAATGCCGTCGGTGTGATGGAGGCGCTGCAGCGCGAGCAGCCCGACGTCATCCTCACCGACATCCGCATGCCAGGTATCGATGGACTGGAACTGCTGCGTCAGGTGACTGGCCGTTACCCCGCGCTGCCGGTCATCATCATGACCGCCCATTCCGACCTGGACAGCGCGGTCTCCGCGTTTCATGGAGGGGCGTTCGAGTATCTTCCCAAGCCCTTCGATCTCGACGAGGCGGTATCGCAGGTGAGTCGCGCCTGTCGGCGCGGCCGCGAGGAACGCGCGGAAGAGATCACGATTCCCCAGGGGCCAGACATCATCGGCGAGGCCCCGGCGATGCAGGACGTGTTCCGCGCGATCGGGCGCCTTGCCCGATCGAACATCACGGTGCTGATCAATGGCGAATCCGGCACGGGCAAGGAATTGGTCGCCCATGCCTTACACCGCCACAGCCCGCGCAGCGACCGCCCCTTCATCGCGCTGAACATGGCGGCGATCCCGCGCGACCTGTTGGAATCAGAGCTCTTCGGACACGAACGCGGCTCCTTCACTGGCGCCCAGGCCAGACGCGAGGGTCGGTTCGAGCAAGCGGATGGCGGCACGCTCTTTCTCGATGAGATTGGCGACATGCCGGCGGAGCTTCAAACCCGCCTGCTACGGGTGCTGGCGGACGGCGAGTTTTATCGGGTCGGCGGCATTGCCCCGATCAAGGTCGATGTGCGGATCATCGCCGCCACCCACCAGAATCTGGAGAATCTCGTCCGCCAGGGTCGCTTCCGCGAAGACCTGTTCCACCGTCTCAACGTCATTCGCATCCATCTGCCAGCGCTGCGCGATCGCCGCGAGGATATCCCGCTCCTGATGCGCCATTTCCTGGTCCAGGCGGCCCTGGAATTGAGTTGCGAGCCCAAGGTGCTGTTGCCGGACGCGATCGAGCATCTCAAGCGGCTCGACTGGCCGGGAAATGTCCGACAACTGGAGAATACCGCGCGCTGGGTCACCGTGATGGCGTCGAGCAAGCAGATCCACGCCGAGGATCTGCCCCCGGAGCTGAACGCCTCCTTCGCTGAACCCGCGCGGGACGAGCCCTGGGAGAGCGTTCTGCGCCGTTGGGCGCGTCATAGCCTCAAGCAGGGACAGGAGGATATCCTCAGCACCGCCCTGCCCGCCTTTGAGCAGATACTGATTCAGACCGCGTTGGAGCACACTGGGGGTCGCCGTCAGGAGGCCGCGCGGTTGCTGGGCTGGGGGCGCAACACCCTGACGCGGAAGATCAAGGAACTGCGTCTGGATGCCGACATCGACACCGAGGAACCCGTGGGCGTCGCACCGATGCAAGGTACGATTTGAAGCGGTGTTTCAGGAGGTTTGCTTGGACACTATGCATATCGATCTCAACGGCTCGGAGGTCGCATCCATCGACCTGAACGACGCCCGTCTAAGTATTCATTTCTCGCGCGCCTATCTGGTTAAGACGATGACGGGCTCGAATGAGCGGACGCGCTGGTGGCAGGCGGGGAGCCTGACGATCGAGGGCGCCGAATTGCTTTCCGCCCCTCCCGCCGGACCGCTGCGCTGCGCGGGTGGCGACCTGGATGAGAACATCTACACCTACCGCGACATGATCCCGGTCCCCTTCGAGAGCCGGGGCCGGATCCGGTGTCAGCTTCACTTCGACGGCATTGCCGATCCACTGATCGCAAGCGGCTGTGCCGTCATGCTCAGGATGCTGGACACCCCGAAGTACATCGAGCATCTGCGTCCTGGTGATACCCCGTCGTTCGTCTAGTGGCCCGAAGAGACACAGGGTCGACACAAAAGCGCCCGCCGATTCAGCGCGCTGGAACTCGACGTCAGGGTGTCTCAAGGCCCTGGGTTCAGTTCTTGACTTGGCGGCCGGAGCTGATCGCCAGGGGTGAGCGGCCACGTTTGCGGACCCCACCGCTGGCCAACCCCATGGTCCAATCTCGCGGTCGGCTATCGCCGCCTTTCTGATAACCTGCTTGCCCGATACACGAACGCCCAAGCTCCCCACCCATGTCCAAAGCGTCTTCTCACGAGCGTCGACTTGGCCCGGTCACGGCCATCTTGCTGGTGATCGCCACCATGATCGGCACCGGCGTCTTTACCACCACCGGTTTTCTGCTGCGCGACCTCGGCTCCCAGCCGGCGGTGCTTTTCTCCTGGCTGATCGGGGGTGTCGCCGCGGCCTGTGGGTCGCTCGCCTACGCAGAGCTGGTCGCTGCCTTGCCGCACAATGGCGGGGAATATCAGCTCCTCTCGCGCATCTACCACCCGGCCCTCGGCTTCATCTCCGGCTTCGTGTCGCTCGTGGTGGGCTTCGCCGCGCCGGTCGCCGCCAGCGCCATGGCCTTCGGTGTCTATCTGAACCTTGCCTTTGGGCACGAACTCGCGCCGCCCCTGGTCTCCGGCGCGGTCCTCATCATCGGGGCCAGCGTCCTGCATGCCGTGCATCTGTCGACCGGGAGCCGGATCCAGGATCTCTTCACGCTCGGCAAGGCGCTGCTCATCCTGATCTTCATCGTCGGCGGATTGCTCGCCATCGATCCCTCTCGCCTCCTGGGCAGCGGCGATCCGACCTTTTCAGAGGCCCTGCTCTCACCCTCCTTTGCGGTCGGTCTCATCTATGTGTCTTATGCCTACAGCGGTTGGAATGCCGCCGCCTATGTCGCGGGCGAGGTTCGCGAGCCCGAACGCTTCCTGCCGCTCGCGTTGGGCGTGGGAACACTGACGGTCACCCTGCTTTATCTGGGCGTGAACACGGTCTTTCTGGGCGTGGCGCCGATCGAGGCGCTGGCCGCGTCCCAGGAACGGGTGGGGCATGTGGCGGCCGTCTATGCCTTCGGCGAGCTGGGCGGGCGGATCCTTAGTGGCTTGATCGCGCTGGGCCTGGTGTCGATGGTGGGCGCGATGGTCATGACGGGACCGCGCATCTACGAGGCAATGGGCCGCGACTACCGGGCGATGCGCCCGCTGTCCCGGCGGTTTTCCGGCGGCGGCCCCATTCTAGCGATCGGCCTTCAATCACTGCTGGCCCTCCTCATGATGCTCACCTCCAGTTTCGAGGCGCTGGTGAGCTACGTCGGCTTCACCCTGTCGGTATTCGCCGCGCTCACGGTGGCTGGCGTCTTCGTGCTGCGGGTGCGCGAGCCAGACCTGCCGCGCCCCTATCGCACCTGGGGGCATCCGCTAACCACGCTCGGTTTCATCGCGCTCATGGCTTGGATGACTTACTACGCTATCCAGGAACGCCCGGTCATCGTCGCCGTCGGTGCCGCAACGATTGGACTTGGCTGGCTGGCCTATCTCCTGGCGCGCCGCCTGGAACCTTGAGCCGAACGTTCCGCCAGCGGGAGCGCCCGCGGAATGGCGCAACCGGGCCCCGGCGAACGGTGGATGCCGGCTTGGCAACGCGCGCGATGATGTCATACTGATCCCTCCTTGCTCGCCCATCAGAGGAGAAGGCCCATGCACCCTGTCATGACCAGACTCGCTCAAGATCACGAACGGCTCGAACGGCTGCTTGCCCTCCTGGAGGGACTGCTCGATCGGTTTCATGACGGCGCCGAGCCGGACTACGAGCTCATGGAGGAGCTGATCGAATACATGGATCACTACGCCGATGTCGTGCATCACCCGACCGAGGATCTTATCTTTCAGCGCGCGCTCGACCAGGGCGCGGGCCATCATGATGTCTTCGGCGTCCTGATGCGCCAACACGCCGGCCTGAGTCAGGTCGCCAAACGCTTTCGCAAGTCGCTGGACGGCATCCTCAACGAGGAGGTGCTGCTGCGCGAGGATGTGGAGGCGAACGGACGCGAACTGGTCGCGACCCTGCGCGCGCACCTGCGGACCGAGGACACGGAGGCGTTTCCGATCGCCCTGCAATTTCTGACCGATGCGGACTGGGAAGCGATCGAGGCCGCCGCGCCGGTCGCGGAGGATCCGGTTTTCGGCAATCCAGACCCACAGCGATTCAAGACGCTTTATCACCACCTGTACGAACAGGCCCATCACTGACCGAGCCTCCCGGATGACCTTCGTCGACACTCCCGACTATCGCCATGACACTCCGGAGTGCCTCGGCGTTCTGCTCGTCAATCTTGGCACCCCGGACACACCCAGCGTCGCGGACGTGCGGCGCTATCTCGCCGAGTTCCTGTCCGACCGGCGCGTCGTGGAGATGGCGCGACTGCCCTGGATGCTGCTCCTGCATGGGGTGATTCTGAGGACGCGGCCAGCGCGCTCGGCCGCCGCCTATCGCTCGATCTGGACGTCGGAGGGTTCGCCCTTGCTCAGCGTCTCGCGACGGCAGCGGGAACGCTTACAGGGGCTCCTCGACACGCGCCTGGGCGGTCCGGTCAAGGTCGCCTTGGCGATGCGCTATGGCAATCCGTCCGTCCCCTCGGCCCTGGCCGAACTCCAGAGGGCCAATGCGCGCCGGGTGCTGGTGTTCCCGCTCTATCCCCAGTATTCCGCCTCCACCGTCGCCACGGTCTTCGACGCCGTGACTCGCGAGCTTACCCGCTGGCGCTGGCTCCCTGAGTTGCGGTTCATCAACCAGTATCACGACGAGCCCGGTTACATCGCGGCCCTCGCCGCGAGCATCCGGGCGCATTGGGCGGAGCACGGACAGGCCGAACGGCTGCTCTTCTCCTTCCATGGCATTCCCAAGGAGTATTTCGCGAAGGGCGACCCCTACCACTGCCAGTGCCAGAAGACCGCGCGGCTGGTCGCCGAGCGACTGGAACTCCCCCCAGAGCGCTGGTTGCTCTCGTTCCAGTCCCGTCTCGGCAAAAGCGAATGGCTCACGCCCTACACCGATGCCACGCTAAAGGAGTGGGGAGCGCGGGGAGTGAAGTCGGTGCAGGTGCTCTCGCCGGGTTTTTCAGCCGACTGCCTGGAGACCCTGGAGGAAATCTCGATCGAGAACCGCCACCTATTCCTCGACGCCGGTGGAGAGTCCTACAGCTACATCCCCTGTCTCAACGACAACGACGACCACCTGGCGATGCTCGCCGATCTCATCGTCCGGCACTGTGGCGGCTGGCCGGAGCTGGAAGGGCCTGCGATCGACCCTGCCGGCCTGGCGGCCCGAACCGCGAGGGCTAGAGCCATGGGGTCAGCGGTTTGACGCAAGGGCACCGCCCGTCCCGCGATCCGCGCCAAAATCCCACGGGTGCGGTGCGAGGCGACCCCCGACAGCGGTTGGGGTTCGCATACTCGCCCCGATCTCCTCGCATACGACTCTTTTCGATCCCCGCGCTGAGCGGCTTATTTCTCATGGACCAACATCCACTCCCAACTGAAATCAACCTGCATCAGCGCTCGCGGATTCTGGAGATCGCCTTTGACGATGGGGCGCGATTCCGACTGCCCTGCGAGTATCTCCGGGTTTACTCACCCTCGGCCGAGGTTCGCGGTCACTCCCCAGCCACCGCCAAGCTCCAGGTCGGCAAGGAGCAAGTCAACATCCGGGATCTGGAGCAGATCGGCCGCTATGCGCTCAAGATCCATTTCGACGATGGACACGACTCCGGTCTGTACGATTGGGTCTATCTCTACAAGCTGGGTCGGGCCTGGCAGCCATTCTGGCTCGATTATCTGCGGAAGCTCCAGGATGCCGGGCATGTACGTCAAGGACCAGACCCCTTCGAAACGCTTAGATCTCGCGGCGATCCTCCTTCCGAGCTAACGCCTCCCGGACGGTAGTGGAGCACCTGATTCCCGGACGGAGGCGTCTCGCCGGTCCTGAATCAGTTGTTCGCGTGCGCCGCACGGTGCCCGATTGGTGTCTCCATCCGGTCTAGAAGACGGCTTCGAGGCCGCCGAAAATCCGCCCTTCCCCCGACGCGCTTGGACGCGCCCGCCCTTGTTTGCTGGTGAAGTCAAGGAAGACGCGACCGTCTCCCCAGGCCCCGATCGCGATGTTGGGAAGACCATTTCGACCCTCGGAAACGCGCACCATGAAGCGGGCGTTGCCCTTGACCCCGAAGCCCGTGGGGTCGAGCGGGTTGAACAGAGGTTGCACGCCCCAGTCGAAACCCGTTCCAGGCGGTGAGATCTTCTTGGTTGGGTTCGGCACCTTACTTGTCAGAAATACCTTGATCTTCGAGTCGACCGGCAAATCGTCGATCAAGGCGATGATGTTCTGGTAACTGCGCACCCCGGGATCCAGGGGGTCTTGACGGGTCGGTACTCTGAGGTTGAAACCCAGCGCGTTGATGGGCGATGAGAAGGTCGGAAGGCCACTCATGCCATTCGGAGTCAAGCGAAAAGCCCCGCCGAAGACAAAAGGTCCGGGCGGCGATTGCGGCGGTCCTGGCCATTGGAGCGGCGGAATCAACCGGGGCGGCTGAATTCCGCTTGACCCCCTGCTCCCGGGCCGTGGCATTTCGAGCTGCAGCCGGGGAATGAACAGAAGCGGGATCGTCACCTCGGTCACTTCGTACAAGAGCGCCTGGGTCAGCGGTCCGACGATACCGTCGGCCTTCAATCCATTCGCGCCCTGAAATTCTCGCGATCGCGCATCGGTCTTGGGACCGAAAATACCGTCGACGATGAGCGGCGCGCCACGTCGGATGTGGTAGTTCAAGACATCCTGCAACGCCCGCACATCCGAACCCGTGGCTCCACGAGAAAGCATCCGCGCCATGTTGTACCTCCGTAGCCCGACAGAGAGGCCCGATGAATGCGAAATCCATACGAGGACTCTAGGACAGGAGGCAGGCAACCGCTACCCGTCAAGGCTCACAAGGCGCTTGCGCCCTGCTGAGATCCGTCTTCCGGGCTGCATGGCGGGACGCCGAGGAAACGAGTTAGTGACCTGACGCAAGGCGGCGTAAAGCCCCCTTGCGTTCAGACCGAAAGGAGCATTCTCAAGCGTGATAGGCGCGGCTCAACTCATGCACCGCCGCGACCATCGCGCCGGCATTCTCGGGATTCACATCCGGCGTGATGCCGTGGCCGAGGTTGAACACATGGCCCGGTCCCTTGCCATAACTGGCGAGCACGCGCGCGACTTCCTCGCGGATGCGCTCCGGTGAGGCGTAGAGCACGCAGGGGTCCAGATTGCCCTGGAGCGCGACCCGATCCCCGACCATGCGACGGGCATCCGCCAGATCCGTGGTCCAGTCCACCGCCAGCGCATCACAGCCAGTCTTGGCCATGTCGCCCAGCCACTGTCCGCCGTTCTTGGTGAAGAGGATGACGGGCACCTTGCGACCCTCGGCCTCGCGGGTCAGCCCTTCGACGACGCGCTGCATGTAGGCCAGCGAGAAGTCGCGATAGTTGGCCGGCGCCAGGGCACCGCCCCAGGTATCGAAGATCATCGTCGCCTGCGCGCCACGGGCGATCTGGGCGTTGAGATAGGCCGTCACGGCATCCGCCGTCTTGGCCAGCAGGCTGTGCAGCAGATCCGGCCGATCGAACATCATCCCCTTGATATGGGAGAAGTTCTTCGCGCCGCCGCCCTCGACCATATAGGTCGCTAGCGTCCAGGGACTGCCGGAAAAGCCGATCAGCGGCACTCGGCCCTTCAACTCGCGCCGAATCGTGGACACCGCGTCCATCACGTATTTGAGTTCCCCTTCCGGATCCGGCACCGCGATCCGCTCCACATCGGCCGCCGTGCGCACCGGGCGCTCGAAGTGCGGCCCTTCGCCCTCGGAGAAATAGAGCCCCAAGCCCATGGCGTCGGGCACCGTCAGGATGTCCGAAAAGAGGATGGCGGCGTCCAGCGGAAAGCGTTCGAGCGGCTGCAGGGTGACTTCGCAGGCGAGTTCCGGGTTCTTACACAGATCCATGAAGCTGCCGGCCTTGGCGCGGGTCGCGCGGTACTCGGGCAGATATCGGCCAGCCTGGCGCATCATCCAAACCGGAGTGTAATCAACGGGTTCGCGTAGCAGCGCGCGAAGGAAGGTGTCATTGGTCAACTGGGTCATGAATCTCTGCCCGATCTTAAGTGTGGTGAAGAACCCAAGTGGTCTCGCCGCGCATTCTACTACGCCGGGGCTGTTCCGGGCGCCTACTCCGGTGTCAGGCGGTCTGACCGGTCTCGATCGCCCTTCTGTCCAGTTGGTATCCCAAGCGACCGCAACGCAAAAACAATGGGTTACAACCATCAAAAGCTGTTGATAAGGGATCCCTCCAGCCTGTGGATACTCTGTGGGCAGAAACAGGGGGCGATTCTGAGCACCGGTTATCCACATCGTTAAGCTTCTATAACTGATTCGCAAGGCAATGAATCCTTGAGAATTTTTTGGAAAATGGGGTTATCCACAGAGCTTATTGTTACTATCTTTTTTCTTAAAAATTAATTATTAGAAAGCGCTTCGCGCCATTTTATCCGAGCCTTCAGCCGGAAAAGTGGGGATAGGGCCAAGGGGCCGAGGTTGTTAGAATCGGCCGATGGACGTTTCCCATCTCCTCGACTCACTCAACGATGCCCAGCGCGGGCTGTTTCGGCCGAACCTGGCAATCTGCTGATTCTCGCGGGCGCGGGCTCGGGCAAGACACGGGTACTGGTGCATCGCATCGCCTGGTTAGTCCAGGTCGAACAGGTGCCCCTCTGGGGCGTGCTGGCGGTGACCTTCACCAACAAGGCGGCGCGCGAGATGCGCGGTCGGATCGAGGAAATGCTCGGCGTGCCGGTTGGCGGCATGTGGGTCGGCACCTTCCACGGTCTCGCCCATCGCTTCCTGCGCGCCCATTGGCAGGACGCCAGCCTGCCCCAGCATTTCCAGATCCTCGACTCGGACGATCAGTTCCGGCTGATCAAGCGCATCCTCAAGGCGATACAGCTCGATGAGTCCCGCTGGCCGCCGCGTCAGGTGCAGAGCTTCATCAACAAGCAGAAGGACGAGGGCTTGCGCCCGAACCACCTGGAGAGCGGCGGCGACTTCTTCATGGACAAGATGATCGGCGTCTACCGGAGTACGAGACGACGCGGATCCGCAGCGGGCTGCTGGATTTCGCGGATCTGTTGCTGCGCGCGCTTGAGGTGCTGCGCGAGCGGCCGGATATCCTGCATCACTATCAGCAACGCTTCCGCCACATCCTGGTCGACGAGTTCCAGGACACCAACGCCATCCAGTACGCCTGGCTGCGCTTGCTTTCCGGGCAGAACGACAACCTCTTCGCCGTCGGCGACGACGACCAGTCCATCTATGGCTGGCGCGGGGCCAAGGTCGAGAACATCCAGTCGTTCCAGCGCGACTATCCCAGTACCCAGACCGTCCGGCTGGAACAGAATTACCGCTCGACCGGGAATATCCTCGACGCCGCCAATGCCCTGATCGCCAACAACCCGACTCGGTTGGGCAAGAACCTCTGGACCGAGGACACCGCGGGCGAGTCGATCCGGCGCTACAGCGCCTTCAACGAGGTCGACGAGGCGCGTTTCGTCGTCGAGCGTATCCGCCGTTTCGTCGAGAGCGAGGGCTATCGGCGCGACGAGTGCGCCATCCTCTACCGCACCACGGCCCAGTCCCGGCTGTTCGAGGAGGCGCTGCTTCAGGCCCGAATCCCCTACCGGGTCTATGGTGGCCTGCGATTCTTCGAGCGTGCCGAGATTCGCGATGCGCTCGCTTATCTACGTCTGCTGGCGAATCCGGACGACGATGCCGCCTTCGAGCGGGTGGTCAATACGCCGACGCGCGGCATCGGCGAGCGCACGCTTGAGCTCATGCGCCAGCAGGCGCGCGAGTCCGGGGTCTCGCTCTGGCGCGTGGCACGGGATCTAAGCGTGACGGGGGCCTTGGGGCCGCGGGCGAGCGGCGCGGTGCGCGGATTCCTCGATCTGATCGAGGGGCAGCGGCAGGCGAGCGCGGGGCTGGCGCTGGCCGAGATCGCCACGCGCGTCATGGGCGCGGTGGACCTTTCCGAACACTACAAGAAGAGCAAGGACGGCAAGGGTCAGGACCGGGTCGAGAATCTGGAGCAATTGGTGGCGACGGTCGCGCGCTTTCAGCAGGACCTTGAGGACGAGGAAGGCGATCCATTGGGCGCATTTCTGGCCCATGCCGCGCTGGAGGCCGGCGAGACCCAGGCGGATCAGGGCGAGGACAGCGTGCAGCTCATGACCCTGCACAGCGCCAAGGGCCTGGAGTTCCCGATCGTCTTCCTGGTCGGGCTGGAGGAAGGGTTGTTTCCGCATAGCCTGTCCGCCGAGGATCCAGTCCGGCTGGAGGAGGAGCGTCGTCTCTGCTACGTGGGCATGACGCGCGCCATGCAGCAGCTCTTCGTGACACATGCCGAGAGTCGACGGCTTTACGGTCGCGAGGAATATCCCGGACCCTCGCGCTTTCTGCGTGAGATTCCGCCCAACCTGGTCGAGGAGGTCAGAGGCGGCGGGGTCACGACCAGGCAGACGCCGACGCCCGCCGGTCCCGCCAAGGTCTTCTCCGCCGCCTCCGCCCCGGAGGCTTTCAGCTCGGCCAGCGAGTTCGCCATCCCAAGTTTGGCGAGGGCGTGGTGCTCAACAGCGAAGGCCGTGGGGCCCAGGCCCGAATTCAGGTCAATTTCCAGGATGTCGGGGCAAAATGGCTGGTGCTGGCCTACGCGCGACTGGAGCCGGCCGGTTAGGACGCCGGTCCGTGCTCGGTTTTGACTGTGGTCCGCGGCGAATCCGCCCTACAATAGAGCGAGACCCTCAACTTCGCGACGTTCGCCTAACTCATGTCCGACACTGAAAGCTTCGAAGACCTGCTCAAGCAATTCGACCAGACCCACCCCCAGAGCAAACAGGGGGAACCGGTCGTCGGGGACAAGGTGCGCGGCACCCTGATCGCGATCGGCGAGGAATTCGCCTTCGTGGATCTGGGCGCCAAGGCGGAGGGTCGGCTGGACATCGCGGCGATTCGCGATCCGGAGGGCCAGCTCCTCCATGCGGTCGGCGATACCATCGAGACCCAGATCGCCGGCAAGGACGAAGAGACCGGCATGCTGCTGCTCGGCAGTCAGCATGGTCACAAGTATCACGGTCTCGAGGAGGCCGAGCATGCCTACCGTCAGGGACTTCCTGTACAGGGGCAGGTGAGCGCCGCCGTCAAGGGCGGGGTCGAAGTTCAGGTGGCCGGTTTGCGGGCCTTCTGCCCGGCCTCCCAGATCGATATTCGCTTCATCGAGGATCTGTCCGAATTCGTCGGCCAGCGTTTCGATTTCAGGATCACCAAGCTGGAAGGCGGGCGACGGCCCAATCTGGTGGTCTCGCGGCGCGCCCTGCTGGAAGAGGAGCAGCGCCTGAAGGCCGAGCAGACCCGTGCCCAGCTCACCGAGGGCGCGGTGCTCTCTGGCACCGTCACCTCGCTCAAGGACTATGGCGCCTTCGTCGACATCGGCGGTCTGGAAGGCATGATCCATATCAGCCAGCTCGCCTTCGGCCATGTCAAACACCCCAAGGAGGTGTTGCAGGTCGGCCAGCAGGTCGAGGTGAGCGTGCTGCGGATCGAACCCGCCAGCGACCCGAAAAAGCGCGAGAAGATCGCCCTCTCGATCCGTGCCCTCGGCCGCGATCCCTGGCTGGACGCAGTCGAGCGTTTTCCCGCTGGTACGCGCGTTCAGGGCCGGGTCGCGCGGCTCCAGCCCTTCGGTGCCTTTATCGAGCTCGCCTCGGGCGTCGACGGACTGGTGCATATCAGCGAACTCGGGGCGGGCCGGCGCATCAATCATCCAAGCGAGGTTCTGAATCTGGGCGATCTGGTCGAGGCGACCGTCCTGGGCGTCGATCTCGAGCGCCGCCGAATCAGTCTCTCGCTCGACGAGCAGCGGCAAACGGATGGCGCCTTCGTCGCCGCAGCGGTCGCCGCCTCGAAGCCCGCGGAAGGGGCGGAGAAATCACTCGGGAGTTTTGGCGCGCTCCTGAAAGAGAGCATGAGCAAGCAACGCTGATCGCGCGCATCGCTCGGCGCGAGTTCGGGCAAGGCATCATTGCCCGGCCCGGACAACCGCCGGCCTATCTCGCGTGACAACGCCCGGCGCGGGCGGTTCCTCACTGGACCCGCCTCTCACGCTCTATATTCACACCCCGTGGTGTGTGCGCAAGTGTCCCTATTGCGACTTCAATTCGCACGCGATCGAGGGCAGTCCACCCTTCGAGGACTACGTTTCCCGCCTGCTTTTCGACCTGGATGCGGATCTCCAGTCGCCGGCCGCGCGGCGTCCGCTGAGGGCGATCTTCATCGGCGGCGGAACCCCGAGTCTCTTTCCGGGCGAGGTCGTTCGGCGGCTCATGGATGGCGTCCGAAGCCGCGCGGAGCTGGATCCGGCGATCGAAATCACCCTGGAAGCCAATCCAGGCACTGTCGATGTCCATCACTTCGCCGCCTATCGGGACGCTGGCGTCAACCGACTTTCGATCGGTGCGCAGAGCCTCTCGGCGGCTCACCTAGCCCGTCTCGGGCGGATTCACGACCCATCCGAGGCGCGCCTTGCACTGAGAACGGCCAGGGACGCGGGCTTCGAGAACGTCAATCTCGATCTGATGTTCGCCCTGCCCGGCCAGACCCTCGTCGAGGCGCGGGAGGATCTGGATGCGCTGATCGCGCTCGCGCCGGAGCACATCTCCTACTACCAATTGACGCTGGAGCCCAACACCCCATTTCATGCACGACCACCCGAGCTGCCGGACGCGGATCTAGCGGCTGACATGGCGGCTTGGGGCGTGGAGCGACTGGCCGAGGCCGGATACGTGCGTTACGAGGTCTCGGCCTATGCGCGGGAGAATCGACGCTGCCGTCACAACCTCAACTACTGGCGTTTCGGCGACTATCTGGGCATCGGCGCGGGCGCGCACGGCAAGCTCACGGAAAGGGATGGGCAAGGACGCCCATGGAGGATCCGCCGGACGGCCAAGCAGCGTCATCCAGGACGCTATCTCGACGCCGAATCTGGATCCCTGATCAGTTCGTGGCGCGACTTGAGCGAGGCGGACCTCATCCTTGAATTCGCCTTGAATGCCATGCGCCTGACCCAGGGCTTCGAGCGTCAGCGTTTCACCGAGACGACTGGACTGCCCTGGTCCAGGATCGCGGCATACTGCGAGGCGGCGGCCTGGGATGGCTTGCTGGTCCTCGACGAAGAGCGGGTCAAACCCACCGCATTGGGGTCGGATTTTCTCGATGACTTGGTTGCGCGTTTCGCACCATCCGCGATGAAAAGTCCATAATGCATCCGCGAAGGACCGACGATTGCGCCAAGCCGGAGTTGCAACTCGAAAGGCGCGATGGTACCTTCGCGCGTTTTCCAAGAATTTCAAAGCCCAAGCGGGCAAAAAGGGTCATCATGAAAGAAGGAATCCACCCGAATTACAACGACGTGAAGGTGGTCTGTAGCTGCGGTAACGAGTTCACGACCCGCTCCACCAAGGGCCAGGATCTGCATGTCGAGGTCTGCTCCTCCTGCCATCCCTTCTACACGGGCAAGCAGAAGGTTCTGGATACGGCCGGTCGCGTGGACAAATTCCGTCGCAAATATTCGCGCTGACACCAGCGTGAGGTCGCGCGGCTCCCCTCTAGCGGGAGCCGCGCGTCGTGTGACGACGCGCTCCTTGAACGACAAAGAGGGCCTTCTCGCCTTCCAGCCCGCAATGGGCCCCACTCATTTCCGATTTCACTCCCTCGCGGACGCGACATGCCGGACTCGACCAAGCGCGGGTGCCACCAGCAATGCCGCCTGAATTCCTCAAGGTCGCACACGACCTTGCTATGATAGACCGGCGGCTCGGGCAGACGGCTGTCTGGGTGCGTCTATCCAGTCGGACCGGAACCTCCAACAGAACCAGCCATCCTTGACGGGAGGAGCGGAGACATGAGGAAGATCAGCATCGTGGGCGCTGGCCGCGTCGGCGAAACGACGGCTCAGATTCTTGCCGAAGAGGGCTACTGTCGGGAGATCGCTCTATTCGACGTGCGCGAGGACGTCCCAGAGGGTGTTGCACTCGACATCCTTCAGACGGCGCCATTCTTTGAGTTCGATTGCCGGCTTAACGGAAGTAACGATCCGGCTATCCTGAGGGATTCCGAGCTGGTCATCGTCACGGCTGGCTTCCCCCGCAAGCCGGGAATGTCCCGGGCGGACGTCTTGGAGAGCAACGTCCGCATCATCGACGAGGTGACCGATCACATCCTGGCCCACGCCCCGGATGCCATGGTCCTGATGGTGTCGAACCCGGTCGACGCCCTGACCTACCGGGTCTCGCGGCGGACCGGATGGGATCGTCGCCGCATCTTCGGACAGGCGGGCGTCCTCGATGCCGCGCGCATGGCGAGTTTCATCGCCCAGGAGACGGGATTCTCCGCCCTGGACATCACCACCATGGTACTCGGCGGTCATGGCGACACCATGGTGCCGATTCCCCGTTTCTGTACGGTCAACGGTATCCCCATTTCACATTTTCTGTCGCCCGAGCGCATCGAGGCGATCAACGACCGTACCCGCCAGGGCGGAGCAGAGATCCTCGCCCTGCGCAAGAACTCCAGCGCCTACGATGCCCCCGGCGCGGCGGTGGCGGCCATGGTCGACGCCATCGTCAACAACCGCCGGCGGCTGTTACCCTGCGTGGCCATGCTCGATGGCGAGTACGGCGAAACCGATCTCGCCATGGGCGTCCCCTGCGTCCTCGGCGAGAAGGGCGTGGAGTCGATCGTGGAGCTCGATCTCAACGCGCCCGAGCGTGCCGATTTCAATCGATCGGCCGCAGCCGTCCGCACGGACATCGAGCGTCTGCGCGAAATTCCCTGACGCCATTCGGCGCACCTCTGCCGCAAAACCAACGCGCGCTGCTCGATCGGGTGCCAGAGCCCCGTGAGCAGCCTTGCCAGGAGCGAGCCCATGACGCACGACACCATCACCGTCATTCACAACGCCACCGGCGAGCAACACGAGTTTCCGCTGCGACAAGGCACCCTGGGTCCTGCGGCGGTGGACATCTCCTCGCTCTACAAAGAAGCCGGATTCTTCACTTACGACCCCGGTTTCATGTCCACGGCCAGTTGCAACAGCGCCATCACCTACATTGATGGCGAACAGGGCATCCTGCTTTATCGCGGTTACCCGATCGAGCAACTGGCCACCAAGGCGAGTTTTCTCGAAGTCGCCTATCTGCTGCTCTACGGAGAGCTGCCCGACGAAAAGGCGCTGGTCGGCTTCGAGAAGCTGATCATGGGCCATACCATGCTCAACGAGAATCTGAAGAATTTTTTCAACGGATTTCATTACGACGCGCACCCCATGGCGATGCTGGTTGGGGTGGTCGGTTCCTTGTCCGCCTTCTATCACGATTCCTTGAGCGTCAATGACCCGAGACATCGGGAGATCTCGGCCCACCGCCTGATCGCGAAGCTGCCCACGATCGCCGCCGCCGCTTATAAGCACAGCATCGGCGAACCCATCATGTACCCGCGCAACGATCTCCGTTACTGCGCGAATTTTCTGCAAATGATGTTCGCCACGCCGTGCGAGGATTACAAGTCAGGTCTGATCGCCGAGAGGGCGATGAATCTTCTCTTCATCCTCCACGCGGATCATGAGCAGAATGCCAGCACCTCGACGGTACGGCTCGCGGGCAGTTCGGGCGCCAATCCCTTCGCCTGCATCGCGGCGGGAATCGCCTCGCTGTGGGGACCGGCCCACGGCGGGGCCAACGAGGCGGTGCTGGACATGCTGCTGGAGATCGGCGACGTCAACAATGTTCAGCGCTATATCGAGAAGGCCAAGGACAAGGACGATCCCTTCCGCCTCATGGGTTTTGGTCACCGGGTCTACAAGAATTACGATCCCCGCGCCAAGATCATCCGGGAGGTCTGCCATCAGGTTCTGGAGGAGCTGGCCGATGCCAACAATCCCCTCTTCGAGCTGGCGATGAAGCTTGAGGAGATCGCGCTGAACGACGAGTATTTCGTCGAGCGCAAGCTCTACCCCAATGTCGATTTCTATTCGGGCATCATCTATCAGGCGCTCGGTATTCCGCGCAACATGTTCACGGTCATGTTCGCGGTCGCCCGCACCGTGGGCTGGGTCTCGCACTGGATGGAGATGATGTCGGATTCCAGCAACCGTATCGGCCGGCCGCGCCAGATCTACCGCGGGCCGAGTCAGCGCGATTATTTGCCGATCTCAAAACGATAGTCGGGATCCATGTGCTCGAGCATTCGCTCGACTTCCGCGAGGCTTGCGCCGCGCCACGGTTTTTCGTTGAGCGGATCCAGGGGCGGGTGGCGGCGGGCGGCGGGTGGCAGCACGATGAGCTCGAACGGCGTGTCTCCAGCCATGAAGCGGAACGCGGGGTGAACGCACCGCTGACCGCTCGCGTAGCGGAAGCCGCGCTCGTCTTCCTCCCAGGGGATCCGCCTTTCGATCAAGGTGAAGAGCACATCCTCGGGGCGATCGGCGAAAAGAAAGAGTTCCACGCCAGCCTGGCGATCCCCTATCCCGGTCAGCGCCGAGCCGACCAGTCGCGGCGCGAAACTCTCCAGGAGGCGCATCGCTCGCGCGGCTTCACGTCGCAGACTGAGGTTCGCGCGGGCATGGGCGGTGCCCATGAACAGCCGGCGTTGGGTGAGGACGGCCTCTTGGATCGCCTCGTTGGACGGCCAGTTGCGCCGGTCGAGGATACCAGTGCGTTCGACGGCCTTGCGGCGCGCCCAATCCAGATCGGCGATTCCCTGCTCGACCATCATCCGCGCGGCCTCATAGGCCAAACGTTCGCGCAGATTGCTCGCGCGATCCCGCGTCACCGACGACGCCTTCCTCGACTGCTGACGCGGGGGCTTGCGGGTATCCATCACGGCTCACATGCGATCGCGGCGGCCTGGCTTAGCGCCCATCGCCGTCTCATAAAAGAGACGTTTGGATTCGGCCTCTCCGCGACTCCGCGCAGTCCATGCCGCGTTCGGGCTATTCGCATCCGTCATTCACTCCTTTGGGTTTACTGACTTAGGGCACGATCGCGGATCATCCGTCAATCAGGATCTAGCGTTGGACATCCCCGATGTGGCTATAATGACGTGTCGCTTTCAAAACAGATGCGGTCGAGTGGTGATCAGGGGCGAAAGGGAACGCCAGAATTCGCAGATCGAGGGAGTGGAGCAAGGATCTGAAGTCTACCGAGCCAGACCGCGCCGCGCCATTCCCGCTTTCCTCGTCTGTCGTCATCTGTCGCTCCGCGCGGCCGCCCACGTTCGCGATCAACGTCCGACGGATCGAATGGAGGCTCGCGCATGATGTTGCCCACGTACTCGGAAAGTTTTGGTATCGTTCGGTACCCGCATGGAAATCAAGGTCTCTCACTCCGCGACGGACACGACCCAGCGAGATAACTATGTTCGGCCTCAGTCGCAAGAATAGCCCCCTGCTCGGAATCGATATCAGTTCGACGGCGATCAAGCTGGTCGAGCTTTCTCAGGCTTCGGGATCGCTGGCGACGCGCTTTCGTGTCGAGCACTACGCGATCGAGCCGCTGCCCGGAAACGCCGTCGCGGAAAAGAAGATCGCGGAGCCGGAGGCCGTCGGCGAATGCATCCGCAAGGCGTGGAGCAAGTCCGGAGCCAAGACCAAGCGCGCCGCTGTCGCCGTTGCGGGGTCGGCGGTCATCACCAAGGTGATCACCATGCCGGCGGCCCTGAGCGACGCCGAGATGGAAACGCAGATCCAGCTTGAGGCCGACCAGTATGTCCCCTACCCGCTGGAGGAGGTCAATCTCGACTTCAGCGTGATTGGGCCATCGCAAAGCAGCCCGGAGCTCGTCGACGTCTTACTGGCGGCGTCCCGTCGCGAAAATGTCGATGATCGGGTGAGCGCCCTAGAGTCGGCGGGTCTGACCGCCGTGGTGGTCGATGTCGAGGCCTATGCCATGGAGAACGCCTGCTCGCTGATCCAGCGCGCGCACTCCGATGAGCGCGCCTCGCAGACGCTGGCCGTGGTGGATGTCGGTGCTTCCACCACCACGCTTCATGTGCTCAACAAGGGCCAGATCATCTACACCCGCGAGCAGAATTTCGGCGGGCAGCAATTGCGGGACGAGGTGCAACGTCGTTTTGGCCTGTCCCGCGAGCAGGCCGTGCAGAAGATCCTCGATGGCGATGTCGCGGATTCCTACGAACTGGATGTGTTGACACCCTTCAAGGAGGCTCTGGCGCAGCAGATCGGCCGCGCGCTCCAGTTCTTCTATTCCGGAACGACCTTCAATAAAGTCGACCAGGTTCTACTTGCGGGCGGACCAGCCAGCATTCCCAGGATCGATACGCTCGTGGAGGATCGACTGAAGATTCCGACCATGGTCGCGAATCCCTTCGGGCAGATGTCACTCTCCCCCGACATCAAGTCCCAGCAACTGATGCGCGAGGCCCCCGGCATGATGGTGGCGGTCGGCCTCGCCCTGCGAGGGTTCGACTAAATGGCGCGCATCAACCTACTCCCCTGGCGCGAAGCCGCGCGCCAGCAGCGCAAGAAGGATTTCCTCGTCGCCGGAGGCATGGCCCTCGGCGCCG
Organism: uncultured Gammaproteobacteria bacterium; assembly: GCA_963818415.1. Lineage (GTDB taxonomy): Bacteria > Pseudomonadota > Gammaproteobacteria > Chromatiales > Chromatiaceae > CAWFSC01. The sequence goes on along the minus strand of CAWFSC010000021.1, from coordinate 76,934 downwards.
CCTTGGGCGTCGCCGTGCTGACGCACATCTACTTTGAGCAGCGGATCAGCGGACAGCAGGCCAGAAATCAGTACCTGCAAACCGAGATCGCGGGTCTGGATCGCAAGATCAAGGAGATCCGTGAACTGGAGAAGACCAAGGCCGATCTCCTCGCGCGCATGGATATCATCCAGCGCCTCCAGAAGAGTCGCCCGGAAATCGTCCGGCTGTTCGACGAGCTCGTGTCCGCGCTGCCCGAGGGCGTCTATCTAACCAAGCTGGAACAGACCGGAAAGTCGGTGGTTCTTGAGGGTCACGCCCAATCGAACGCGCGGGTCTCGGCCTTCATGGGCAGGATCGAGGGCTCCCAGGCGATCGGAAAGCCGCGTCTGATGCTGATCGAAAGCAAGGACGAGACAGGAACGGGTCTGAGTCACTTCCGCCTCTCCTTCGACCAGGTCAGCCCAGGCAAGGACGCGGGAACCGAAGGGAAGACCTAATTCGTCTCCGGGGCGAGGTATCAAGCAATCCGAATGGGATCGGCTCATGGACCTGAATGAACTCAACCAACTCGATCTGAACAGCTTTGGCGAGTGGCCGGCCCCGGTCAAGGCCATCGCGATTCTGCTCGCCTGTGTCGCACTCGGGGGGCTGGCTTATTACCTCGACACCAATGACCAGCTTGAGCGACTGACGCGCGAGCAGACGACCGAGCAGGAGTTGCGCTCGTCCCTTGAGGTCAAGCAGCGCAAGGCGGCGAATCTCGAAGCCTATCGCAACCAGCTCGCCGAAATGAAGGAGTCGTTCGGCGCCATGCTGCGGCAGTTGCCCAACAAGACCGAGGTCGGCTCGCTCCTCGTCGACGTGTCGCAAACGGGGCTTGCCAACGGACTCGAATTCGAGCTTTTCCAGCCCGAGGACGAGCTGGCAAAGGATTTCTATGCCGAGCTTCCGATCCGCATCCGCGTGACCGGAAACTATCACGACTTCGGACGCTTCATCAGTGGTCTCGCGGCGCTGCCACGCATCGTCACGATCCATGACGTGCAGATCGCCGATCTTGCCAAGCAGACCTCGCCCCAGGCCGCCACGGAGCGACAATCTCTCTCTCCAGGCAACCGTCAAGACCTATCGTTATCTGGATGAGGAGACGGCGAAATGACCCGCCCTCAAGCGATCAAGTTCCTTGCCTGTCTTCTGCCGGCCCTAGCGCTCGGCGGTTGTGGCGGCGAAAAGATGAGCGACCTGGAAGACTACGTGCGGTCCGTCATGGCGCGCCCGCCGGGGCCGATCGAGCCACTGCCGGAGATCAAACCGGTCGAAACCTTCGTCTATGAGCCTGGCGACCGGCGCGATCCCTTCCGGCCCGACGCCGCTTCGGCGCCGGAGGAGGCGGTCGCTTCGGACAACGGGCTCGCGCCGGATCCGCTGCGTCGCAAGGAAGAGCTTGAAAGCTTTCCGCTGGACTCCCTGCGCATGGTCGGGACCCTGGAGCTGGAAGGTTTGCGCTGGGGCCTGATCCGCACCAAGGAAGGCATCCTGCATCGCGTCAAGGTCGGCAACTACCTGGGCCAGAACAACGGCCAGATCACCAGTATCGGCAACGACGCGATCCAGTTGACTGAAATCGTCTCCGATGCGCCTGGCCAATGGCGCGAACGCGCGGCCACGGTTGCGCTGACCCAATAATCCGTGGAGGGAAGAACGCGATGAACAGCCCGTATCGACGCGGCCGGTTGGCCAGCCGGAGCTCTCGGCTGAAGACTCGGATCACGGCATTGGCGCAACGCTCGGCGTTGACCGCCGTGCTTGGTGCCTCGGCGCTATCCGCATCGGCCACCGATCTGCAGGATGTGCAATTCGCCGCGCTGCCGGGCAGTCAGGTCGAGATCCAGTTGAATCTGAGCGGCCCGGTTCCCACGCCCGAGAGCTTCGCGACGGAGTCGCCCGCGCGCATCGCCATGGACCTTCCGGGCGTGACCAGCAAGCTGGCGAACAAGTCCGTGCCGATCGGAGTTGGCGCCGTTCACAGCCTGGTGGCGGTCGAAGCCAGCGACCGGACGCGCGTTGTCCTCAATCTCACGGATCCGGTTCCCTATGAGGTGAGTTCCTCGGGTAACCGGATCACGATCAAGGTGGATACCCAAGGCAAGGTTGCCGTGGCGCCGCCCCCGCCGCCACCTCCCGCTCAACCGGTGCAGTCGACCCAGCCGGCGTCGACGCCGACCCACGGGTCGCCCGGCAAGCCCCGCCAGCGGCGGAGCCGCCCGCCTGGAGTTATCCGGCGCGCGAGACACGCGCCGCCGCAACCGGGCCGGGGGTGCGCGACATCGATTTTCGGCGCGGCGCCAGCGGCGAGGGGCGCGTCATGATCCGACTGCCCAACGCCAACACCAGGGTCGCCGTGCGCGAGCAGGCGAGCCGCGTCTATGTCGACCTCTATGAAACATCCCTGCCGCAACGACTCTTCCGCCGACTCGATGTCGTCGATTTCGCCACGCCCGTGACGGCGGTCGAATCCAGGCCCAACGGTCAGAATGTCGAGATCGAGGTGCAGACCGAGGGCGACTACGACTACATGGCCTATCAGACCGACGAGCTCTTCACGCTCGATTTCCGTCCCCTGACGCCCGCCGAAAAGGAGGAGATCGCCAAGCAGAAGGTCGTCTACGACGGAGACCGTCTCTCCCTGAATTTCCAGGACATCGAGGTGCGCGCTGTCCTCCAGGTTCTGGCGGATTTCACCGATCTGAATCTGGTCGCCAGCGACAGCGTCCAGGGAAACATCACCCTGCGGCTGAAGAACGTCCCCTGGGACCAGGCGCTCGACATCATCCTCAAGGCCAAGGGCCTCTCGATGAGGAAGAACGGCAACGTCATCATGGTCGCCCCCACCCAGGAGCTGGCCGCCCAGGAACAGCTCGAAATGGAGTCGCACGCCAAGGTCGAGGAGCTTTCGCCACTGCGCACTGAATATATTCAGATCAAGTACGCCAAGGCGTCCGAAATCGCGGCGGTCCTCAAGGGCGCCGGAAAAACCGGGGCCGTGGCGATCAATTCCGCTCAGCGATCCACCGGCAGTGCTTCCCGGCGCGATGCGGTCGGCTCTTCCGGGGCGCTCCAGGCGGCAGCCATGGCCGGCGGCTCCGACCACGGGATTCTCTCGCCCCGCGGGTCGGTGACCTTCGACGAACGGACGAACACGCTGATCGTCCAGGATACCTTGGAAAATCTTGAAGAGATCCGGCGCGTCATTACCCTGCTGGACGTACCCGTGCGTCAGGTCATGATCGAATCGCGCGTCGTCATCGCCAGCAATACCTTCGCCCGCGACCTGGGGGTGCGGTTTGGCGTCTCCGGATCCGTGGGCTCCTACAACGGCAACGAGGTGCTGATCGGCGGCGGACAGGACGGCACCAACGCCGTTTCTGGTTACGACACCGGTCCCTTCGGCTACAACACGGACACGGGCACGCGCTACAACTCGACCCTCTCAGATGACAACGGTAACGCAACCCTCCTCACGAACCTGCCGGCCAGCACCATCTACGATGCCTCGGGTTCCATCGACTTCCTCATCGGCAAGGTGGGCTCCTACCTGATCCAGCTCGAGCTTTCCGCCATGGAGCGCGAGGGCAAGGGCGAGATCGTCTCCAGTCCGCGTGTCATCACGTCAGACAAGCATCAGGCGACCATCAAGGTAGGTACCGAGATTCCCTATCAGGAGGCCACGGGTGAGGGCAATACCTCGGTGTCCTTCAAGGAGGCCGTGCTCCAGCTCGACGTGACGCCCCAAATCACGCCAGACGACCGGATCATCATGGACCTCGAGGTGCACAAGGACCAACCCGACTACACCAATGTGGTTCTGGGTGTTCCGCCGGTCGACACCCGGTCGGTCAAGACCAACGTCCTGGTCGATAATGGCGAGACCATCGTCCTCGGCGGTGTCTTCGAGCGCGAGAAGACCTATAGCAAGGAGCAAGTGCCCTGGCTCGGCGATATCCCGGTCGTGGGTCGGCTCTTCAAGGAAGAGGCGCGCAAGGACAACAATTCCGAGCTTTTGATCTTCGTGACGCCCAAGGTCTTGAAAGGAAAAACAACACACTAGGCGTTCCGCGTCCTTGGGCGCGTGCTCAACGGCAGGGCGCGCGCGCCGAGGCGCAAAAGGGGGAAGTTCAGTCAGTGTCCTCGTTGTATCCAATGGCTCCGCGAATGCCGCGCGGATCGCCGCGACGCAGCCATGGCCGGACCTTCCGCTCCCGTCAATATATTCGCCTGGCGGGGGTCATCGGGCTCGCGCTACCCACTCATTCGGCCAAGCGCGCACGGGGACGCCACTCGCGACCTTGCCCGCGCGCGCAAAATCTGGCATATCATTCGGCATGATGCGCGCACAGAACATTTTCATCGTCGGCCCCATGGGCGCCGGCAAGAGCACCGTCGGACGACAACTGTCCGAAACCCTGTCTTATACCTTCAAGGATAGCGATCAGGAGATTCAGCGCCGAACCGGCGTGGATATCCCGACCATCTTCGAGTACGAGGGCGAGGCTGGCTTTCGTGCCCGCGAGCGCCAGGTCATCGAGGAGCTTGTGACCGAGGAGCGTATCGTCCTCGCGACCGGCGGCGGAGCCGTCCTGAGTCCGGAGAATCGCCAGGATCTCTCGGCGCGGGGCGTGGTGATCTATCTCCACTGCAGCCCCGAGCAGCAGTTCGCGCGCACCGCGCGCGACCGCAATCGACCATTGTTGAATACCGAGGATCCCTTGTCCCGGCTGCGCGAGCTCATGGAGGAGCGAGAGCCTCTCTACCGGCAGGTGGCGGACATGGTTGTGTCCACCGAGAAGCGCGGCACCAGCTCCGTGGTGAAGGAGATCTGCCGCAGACTTGAGTCCGAAGAGATCTGATCGCGGCCAAACCATGACAAAGACCCTGACCGTCGCGCTCGGGACGCGCAGCTACCCCATTCACATCGGCTCCGGCATCCTGACCGACGCGAGCCTCTATCGTCCGCACATCCACGGCGACCAGGTGATGATCGTCACCAACGAGACGGTCGCCCCGCTTTATCTGGAGGGCGTCCGCCAAACCTTGAGCGGCTTCCAGGTTCGCGAGGTCATCCTGCCGGACGGGGAGATCCATAAGACGCTCGAGGTCTGGAATCGGATTTTCGACGCCCTCTTGCGCGAGCGCTTCTCCCGCGACTGCACCCTGATCGCGCTTGGCGGTGGCGTCGTCGGCGACATGGCGGGCTTCGCGGCGGCCTGCTATCAGAGAGGCGTCGCCTTCATCCAGGTTCCGACGACGCTGCTGGCCCAGGTGGATTCCTCGGTCGGGGGAAAGACCGGGATCAACCACCCGGCCGGCAAGAACATGATCGGTGCCTTCCACCAGCCGCGCGCCGTCATCGCCGACACGGATACGCTGGCGACGCTGGCGCAGCGCGAGCTTTCCGCTGGTCTCGCGGAGGTTCTGAAGTACGGGTTCATCCGCGACGCTGTCTTTCTCGACTGGCTCGAGTCCCACATGACCGACCTGCTGGCGCGGGATACCGCTGCGTTGGCCCATGCGATCGGTCGTTCCTGCGAGATCAAGGCCGAGATCGTCGCGGCCGATGAACTTGAATCCGGGCCGCGCGCCCTGCTGAATCTCGGGCACACCTTCGGGCATGCCATCGAGACCGGCACGGGTTACGGAACCTGGCTGCATGGCGAGGCCGTGGCCGTCGGAACCTGCCTCGCCGCGGATCTGTCCGCGCGGCTGGGCTGGCTGTCGGCACCCGAGCTTCGGCGTGTGCGCGCGCTGATTGCCAGCGCCGATCTGCCCACCGATCCCCCCGGGACGCTGACTCCAGACCAGATGCTTGAGTTCATGGCCGTGGACAAGAAGGTCATCGCCGGCCGGTTGCGGCTCGTCCTGCTCAAGGCGCTCGGCGAGGGCGTGATCGCCAGCGATGTCGACCCTGGTCATTTGCGCGCGACCTTGTCCATGGTTCCGCGCGGCTGCCGATGATGCTTGCCTCCTCGTGATGCGGCTCGCACCAGAAGGGTGCTAAATGCGCAGCCCCCATGTCCCACCCCGCGCAAACCCCCGCTGACGACTTGCTCCGATGCTGGCATGGCCAATGCAACGGCGCTATGATTGACGGTTCGCGATTTCAATCCGTTCAGGTTCTTGGGGCTTGTCTGGGCAAGGCCCGCCCGTTGGCTCCGAGGGGCGAGGGAACATGATCGCTGAAGTCTGGTCACCCAGGATTGAGAGGCTTCGGTCACGCCCGAGTACCCGGCGGCCAAGGTGTTTCCGGATCTGGGATCACGGGATTGTGATAGCGAACAACCTTGCGAGGCGGCCATCCAGGTCTCGGTCTGACCGGGCCGTTTCCTCGGTGACGTCCACAATCGGATTCATTTACCCCAGGTATCAACGAGGTCAGTGATGAGCCTTCGTGCCCTACCACCCGCACAGGGTCTCTATGACCCGTCCAATGAGCGCGATGCTTGCGGCGTCGGTTTCGTCTGTCATATCAAGAATCGGAAGAGCCATGCCATCGTTCGGCAGGGCTTGGAGATCCTCGAACGTCTGGCGCATCGCGGTGCCGTCGGCGCCGACCCGAAGGCGGGCGACGGGGCGGGGATTCTGGTCCAGATACCAGACGCCTTCTTCCGCGCCGTCGTCGATTTCGATCTGCCTCCACTCGGAACCTATGGCGTCGGCATGGTGTTTCTGCCCAAGGACGAGCTGGCGCGCCAGACGATGCAGGATACGGTCAAGCGGCGGCTTGAGGAGGGCGGCCAACGTGTGCTGGGCTGGCGTGACGTGCCCGTCGACAATAGCGACCTTGGCGTCAGCGTATTGCCTTCCGAGCCCATGGTCCGGCAGGTGTTCGTCGCGCGCGGAGACAATTGTCCCGATCAGGAAAGCTTCGAGCGCCGCCTGTTCGTGGTCCGCAAGCGCATGGATAACGAGATCCGCAGCGCCGGTTACGACAAGACGGCCTACTACGTGGTGTCGCTGTCTTCCCGGACCGTCAACTACAAGGGCATGCTGCTCGCGGATCAGGTCGGAAAATACTACCTCGACCTGAGCGACAAGCGCTTCGAATCGGCCCTGGCGCTGGTGCACCAACGCTTTTCCACCAATACCTTCCCGACCTGGGATCTGGCGCAGCCGTTCCGCATGATCTGCCACAACGGCGAGATCAACACCCTGCGCGGCAACGTCAACTGGATGGCCGCGCGCCGCCACACCATGCGCTCCGAGATCCTGGGCGACGACCTGGATAGCATCTGGCCCCTGATCCCCGAGGGTCAGTCCGACTCGGCCTGCTTCGACAACGCCCTGGAGCTGCTGGTGATGGGTGGCTATTCGCTCGCCCACGCCATGATGCTGCTGATCCCGGAGGCGTGGTCGGGCAACAAGCTCATGGATCCCAAGCGGCGTGCCTTCTACGAATACCACGCCGCCCTGATGGAGCCCTGGGACGGTCCGGCCGCCGTGGCCTTCACCGATGGCCGGCAGATCGGCGCCACGCTCGACCGCAACGGGCTGAGGCCCGCGCGCTACCTGGTGACCAAGGATGACATGGTCATCATGGCCTCCGAGATGGGCGTGCTCGACATTGCCGAGGAGCGGATCATCAAGAAGTGGCGTCTGCAGCCGGGCAAGATGTTCCTGATCGACCTGGAGCAGGGCCGGATCATCGACGACGCCGAGATCAAGGCCGAGCTCTCATCGGCGCAGCCCTATCGGGAATGGCTGACCAAGACCCAGATCCATCTCGACGAGCTGCCCACCAACGTGGCCCCCATGGCCCCGGACGAAGAGACCCTGCTCGATGCCCAGCAGGCATTCGGCTACACGCAGGAGGATCTAAAGTTCCTGCTGATCCCGATGGTCGTGACCGGCCAGGAGGCGATCGGCTCCATGGGCGCGGACAATCCGCCGTCCGTGCTCTCCAGTCGTGCTAAGCACCTCTCGACCTATTTCAAGCAGAACTTCGCGCAGGTCACCAATCCGCCGATCGACCCGATCCGCGAGGAACTGGTGATGTCGCTGGTCTCCCTGATCGGCCCGCGCCCGAATCTGCTCGGACTCAACGAGGCCGGGAAGCACTGGCGACTCGAAGTCAATCAGCCGGTACTGACCAACCAGGATCTGGAGCGAGTCCGCCATATCCAGGACAGCTCGGGCGGCGCCTTCCGCACCAAGAACCTGCACATGGTCTATTCCTCCCAGGAAGGGGCCGAGGGCATGGCCGGGGCGCTGGAGCATTTGTGCAAGGAGGCCGAGGAGGCGGTGCTCGCGGGCTACAACATCCTCATCCTCTCCGATCGCAACACCAATCGGGACCACATCCCCATTCCCGCCCTCTTGGCGACCTCCGCGGTCCACCACCATCTGATCCGCCGCGGACTGCGCACCAGCTCGGGGCTCGTCGTCGAGACCGGGGCGGCGCTTGAGGTTCACCATTTCGCCACGCTGGCGGGCTACGGCGCCGAGGCGATCAATCCCTACCTCGCGTTCGATACCATTCAGTCCATCCTCGCGCGCTTGCCCGAGGCGTTGAACTTCGAGGAGGCCCAGTACCGTTACATCAAGGCGGTCGGCAAGGGGCTGCTTAAGGTCATGTCCAAGATGGGCATCTCGACCTTCCAGTCCTACTGCGGCGCTCAGATCTTTGATGCCATCGGCCTGAGCACCGATTTCGTTCGCCGGTACTTCACGGGCACCCATAGCAAAATCGAGGGTGTCGGACTGACCGAGATCGCCGAGGAGGCGGTGCGCTGGCATACCCAGGGCTATGGCAACGACCACATCCTGCGCAAGCATCTGGATGTCGGTGGCGACTATGCCTTCCGGTTGCGCGGCGAGGACCACGTCTGGAACCCCGAGACCATCGCCAAGCTCCAGCACGCCACCCGCGCCAACAGTTGGGAGACCTACGAGCAATTCTCCAGCCTGATCAACGAGCAGAACGAGCATCTGCTCACCCTGCGCGGCCTCATGGAGTTCAAGTTCGCCGAGCGCGCCATTCCGCTGGAGGAGGTCGAGTCCGCCAAGGAGATCGTCAAGCGGTTCGCCACCGGGGCCATGTCATTCGGCTCGATCAGTTACGAGGCCCATTCGACGCTGGCCCGTGCCATGAACGCCATTGGCGGGAAGTCCAACACCGGCGAGGGCGGAGAGGAGCCCGAACGCTTCCTGCCGCTCCCGGATGGCGCGCAAAATCCCGAGCGATCGGCCATCAAGCAGGTGGCCTCGGGGCGCTTCGGGGTCACTGCCGAGTACCTCGTCAATGCCGACGACATCCAGATCAAGATCGCCCAGGGGGCCAAGCCGGGTGAAGGCGGGCAGTTGCCCGGACACAAGGTCAATGCGCAGATCGCGCGGGTGCGTCATTCGACGCCGGCGTCGGTCTCATCTCGCCGCCGCCGCACCACGATATCTACTCGATCGAGGATCTGGCGCAGCTCATCCATGACCTGAAGAACGCCAATCCCAAGGCGCGGATCTCGGTCAAGCTGGTCTCCGAAATCGGTGTTGGCACAGTTGCGGCAGGCGTCTCCAAGGCCCACGCGGATCATGTGACCATCGCGGGCTACGACGGCGGCACGGGCGCCAGCCCGCTGACCTCGATCAAGCATGCCGGCTCTCCGTGGGAGATCGGCCTGGCCGAGACCCATCAGACGCTGGTGCTGAACCGTCTGCGCGGGCGCATCGCCGTCCAGGTGGACGGCGGTGTGCGCACCGGGCGCGACGTGGTCATCGGCGCGCTGCTCGGCGCGGACGAGTTCGGCTTCGCCACCGCCCCGCTGATCGTCGCGGGCTGCATCATGATGCGCAAGTGTCATCTCAACACCTGTCCGGTCGGCGTGGCCACCCAGGATCCGGAGCTACGCAAGCGCTTCACCGGTAAGCCAGAGCATGTCATCAACTATTTCTTCTTCGTGGCCGAGGAAGTCCGTCGGCTGATGGCCAGGCTTGGCTTCCGCACCATGCAGGAGATGATCGGTCAATCGGACCGACTGGAAATGCGCCGGGCCATCGATCATTGGAAGGCGCACGGCCTCGACTTCACACGCCTGCTGAGCAAGCCCCAGGTCGGTCCGGATGTTGCCCTCTTTAATTGCGAGACCCAGGAACATGGGCTTGAGCGGGCGCTGGATCACGAACTGATACGCCAGGCCCAACCCGCGCTCGAGCGCGGCGAGGCGGTGCGGATCGAGACCCCGATCAGGAACTTCAACCGCACCTTCGGCACGCTCCTCTCGGGACGGGTCGCCGAGCGCCATGGCCACGCTGGGCTGGCGGACGACACCATTCACATCAAGGCCAAGGGCACCGCTGGCCAGTCGCTCGGTGCCTGGCTTGCGCGCGGGGTCACGGTCGAGCTGGAAGGCGAAGGCAATGACTATGTCGGCAAGGGGCTCTCGGGCGGCCGGATCATCATCTATCCGCCCAGGGAGTCCGCGATCGGCCAGGCCGAGGAAAACATCATCGTCGGCAACACGGTCCTTTACGGCGCCATTGCCGGTGAGTGCTTCTTCAGCGGCGTCGCGGGCGAGCGATTCTGCGTGCGTAATTCGGGCGCTACTGCGGTCGTCGAGGGCGTGGGCGACCACGGCTGCGAGTACATGACCGGCGGCGTCACCGTTGTCTTGGGCGCGACGGGGCGTAATTTCGCAGCCGGAATGTCCGGCGGCGTGGCCTATGTTCTCGACCAGGATGGCGGGTTCGCCGATCGCTGCAACCTGGCCATGGTCGAGCTGGAGCCGATCGCCGAGGAGGACGACGCCCTGGAGGCGCTCGATCATCAGGGCGGGGACATGGAGACCCACGGCCGCGTCGATATCAGCCGCGACATGACGCGACACGATGCGTGCAGGCTGAAGCGACTCATCGAAAAGCATCTGCTCTACACCAATTCAGCCGTGGCGAGGCGCATCCTCGACGATTGGTCGGGCTATCTGCCCCGCTTCGTCAAGGTCATGCCGGTCGATTACCGGCGCGCGCTGGAGGAGATGCAGGCCAATCAGAGCCGGCCGCCGAAGCCGAACAAGCAGTCGAGGGGGATCGTCGAACATGGGTAAGCCGACCGGATTCATGGAATTCGCCCGTCGCGACCGGCGTTACGAGCCGGCTGGCGACCGGCTGGTGCACTACGACGAGTTCGTCGTCCCCTTGAGCGAAGGCGAGTTGCGCGAGCAGGGCGCGCGCTGCATGGATTGCGGGATCCCCTTTTGCCATCAGGGCTGCCCGGTCAACAACATCATTCCGGACTGGAATGACCTCGTCTACCGAGGCGACTGGAAGGGGGCCATCGAGGTTCTGCACTCGACCAACAACTTCCCGGAGTTCACCGGCCGTATCTGTCCCGCTCCGTGCGAGGCGTCCTGCACCCTGAATCTGGACGACGTCCCGGTGACGATCAAGACGATCGAGTGCGCCATCGTCGACAAGGCGTGGGAGGCTGGCTGGATCAAGCCACAAGTCCCCGAGCGGCGGACCGGAAAACGGGTCGCCGTGGTTGGCTCGGGACCGGCTGGTCTCGCGGCAGCGCAGCAATTGGCTCGCGCCGGTCATCAGGTCGCGCTCTATGAAAAGGCGGATCGCATCGGCGGTCTGCTCCGCTATGGGATCCCGGATTTCAAGTTGAGCAAGGCGCTCATCGACCGCCGCATGGCGCAGATGCGCACCGAGGGGGTGGAGTTTCATACCAACGCCCACATCGGTGTCGACATCCCGGTGAGCAAGCTGCGCGCCGACTATGACGCGGTGGTTCTTGCCGGCGGGTCGGAGAAGCCGCGCGATCTGGATGTGCCGGGACGCGGACTCAAGGGCATCCACTTCGCGATGGATCTCCTCATGCGCAACAGCAAGCGTGTGCAGGGAACCCATGTGCCCGACGCTGAGTTCATCAGCGCGCAGGGCAAGCACGTCGTCGTCATCGGCGGCGGCGATACCGGCTCCGACTGCATCGGAACCTCCAATCGTCATGGCGCCATCTCGGTCACCCAGATCGAAATCCTGGACAAGCCTCCAGAGAAGGAGAACAAGGGGCTGTCCTGGCCAGACTGGCCGAACCGGCTACGGACTTCCAGTTCACAGGAGGAAGGTTGCACACGACTTTGGAACGTCGCGACCAAATCCTTCGCTGGTGACGCCGACGGGAATGTCACGGCGGTCAAGACCTGTCTCGTCCGTTGGGACAAGGGTCAGGATGGCCGCTGGCGGATGGAAGAGGTACCGGGGAGCGAAGGGGAGCTGAAGGCGGATCTGGTCCTGCTGGCGATGGGTTTCGTGCATCCCGTCCATGACGGCATGATCGACGAGCTCAAGACCACGGCCGGGCTGGAACTGGACGGCCGTGGCAACGTCAAGGGCACCACCGAGGGCCCCGCCGCCTACCACACCTCCGTCGAGGGACTCTTCTGCGCTGGCGATATGCGCCGTGGACAGTCGCTGGTCGTCTGGGCCATTCGCGAGGGCCGTCAGTGCGCTCGAGCGGTCGATCAGTGGCTCATGGGGCAATCCGACCTGCCAAGATGAGCGAGAGCCGTTGGCGGACGACGCCAACGCCAACGGCTTCAGGATTTTTCTCGTCTCGAATGATGCTTTTCCCCACCTCTCGGGCCACTGCCATTAAGTTAAGGATTTTCCGTTCGCCCTGAGCTTGTCGAAGGGTGAACGGAAAATCCTGATCGCTTGAAAGTTAAGCCGTTCATGGTTCGACAGGCTCACCACGAACGGCTTAACTTAATGGCAGTGACCTCTCGGGCGGGTGAAATCGCTCACAAGCCCACCGCCGACAGCCAGTTTCAGAAGCCAGCCGCGAAGCGCAGCCTTGGCCATCGCAACTGGTGGCACCCGAAGGTCGGCGGGTAGGCAAAACACAAGCTCCAGACAACGCTTCGGGCTGGGCTAGCCCGCGATCCGGCAGCGCGGTATGCGAGCGACACTCCATTGCCGCCTGCGTCCCGTGAATTTCCAAGCAGCGATCAGAATGCGTAATTCAGGCCGCGTACCTTGCTGCGGAAGTCTTGGGTGACCGACTCGATATCCTGATCGCTGGAAATGACCTTGGGCGTCAGCACGACCACCAGCTCGGTTCTGTCCGATGTCTTGGACCGCTCGCCGAACAAGGCGCCAGCGATCGGCAGGCTGTAGAGCCCTGGAACACCCGAGTTGCTTTCCTCGCGCTTATCCTGGATGAGGCCGCCGAGCACGACCGCCTGGTTGGAGCGCACCGCCACCGTGCTGGTGATATTGCGCGTCGAGAAGGTCGGTGTATCGGTCGAAGTGCTGCTGCTGGTAGCGACCGTGCTCACCTCCTGCTCGATCTCCATCTGCACCAATCCACCTGGGGTTACGCGCGGCTTGACCGTGAGGATGACACCCGTGTCCTTGTATTCGTAAGTGTTGATAGTCCGATAGTTGGAGTTCGTGGCCGTCTGCGACGAGGCTTTGACCGGCACCTCTTGACCGACCTGGATCTTCGCGGTCTGGTTGTCCATGACCATGACGGATGGCGATGATAGAACCTTGACGAGATTATCCCCGGCGAGGGCGCTGAGCGTGGCCTTGACCGTATCCGGGCTCGAAATCACCGACCAGTTGAATCCGGGAAACGTGGGCTTGATGCTGGCGGTGGTCGAGGTATTACCCGAGGACGTCGTCGTTTCCGTGCCGCATTCGCGAGAGATCCACTGCTTTGCCCCTTGGATCCCGAGCCGAATAGCTCCCACTGAACGCCATATTGAAGGTTTCCGGTCAGGGTGATCTCGACGATGGTGGCCTCGACCAGAACCTGCAAGGGAACGATGTCGAGCTGCTTGAGAGCGTCCAGGATCGTCTTGTAGTCGCGGGCGCTAGAGCGCACCAGCAGCGAATTGTTCACCGCGTCGGCCACGATGTTGACGCTCGACGACATCTCGATCTCATGCGAGGTGGCCGTCTGGTTGGACGCGGATTGATCGTTCGTGGTGTTGGAGCTGGAGTTTGTTTTGGAGCTGCCCAGCTTCGAGGTCTTCTTCAGGCTGTTGCTGGAGTTGCTCGACGAGCCGATGCTCGACTTGCCCATGCCTGGCGCCACATTGCCGACCGCGCGCTTGTTGTTGCTGCTACCGCTGCCGCCGAAGAGCTGCGACAGGATGTCGGCGAGGTTCACGGCGTCGCTGTGCTTGACCCGGTACACGAACACACGCTCGGAGGCATCGCCGCTGGCTTCGGCCGAATCGAGGCGCTCGATCCAGTTGCGGGCCTGCTGGATATAACTCTCCTGTGGCGACACGACCAGGAGGGCATTGGCGCTCTCGATCGGAATAAAGCGGAACACGCCCTTCATGGGGTTTCCGCCTTCATCCGAGAGCAGTCCCTCAAGCTGGGTGACGACATCCTTGCTCTTCGCATATTCGAGCACGAAGAAACCGACCGACAGACCGGACATCCAGTCCACGTCGAAGACCCTGATGGTGTCGAGAAGATTGGCCATCTCCGAACCGGTTCCGGCGATCACCACCAGATTGCGCAGATTATCGACCCGCACCACGCTGCCCTCGGGCGCCAACGGCTGGATGATGCTGCCCATCTCCTCGGCGCCGATGTAACGCAGCGGCACCACCTGCACGCTATAGCCGGGGGGCAGGGCGCGGCTCGATTCGCCGAGCTGTGGCACGACCTTGCCCTGGACGGCATTCGCGAGCGGAACCACCTCGTAGGTGCCGTCATGATAGACGAGCGCCGCGTTGTTCATCCGCAGCAGGGTTTCGAGGGTCGGAATCAGGTGCTCACGGCGCAGCGGCCGCCCGGTCTGCAGCGAGGTTTGACGCCCTGAACGGCCGGATGGAGCACGTAATTGACCTTAAGCAGGTCGCCGAGGATGACCTTGACCACTTCGCGAATATCGGTGCCGTCGAAATTCAAGGTCACATCGCCGGGCGTGGTGTCGACGTTGGGTGGCGTGACCTTGCGGACGAAGGTGCCGGTGCCGCGTTGGAGCGAGTCGACAGATTTGGGCGGTTTCGAGTCGGCAGCCGAGCTCAATGGTCTCCGCCCCCGCCCCGCCGCGCTCTTTCATCTCTTCGCGCCGCTTGACTTGAGCCGGATCCAGGACATGGCCCTTGGGCTCGCCGACCTTGACGGTGGGATCCCAGTTACTGCGCTCGCATCCGGTCAGATCCAGTGCAATCGCGGCGAGCAACAGGGCTCGCAGCCAGCGTCCGCGCTGATAACAGCGATTCGAGTGGTGGTCGGCGTACATTGGTGCCTCGGTAGCGAAGGTCGCTTCTTCTCGACCAGATGATCATTTCTTGGGGGGGATCGCGCGCAGCCGGTGCCCGTGGAGGGCGCCGCTGGTTAGATGGCGCGCGGCGCCGCCGCGGGCGGCATCTTGACTGTAATCGCGCAATATTAGCGCATACTCGCTCACCCTGTCGCTCCAGCAGGACACGGTCTTCCAGGATCTGGCGGACCGACCAGCCCTCGAAATCGTCTCCGATCCGTAGACGCTGCGCAGCTTGGGCTGGGACGGATCCCTGACCCAGGCGGACACGACCGACGGGGTGATGAGGACGCCGGTCAGGTCCATGAGCTTCAGGCCGGCATCGTCCTTGCCGGAAGGGGCGGCCGGTTCCGCCTCCGGAGGCGGCTCCGGCTTGCGATCGGGCCGAAACAGTGGGTGTTCGGTCAGGCTCGCATAGCTCTCCTTGGTCTCCCTGGATTCGAGCCGCGCCAACAGATCCGGCTGAGGCGCGGCTACACTCGCCGTGACAGCGGGTCCCTCTGTGGTCGGCGACTGTCTCGCGGGCGGGGGCCAGCGCAGCCACTGGAGGGCCAGGATCGCCAGCAACGCGAGCGCGATGATGGCGGGCGCATATTTCGTCACTTTCCACCCCCAAGGACGAATCCGTAGATATCCAGTCTCATGGTGAGATCGCCGCCCTGATCGGCGACCATCCGCCGGCGCGCCCGTCCCATTTCCTCCTGGGGCGAGGCGATGGGACGCGCCGAGGAGCGAACCGAGAGCTGGTCGACGAAGAGGAAGGGCCGGGCCTGGTCGATGCGCAGGAGCACGTCGAGCAGCGTTTCCGTCGTCCCCTGGATCTGCATCCGGACGCTGACCCGAGGCGGATCGACCTTCTTGTCCTCGGGCAGGATCTGGGTGCTGATGAGGCGGCCGGCGGCGCCGGTGACGATCTCCTGAATCAGACCCTGGAGCTGGGCGCCAGCCAGCGCCGCGGTCGGAGCATTGAAATAAAACGCCTTGAAGGCCGAGTTGTTTTTGGTCTGCTCCAACTCGGCGCGCAGCCCCGGCAGCGCCCGTACCAGGCTCCGATAGCGTTCCAATTGACCCGTATTACTGGCGATGACCTTGTTTTGGGCGGAGAACTGGCTCGCCCAGGGCAGCGCGACGCCAGCGAGGATGAGCAGTGGAAGCGCGATGGCCGCCGCCAGCACCAGCGAACAGAAAGACTTGGATGGAGCGGGCGAGGTCATTCTGGACTCTGGGGCTCATAGTGGAAGGAGATGTTGAAACGCTCCTTGCCGGTGCGCGCGACCTGCGTCACCGGAGACCCGAAGGATACGCCCTCGATCAGCGGCGACTGTTCCAGGATCGCGATCAGGGCGGTTGCGTGGCCGGATTCGCCGCGGATATCCACCTGCCCGTTAGCGAACTCCAGGTTCTGGATCCAGGTGTCTTCCGGGAGACGATCCGTCAGCTCGCGCAATATGTCCAGGAGTGGCAACTGCTTCAGCTTGTGCTGCAGAACGGCCGTGCTGCCCTGCCTGGCCCGCTCAAGCTCCTGACGCACTTCGTCCACCGCCACGGCCTGGCCGCGGATGCTTTTCAACTCCGCGGCGAGCTGGTGCGCGACGAGGTGATTCTGGACCAGGGGCGTGATCAAGACCGCCGCGCCCAACAACAGCGACGCCAGGATGGAGACGGTGACAAGACCGAAGCGCACCCGTGGATGCCGCGGTCGCTGCTCGGGCGGCAGGAGGTTGGCGCCCGCCCAGGCGCCTTCCCAGGTGATCCGGTCGATCGGCGAGCCCAGTTCGTCGAGCCGTTTGATCCAAGCCTCCACCAGACCGCGTCGGCACAGCGCCAAACTGATGTTCAGGCGTTCAGCCCGCTTGGCTCCGCTGTGCAGCACGAAATCGAAGGCCACTTCGCTCGCCGGGAAAGGCGACAGGCGGTCCAGCTCGTAGCGGATGACCTGCGGAAGATTCGCTCGCACCTGGGCCGGAAAGGCGACAGACCTGACCAATACAGCGGCAGTCGGCAGCCGCAGCTCGGTCGTGAGCCGTTGATCGGGGTCCTGCGCGCGGATGTCCTCCGGCAGCGCCCCCGGCTGGGTGACCAGCATCTCACCCAGGTCTCGGGTCTCCAGTCCCGTGATCAGGCTCAGTCGCGCCCGCTCACCCTCGGCCTCGATGATGAAGCGGCGATTGTGCCGCGCGATCAGCCCTTGCACAGGCGCCGGGAGGCAGATGAGGAGTCGCTCGCGGAGGTCTTGCGGCAGCGCCGCGCCGCTGCCGGGGCCTGATACCGACAGCCCCTTGACGAGCAGGCTCAAGCGTTCGGTGAGAGTCATGATGTGAACCAGAATCCAGTCTGCTTGCGAATTGGACCTCGCGTCCATGCGGGGCGGCATCCGCGGTCCGGGTCACCAGCAAGAACCCCATCCGACCGACCCTTCCGCTTAACCAGCACGCGAGAATTGTCGGTCAGGTTCCCTTTGGGGAAGATGAAAGAATCGCGGAAATCAGTACCAGTGTCCGACGAGCGCGAAGTGTAAATCGGTGTTCCGCTTCATGGCCAACCATTCATTGTCCCTCCGAGGTCGCGGCCACGGGATCGGCCGTTCCCAGACCATAGCGGCGCCACAGCACTTGGTAAGGGGGCTGTTCGCCCGAGGCCAACTGGAACAACGCCTCCATGCGTCGACTGGAGTGGCCCGAGGTTCGCTCGGTTACCTGGATGCGATAGAGCGGACCGCCCCGCTCCTGGGTCGTGGTCTGCGCACGCGTCGCGACCTCCTCGGCGGCCTCATCCAAGGTAATGTTTTTGATGGCCGCCAGGACGGCAGAGGAGGCGAAAAGCTCGACCGGGCTGGCCTCGTCACCGTCGACGCTGACCTCCGGGGCCAGTCGCTTGTAGATATCCTCGGTCATTCCGAGGACCTGGCGCAGTTCCTCGACGGATGCGTAATCGGCGTCTTTCGCGCCAATGGCGCGGCCGGCCTTTTCGTAGTCCTCGTCCTCGGCGCCATTCAGCAAGGCGAGATTGTCCTCGTCGCGCCAGTCCACGATCGCCGCCGCGAGCGAGGTCGATTGATCCTCGTCCACTCCGAGGACTTCCAACAAACGCGCCGAGCATGTCCTGCTGGACCTTGTTCAGGTTGAAGCGAGAGGTTTCGTTGAAAACGGCAATGGTCAGCTCGGAGCCATCGAATTCCCAGGATCTGGCGCTCCCGTCCGGCAGCCAGGTCGTACTCGACTCTTCATCCAGGCCGGTGCTCTCGACCTTGGTGGTTGTCGTCATGAAATCCAGCGCCGCGTAGGCGATCGCGGCCTCCGCGAGGGCGCGAAAGCGGGCCGCCTCCACTTGATTCTCGGCAAGCGCCGTTTCCGTGCGCTGCGCGGCGGTCAGACTCACGGCCATGATGGTCAGCAGGGTCAGCACCCACATCACCAGCATCAGGGCGATACCGCGCTGACGAATGACGCCTGCGTGGATCATTGAGGCTGACTGGGGAGCGCGAGGATGATATCGGGCCATGACTGCTTGCTGGTCGCCAGGCGAATCCGGATGAGCGTGGGCAATTGTGTCTGCTCCAGCCAGTCATCGTGCCAGCCTGGCTCCGTGTCGGCTTCCAACTGGCCGTAATAGGCGAGCTCGAAGAGGCTGACGTCCTTGAGCAGGAGGGTTCGGCCAAAGGCGCCATCCGCCGCGTCCAGGTCGGCGGGTAGATCCGCGACCGCCACCGTCTGGTCTTTCGTCATCGGCTCCCAGGCGGGGAAGTCGTTGCCACCCGCCAGGACCTCCGGATGCAGATACCAGCGGGTCAGCACCAGCTCGGCCTCCGTGCCCCGGCTTTCCACTCCCAGGTGCAGGGCATAGAGGCCGGAGATACCGACGCGCTCCGACAGCGGGGCGGGAAAATCCAGCCGTTCGGCATCGCCACCAAAAACCTGGACCTTGGCGCCGTCGATCATCACGCTCGCGGCGCGCATCTGACCCATCGTCCGTCTGAGAAAGCCATCGGCCAGGCGCAGTCCGGCGATCTGGTCGCTGGTCTTTTCCACCGCCTCCCAAGCGCGCGACCCGAGGCGCAGGCCCGAAAAGAGCAGCAACGAGATCAAGCCAATGATGGCGAGCGCGATGACCAGCTCGATCAGGGTGAAGCCACCTGCCCGAAGCCTGTCGTCGATCGCTGGGTCGCTGGCCCCCGCATGCTAGAGCTTCTCGCCCAGACTTCAAGGTCGTAATGCTCAACCGGCGAGCCCGCCCGGCGTCCACCCAGAGAACCGTGGCGTTGACCCGGTAAGGTGTGGCGGTCGGCTCGGCGAAGGCGTCATCGCCGAGCGTCATCTGCTGGATGGTGACCTCCCAGTCGAAGCCGCTGTTCGTCGAGCCGGAGACCGCGCCCGCCTCCAGTGGAATATCGACGCCGACATCGTTCAGCACGGATTCGGCGATGGTCGCGGCCTGGCTGTATTGGGCCGAGGCAATGGTGGTGATGGTGGCGCGCGAGAAGATCTGCATCAGGACGCCGAGCGTGATCGCCAGGATCGCGAAGGCGACCAGGACCTCAAGGAGCGAAAAGCCATGCTGGGCACGGATCCTCATGGCCCCGACCAGGTATCCAGCTCGATGCGTCCGGTGAGCCAGGTCACTCCGACCTGATAGCCGTGATCGCCCTGGGCGAGAACGATACGACCGCCAGTCGAGCTGCCGTCGGGGAAAAAGCGAATCACCCCGTGGCGGTCGTCGATCATTTCGCTGCTGGCGGCATCCAATTGAACCGAGAGGCGCGCGGGGATATTGAGATTGCGGTAGCCCTCAAGGACCAGACGGTGCGCATCCAGGTCCACGACCAACTGCGTATCCTCACCCCGGCGGATCGCCGACTCGCGCGCCAGACGCAATGTGGCCGCGGTCCGACGCGCCGTCGCCTTCAGCTCGACCCCTGGTAGCGCGGCGGAGAACAGCGTGGGCACCGCCGTCATCATGAGCGCGGCGATCGCCATCACCACCAGCAGCTCGACCAGCGTGAAACCGCGAAGCCCGATGCGTCTCCCACGGCCCCTCACGGGGGATCCGTGCCCAGCGGACCGAGCGCGCCCTATTCCCAACTCTTGATGTCGGCGCCCTCGCCCTCGCCGCCCTCGCGGTTATCGGCGCCCAGCGACCAGATATCGAAGCTGCCGTGTTCGCCGGGGAAGCGGTACTGGAACTCGAAGCCCCAGGGATCCTTCGGCACCTCGCCCTTTTTCAGATAGGGACCGTTCCAGTCGGAAACGTTTCCCGGATTCTGCACCAGGGCATTAAGCCCCTCGCTCTCGGTCGGATAGCGACCCAGCTCCAGCCGGTAGAGATCGAGCGTGGAGGAGAGATCGTCGATCTGCAACTTGGCGGTCTTGGTCTTGGAACTGCCCAGGAACTTCATCACCTGCGGGCCAACCAGGCCGGCGAGCAGTCCCAGGATCGCAAGCACGACCAGCAGCTCGACGAGCGTGAAGCCGCGGCCACGTCGGGAGTTGTTGAACGCATCTGAGTACCTCGTTGACTGTGAGTGCGCCGGCATTGTAGGCCGCGCGGGGTCCGTTACCAAGGGCGAGCGCCACCGGCCTCAGACGACCAGATCGTTCGCGCCAAGGATGGCCATCAGGATGGAAATGATGATGCCGGCCACGACGATGCCGAGTCCGATGATCAGGATCGGCTCCAGCAGCGTCAGCATCCGCTGGACGCTGGTGCGGGTCTCGCGATCGTAGATGTTGGCTACCTTGGCGAGCATGGTGTCCAGACTGCCCGATTCCTCGCCGACCCGGATCATCTGCAGCGCCAGGTCAGGCAGCGCCTCCAGCCGCGCCAGGGGGCCGGCGATGCCGCGACCGTGCTTGAGATCCTCGCTCGCCTCGTTCAGCAGCCCGAACATCTTGCGGTTCGAGACCACTTCCTTGGCCAGGGTCAGCGCGTTCAGCAGGGGTAGGCCGTTCTTCAGCAGGGTTGCGAGCGTATGACAGAGACGCGCGGTCTCCATCTTCCAAATGAGATCGCCGAAGAGCGGAAGACCCAAGAGCTTGCGGTCGACCAGCGCCCGTGCCTCCGGGTTTTGCAGCCAGCGCTCCAGAAGCACGGCGACCAGCGCAATGACGCACAACATGGCCCACCAGTAGTGGCGAAAGAGATCGCCCGTGGCCACGACGATCTGGGTCGACAGGGGCAGGGCCGCGCCCATGTCCTCGAACAACACCGTGAACTGCGGGACCACGAACACCAGGAGCAGGATCACCGACATCCCGGCGACGAACAGGAGGATGGCGGGATAGACCAGCGCCGAGGTGACGGTCTGGCGCAACTCGGCCACCCGGTCCAGATAGTCGGCCAAGCGGTCGAGCACCTGCTCGAGCGCGCCGCTCGCCTCGCCCGCGCGGACCATGTTGATGTAGAGGCGCGGAAACTGGCGGTCCTGGGCATCCAGGGCGCTGGAGAAGGTCGCCCCGCCGCGCACGCGCTCCTGCAGATCGGACAATACGCGGATCAGGTGGTCCTCTCGCGTCAAGTCGACCAGGATCTGCAAGGAACGATCCAGGGTCATGCCGGCTTCCAAGAGGGTCGCCAGCTCGCGGGTGAGGATCCCGATCTCCTTCTGGCTGATGCGCCGCTTGCGCGCGCGGCCGAATTTGGCCTTCAGGCTCTTGGTCGTGCGGGCCTCGATCGGAATCAGGCCCTCGTCCTGAAGGTGGCGGATCACGGCCGCCGCGTCCGGCGCCTCAAGCTCGCCTTCCACGGACTCGCCGTCCGCCTTCACGGCCTTGTAGAAGAACTTGGGCATCAGGGTGTCTCGATCTCGATTCCGGGCTGTCGAAGCGGGCTCGGCAAGGGAAGATGAATCACATCAGTCGGCCTCGGCCACGCGCAGGACTTCCTCGATGGTCGTGCGCCCATCGAGCGCCTTGCGCAACCCATCCTGGTACATGGTCTCCATGCCTTCGGCGACGGCGATCTTGCGGATATCCGTGGCCGTGGCATGCGCGAGGATGGCCTTGCGAATCGACTCGGACATCAGCAGCACCTCGGCGATGACGAGCCGGCCCCGGTAGCCGCTCCCGTTGCAGGCTTCGCAGCCGACGGCGCGGTGCAGGTCGACATGATCCTCGATGCCCTTCAGATGGGCGAAGCGCTCGGCCTGCTCGGGCACGGCACGATAGGGCTGCTCGCAATGCGGGCAGAGCCGGCGGACCAGCCGTTGCGCCAGGATGCCGTTGATGGTGGAGGTCAGGAGATAGTCCTCCACCCCCATGTCCAGCAGTCGGGTGACGCCGCTCGCTGCGTCGTTGGTGTGGAGCGTGGAGAGCACCACATGGCCGGTCAGGGCCGACTGGACCGCGATCCGCGCCGTTTCCAGGTCGCGCATCTCGCCCACCATGATGATGTCCGGGTCCTGGCGGACGATGGCGCGCAGTGCCCCGGCGAAGGTCATGCCGATGGCGGATTTGACCTGGATCTGATTGATCCCCGGCAGTTGGTATTCGACCGGATCCTCGACCGTGATGATCTTGCGCTCCTGGGTATTGAGGCGGCTGAGCGCGGTATAGAGGGTCGTGCTCTTGCCCGAGCCGGTCGGCCCGGTGACCAGGAGGATGCCGTAGGGTTGCTCCAGGATGACGGCCAGGCGCTTGCGTGGCGCGCCATCGAAGCCGAGCGCGTCCAGGTCGAAGCGCACGCTCTCCTTGTCGAGCAGACGCATGACGACGCTCTCGCCGAACATGGTCGGGACGGTCGAGACGCGCAGATCCAGCTCCTTGCCCTGGATGCGGATGGGGATGCGCCCATCCTGCGGCAGGCGCCGTTCCGCGATATTGAGCTTGGCCATGATCTTGACGCGCGAGATGACGGCCGCTGTCGAGCGCACCGGCGGGGCCTCGACCTCCTTGAGAATGCCATCGATGCGGTAACGCACCGTCAACTCGTCGGCGAAGGGCTCGATGTGGATATCCGAGGCCCGCGATTCGACCGCCTTCTGGATGAGCATATTCACCATGCGGATGACCGGCGCCTCGCTGGCCAGATCCTTCAGGTGCTCGATGTCTTCCTCGTCGAAATCGCCGAAATCCGCTTCGGTCTCCTCGGCGGGTTCCTCGACCTTTTCGTAGAGGCGCTCGATGGCCGATTCGATCTCGGTTGGCAGGGCCACCGCGGCGCGCACCGGTTTGTCCGCCGCCATCCGCACGGCGGCCAGGACGAATTCGTTGATCGGATTGGCCAGGGCCACGTCGAGATGGTCGGCGTCCTCGGCCAGCGGGAGGACGCGCGCGTCCTTCATGAATCTCAGGGTGAGGAGGTCTTCGCGAACCGGCTGGTCGGGGAAGCTGGCCGCGTTCGCCAGCGGCAGTCGCAGTACCTCCGACATCGCCGCCGCCATGTCCCGCTCCGAGATCAATCCCAGGCGGACCAGCATCGGGAGCAGCAGATCGCCCGCGTCCTCGGCCAGCCGCCGCGCCCGCGCGAGATCCGCCATGGTCAATTTGTTCTGGCCTTGGAGGTAGTTGACCACCTGGACCTCGGGGGAGGCGTCCTGGGCTTCGCGGTTCGGGGCGATTTGATCCCGTTCTTCGCTTGCCGTCGCCGATCCGTGATCCGCGACCGTCAGTTCGGCGATCTCGTCCGGGTCGTCCCGGCTGGCCAGCATGTGCGGGGCCTCGTCGAGGATGGCGTCTTCTTGCATCGCGGTCGTTCCTCCCATGTGGCCTTGATCAAGCGTCGAGGGTCGGGGTATCGGTCGTCTGCGAGCGACCCGGAATCGTGCGGCGCGGGTGCCCATCCCGGCAACAGCGCCTGGAAGGTGAACAGCAACGTGCTCGCGTCGCAGCCGTTCGTCGCCCCGCGCAACCTCTCCAGGGCGTCGGCCAGCTCCGGGCTGGAGAGCCCGTTGCCCTGGCGCGCGACCCGAATCTTGGGGTGGCACGTCTCCACCAATTCCTCGGAGGCGTAGAACAGCTCTTCGTAGAGCTTTTCGCCCGGACGCAGTCCGACATAGCGGATAGCGATGTCCTCGCCCGGTTCGCGCCCGGAGAGTCGGATCATCTGCTCCGCGAGATATCGGATCTTGATCGGCTCGCCCATGTCGAGGACGAAGATCTCGCCGCCGTCGCCGATCACCGCCGCCTGCATGATGAGCTGACAGGCCTCCGGGATGGTCATGAAGAAGCGCTCGACGTCCGCGTGGGTGACGGTGACCGGGCCGCCGCGCTCGATCTGGCGGCGGAAGAGCGGAACCACGCTCCCCGCGGAGCCTAGCACGTTGCCGAAACGCACGGTGATGAAGCGGCACTCCGACGCGCCCGTCCAGATCCTGGCAGACGGTCTCGGCGATCCGCTTGGTCGCGCCCATGATGTTGGTCGGGTTGACCGCCTTGTCGGTCGAGATGAGAACGAAGCGCTCGCAGCCGCTTGCGGCGGCGGCCTCCGCGACGATCTGCGTTCCGACCACGTTGTTCCTGACCGCCGCCCGAAGCTGATCCTCCAGGAGCGGCACATGCTTGTAGGCGGCGGCGTGGAAGACGATCGCGGGACGCTCTGCACGGAACAGCGTCTCGATCGCCACCGCGTCGGTCACATCG
Source organism: uncultured Gammaproteobacteria bacterium (assembly GCA_963818415.1). GTDB lineage: Bacteria > Pseudomonadota > Gammaproteobacteria > Chromatiales > Chromatiaceae > CAWFSC01. The sequence continues at coordinate 52,100 of CAWFSC010000021.1, read as the reverse complement.
AGGAGATGGCGCGCGAAACGCAGCTCCGGAAAGCTCTCCGTCAGCTCCATCTCGATGCGGTAGAGATTGAACTCGCAGCTATCCACCAGGATCAGGCGGGCCGGGCCGGTCGCCGCGAGCTGACGCACCAGCTCCGAGCCGATCGAACCCCCGGCGCCGGTGATCAGGATATCGCGCCCGGCCAGCCCGGCATGGATCCCCTGCCAATCGAGCTCGACCGGTTCGCGTCCGAGCAGATCCTCGATGGAGACCGGCCGCAATTGTCCGATATTGACCTGACCCGTCATGAGGCTGCGCAGCTCGGGCAGGATGCGGAAGGGCAGGCCGGTCTGCTCGCAGAGTTCGACCAATCGGCGCATCTCCCTGGACGGGAGACGCCGGAACCGCGAGCATCAACAGATCGATTCCCTTGCGTCGCGCGATCTCGGGGATGGCCTCGGTCGGACCCAGGACGGGTAGTCCCTGCAACTCACCGCCCTGGCGTCGCAGTTTGTCGTCGACGAAACCGACTGGAAAGTAGGCGTGGCTTGGGTCGCGCAGCATGTCCCGCGCCAGCAGATCCCCCGCCCGATCGGCGCCCACGATCAGCACGCGCTGGCCGGAGGAAAGATCGAGCCGGTGATCCTTGATCCAACGATAGAGCATCCGCGGGGCCGCCAGCATCAGCAATTGAACCCCGAAATAGAGGACGGGCACCGAACGCGGAACATGCGCCGAGCGATCGATGGTGAAGAGCGCGACCAGCACCAGCGCCGTGCCGACCAGCACGGCCTTGGTGATGCGCACCAGGTCGGGCAGCGAGGCAAAGCGCCAGACCCCGCGATAGAGGCCGAACAGATCCAATAGACCCCGCCCTGGATCAGGATGACCCAGGGCAGGGAGTGCAGTGCGCCGGTGATGAACTCGTGCGGGATGCGATCGAGATTGAAGCGCAGCCAGTAGGCCAGCAGCCAGGCGACCGGAATCGTCAGCAGGTCATGGGCGAAGGCGGCGGTGCGCGAGCGCAGCCGATCGATCATTGGGTTCATGTGACGATCTCCGATCGACGGCGCGGCGCTCGACCAGCTCGACCTTGAGGTGAATCAGCACGTAGATGGCGGCCCAGGCGCCCAGGAGAAACCACTGATCGGCGGGCGGCATCCCCGGCGCCGCGATCGCACAGGCCGCCGCCGCGCCCATGACCAGGTAACCGCGCAACAGGGTTCTGCGATGGCTCCAACCGGCCAGGACCAAGCGTTGGTAGTGGTGGGAGCGGTGCGGTTCCCAGACCCGCTCGCGTCTCGCCAGCCGGGCCAGGAGGGTCCAAGTTGCGTCGACGATGAAGGGCGAGAAGGCGAGGCCGGCCACCCACAGCGGAAACAGACCCAGGCGAGCGCCCCAGAGCGAACAGCCCGCCGCCAGCAGTCCCAGACTTGACGAACCCGCATCTCCCAGAAAGATCCGTGCCGGGGGAAAGTTGACGGCGAGAAAGCCCAAGGATGAGGCGGAGACGCATAGACATGCAACGGCATAGAGTGGCTCGCCACCGCGCCAGCCGAGTACGGCCAGGGCGCCGAATCCAAAGACCGCCATGCCGCCAGCGAATCCATCCATGCCGTCCATGAAGTTATAGAGATTAATCATCCAGACCACGAACAGCCCCGTGAGTCCCAGCGCGATCGGCGTCGGAAGGTCGAGCGCCATGCCGGGCAGTTCCAGGAGCGCCGATTGCAGTCCCCCGAACGCCAGCAGCGCGGCCGCCGAGAAGTGCGCGACCAGCCGCGACAGGGGCGAGAGATCGCCCAGATCGTCGAGAAAGGAAACCGCCGCGATTAAGGTCAGGGCGGCTGTCATCCATGCCAGCTCGCCCGCAAGCAGCCCGAAACCGGCGGCGATGAGCAGCGGAATCGACAGACCGGCCAGCACGCCCAGCCCACCTGATCGGGGCATCGGGGCGTTATGCAGCGAGCGCTCGTTCGGATGGTCCATCGGTCCCAGCCCGGACCCCGCCCGCGCGGCGAGCCAGCGGGTGGCCATCAGGCTCGTCGCCAGGGAAAGCAGGGGCGCAACCGCAAGCGGCAGGGGTTCCAGATACATCGCGCGGGCTCTGGTCAGTGGATCGTGGGTGGAGACTCGGCCGTCGCGGTACCGACGCAGCGCTTTCAGACCGGGCGGACCAGGGCCTTCTCGACTTGCTCGCGTCGCGACCGACCCACCAGCAGCTCGATCAGTTCGAGCGCGAAATCCATGGCGGTTCCGGGGCCGCGACTCGTCACCACCGTGCCGTCGACCACCACGGGCGCATCGACCAGATTCACCGCCGGAAAATCGCTCGCCACGACGCAGCCTGGGTAGGCTGTAGCGTCTCTGCCATCGAGCAAGCCGGCGCTGGCCAGCACCTTGGGGGCCGCGCAGATGGCAGCGGTGAAGGCGCCGCGCGCGTGATGGCGTTGCAGGATGGCGCGCACGCGCGGATCTTCCTCCAGATACCGCGCGCCAGGAAGCCCCCCGGGCAGGACGACCATGTCGAAGTCCTGATCCTTCACCAGATCCAAGGTGGTATCCGCCAACAGCATCGTCCCGCGACTTGCCTTGACCGGGCCGTCGACGAGCGCGGCGGTCACCACCTCGACCTCGGCCCGCCGCAGCAAGTCGATAATGGTCACGGCCTCAAGCTCCTCGCACCCCTGCGCGAGCGGAACCAGTACCCTAGGCATGATCGATTCTCCGGATCGCTGAATGGGTCTTGGCAACCATCGGTCGCCCTGAGACGACCGAGCCCGGTCTGCGGCGGCGATTCATGGGTGCTTGACCTGGCCGAGAATCGTCAGGCCCTTGAGCACATTGAGCGCCTCGGACAGTTGCAAGTCCTCCGCCGCGAGCGGCTTTTGCGGGCCAGCGGCCGGCTTGCCCGGCTCCGCCGCCTGTTGATCGAGGTGACGCACCAAGTCGGCCTCCTTCAGGGAGTCCTGGTCCTCGACGGTGACCGGCTTGAACTCGCCTCGATCCAGCTTGATGTCCGGTGTGATGCCCTGGGCCTGGATCGAACGGCCGGAGGGGGTGTAGTAGCGCGCCGTGGTTAGCTTCAGGGCCGTTGCGTCATCGATCGGCACGATGGTTTGAACCGAGCCCTTGCCGAAGGACTGGGTCCCCATGACGATGGCGCGCTTCTGGTCCTGCAGCGCCCCGGCGACGATCTCAGAGGCCGAGGCGCTGCCGCCGTTGATCAGGATCACCATGGGGGCGCCCCCCAGGACATCATCGGGACCGGCCTTGAACCGCATCTCGCTGTTCTTGACCCGCCCCTCGGTATAGACGATCAAGCCCTCGGTGAGAAAGGCGTCGCTGACGCCGACAGCAGCATTCAACACGCCGCCCGGGTTGTTCCGCAGGTCCATCACCAGCCCTTTCAGCTCCCCGCCGTTCGCCTTCTTGATTTCGTCGATCGCCTTCAGCATGTCTTCCGTGGTGTGCGATTGGAAATGCGTGAGACGCAGATACGCATAACCCGGCTCCAGCAGGCGGCTCTTGACGCTCGCGACCTGGACGACCGCGCGCTCAAGGGTAACCTCGAAGGGCTTTTCCGTGGTTCCGCGCATGATGGTGAGCCGGATCTTGGTGCCGGGTTTGCCGCGCATGAGCGTAACCGCCTCGTTGAGCGAGAGACCTTTGACCGGCTTTTCGTCGATGCGGATGATCATGTCCCCGGACTGCAGGCCGGCGCGCTGCGCGGGGGTGTCGTCGATCGGCGCGATCACCTTGATGAAGCCGTCCTCCAATCCGACCTCGATGCCCAGGCCGCCGAACTCACCGCTGGTCCCGACCTGCAGATCCCGGTACTCCTCGCCGGAGAGGTAGGATGAGTGTGGATCCAGGCCGGCCAGCATGCCGCGGATGGCGTTCTCGATCAGCGTCTTGTCCTGGACCTCCTCGACGTAGTCGTCCTTGATGCGGCCGAAGACGTCAGCGAATGTCCTGAGCTCGTCGAGCGGAAGATCCTGACCAGCAGCCGGCTTGGCCTGCTCGGGCTTCGCGGTGACGGCCTCGTCCCCGCGCGCGGCGCCCAGCGGCGCGAGCCCGACGAAGATCCCAACACACAGCGGCAAGGCGAACGGGAAGCGCATCATCATGATCTCTGATTACGGGGTTGCGTTGATTGGGGGCGAGGGCGACGCGGTGCCCCGGCGAGGCAATGGTCACGAGCGGCCGGCGGTTCCTGTCGAGGGTCGAAGGATCGCATGTTTTCAGGCCGCTCAACAGGGTCGGCTTGTGGCCGAGCCCTCGATGGATGGGCGGAACCGAACTCGCCCGCGAAACGGGAGGCGCGGCCGCTAGCTTCGGCGATGGTTGGAACTCTGGCGATCGGAAACCGACAGTGCGGCGCTCCGGCCTTGGGCTCACGCACCATTCGGCCGGATTCTGCGGATGCCCGTTGTGGCGGATCGCGAAATAGAGCACCGGCTGCGCGCGTCCGCCACTGTTGCCGCTGAGGGCAATCGCCTCGCCGGTCGCGACCCACTCGCCGACCTCGCCGAGGAGCGCTTCGTTGTTCCCGTAGAGCGTCATATAGCCGTCCCCATGGTCCAGGACGATCAGCAAGCCGAAGCCGCGCAGCCAGTCGGCATAGATCACCCTTCCGCCGTTGACCGCTCGCACCTCTTCGCCCGTCGTGCGCCGCGAGCAGAACCCCGTCCCAGTTGATCTGTGAGTCCTCCTTGCGCGTCCCGTAGGACGCCAGGACGCGATTCTCCAGAATGGGCCAGGCGAGTTTGCCCTTCAGGGTACCGAACGGGTCGCGCTGGATGTTCAGCTCGGCGTGAATCTGCGCGCGTTGCCGCAGGTGTTCGATCAGCCGCTTCAAGGCGTCGGCGTCGCTCTTCAATCCCTCCAGGGTTTCCGCCCGACTCGCGATGCTCGCCTCCAGTTGCTTCAGCACTTGGGCGCGCTCTTGCCTGGCGCCTTCCAGCCGGGCGCGGGTGGCCTCCTGGCTCTTGGCGAGCTCGGCGAGACGGCTGGCTTCCTCCTCGGCGTTGCGGGCCAAGCCGTCCAGGCGCTCCGCCAACTGCTGCACCGCCTGGATCCGCTTCATGCGCTCGCGATTGAAGTAGGCGAAGTAGGACATGACGCGGCTCGCGTGGGTGGGATCCTCCTGGTTGAGGAGCAGACGCAGACGGTCCGCGCGACCCATGATGTAGGCGGTTCGCAAGAGCTCGGACAGCAGGCCGATTTCCTCCTGGAGCGACTGCCGCTCCTCGGCCTGGCGCCCCCGCAGTTCCGTGGCGATGCGCGTGTGCTCTTTCACGAGACGGCCCAGTTCCCGATTGGCCAGGGCCAGCTCGGCGACGTTGCGCTCACGCGCCTCCAGCTCGTCGATCAGGGCGCGGCGATCCGCCTGGCGGTCGATCAGGTCCCTGCGGATATTCTCGGCCTGCTGCTCCACCTCGGTCAGATCGTTCTGGCGGGCCTCCAGCGCTGGATCGGTGTTCGCGGCGGAAGCGACCCTCCAGCCATGCGCTGTCGCGCCCGCGAGCGCCAAAATGAAGGGTGCGAGCAGCCCCGCGCGACGCCAGCGCAATGGCGCAAGGATCGACGCGCGACGGGCGGCGGGTGATGTCTGGCTTGATGCAGCGGAGGCGTTAGGCATCAATAGTTTCCGAAATGCTTGGAATCGAATGGGTTCCGCAACGATTTTTCGCCTTTTAAGCCAAATGGATCGGCGCGGACGCTTCGCAGTCGGCCGGAAAGAGTTTATTATTGTATGGTGATAAATTGATTAGATGCGATTCAATGGTCAGCAATCTGAGTCATCCCTCCCGCCCAATCCTGAGCCTCTCGGACAACGACGGCGAGGACATGGATCTGTTCGCGGACGATGCCGACATCGAGCGCGCCTCGCGCTCCCTGAAGGCGATGTCGCATCCACTGCGGTTGAAGATACTGTGCACGCTCGGCGATCAAGAGATCAGCGTTCAAGAGATCGTCGATCATGTCGGAACGTCCCAGAGCAATATTTCCCAGCATCTCGCGATCCTGCGCGACAAGGGCATTCTGGCCTCGCGCAAGGACGCCAATCGGGTCTTCTACCGGGTGAGTGACAATCGGACGCTTCAACTGATCGGGATGATGCGCGAGGTCTTCTGCCACCATCCCCACTGAGGTTCGCTCGACCCCCGCCAATCCGGGATGACGCCCGCGCGCGTGATCTCTATACTTCCGCGCCTCTAATCCGCCTGATGTTCGCGGCCGCGCTGGGCGATCCCAGGACCGCGCCCCGGCGTCGACATTCTGTTCCCATCGCGCGCCACGCGACAACCCTGAGTGAGACCGCCCAACGATGCCGCCCTTAAGTCAACTCCTCGCATTCACCGGAAATCACTGGTATCTCTTTCTCGCCCTGGCCGTGATCGTCGGGCTGCTGATCTACAATCTCATCGTCGGCGGCAAGGGCAGCGTCGGGCCGCTCGCCGCGACCGAGATGGTCAATCATCGCGAGGCGGTGGTGATCGACGTGCGGCCCGCGGCGGACTTCGCCCAAGGGCACATCATCAATGCCTTGAACATCCCCATGAACGGGTTCAAGAATCAGATGGCGACCCTGACCAAGCACAAGGGCAAGCCGATCATCGTGAACTGTCGCTCCGGGGCGCAGTCGTCCGTCGCTTGCGGCCATCTGCGCAAGGCGGGTTTCGAGGAGGTCTACAACCTCCAGGGCGGGATCATGGCCTGGGAGGCCGCGAGCCTGCCGCTGACGCGCAAGAAGCGCTGACCTTCTTGGTCCGGCGCGGCCCCGCGCCCTAATTACTCCATCCGTCGATATCAGGAACTGGCATGACTGAAGAGCAACCCACTACTGAGCGAAACTTCTCCGTTCAGCGCGTCTACACCAAGGACGTCTCTTTCGAGTCGCCGAATACCCCGGAGATTTTCCGTGGCGAGTGGAAGCCACGGCATGAGTTGAATCTCAACACCAAGATCAACCAGCTTGAGGACGGCGTCCACGAAGTCGTTCTGGCGGTCACGGTGACGGCCAGGATCGAGGACAAGACGGCCTTTCTGGTCGAGGTCCAGCAGGCCGGGATCTTTACCCATCAGGGCTTCTCGCAGGAGGAGCTCGGCCCGCTGCTCGGTGCCTATTGCCCGACCCTGCTCTTCCCCTACGCGCGGGAAGTGGTGTCGGATCTGGTGGTCAAGGGCAGCTTCCCGCAGCTCGTGCTCCAGCATGTGAACTTCGATGTCCTTTTCGCCCAGCATCACCAACAGGCCATGGAGCAGGCTCAAGACGGCGGCACCAAGCCGAGCCACCATTGAGCGAGGGGGGCTCCGGCACGATCGCCCTGCTCGGCCCGGGATCCTGGGGGACGGCGCTTGGGATCCTGCTGTGCGGCAACGGTCATCGGGTACGGCTGTGGGGACACGAGTCCGCGCAGATCGAGGCGATCCGGCGCGATGGCGAGAATCGGCAATTCCTTCCCGGTTTTGCTATCCCCGCGGACATGCTCGCAACGGATTCGCTCGACGAAGCCCTCGCTGGCGCGACCGATTGTTTGGTGGTCGTTCCCAGCCAGGCATTTCGGCCGGTCGTCGAGCAGTTGGCCGCGCGTCTGCCTGAAGACCTCGGCGTGGCCTGGGCCACCAAGGGACTCGACTCGGCAACCGGCCAACTGTTGCATACCATCGCACAAGAGGTGTTGGGCGACAGGTCGCTGGCGGTCGTCTCTGGTCCGAGCTTTGCGCTTGAGGTTGCCAAGGGGCTGCCGACGGCCGTCTCGGTCGCCTCCAATTCGGCGGGGTTCGCGCGGCGCGTCGCCGCCCTGCTGCACAGCGAGCGTTTCCGCGCCTACACCAGCGAGGACATGGTGGGGGTGGAGGTCTGCGGCGCCGCCAAGAACGTGCTTGCGATCGCGACGGGGATCGCCGACGGCCTCGGCTTTGGCGCCAACGCCCGGGCCGCCCTCATCACCCGCGGTCTGGCCGAGCTGATTCGCGTCGGTACCGCGCTCGGCGGGCGAGCCGAGACCTTCACCGGACTCGCGGGACTGGGCGACCTGGTGCTGACCTGCACCGACAATCAGTCGCGCAATCGTCGCATGGGGCTCGCCCTGGCGAGTGGAAAGACCGTCGATCAGGCCAAGGCGGACATCGGCCAGGAAGTCGAGGGTGTCGTGACCGCGCTGGCGGTGCATCGACTCGCCAAACGGCTCGCCATCGAGATGCCCATCAGCGAACAGGTCTATCGCGTGCTCTACGAGGGCGTGTCGCCGGCCGAGGCAACCCGATCGCTCCTTGAGCGCGAGCCGCGCGCCGAGTTCGGCTAGGGCCGGCGGCTCAAGGCTCCACCTGGCCTGCCGCCCCGGCGAACTCCTGCTGACGCCAGGCTTCGTAGACGAGAATCGCGACCGCGTTCGAGAGATTCAAGCTGCGGTTTCCGGGCCGCATCGGGAGATAGATGCGCTGGTCTTCCGGCACCGAGGTCAACAGGGCGGACGGAAGGCCACGGGTCTCGGGTCCGAACAAGAGGGCATCGCCGGGTCGATAGCTGACCTCCGCGTAGGAACGGATGCCCCGAGTGCTCATTGCGAAGACCCTTGGCTTTCCCAGACTGTCGAGGCAGGATGGCAGCGAAACGTGGACGCTGACGTCCGCCCACTCGCGGTAGTCGAGTCCGGCGCGGCGCAGCAAGCGGTCGTCCAAGGAGAACCCGAGCGGTTGGATCAGGTGCAAACGCGCCCCCGCGTTCACGCTCAAACGCATGACATTGCCCGTGTTGGGCGGTATCTCGGGCTCGTAGAGGATGACATCGAACATCGGAAGACGAATTCCCTGACCTGTGGGGATCCGCGGATCGGTTGACCCCTTTTCCCACTCGCATGCTATATTAAGGTATCAGTATTTACTGAAGGCACAGACGACATCATCGGCCCGTTCACGATGGGGGACACCATACCATGAGCGATATCGCAGCACTGAAACGCGAAAAACAAGAACTGATCGACAAGATGCTGGGCATGCAGCGGGAATTCATCGATTACGAGCACCAGAACGGTGTCTCGGGAAAGGATTACTGGGCATCGTCCGACGGTCTGTTGGCAAATTATCGCCAAGAGTACATGGACATGGCCAATCGAGTCGTGGATCTCGCCCACGAGATCGTCGGCTCCACCCGCTAGCGGGAGCCGAGGTCGGGCCGGCAAACGCCGGCCTTGCACCGACGATACTCCAAAGTCCCGTACTCAAAACGCTGGTGCTCCCCGCGCCTGCGGTGAGCCGTCGGATCCTCCTGGACCTTACCTTCCTCTCTTTGGCTCGAGGTTTCTCGAGTCCACGCCGCGCCAATCTTGACAGTGCCTCGGGACTGATTTCAACCTGCGCTTGCCTTCGGCGGCCCGCGGGCCGCCAACCGGCGGCATGCTGCTCAATCGCCTTCGAACTCACACAATGAAAACACCTTGTGCCCGTGCTGCTCCAGCCGCGCGCGCCCGCCGAGATCCGGCAGATCGATGACGAAGCAGCACTCGACGATGTCGCCACCCATGCTCTCGATCAGCTTGCAGGCGGCCTCCGCCGTGCCGCCGGTGGCGATAAGGTCATCGACCAGCAGCACCTGCTCGCCCTTGGAGACCGAATCCAGATGCATCTCGATGCGGTCGGTGCCGTATTCCAGGTCGTAGTCGTGACCGACGGTCTCGGCCGGCAGCTTGCCCTTCTTGCGAATCGGCACGAAGCCCACCCCCAGTTGATAGGCCAGCGCCGCGCCGACGATGAAACCGCGCGCCTCGATGCCGGCGACGCGGTCGATCTTGACCGCCGTATAGCGATTGACCAGCTCGTTGATGGTGATGCGGAAGCCGACAGGATCCTTGAGCAGGGTCGTGATGTCGCGAAACATGACGCCTTGTTTGGGATAATGGGGAACGGTGCGAATGCGCGACTTGATGGGCATGGGTCGATATCCGGAAAAGGGTTAGCGGGGATTGAGCAGGCGGCCGGCGACCGCGTCCAGGCGCCGGACGAGTTCGGGATCGCGCGCCTCCGGCGGCGTGATCAGGGCATGCTCCAGCGCGGTGCGGCAACCACAGGTCGCGGCGCCGGCATCGGCCTGGAGGCGCGGCGCGAGCGTCTTCACCATGGTGCGGGCGTTGTCGGCATTGGCGAGTAGCACCTTGACGATGGCATCCACGGTGACGTCGTCGTGGTTGGGGTGCCAGCAGTCGAAATCCGTGACCATGGCGACGGTCGCGTAGCAAAGCTCGGCCTCGCGCGCCAGCTTGGCCTCGGGCATGTTGGTCATGCCGATGACGTCGCAATTCCAACTGCGATACAGCTCGGACTCGGCCAGACTGGAGAACTGCGGCCCTTCCATCACCAGATAGGTGCCGCCGCGCGCCACCTCGATGCCAGCCTCGCGCGCCGCCGCCTCGATATGATCGCCGAGCCGATGGCAGACCGGATGCGCCATGGACACATGCGCCACCAGCCCGGTGCCGAAGAAGCTCTTGTCGCGGGCGAAGGTGCGATCGATGAACTGATCGACGATGACGAACATGCCGGGACGCAGATGCTCGCGCAGCGAGCCCACGGCGCTGACCGAGATCACCTCGGTGACCCCGGCGCGCTTGAGCGCGTCGATATTGGCGCGGAAGTTGATGTCGGACGGCGGGATCTTGTGCCCGCGGCCATGGCGCGGCAGAAACACCATCGGCTGACCGTTCAGCTCGCCGAGCAGCAGCTCGTCCGAGGGCGCGCCGAAGGGCGAGTCGATACGCTCCCAGCGCTTGTTGGTCAGCCCCTCGATGTCGTAGACACCGCTGCCACCGATGATCCCGATCACCTGGTCGCGACTATCGCCTGCCATTCAATGTTCTCCGAAACGTGATTACAAACAGGCCGGAGAGGTTACACCATCTCGCCGGCCGAGGTCATTGGCGGGAGCGCCGCCCCGCTCGGGATGGCGCGCGCGAGGTGTTGCGTCGTCCGGCGGCGCGCGCGGAGGGCTCGTGCCAGGTTCAGAATTGGCGCATCTTGATATTGAGTGTCTGGATGCGATAGGCGATCTGGCGCGGGGTCATGTTGAGCAGGCGCGCGGCCTTGGCCTGGACCCAGCCGGCCTCTTCCAGCGCGGCGATGACCCGTTCGCGCTCGTCGAGATCGGGGTCGTTCAAGTCGACCTGGCTTGTTGCCGGCAGGTTGGATGGCGCGAAATCGGGCGGGGCGCCGCTGAGGTCGATCCCGGTCAGATTGATCACGTCGCGGTCGATGATCCCTTGCTCGCTCATGACCGCCGCGCGTTCCATGCAGTTTTCCAGTTCACGGACATTGCCTGGCCAGTCATAGCGCATCAGCACGCGCAGCGCGCTATCGGTGATCTCCAGCTCGCGGCCTTGCATGCGGGCGACCTTGGCGACCAGGAAGCGCGCCAGGTCGGGGATGTCCTCCATGCGCTCGCGCAGCGCCGGCATGCGGATCGGCATCACGTTCAGCCGGTAGTAGAGATCCTCGCGAAACTCTCCGGCGCGCACCTCGGCCTCCAGGTCGCGGTTGGTGGCGGCGATGACCCGAACGTCCACCTTGAGCGTGCGCCCGCCGCCGACCCGCTCGAACTCGCCTTCCTGCAACACGCGCAGCAGTTTGGCCTGGAACGCGGGCGTGATCTCGCCGATCTCGTCGAGAAAGAGGGTGCCGCTATCGGCCTGCTCGAAGCGGCCCTTGCGCTGGGCCACGGCGCCGGTGAAAGCGCCCTTCTCATGGCCGAACAGCTCGGACTCCAGCAGGTTGTCCGGGAGCGCCGCGCAGTTGAGTTTGACGAAGGGCGCGCGGGCGCGCGGCGAGTTGTAGTGGATGGCGTTGGCGATCAGCTCCTTGCCGGTGCCGGACTCGCCGCGAATCAGCACCGTGGTATTCCATTTGGCGACCTGGCGCACCTGATCGAAGACGAATCGCATCGCGTTGGCGCGACCGATGATGCTGTCGAAGCCATGGGTACCCTTGACCTCGCGGCGCAGCTTGTCGCGCTCCTCGCGCAGCGCCTGTTGCTCGGCCTCCACCGTGCGGGAGAGTCGGACCGCCTGACCGATGAGGTTGGCGACCATTTCGAGAAAACGCGAGCGATACCCGAGCAGCGCATCGGCGAGTGGCGGCTGCGCGGCGAAGACGCCGATCGCGTGTTCCCCGCCGAGGCGGATGGGCACGCCGATGAACGGCAGCTCGGGATCGTAGAGATTGAGTCGGTCGAGGAACCGCGGCTCGTCCGCTACCCGTGGCAGGATCCACGGCTCGTTGGAGGAGAGGATGTGGCCAATGACGCCCTCGCCCGGCTGGTAAGTGACGGTTTCGAAGGGCTCGGCGTCCTTGCCGTGCAGCGCGCTGATCAGGAGTTCGCCGCGCTCGTCATCGAGCAGACAAACAAGGCCGTGCCGCATGCGGCCACGCTCGTTCAGCACGCTCAAGACCTCGCGTAGCGTCTGGCGTAGGTTCAGTGAACGGCTCAAGACGCTGCTCACCTCGAACAGCGCGGCGAGTTGGGATTCGAGCAGGGCAAGGCGGCTCGTCTCTTCGGCGGGGCCGAAGTCGGTTGGGTTGGAGCTCATTAGATCGATCGGGTCAGTTCAGTCGTCCGGAAACACGGCGGTCAAGGACAAGCGTATCAGGCAGCCATCGGCGAAGTCCGGATCGACCGCGATCGATCCGCCGTGGGCGTTGACGATCTCCTGGGAGAGCGCGAGCCCCATGCCCGCGCGGCCACGGCGATTGCGCCAGCCAATGTGAAAGGGCTCGAAGACCCGGTAGCGGTCATCGGCCGGGATACCGGGACCATTGTCCTGGATCTCGACCTCCACGCCATGGTCGAGGCTGCGGGTGGTCAGACTCAGTTCGCGATTCGGCCGACCGGATTCGCGCAGGGCCTGGATGGCGTTGTCGATCAGGTGCTTGAACATGGAGCGCAACTGGTCCTTGTGGGCCGGCAACTCCGGCAAGACATGGGCCGGACGCCAGTCCACCACGATTCCATTGGCCAGCAGGCGGTCGGTCTCCAACTCCAACACCTGACGCAATAGGGCGTTGACGTTGACCATCACGCCGGCCTCGCGCGGCTCTTCCGGCAGGGCGGCGGTGAGCGTGGCGAGCGCCTTGCCGCCCGATTCGCTGATCTGGTCGAGCATGCCCGCCAGGGCATCGAGGTTGCCCGCGCCGCTGCGCAGCATCCCGGTGGCGGCCTTGATGACATTGAGCGGAACCTGGATCTGGTAGATGGCGGCGGCCAACGCCTCGCGCGTGCCGTGCATCAACTGCTGCTCGGCCAGGCGCGCGCGCAGATTCTCCAGGTGCGCGCGCTCGATCTCGCGCCGCCGCCCGGTGATGTCGTTGGCCAGCAGAAGCAGACGGCGCTCACCGGTGTCCGTGTTGCCGAAATAGCTGCGGGCCGTGGGGTCGGCCTCGTCGACCGGAGTCCCGGAGCAGGCGAACCAGCGTGGTCCCTGATGGCCGCGAATGTCGATGCTGACCTCGACGTTCTTGAACGCCCGGCCGTCGAGACAGGCGGCGAAGGCGTCGATGCCGAGCTGCTCGCTGATGGCCGCGCGCAGCACCTCGACCGGCTCCTTGCCCATGAGGTCGTCGAGCAGGCGCTTGTACTCCTGGTTGTCGAGGATCACCCGGCCCGCGCTATCGAGCAGGACGACGATCACGGGGGCGGCATCCAGGACCGTTTCGATCCGCGCCTTCTGCTGGCGCAATGCGCCTTCCAGTTCGTGGACCTTGGTCACGTCCCGATGCATGCCGAGGAAGTATTTGAGATCGCCGTCGCGATCCAGGACGGGCGAAATAGTCAGCTCCGCCAGATAGTCACCGCCCTGCTTGGTTCGATTGACCAGGGCGCCGGTCCAGGTCTGCTTGGCCTGGATGGTTCGCCAGAGCTGCGAGTAGACGCTGTTGGGGGTCGCGTTGTTGGAGAGGATCGCCTCGTTTTGGCCCAGGACCTCGGTGCGCCCGTAGCCGGTGAGATTCTCGAACGCCCGGTTCGCGTAGAGGATGGTCGCCTTGGCGTCCGTGATGGAGATGGCGATCGGCGATTGCTCGACGGCCTCGAAGAAGAGGCGCGGGGGCAGGGGATTCGCCGCGTTTCCCCCCATCAGGGCGAGCGCCTCGACCAATTCTGGCGGCGTACCGTCGGGCGGAGAGGCGAGGAATTCGCTCAGCGCATTGAACGCCGTCTGCTGGACGGGCTCCGGGGCTTGTCGGACCGGCACGGCTATCTCCTGAGCGGAAGCGAATGACCAATCATCCTCGCGTTGAGCAAGAATGACACCAAATATCCCAAAAACCGATGAAGCGCAAAAGATGCGAAGAGTGCGGTGCCGGGCCGGGTGTTCGGTCGGCCCCGAGCGGCTCCGAGGGGCGCGTCCTCGGCGGGTGATCGCGCCCTGTTTCTTTTCGTGCCCCATGGGCACTTTCGGTTCCAATCGCCGGGCATTTGGGCGACCCGCGCACGCCGGCTCGCGGGACCAGGCGTCGGGCGGATTGTGAGTTTTCCAACATTCCCGCTGTTCCGCAACAAGAATTCTGTCGCCCCCGCGACAGCCCGAGCGAGACCTAAGACCGCCTGGCAGGTCCGCGCGAACGAGCCGCTCGGTTCGGATCAACCGATTGATTCGATTGACCTGCCATGGACGATTCCAGGTTGGCTCGGCGCTCGCTTCGTGCGGTCCTTGATCCGCTAGACCAAATGGCATCAACTTTGCTGAGCCTGTCTCACGCAAGGGCAGCTCTTCTGTCCCTCTCCTCTGTGCGTTTCACCATCCTGCGTGAAAAACGGCGGTCAGCCATGAAACTCTTCAAAATTCGCGGCGGCGTCCACCCGGACGACCGTAAGCACCTGGCGGCGGGGCAGTCCATTGAGGACTTGCCCATGCCCGCCCTGCTACATATCCCGCTGCAACAGCACATCGGCGCGCCGGCCAGCCCGGCCGTGCGGCGCGGGCAGCGGGTGGCCAAGGGCGATCTGATCGCGCAGGGTCAGGGGGTCATCTCGGCCCCCGTGCATGCGCCGACCTCCGGGCGCATCGTGGGCGTGGGCAGCTATCCGGCGCACCACGCCTCCGGGCTCTCGGTGCCGACCGTGACGCTTCAGCCCGATGGCGAGGATCGCTGGTCGGACCAGATCCAGGGCGTCGCCGATCCCTTCGCGCTCGACCCCGACGAGATCGCGGCGCGGGTCGGCGCGGCGGGGATCGTCGGTCTGGGCGGCGCGACCTTTCCGGCCGCCGTCAAGCTGAATCTGCGCAAGAAATACAAGCTCCACACCCTGGTCATCAACGGCGCCGAGTGCGAGCCCTATCTCACCTGCGATGACCGGCTGATGCGCGAGCAGACCGACGCGGTGCTCGACGGCATCCGCATCATGGCCCATGCGCTGGGCGTCGGACGGATCATCATCGGCATCGAGAACAACAAGCCCGAGGCCCAGGCGGCCATGACCGCTGCCGTCTCAGCCTATCCGAATATTCAGGTCGCGCGCCTGCCGACCCGCTATCCGATGGGGTCGGAGAAGCATCTGGTCCAGACCCTGACCGGGCGCGAGACGCCGGCGCGCGGGCTGACGGCGGATATCGGCGTGGTCGTGCACAATCCAGCCACCGCCTTCGCCGTGCATGAGGCGCTGCGTTTTGGCTATCCGCTGGTCGCGCGGGTCGTCACCATCAGCGGCGGGGCCATCTCCCGGCCGCGCAATCTGCGGGTGCCGCTGGGGACGCGGGTTCAGGATCTGCTTGACTACTGCGGCGGCTTCAAGGTCGAACCCGCCCAACTGATCAGCGGTGGTCCCATGATGGGGCAGCCACTGCCGAGCACTCGTGTCCCCATGGTCAAGGGCAGCAATGGGGTACTGGCGCTAACGGCGGATGAGTCCAACCTGCGCGAGCCGATGCCCTGTATCCGCTGCGGAAGCTGTATCCAGGCTTGTCCTTGTGGCCTGGTGCCGCTGGAGATGGCGGCGCATGCCCGCACCGGCGATCTGGAAGGCGCGGTCAAGCGCGGGCTGATGGACTGCATCGGCTGCGGCTCCTGTGCCTATGCCTGTCCGTCGCACATCCCGCTGATTCAGTTCTTCAACTATGCCAAGGGCGAGATGGCCTCGCGCGGACGCGCCAAGCAGAAACAGACCGAGACCAAGCGGCTGGTCGAACAGCGCACGGCGCGGATCGAGGCAATCCAGCGGGCCAAGCGCGAGGCCATGGCGGCACGCAAACGTGAACTGGACGCCAAGAAGAAGGCCGAGGCGGCGGCTGCGGTTGCGCCAGTCCCCGCCGAGGCGATCGAGGCGGAGGGCTGATCCGAGTATCGAGACTCCGGCCGTTCGTCTGGCCGGCGACCTCGCGGTACCCGAAGTCGGCCACCGCTATACATAGGAAACGAGAGGCCAAATCAGATGCACGTCGGCGTCGCCTACGCGGATAGATTCAAGCAGACCTGGCTCAAGCTGGATGTGCCCGATGGCAGCACCCTGCGGGACGCCATCGAGCGCTCGGGTCTGCTCAACCAGTTTCCCGAGATTGATCTGGAGTCGAATAAGGTCGGCATCTTCGGCCGGCTCACGAAGCTCGACGCCAAGCTCAACGATGGCGACCGGGTCGAGATCTACCGCCCCATCACCGCCGATCCCGAGACCGTCGAGCGCCGGGATCGCAATGCCGATCAGGATGAGGATTGAGGGCGCCGGGCGTTAGGCGGCTTGCTCCGCCTCACGGTCCCCGGAAACCCGGAAGGAATCGCGAACGCCGGGCAAGGAATCGTCCGATCAGCCACCGCCCGATGCGTATGGGTGGCGTCGTACCCGCTTGACCGAGATCAATGTCATCCAGGCGGTTCAAGGCCAGGTTGCGGGGGATCCCAGCAACCAATCCCCACGTAGCCGGGGGCGAGGGCCAGCGCCATGGCAAAGAGCCGAGATTCCAAGCCTGAACTGAATTTTCGAGGGGAGGCCGATGCTGGCTTTTCCTCGCGGCCAAGCGAGATCGAGCTGTCCGACACGGACATCCTGGATGCGATGCGGCACATCCCAGGCTACCTCGACATCACCACAGAAGACTTCCGACTCATCTACCAACTGGCGCACCGCCATGCGCTCGGACGTGTCTTCGACTCCATGAGGGCCCGTGACCTGATGCTCGCCGGCATCGAGCCGCTCTCGCCAGAGACACGCCTAGACGAGGCCGCCCGGTTCTTTGTCCGCCAGGGCCTCAAGACCTTGCCCGTGGTGAGCGCCGATCGTCACGTCCTCGGTGTCCTCACGGAGACCGACATCCTGCGCCGGCTCGGCGCGGGCAGCTTTCTCGACTTGCTGTTGAGGTTGATCGAGGGCGAAGCCCGGATCGCCGATGACTGTCACCAGACCCCTGTCAGCGCCATGGTCACGGCACCGGCGGTGACCCTGGCCCTGGACGCGGGTTTCAGCGCCATGGTTGCCGCCTTTCGCGCCCATCCTGGGCGCGGCACCCCGGTCGTGGATGGGCAGGGCCGGTTGGCCGGTCTGCTGTTGCGCAAGGACTTTCTGGCCTCCTGTCACCTGGAGGGCGGCGCATGAGCCTCCGTGACTATCTGCGCAAGATGCGCGGAACCACTCGCGGCAGTCCGCCCCGAGTCAGCAATCAGGAGATCATCTGGTCCTGGATCGGCGCCTTCATCGGCATCGCGGGCGTGGGATGGCTCGACCAGCGCTTCTTTACCGGCATGGATATGACCCTGATGATCGGGTCGTTCGGCGCCTCGGCGGTCCTCATCTATGGCGCGGTCCGCAGCCCCCTGGCACAGCCTCGCAATCTGCTCGGCGGCCATGTCCTCTCGGCGCTCATTGGCGTCAGTTGCTGGAAACTGCTTAATCAGGATCCCTGGCTGGCTCAAGCGGTCGCCGTGGCTACCGCCATCGCCGTGATGCACCTCACGCGCACCCTGCATCCACCCGGCGGCGCCACGGCGCTGATCGCCGTCATCGGTTCCGACCAGGTGCATACGCTGGGTTATCTTTTCGTGCTGATTCCAGCGACCTTGGGGCCGCTCATCCTGTTAGTGGTCGCCCTCGTCGTCAATAACATCCCCGGAACTCGCCGCTATCCCGAGGTCTGGTTCTAGCCGACGACACCCAGGCGAGTCGTCGACTGAAGGCTTGCGGTTTCAACGCCTTTTCTGAAACCTGAGCCTGGTAAGATGGCGATGCGATCCAGGCCGGATGGACCGCGCCTTGACCGTGAGCGACCCACAGCGAAGACGAGGATGCAGCGATGCCCGACAGCCTGAATCTGGTTCAGAAGAGACGTTCACACCTGCAAGCCGCCGTGGGCGATTTGGGTGCGTTGGTCCTCGCCGCGCTGAACCAATCGGTCGATTGCGTGCGGACGCAGGATCTGGACCTGGCGGGGCGGATCATCGAGGAAGACGCCCGCATCAACCGGCAGCGCCGGACCCTGGAACAGGAATGCCTGGTGACCCTGGCGGCCTACAAGCCGGCGGGCGAGGATCTGCGCGCGGTCGGTGCCTGCATGGAGCTGGTCTCGGAGTTGGAGCGCATCGGCGACTATGCCGCCGACGTCGGGCGCATCATCCTGAGGAATGGCGAGACACCCTTGCCGGCCGAGCCGGTCGCGGCCATCGTCGAGCTGGCCGGCGATGCGATCGGCATGCTCGACAAGACCCTGACCGCCTTCACCTCCAATGGGGACGAGGCGACCATTCGCGCAGCGGTCGCGCTGGAGGATCAGGTCGACCGTGAGGAGCACGCCTTCATCGAGCAGGTGCTGGACCGGATGCGCGCGGATGCCGGACTTCGCGATCACCGGGACCTATCTGCTCTGGATCGTGCACAACTACGAGCGGGTGGCGGACCGCGCGACCAACGTCGCGGAGCGCGCCATCTATGTCGCCTCGGGTCATACCCCGGACCTCGACTAGGCCGACATTCCAGCGATCGCCATATCCCCCACGCGGTTGAGGTTGGGCAAGAATTCTTCGTAGCCTGGGGTGAGGCACGAACCCCAGCATCGCCTGCTCCGTAAGCGGCCGAAATGCTGGGATTCGCAAGCTCATCCCAGCCGACGACAGACCGCCATTGGATAGTTGAGGCGAATACTTTCACCGCCTCGGTTGTGCGACCGCTCCCTTCCGAAAGGCCGCTAGCGCGGCGAGCCCCTCCGCTGGGTTTGGAATCTGTGACGGCGCTCACGCCGTCCGGGTGGGCATGCGTGCCTCGTCGCGTTGCCGGTAGTCTAGTATTGAGCATCGGAAAGCCTCAGACGCCACCCTCGTTGACCGCGCCCTATTCGATACAGGAGACACCTCATGGCCCTCGTGAAAAAATCCTCGACCTCTGCCGGTGCGAGCATGGCTGAAGGAAAGACCTCTGCCGTGGCCGCGCGGGAGGCGGAAGCACAGCGCAAGAGGGCGCGCACCCTGGCCAAGCAGCAGCAGGCGGCGGAGCGGATCGCCGCCGCGACCGGGCAGTTGTCCTCCGGCATCAATGAGGCGGCCTCGGCCGCCGAGGAACTGAAGCGCGCCGCCGACCAGATCGCCACCGGCGCCGAGGAGGCGTCCGGCGCGGCCCAGGAGTCTCTGACGGCGTTCAAACAGGTCGAGGTGGCGATCGGGCGCCAGTTGCGCAGCGCGGAGCTTAGTCAGACCAAGAGCGAAGCGACTCAGACCCTGGTGGCCAGGACCAGCGCCGAGGTCGCGGGGCTGGTCACCAATGTGGGCGTCGCCGCGCAGCGCCAGACCGCCTCGGTGGAGCGGGTGGCCGATCTGGAGAAGCAGGCGGCCAGCATCGGCGACATCGTCAAGGCGGTGGCGCGCATTGCCGACCAGACCAATCTACTGGCCCTCAATGCCGCCATCGAGGCGGCCCGCGCCGGCAAGCACGGCAAGGGCTTCGCCGTGGTGGCCGACGAGGTGCGCACCCTGGCCGAGACCTCGGAGAAGAGCGCCAAGCAGATTCAGGATCTCGTGGGTCAGATTCAGGGCGAGGTGAAGATCATCGCCGAGGGCATCGGCACCTCGGCCAAGACCGTGGAGGAGGAGGCGGAAAAGGGCAAGACCATCACGGTCCAATTGGAGCAGATCCGTCTCGACGCCGCCGAGATCGTCAAGGGCGTGCAGGAGATCGCCGCTGGCGCCCAGCAGTCCAGCGCGGCCGCCCAGCAGGCGCTGAAGGGATCGGAGGCCATCGCCGCCGCCGCCGAGGAGCAGTCCGCCGCGGCCGAGGAAGCCGCCAAGACGGTGGCCGAACAGGCCCAGGCACTCGCCGAGTGCGAACAGGCGGCGCAAGCCCTGTCGGAGCTGGCGGAAGACCTCAAGACCTCCACGGATGTCGCCAAGAGCGCGGAAGAGGTGGCCTCCGCCGCCGAGGAGCTGTCATCCGCCGTCTCGGAGATCAACCGCTCCGGCACCCAGATCATGGTCGCGATCGACCAGATCCGCAAAGGCGCCGAGGTGCAGTCCTCGGGCACCGAGGAATCGGCCGCTGCCATCACCCAGATCGAGAAGGGGCTGGAGCTGGCCCAGGCCCGCGCCACCGCCAGCGGCGAAAAGGTCGCGGCGATCAAAGCGCTGCTTGGCGTGAACAAGACCACGGTCGATGCCCTGGTCAATGGCATTTCCTCCGCTGCGGACTCCTCCCGGTCCAGCATCAAGCAGATCAAGGATCTGGAGCTGGTGTCGCGGCGCATCGACAAGATCGTCGACGCCATCACCACCGTCTCCATCCAGACCAACATGCTGGCGGTCAACGGCTCGATCGAAGCGGCGCGGGCGGGCGAGTTCGGCAAGGGCTTCGTCGTGGTGGCCACCGACATCCGCAACCTCGCCCATGATTCAGCCGAGAACGCCGACAACATCAAGGATCTGGTGAAGGCGGTGCAGGATCAGATCGGCGTCGTGGGGCGCGACCTGGAGGAGATCGTGGCCTCCGCGCTGGGCGAGGTGGAGAAGGCCAAGGCCACCACCGCCAATCTGGTGACCATCGAGACGGACATCGCCGTCGTGGAAACCGGCACCCAGGAGATCCTCGCGGCCGCCAACGAGATCGCCGCCGCCATCGCGCAGGTGAAGACCGGGGTGGAGCAGATCTCCGCCGCCGCCCAGGAGGCCGACAAGGCCGCCACCGAGGCGGCCACCGCCGCCAAGCAGCAGTCGCAGGGCGCCGAGGAACTGGCCGCCGCCATCGAGGAGATCGCGTCGCTCGCCGACGAACTGCAAAGCGCTTGAGCGGGGGTGCGATCATGACTTCAGAGACAGTGGCAACGGGCAGCGACGCGCCGCCGCCTCGCCGAGGGCGACGCTCGACGAGCAGATCTCCGATATTCGCCAGTTCGTCACCTTCCTGGTCGGCGAAGAGGTCTTCGCCGTGGACATGGCGCCGGTGCAGGAGATCATCCGCGTGCCCGAGGTGGTGCGGGTGCCGCTGGCCCCGCCCAGCCTCGACGGGCTGGCCAACCTGCGCGGCAAGGTGCTGCCGATCATTGTCGCTGCGACATCTCTTCGGGTTCGCCGAGCGCGACAACGACGACACCACGCGCGCCCTGGTGATCGACCTCGGTCAGCCGCTGGGGTTCGTGGTGGACCGGGTCGCCAGCGTGGTGGGCGTCGAGCCGGGCCGGATCGAGCCGGTGGGCGCGTATCAGCGGCACCGTGGATACCGAGCTGCTGTCCGGTCTCATCAAGGACGTCGGCGGCCACGCCATGATCATGGTGCTGGACTTCGCCAAGCTGATCGGCCGTGAATTCGCCGACATCGCCGCAGTGCCACCCGCAGCGCGGCCGTGACCGCGGGTGCTCGCGCGGTCAAGCCGAGGCCGACGAGGACGACAACAGCGACGAACTGCAACTGGTGAGCTTCGAGGTCGCCGGGCAGGAATACGCCATCGCCATCGAGAACGTGCAGGAGATCGTCCAGGTTCCCGAGCAGATCATTCATGTGCCCCGCTCGGAGGCGCATGTGCTCGGCGTCATGACTCTGCGCAACCGCCTGCTGCCGCTGGTGAGCCTGCGCCGGATGTTCGCGCTGCCGCCACGGGACGTCCGACGAGCACAGCCGCATCGTCGTGGTCTCGCTGGGCGCGCGCCTCGGTCGGCGTGGTGATGGACAGCGTCAACGAGGTGCTGCGGGTCGCCAAGGCCGACGTCGAGGCCATGCCCGGCCTGCTCGCGCGCGAAGGCGATCTCGCCGACATCTCCGACATCTGCCGGCTGGATGGCGGCAAACGTCTGGTGTCGATCATCTCCACCGACAATCTGTTCCGTCATTCGGCCATCAAGGAGGCATTGACGACCGTGGATACCCTGCAGGACGACGATCGCGCCGATGCCGCCGCCGAGCGGGACGAGGAGGACGGCGACGACGACGAGCAGGTGGTGGTGTTCCGTCTCGACAAGGAGGAGTTCGGGGTGCCGATCGAGAGCGTGCAGGAGATCGTGCGCGTCCCGGACGAGTTGACCCATGTGCCCAAGGCGCCCGCCTTCGTCGAGGGCGTCATCAACCTGCGCGGCACGGTGCTGCCGGTGATCGACCTGCGCCGACGCCTGGGGCTGCCCGACGTGGAGCGCTCGGACCGCCAGCGCGTGATGGTGTTTCTGATCGAGGGCGCGCGCACCGGATTCATCGTCGATTCGGTGGCGGAGGTGCTCAAGATCCACAAGAGCCGCGATCGAGCCAGCGCCCCGGCTGTCCGGCGAGCAGGCGAAGCTGCTGGCGCGCATGGTCAACCTGGAGAAACAAGAGGCGCCTGGTGCAGTTGATCGATCCGACCCAACTGATGCAGGGCGGCGAGCTGGCGATCTGGCGAGCTGGCGCATGAGCCTGGCAGGGAGACTGGTCCGCATGATCAAGCTGCTGATCGTCGATGACTCGGCGCTGATGCGCCGTCAGTTGACCACTGTGTTCCAGGCGGAGGGCGACTTCGAGATTCGCCAGGCGCGCAACGGCCGGGAGGCGGTGGAGGAGAACCGCGCCTTCCAGCCGGATGTGGTGACGCTGGACATCAACATGCCGGAGATGGACGGCATCACCGCGCTGTCGCTGCTGATGGCGGAGCGGCCGGTGCCGGTGGTGATGGTGTCCTCGCTGACCGAGAAGGGGGCGCTGGCCACCTTCGAGGCGCTCAATCTCGGCGCGGTGGATTATCTGGCCAAGCCCGGCGGGACCATTTCGCTCTCGATCGACGAGATCAGCGACGAGCTGGTGACCAAGGTGCGCGCGGCGGCGCGTGCCCGACTCAAGGCCAAGGGCGCCCGCGGGCTGGCCCAGCGGCTGCGGGAGGAGCGGGCGGAGCGCGCAAAGCCGCGCCCCGCGACCGCTCGCCGTGCGGCGCGGCGTGGCCGGCGAGGGCTTGGTGGTGATCGGCGTCTCGACCGGCGGTCCGCGCACCCTGGAGGATATCCTGCCGCTGCTGGCCGGCCGATTTCCCTTGGCCGGTGCTGGTGGCCCAGCACATGCCGAGCGCCTTCACCCGCCCCTTCGCCGAACGCATGAATGCGCTGTGCGCGCTCACGGTGGTGGAAGTCGACCGTCCCATGCCCGTCGAGCCCGGCACCGTCTACATCGGCAAGGGCGGCGCGGACATGGTCGTGGGGCAGCGCGGCGGCAAGCTGACGGTCCTCGCCAAGCCGGAGAGCCGCGATTTTCTCTGGCATCCCTCGGTGGAACTGCTGGGCCGCTCGGTGCTGGAGCACTGCGACCCCGCGCGGGTCGTGGCGGTCCTGCTGACCGGCATGGGTTACGACGGGGCGGACGCCTTCGCCGAGATCAAGAAGCGCGGCGGGCGCACCATCGCCGAATCGGAGCAGTCCGCCGTGGTCTTCGGCATGCCGGCGGAGCTGATCGCGCGCGGCGGCGCCAGCCTGGTGCTGCACGCGGAAAAGATCGCCGCGCAGGTCAATGCCTGGGCGGGACGGTAGGATGGCGTAGAGCGGTAGCGCAGCCCATCGATCGCCAGGCAAATGATGAGTTTCGCATGCGCTCTACCCATCGCATGAGCAAAACTGCCATGCAACGCAACTGCACTGCAACTGACAACTGACCCATGGCACTGATCAAAACGCGCACCATCGAGCCCGTCGCCGAGGACGCGCGGGGCCATCCCCGTGATTGCGCTGGATTGGTCGCGGAGCTGGCTTCGGCGAATCCCACCGCCCGACGCTGGGCGGCGCGGGATCTGGCGGATTGCCCGGATGCCGCCGCCGCGTTGCTGGAACGCTTGCAGCGGGAGGCGGACGTTTCCGTCCGGGAGGTGATCCTCACGACCCTGACCGGCCTGGGCGACGCCACATCGGTCGCCGGTCTCGTGGAGTGCCTGCGGAGCGAGGACGCGGCGCTGCGCAACGAGTCCATCGAGGCGATGAAGCAACTGCCCGATGCGGTGGCGCCCATCATGCGGGGGCTGCTCGCCGATCCGGATCCGGATGTCCGCATCTTCGCGGTCAACATCCTCGAATCCTTGTGTCACCCGGAGGTGGAACGCTGGCTGATCGAGGTCATCGACCGCGATCCGCATGTCAACGTCTGCGGCACGGCGGTGGACCTGCTCGGCGAGGTCGGGTCCGGGCGCGGCGCGGGAGAGCCTGTTGCGCCTCAAGGCACGCTTCGCCAATGAGCCCTACATCCGCTTCGCCGCCGACCTGGCCCTGGAGCGTTTACGTGACGCCTGAGCCAGCGGAGACCGGCATCACCATCAGCGAGGCGGACTTCCAGAAATTCCGGGAGTTCTTCTACCGCAAGACCGGCATCCAGTTCGATTCCTCCAAGCGCTATTTCGTCGACAAGCGCCTGGTGGAGCGCATCGAGGCCACCGGCATCGAACTCTTTTCGCGGCTATTTCACCATGCTGCGCTTTCAGGCCAGCGGCGAGGAATTGCAGGCATTGACCAATCTGATGACGGTCAATGAAACCTATTTTTTCCGCGAGGAATACCAGTTTCAGTGTCTGGTCAATTCGCGTCCTGCCGGAGATCGTCGCCCGCAAGGCCGACCGCCGCCCCATCCGCATCTGGGTGATGCCTTCCTCGTCCGGGGAGGAGCCCTATTCCATCGCCATCTATCTCCTGGAGCGCTGGGCCGGGATCAACCACTGGGACGTGGAGATCATCGCCTCCGACATCGACACCCGGATTCTCGCGCAGGCCCGTCAGGGGCTCTATTCCATCCGCTCGGTGCAGAATCTGCCGGCGCGCTATCTGCAAAAGTATTTTCGGCGCCAGGCCGATGGCTATCAGATCTGCGACGACTTGCGCCAGTCGGTGGAATTCACCCGGGTCAATCTGTCCGAGCGCGCCGACACCCGCCCCTATCGTGACTTCGATGTCATCTTCTGCCGCAATCTGCTGATCTATTTCGACGATGTCTCGCGCAAGGCCGCGACCGAGACCTTCTATGACGCCTTGAAGCCCGGCGGCTTCATCTGTCTCGGTCATTCGGAATCCATGAGTCGCTGCTCATCGCTCTACAAGGTGCGCAAGTTCCCCGAGGCCATCGTCTATCAAAGACCCCTGGAGACCTCATGAAACCCTTCGGCCATGCTCAGGGCAGGCGCATCCTGATTGTCGATGACGCGGCGACGGTGCGGATGTATCACCGCGAGATCCTCGAAGCGGCGGCCTTCAGGGTGGAGGAGGCGATGAACGGCATCGAGGCGCTGGAAAAGGCCCTGCGGTCGCCGTTCGACCTCTATCTGGTGGACGTCAACATGCCCAAGCTGGACGGCTACGGTTTTCTGCGTGAACTGCGCGGTCAGGATCTGCCCCAGGCGCCGGCCATCATGATCTCCACCGAGGCGCAGGCCAACGACGAGCAGCGGGCCTATGTGGCTGGCGCCAATCTCTATCTGGTCAAGCCGGTCAGGCCGGACCGGCTCCTGACCCAGGTCCGGCTGCTGCTTGGCGAGGTAGGCCCATGAACGCATTGCTCGAACAGTTCCTGTCCGAGGCGCGGGACGGTCTGCAAGGCATCGGCGAAAAGCTGATGCAGTTGGAAAGCGCCCCCGCCGACGCCGGGCTGATGAACGAGCTGTTCCGGCTGGTGCATACGCTGAAGGGCAACAGCGGTCTGTTCGATTTCCCTGAGATGACGCGCGTGCTGCACGCCGGCGAAGACCTGATGGATGCCGTGCGCACTGGCGAGTGGCCTATTCGCGGGATCTCGCCGACCGCCTGCTGGACGCCATGGATTTCGTCGGCATGCTCTGCGATGAGATCGAGACCGACGGCGTGATGGGCGCGACCCACGCCAGCGCGTCGGTGCGTCTGGTGGATGGGCTGCGGCAACTCATGGCACGCGACGCCGCCGCTGGGACGGCCGCCGCTGAGGTGACCGCGATACCGCTGGAGCCCGTCACCGAGGCGGCGGCGAGCCCTGCGGCTTCGCTCGGGGCAGAGCTGCCGCTCGATCGCCGTCCCGGAGTCCGCGCGCATGGATGCCTACCGCCGCGCCAGTGCGGGCGAGCCCCTGCATTGGCTCGCCTACGCCCCGTCCGAGCAGTGTTTCTATCAGGGCGACGATCCCTTTTTCCTGGCGCGCCAGACCCCCGAGCTGCTGTGGGGCGGCATCGAGGCGCGCGACCCCTGGCCGCCGCTGGCCGAGCTGGACGCCTATTGCTGTCTGCTGGACTTCTCCCTGCTGACGGCCGCGCCCCGGGCCGCGCTGGAGGAGCACTATCGCTATGTCGCGGATCAGGTGACGCTCACGCCGGTCTCCCGATTCGCCCTCGTCGCTGCCCCAAGGCGATCCGAACGGCGGGCCGGTGTACGAGGACTTCGCCGCCGACGCCCGGAAGCTGCTCGCCGTCGGCGATCTCGCCGGGCTGGCCCGCAACGCCGGCACCATGCTGGAGCTGTCCAGCCCCGATCTCTGGATCGCCTCGGCCCTGCGCTGGCTGCGGCTGGTGCTGGAAACCGAACCCGAGAACCGCGCCGTTCTCGGCGCGCTCGTCGAATCGCTGAGCAGCCTCGCCGCGCCCGATTGGAGTGCCCTGCTGGTCAGCGGACCCCCGTCCTGACCACGGGATATCTCCGCCAATCGGTTGCGGAGCCCATCGAGCCAGCCCGTCAGATTCAACCGCTGGCGGATGGTGACCAAGGTCGGCGGATGATGGGTTTCGCTTCGCTCTACCCATCCTACCCACGGCGGAGGCCGACGGCACTGGCGGCCATCGTCGCCACGCAACGGAGATCCTGGCGCTCGCGGATGCGCCGGCCTGGCTGCCGGGTCGGATCAAGGCCGCTGCCGCCGCACTGTCCGGTTGTCTGCGGGTATCCGGCGCGACGGACGCGCTGCCGGGCTCTGGACGCCGCGACGCAGCGGCGCTGGCGGCAGAGACGTGGCGCCGCGCTGCTGGCCTGGCTCGACGAGTCAGTTTCCCCTCGAGACAGCCTGGCGGATGTCGGGACCGACGCGGAACGCCCGTACACCCGCCATCGAGTCCGCCATCGAGCCGCCGTGCAACCGGCGCCGGCTCCCGCAGCCATCGTCCCAGCCGGAAGCCGAGGGCGAGATCAAATTCGGCCGCCGCGCCGAGGATGCCATCGCCGGTCCCAGGAGTCTCAAGGTCGATCAGGCCAAGATCGATCGTCTGATGAACCTGATCGGCGAAATGGTGGTGGCGAAGAACGCGCTGCCCTATCTGGCCGGACGCGCCGAGGCGGTCTTCGGGGTGCGCGAGCTGTCGCGCGACATCAAGGGCGCATTACGCGGTCATCAACCGCATCGCCGAGGAGATGCAGGACGCCATCATGCAGGTGCGCATGATGCCGGTGTCCTTCGTCTTCCAGCGCTTCCCGCGTCTGGTGCGCGACATCTCGCGCAAGCTCGGCAAGGAGGTCAACCTGGTCCTCGAAGGCGAGGACACCGAGGCCGACAAGAACATCATCGAGGCGCTGGCCGATCCGCTGATGCACATCGTCCGCAACAGCCTCGACCACGGGATCGAGTCGCCGGAGGTCCGCCGCGCCGCCGGCAAGCCGGCGGCCGGCACCCTGACCATCCGCGCCGCGCAGGAATCCGACCGCGTGGCTGATCGAGATCCGCGACGACGGCAAGGGTATCGATCCCGACGTCATCAAGCGCAAGGCCTACGCCAAGGGCCTGATCGACGAGGCGCGCCTGGAGCGCATCAGCGACCAGGAGGCCGTCAATCTGGTGTTCGCCGCCGGCTTGTCGACGGCCGAGCGGTGTCCGATCTCTCCGGTCGCGGGGTCGGCATGGACGTGGTCCGCAGCGCCGTGGAGAAGGTCAACGGCACCGTCGCGCTGACCAGCGAGCGCGGGCCGGGGCACCCATCTGCGGCTGTCGCTGCCGCTTGTCCATGGCCGTGACCAACGTCATGATCGTCGTCTCCGACGGCCAGCGTTTCGGTGTCCCCATGGACTAGCGTGGTGGAGACGGTGCGGGTGCCGCGCGCGGCGATCCGCACCATCAAGCGCAGCCTGACCACGGTGCTGCGCGGGCGCATCGTGCCGCTGAAATCCGTCAATAGCCTGCTGGGACTCGACGCCGTGCCCAAGGCCAACGCCGACGATGAACTGGCGGTCCTGGTGGTGCGTCTGGGCGATGAGTCGGTCGGTCTGCTGGTGGACGATTTCCGCGAGACCCTGGATATCATCCTGAAACCCATGACGGGCGTGCTGGCCGGGCTCTCGGCCTATGCCGGCTCCGCCTTGATGGGCGACGGCTCGGTGCTGATGGTGTTGAACGTCAAGGAGATTGTTGTGATGGCCATCGAGTACAAAAAGAATCTGGCGGTGTTTCATGCGGTCGTGAGCGTCGAGGAGGCGGAAACCTGCTGGAATGGCTGCAGAAAAAGCGCGACGGCCAAGGTGGATCTGACCGCCTGCGTGCATCTGCATCCCGCCAACCTGCAAGTGCTGATGGCGGCGAAGCCCGCTATCCAGGCCTGGCCGACGGATGCGGGGCTGCGCGCCTGGGTTGAGCAGGCGCTGGCCGAGCGTTGATGAATCGAATCCAAGGAGAACCGGCATGTCGAAAACCATCATGATCGTGGACGACTCCGCCACCATGGTGTTGAGCGTCAAATCAGCCCTGGAGATGAACGGTTTCAAGGTCGAAACCGCCGGCGACGGCGTGCAGGCACTCGCCAAACTCAAGAGCGGAGTCAAACCAGACCTGATCATCACCGATATCAACATGCCCAACATGGGCGGGCTGGAACTCATCAAGAACGTGCGCGGGCTACCCGGTTTCCGCTTCACGCCGATTCTCACGCTCACCACCGAGAGCCAGTCCGAGAAGCGCGACGAGGGCAAGAAGCTGGGCGCGACCGGCTGGCTGGTGAAACCCGTGTCCGGGCCGGATCTCGTCAAGGTCATCAAGCAAGTGCTGCCGGGCGCCTAGACTGGAGGCGCGATGAAATCCGCCGATGTTCAATTCCCTTCGCCGAGCGCCTGGCTGCGACTCGCCACGGCGGCGTCGGTTGCCTTGGCGGTCAACGTCTTGATCGCCTGGGTGCTCTCGCCCTGGCTGCACGAGACCCTGCTGGTTCCGGCTGGCATCGGCTATGCCGCCGAAATCGCCCTGACCACCTTGTTATCCACGCTCTCCGTCCTGGCCCTCACGACGGTGCTGGCCTGGCTGTTCCTGCGTCGGGATGTGAACCAGTTCAATTTTCTGCTGCGTGACGGACGCCACCGGCTCACGGAAGTCGTTATGCAACAGGGTGCGGTCAAGGACGAAATGCGCCATGTCTCGCCCTACCTCGACATCATGGGCAGTCAGATGGACGGCGCCGTCCAGGAAACCGAGCGTGGCGTGATGGCGGTTATCGAGCAGATCAATCAGGTTCACGGACTCTCCCAGATGCAGACGGAGCTGATCGGCCATTCCATGAAAAACGGCATGGCGCTCGCGGATGTCATGCAGCAGCAGATGGTCAATAACCGCCAGGTGATCGACGTCCTGACCGAGCATCTGGATGAACAGATCGCGGAACTGAACCGCAATCTGGAGCGCATCGAGCGGCTTGCCAGTCAGGTGGGATCGCTGTCCCCGCTGGTCGGGATGATTTCCGGCATCGCCAAGCAGATCAATCTGCTGGCGCTCAATGCCGCCATCGAGGCCGCCCGCGCGGGTGAGGCGGGGCGCGGCTTTGCCGTGGTGGCGAGCGAGGTTCGGGCGCTCTCCACCCAAACCGCCAGCGCGGCGGCGGATATCGACACCAAGATCAGCGCCGTCACCCAGGGCACGCTAACGGAACTGGCCGTCGCCAGGGAGGCCAGGGACAAGAAGCAATCCTCCGACCGACTGCATCACATCATCGCCGATATCCGCGCGATGGAGGCACGATTCGTCGAAGACAGCGGTTTGCTGCTGGATGTGATTCAGGGGGTGGAGGCGGGCAACCAGGACATCGTCATGCGCCTCTCCGAGGCGCTGGGCTACATCCAATTCCAGGACGTGGTGCGTCAGCGACTGGAACAGGTCGGGATGGCATTGCGCGAACTGGGCGAGCACTTCAAGCGGTTGGATGACTACTGGGGGCATCCCGACTGGGACGGCAGCCTGCAACCCAGTCTCAAGGATCGGCTGGACGGACATCTCGAACGCTATGTCATGTCCAGCCAGCGCCAAACCCACGCATCCGTGACCGGCGGGGTGTCGCTCGGCGACGATCGCCCACAAATCGAGCTGTTCTAGCCATGGCCCGCGTCATCGCCATCTCCAACCGCAAGGGCGGCACCGGCAAGACCACGGTGGCGGTCAATCTCGCGGCCGAGCTGGCGGCGCTGGGGAAACGGGTGCTGCTCGTCGACCTCGACTCCCAGGGCCACTGCGCCGCTGGACTTGGGGTGAAGGTCGATAAAGGCGCGCCCACCGCCCACGATCATCTTTCTCGATCCGCAGGCGACCCTGGCTGCGGCGGTCAGGGAAACGATCTGCCCAAACCTCGCGCTGGCCCCGGCCGATCAGCTCTTCGAGCACGGCAGCGGCCCGCGCGACGAGCAGCGGCTCGCCCAGGCACTCGCGCGACGATGACATCGCCACCGCCTTCGATCTGGTGCTCCTGGATACCCCGCCATCCCTGGACCATCTGCTGCTCAACGCACTGACGGCGGCACACTGGGTGCTGGTGCCCTACGTGCCTCACCATCTCTCCTTCGAGGGGATGCGGCAACTGATGCGGGTGCTGTTCAAGACCATGTCGGGCAGCAATCCGCAACTCAAGATCCTCGGTTTTCTACCCGACCATGGCCGCCGAGCACATCCGCCAGCATCGCCTGGTGACGGGCGAGGTCTCGCGTCAGTTTGGCGCCCCCAGGGTGCTGGCGGGCATCCGCAATGATATCCGGCTGGCGGAAGCCTTCGGGGCCGGCAAGCCCATCCGGCAATACGCGCCCAAGTGCCGTGGGGCCGAGGATTTCGCCGCCCTGGCCGCGACCCTGGTGCCCATTCTGGATGTTGTAAGCACCTAACGACGGCCTCCAGCGGACATCCAGGATGCGCCGGTTTTTTCCGCGCATGCTCCGTTTGGACTAGCCGGGCAGCGCATCCCGCAAGGCCCGCGCCGTCGCCAGCAGCACCGGGCGCTGCGCGGCCGGCAGCTCCGAGTAGATCATCATCAGCTCGCGCATCTCCTCCGGAAAGGAGAGAAACAGCGGGTCCCGCTCCACATGCTGCTCGTCCAGCCAGCCGACCTTGGCGCCGAGCAGGCGCTCCAGCCGCCGCGCCAGTTCGTCCGAGACCGGCAGAAAGGGATTGTCCAGATGCTCGCGCAGCCGCTTGCGCGAGGTCCGCAGCCGCTTGACCGTCTCGTCCAGCCGCTCCTGATCCGCCTCGATGCCGATCCAAGGCGTGCGCCAGGTTCTGGTGACGGATCGCCTGGAGGTCGCGCTCGTTGGGGCGGATCGGCCCCTGTCCGAACATCAGCCAGCAGGCGGAGACGTCGGTCGCTTGCGCGATCAGCAGCATGTCGTCCGCGCTCGGGGTGGAGATGCCGGCCTCGTAGTTGCCGAGGCGTGAGGGCTTCCAGCCGGGGATGCGCGCAAGCAGGCTGGCCTGGGTCGGCAGCCCGGCCATCTTGCGGGCGAGCTTGATGCGGCCTGGGATGGTGGTGGATTGCATGGTTTCAGTGGGCAGTGGGCAGTGGGCAGTGGGCAGTGGGCAGTGGGCAGTGGGATTGTGCGCATGGCGGGGTTTACAAGATTCTTGAAAATTACTGTTGACATGCTTGAAATCTGGCGGTAGACTTGCGCGCCCATTGAGTGACCACGTCACCGCAACCAGAGGAGTACGGGCTCGAGTATGTATTCGGCAGAGAGCAATCATCAATCAGGACTCCAGGCCCCCGTGAACGGGCGGGACGGGTGTGCATGTCTCTCTGAGCTGAGTCTTCTCTGAGTGTGATCTCGGAAGGCCCAGCGCAGGGCCTTCCGGTGGGAATCGAAACCCCGACCGGGAGCACTGGTCGGGGTTTTTTTGTGCCCGCGAATCTGGAGTTTCGCGGGCCGCAACCGTCTTCGCGGAGTGCGTCGAGCGATCAGCGTCAGGGGCTCGAGAATCCCCGGCGGCGGGCCTGGCGCACCCTTGGCGTGTCCGCGGGGTCCGTACCCATCGCCCGGCTGTCCGTGAAGTGACAACGTAGCTCATCTGGGTAGAGCAACTGGCTATTAACCAGTGGGTAGCGGGTTCGAATCCCGCCGCTGTCTCCTGGGCGACTTCGGTCGCCCTTGATTGGACTGAAACTCCAATCACCAAGCCACGGGTGAGCCCCAGCCCGATGCGCAGGAGCGCCCCGCCAAGCGGCGGGCCGGCAGGGAAGCCGAATCGGGGGCGTCGCGCCGATCTGCGCGGCGGATACGGCACCGGAACGGGGCCGAGCGGTGTCTGTCGTCGCGGCCAAGCTGGCCGCCATGGCACAGGGAGGTGCGACGACAGGACCGCCGGCGACCGACTGGCAGCGGTCCGTCGCCCATCGGCGCGACGCGGGGCGAGCCTTTCTTTCAACCTCGACAACCAACCCAACACAGGTATAGGCAATGCCGACCGATTGATGCGGGCGACGACCAGGCCAGCCGGCCGGGCACGTCGCCGGAAGCGACGGCAGAGGAGAAGAGCACGATGAGCCTCATGGGATACAAGCGACAGGTGGTCGCCCAGCACGAGCGCGCGCTGGTGCTGAAGAACGGAATGCTGGAGCAGATCCTGGGACCTGGGGTCTACCGCTGGCTGGACCTGACCGGCGCACTGGAGGTGCAGGTCTTCGACCTGACCGGCCCGGAGCTGGTCCACCCGCACGCCGAGGTCTTCCGCAAGGAGTCCGCGGCGCTCTGGGACACCTGGGTCCAGACGCTGGAGACCGGTGAGCAGGAGGCCGGGCTCCTCTACCTGGACGGGCGCCTGAGCGGCCTGCTCCCACCCATGAGCCGGCGCTTCTACTGGAAGGGACCCGTCGACGTGCGGCTGGAGCGGATCGACCTCGCGGCCGGTCTCGCCATCGACGCCGGGCTGATGGAGACCATCCGCCGGCTGCGCTACAGCGGCGCCTGGACGCGGCCTGCCCGCCGCGCTGCGGGAGAAGGCGCGCGCCATCGGCAAGGTGCCTGCGGGAGCGGACTTCCTGGACAACATCCTGGAAGAGGAGATCGCCGACCACCAGCAGGGGCTGCTGCTCCAGGACGGGCGGCTGATCCAGACCCTGGGACCTGGGGTCCACGCCTTCTGGAACTTCACCCGCAACTGTGCAGATCGAGGTGACCGACCTGCGCTTGCAGGAGCTGGAGGTGCAGGGTCAGGAGATCCTGACCCGGGACAAGGTGAGCCTGCGGATCAACCTGGGCGCGCACTACCGGGTCGCCGACCCGGTGAAGGTCCGCGCCGGGCTGCCGAAGCACAAGGACTTCCTGTACCGCGAGCTGCAGTTCGGACTGCGTCAGGCCATCAGTGACCGGACGCTCGACGAGCTGCTGGAGCAAAAGGGCACGGTTGAGCAAGGGATGCTGGCCGGGATTCAGGCCCGCGCCGAGCCGCACGGGATCGAGGTGGAGTCGCTGGGGATCAAGGACGTCATCCTGCCGGGTGACATGAAGCAGATCCTCAACCAGGTGGTGGAGGCGGAGAAGGCGGCGCAAGCCAACCTCATCCGTCGGCGTGAAGAGACGGCGGCCACCCGGTCGCTGCTCAACACCGCCAAGCTGATGGAGCAGAACCCCATCCTGCTGCGGCTCAAGGAGCTGGAGTCGCTGGAGCGCGTCACCGAGCGGGTCGGGAGCCTGACGGTCTTCGGCGGGATGGAATCCCTGCTGCAAGGTCTGGTGAGAATCGAGGCACCCAAGGGGTGAAGGCGGCAGGGGCGCCAGCGACCGGCTGGCGCCCCCTTTCAAAGGAGTCAGCAAGCCATGCACAAACCAAGAAACCCGGTGGCCCGCTCCCCGCTGCTGCGCAAGGGCGGTCCCCACCAGCGCTCGCCGTCCGCCATTCGGGCGAGACCAGCGCAAAGACATCCAGACCGCCATCGACGCCTATCGGCAGCGAGAGGCCGGTCGCGCCCCCGGCCGCATGGCGCGCGGCGACCCGGATTCGACAAGCGATTGAGATCCAAGCACGAGAGACCAGCCGAGCACCGGCGGGAAGAAGACCATGCCCATCAAGCGCGTCATCAGCAAAGGCCGTGTCCCGGTCAAGATCTACACCGACGACGTGTCCGAGAACGCCGTCAAGCAGTTGGAGAACGTCGCCCAACTGCCCTTCATCCATTCACACGTCGCCGCCATGCCGGACGTGCATTGGGGAATGGGTGCCACCATCGGCTCGGTGATCCCGACCATCGGGGCCATCATCCCGGCGGCGGTCGGGGTCGACATCGGCTGCGGCATGAACGCGCTGCGCCTGTCGCTGCGCGCGGACCAGTTGCCGGACGCGCTCGGGCGGGTGCGTGCCGCGATCGAGCAGGCGGTGCCGGTCGGGATGGACGGTCACGGCAACGGCGCCTGGTGCGAGGACGGCCTGGCGCGCGTCGCCCCCGGTCTCCAGCCGATCCTCGACAAGCACCCCAAGCTCAACGCCCGCTGGCAGAGCCAGCTCGGCAGCCTGGGCGGCGGAAACCACTTCATCGAGCTCTGTCTCGATGAGTCCCAGCAGGTCTGGATCATGCTGCACTCCGGCTCGCGCGGGATCGGCAACCGCATCGGCACCCACTTCATCGACCTCGCGAAGCGTGAGATGGAGCGCTGGCAGATCCAGTTGCCGGACAAGGACCTGGCCTACCTGCCCGAGGGCAGCCGCTACTTCGACGACTACGTCGAGGCCGTCGGCTGGGCGCAGGACTACGCCATGGAGAACCGCCGCCAGATGATGCGCCTCATCATCGAGGCACTGCGCACCCAGTTGCCGCCCTTCGAGGCGACCGCCGAGGCGATCAACTGTCACCACAACTACGTCGCCCGCGAGCACCACTTCGGCAAGGACGTCTACCTCACCCGCAAGGGCGCCATCCGCGCCCGCGAGGGTGATCTGGGGATCATTCCAGGCAGCATGGGCGCGCGCTCCTACATCGTGCGCGGACTGGGCAACCCCATGTCCTTCTGCTCCTGCTCACACGGCGCCGGACGCCGCATGAGCCGCGGCGAGGCGACCCGTCGCTTCACCCGCAAGGACCTGGAGGAGCAGACCAAGGGGGTCGAGTGCCGCAAGGACAAAGGCGTGATCGACGAGATCCCCGCCGCCTACAAGGACATCGACGAGGTCATGGCGAACCAGAGCGACCTGGTCGAGGTGGTGCATACGCTTGAAGCAGGTGTTGACGGTGAAGGGGTGAGCGGGTTGCGCTCCGCCAGCGCTGATTCACAGTGCCGGAGCCCGTCCAGTCGCAGGTTGAGCGCGCTGGGGGTTAGTGCCACAACTATAGGTTGTAGCACTACCTACGATGACTATAGGTAGGGACTGAGTCGACCGACACGATCCCGGACCGCCCATCGTCGGCGTTTTTTCCGCTGTTTAGGACGCTGAGTGGCGATGGTCTCCTAGGCGTGTTGGCGCGCTGGCTGGGGCCGGGCGACGGCTCCACCGAACACGCGAGGGCGAGCCATCGGTTGGTCTGGAATGAGAGCGGTCCCTTGATCGTCATTGAACCTTCCTCGATCAGCCCCCTCTAATGCTGCAGTGCACAAACGTAACTTCAGGCGTCTCGATTCCTTGCCTGGATGCGTCTGTGCGATGCCATTCGGCGGAGGTTCGTTATGCACGGTTGCTCAACAGATTCGGTGGCGCTGGGTCGCGATATCCGGCTCAAGGACGGAACGTCCTGCCGCATCCGTGCGCTCGGGGCGGATGATCGGGAAATTGTGCTCGACTGCTTTGCCGGGCTCTCGCCCGAGTCGCGGCGGCTGCGCTTCTTTGGCGTCAAGCCCGTGCTGACCGAGAGCGATCTCGCCTTTCTGACGAGTGCGGACGGGCGCGACCACATCGCGCTGGCTGCCGTCCGGTTGAACGATTCCGGCCAGGAAGTCGAGGTACTGGGAACGGCCCGCTGCATCCGCCTGGGACCGGGCTCCGAGACCTGCGAGCTGGCGCTGGCGGTGATCGATGCGGCGCAGGGACGCGGCGTTGGCGCGGCGCTGCTTGCGCGACTGGTCGAAGCCGCGCGCCGACAGGGGATTCGGCGACTTCGCTACGAGGTTCTCGCCGCGAACGGGGGGATGCGCGCCTTGTCGCAACGGCTCGGCAGCCAGGTCCGCTGGCTCGACGATGGCGCGCTGGAGTATGTCTACCAGATCCCCGAGCCGGAGGATCGCCCCGAGGAGTCGCTACCCTTTCTCATCGACCCCTTGGCGACCGCGCGGCTCGCCGCCGCCTGGTCGTCGGGGAGGGAACGGGTGTTGGATGGCTGGTTCGTTGCCGGCAAGCTGTGGCTGGGATTCTGGCTCGACCCTTGGCCGGTTGGCTGGTCCGCGCTTGCTGATGCGCTAACGACTGAGCAGGGGCTCGGCCACCGGCCGGTTTAGCGGATCATGGCCAGGTAGCGCTGCCAATCGAACGCCGGGCCGGGATCCGTCTTGCGCCCGGGGGCGATTTCGCAATGTCCGGCGATGCGCGCGGGCGTGATGGCCGGGTAGCGGATCCGAATGCGGCGCGTGCAGTCGGCGAGTGCCAGGTATTGCGCGTCCGTGAACGGTGTCTCGTCGGCGCCTTCCAGCTCGATCCCGATCGAATAATCATTGCAGCGCTCGCGCCCCTGGAAACTGGAGGCGCCGGCATGCCAGGCGCGCTGCCCGCAGGGGACATATTGGACCAGGCAGCCGTCGCGGCGGATGAGCAGGTGCGCCGAGACGCGGACCCCGGCGATGGGTGCGAAGTAAGGATGGGCGGTCGGGTCGAGCTGGTTGAGGAAGAGGTCGTCGATCCAATTCCCCGCGAACTCGCCGGGCGGTAGGCTGATATTGTGAATCACCAGCAGGTCGATCTCGGTGTCCGGCGGGCGGGGGTCATGATTCGGCGAAGGGTGCCGCTCGACCCCGGCGAGCCAGCCAGCGGTATCGACGACCCAGTTGTCCGGGTCGCCGGAAGTCATGTCTTCATCCATCCGTTGCGTCATGCCTGGTCATCTGCTCTCTGGGTACCAACGCCAGCCCTTTTAAGGTAACCGTAAGCATCTGTTAAAATAAGGATTTTTCAACATTCGCCCGAGTCAGCCTGCCCCGATGTTCAGCGAGATCCTGCAAAAATTTGCCGAGAAAGCCCCCACGACGGTCATGGTGCGTGTGCTGCTGGAGCACCTGCTCAACGCCGAGAAACGGGATCGCTGGTTCGAGACGACGTGCGAAAAACAGTACACCCGTGACATTCTCTTCTCCTCACTGGTTGGGTTGATGCTGCATGTCGTGTGCAAAACGCAGGCAAGTGTTCACGCAGCGTATCGTCATGCCCACCTCGCCGTCTCGGTGGTCGCCGTTGACGCCAAGCTCAAAGGGGTCGAATTGACCACCTCCCAGGCGCTGGTGCGCCAGATCGCCGGTGAGTCTGAGGCGCTCATCGAACGTCTTCAGGGCACCAAACCCGCGCGGTTGCCCGGGTACCGGGTGACATATCTGGATGGCAATTGCCTCGCTGCCAGTGCGCATCGGCTGAAGGCGGTGCGTCACACCACGGCGGCTCCCTTGCCCGGAAAGTCGCTGGTGGTCTTCGATCCGCGCCTCGGGCTGGCCATGGATGTCTTTCCCTGCGCCGACGGCCACGCCCAGGAGCGCGCCGTGCTGACGGACGTGCCGGCCACGGTGGTGCCCAACGACCGCTGGATCGCTGACCGCAACTTTTGCGTCACCGCTTGGCTGGCGGCGATCGCTCGCCGCCAGGCGTTCTTCATCATTCGCCAGCCTGCCAACCTCTCGACCAAGCCCTGAGCGCCGATGCCGTCCAGGGGGCAAACCGCGACCGGCGAGGTCTTCGAGCAGTCCGTCACGCGGTCAACCGCCGAGGGTGAGGTGCAACGCTGACGCCGTATCACCCTCAACTTGACCACTCAAACCCGCCATGGCGATGCTTCCCTGGTGTGGCTGACCAATCTCCCGCGCCGAGGCCGCCCAGATCGCCGCGCTGTATCGCACCCGCGGGGGCATCGAGACCGCGTTTCAACAGCTTGAGCAACACCTCAACGCCGAAATCACCCCCTGGGGTCTCCGCACGCGGCGCTGTTTGCCTTCTGTCTCGCCTTGGTGGCCTTCAACCTCTACGCCGTGGTGATGGCCGTGCTGCGGGCCGCGCATGCCGAGGTGAACATCGATGAGAGCGTCTCCGAGTATTACCTGGCCGCCGAGATCGCCACCACCGACACCGGCCTCAACATCGCCGTCCCCGAGGAGGACTGGACACGCTTCGCGAGCGAGACATCCGAGCAGTTGTGTGCGACGTTACTCGCGCTCGCGCGTCATATCGATTTCGCCAAGCTGCGCAAGACCACGCGCGGGGTCAAAAAGCCACCAACGCCTCGCACCCAATTCAAGGGAAAGTCGCATGTCTCCACCGCAAGGCTCTTGGCCCAACAATCCTAGGTGAACTCAAAATGTGACCTTAAAAGGGCTGGTGACACGACTTAACGATCGTTTGCATCATCAATCCTTGTGTGAGCTGTTGTATAGCCATAATCGCAAACAGGAAGGTACACAGGAAATGGACACAAGAAGTTGAAGCTTGTCACATATATTCAGATTATTGAAAGCCGTGAAAACCTGGACAGACCACATGATTGCTAAGCTGGGGATCCGATCCGGGGTCGCCAGCCAGGGTCGGATGCCGAGACAGCCCTCAACGCGACTCATCGTTGAG
This sequence comes from uncultured Gammaproteobacteria bacterium, assembly GCA_963818415.1. GTDB lineage: Bacteria > Pseudomonadota > Gammaproteobacteria > Chromatiales > Chromatiaceae > CAWFSC01. The sequence continues at coordinate 12,832 of CAWFSC010000021.1, read as the reverse complement.
CGGTCCCAGGGTCACCGACGCGCCACTTCTTGGTGGTGTAATCGGGCTCAGTCGTGTCCTGGAGGCACAATGTCCGCTCATGCGTGCGCAGGCGTTTCGCCCCAACCGCCGCGGGGCGTCGGAATGCTCACGCTCGGCTTCGCGACCAGTTGCCCCAAGACCCGCTGCGCACGCCGATTCAGCCGCGCATCGCCCAGATCGATGGTGCCAAGATCCTGCTCCAATAATGTGCCCAGAGACAACGTCTCCGGGAGTGCTGTTGCTCGATCGATCCGTTAATTCACCGCTGTCTTGTGCATCGCACTCCGTCCCAACTTCCGGCTCTCACATCGCCGTCATTGCAACGGAAACCTGGTCGGCGAATCCTGTCTTGCGCAGAATTTCGCCCTAGATGTGTACAGAATCGACCTGAGACATGGGTAAAGGGATGGCATCAGGCCGCCCATCATTAATTGATACAACCCGAGCGCGCCGGAGGCGCGTACACAATATTGTCATCGTTGATCTGGACACCTTCGCGGGGATGCCGGTTGGAGCGATCGTGACAGCGCTCCGCTGAGCGGTGTCGACCAGCGCTGGTGCGCGCCCTTGAGGAGTCTGCGTGTCGCGCGTGTTGCCGGTTGTCCCTGAAGAGGTCTCCGCCCCTGTGCATGGCGAATGCGCGGCCAGGATCACGACGGCGCGGGAGGCGGTGGCGGCGGGAACGCCCGCGCATAGGTTTAGGCAGGGGCTGTTTCGGCAACGGCTTGGACCCGGTCACGGCCTGTTTCAACGCGTCTTGACCCGGAGCGGCCGGGGCGATTCCGGAGCGCGTTTGAGGCTGGAGGATGGGCGCGAGGTCAAGCCCTTGGCGGCACGCGCACGCCCCTCTCGCAACGGCTTGGGTGAGTCTCGCCGCGCGCGGTTTGTCGATGGCCGGCGCGAAGGGCAGACGCTGGACGCGATCGTCTTGGAGGCGCCGCTGCGCCTGCCCGAGCAGTGCATCTCCGCGCGCATCGCTGGCGATTCCAAGACGCAGCGTCATCCGATGGCCTCTGACCTCGATCTCGCCGCGCGCTTATCGAGCGCCACCGATGTCATCAAGGGCGCCTGTCGCTGCCTGGTCAAGGACCGCGTGGAGCGCGCCGGCAGGCGCTGGGTGATGGCCGGGGCGCAGAGCAGCTTGCGTTGCGCGGCATTTCGCTGAGCGGGCTTTGGGACGACTTCATCGCCGTTCGCATTCGCGAAGATGTCCATCAACTCTATGGCCAAGAGGCCGCCAATGCCGACCCAAACCACCTGCTCGCGGCTTGACGGCCCCGCGCTCGGCAGGTCGCTCCCATCGGGTCTCCCCTCACTTGGCGGGCTTTTCGTGGTGGCCACCGAACTGAAAGCGCATCGCCGAGAGCAGCTTGTCCTGATAGTCGGACTCACCGCGCGAGTTGAAGCGTTGATAGAGCGCGGTGGAGAGCACCGGCACCGGCACCGCCTCGTCGATGGCGGCCTTGATCGTCCAGCGCCCCTCGCCGGAATCCGAGACCCGACCGGCGAACTGCCTCAGATCGGGATCGTCCACCAGCGCCGTGGCGGTCAGATCCAGCAGCCAGGAGGCCACCACGCTGCCGCGCCGCCAGACCTCGGCTGATGTCGCGCAGGTCGAAGTCGTATTGATAGTGCTCGGGGTTGCGCAGCGGTGTCGTCTCGGCATCCATCGCATGCTCGCCCTTGCCGATGTTGGCCGCGCGCAGGATGCCCATGCCCTCGGCATAGGCCGCCATCAGTCCGTACTCGATGCCGTTGTGCACCATCTTGACGAAGTGTCCGCCGCCGTTGCGCCCGCAGTGCAGATAGCCCTCCTCGGCGGTGCCGCCGAGCGTCTCGCGACCGGGTGTGCGGGGAATCTCCTCGCCCCGGCCAGGGGCGAGGGTGACGAAGATCGGGATCGAGGTGCTGGACGACTGCGTCCTCGCCGCCGATCATCATGCAGTAGCCGCGCTCCAGGCCCCAGACACCGCCGCTGGTGCCCACGTCCACGTAATGGATGCCCTGTGCGGCCAGCTCCTTGGCGCGACGGATGTCGTCGACATAGTAGGAATTGCCTCCGTCGATCAGGATGTCGCCCGGCGCGAGCAGCGGCGTAAGCTCGGCGATCGATTGGTCCACCACCGCCGCCGGGACCATCAGCCAGATGGCGCGCGGCGGCGCGAGCTTGCCGACCAGATCCTCCAGCGAGGTGGCGCCGACGGCCCCCTCCGTGGCGAGCGTCGCCACCGGACCGGGCGAACGGTTGTAAACCACGCACTCATGACCGCCCCGCATCAGCCGACGAACCATGTTCGCCCCCATCCGTCCCAGTCCGATCATGCCGAGTTGCATTACTGTGCTCCTGTACGCTGTTGAATGTGGCTGGCGACCGTGCTGAGGTTTCCGGTGTCAGGATGGACGCGGCGCATCGCCTCTAGGCCGCTGGCACCCAGAGATCGCCCAGATTGATCGACACCACCTCGAACGGTGCCATGGACACCAGCGCAGCGCCGGGAAAACGGTCAATCTCCCTGCAGACACCCGCTCCCAGTGCGTAGGCTTCCAGGTTACGCGCCGTCGGAGCGACCAGCCAGGCATAGTGGACGCCGAACCTTGCATGGATCGGCATCTTGACCTTGCAGTCTTGACTCTCGGTGGACGGGGAAAGGACTTCACAGACCCAATCGGGCACGACTTCGGTGCGATGGACGGGCGGATGGTTGACCATGCGCGCGCGCCGCAAGCCCGCGAGGTTGGGAACATCGACCTCGGCGTCTCGAATGAAATGCAACTCCGGCTCATCGACGATCCACCAGCCACCCGGACCGCCGCGTCCGCGCTGAAAGGGTCCAATCAGCGCGTAGCCATGCCCGGACGCCGCCACGACATGGGGCCAGGCCCGACGCGGCTGGGTATGGAGTCGGCCGTCGAGGATTTCTCCCGTCACGCCCTCGGGCAAGGCGTCGAGTTGCTCGTAGAGACGGGGCGGGGTCGTGCATGGCGCATGGTCCGAGGCGTTGGAGTGATCGACGAAGACATGTCTCCGATCGCTTCTAGGCGATCCAAGAGCAGGATATATAGTCTGTCAGGTCCCGTATGATTAGAGTTGTTCCGCATGCTAAGCCATTGAAAATAAATGGCTGAGACAACCGAAATTTGCTCATCAACAGACAATCTGGCCGAATTTTGCTTAACACCGAGCATGGCAAGCCGCCGGAGAAACGCAACAGCTTGATTTTAAATAAAAAACGTCCGTAACAACTCTAATTATATTCCTCTCGGGAGCTATCCTTTGTTCCAGGCCCGCGAGGCGCTGCGCACACTCGGCGATGAGCTGAGAGCGACCAGGGCTGTGAAGGTCACAAAGGGTAATGGGATGGTCCGCCCCGCTCCTCCAACGAGCCCTGAGCGGGCACAATGAGCGATGAACTTGAAGCATCGTCAACCGAGGTAGCGGAGCAGACCAATGGCAGAGTGTAGCAAAGAGCCTGTTGTCACGATCGGCATCGACTTGGCCAAGAACAGCATGCATGTGTATGGCGTGGATGCGCAGGGTCGAGCAGGTGCTCAGCAAGAAAGTGCCCCGCGGGAAGTTGAGCGCCTTCATGGTGAATCAGCCGCCCTGCCTGGTGGCGATGGAGGCGTGCGGGAGCGCGCACCATTGGGCGCGGGTGTTTCGCGACTTCGGTCATGAGGTGCGTCTGATCGCCCCGCAGTTCGTCAAGCCGTACGTGAAGTCCAACAAGAACGATGCGGTCGATGCCGAGGCGATCTGCGAGGCGGCGCAGCGCCCGAACATGCGCTTTGTGGCGGTCAAGACGCGTCGAGCAGCAGGACATCCAGGCGATCCATCGGATGCGCAGCCTCACCGTCGAGCGGCGCACCGCCCAGGTCAATCAGGTGCGCGGTCTGCTGCTGGAGTACGGGATCGAGATCCCCCAAGGGCGTGCGGCGCTGATGCGGCGCCTGCCCGAGATCCTCGAAGACGCCGAGAATGGCTTGAGTGAGCGCTTTCGCGCCGAGCTCAACGGTTTGCTCGAGGAACTGCGCCACCTCGATGAGCAGGTCGCCCACTATGACACCCAGATTCAGGCCATCGCCCAGAGCGATGAGACGGTCCAGCGGCTGATGACGATCCCCGGCATCGGCGCCCTCGTGGCGACCGCGCTGGTGGCCGCCGTCGGCGAGGATCTCAGCCTGTTTCGCAACGGGCGCGGCCTGGCCGCCTGGCTCGGGCTGGTCCCGCGGCAGCATTCCACCGGCGGGCGCGAACGTCTGCTCGGCATCAGCAAGCGCGGCGACGTCTACGTGCGCCAGTTGCTGATCCACGGGGCACGCGCCGTCATGCGCTGGGTCGAGCGCAAGGAGGATCCCACCAGCCGCTGGGCGACGGCGCTCAAGGCACGCCGTCACACCAATGTCGCCGTCGTGGCGCTGGCCAACAAGATCGCGCGGATCGCCTATGCCGTGATGAGCACCGGCAAGCCCTACGACCCGGCGCGCCGGCAAGCCGCTCCAGACCGCCGTCTGAGATCGGTGAGACGCCGACCTCGGCGAGATGAACCGCGACCTTGCGGTCGCCACCACCGAGTACCGAGCACCACGAGTTGCGAAGAGTGAGCATCACTGTGATGGCATGAAAGGCACGGCCTGCCTTCCTGAAAACCTGGTTCGTCCACCAGCCGGCTGCGCCGAGACTGTTAGGGTGATGAGGACGGGAAGGCACGCGAATTCCATCAGGGCACGGGGGTCGGCGACGACACCCCACACGATGCCGGATATATGGCTGCAACGTTTCCTTCTGCCAAAAACAGCGGTTTCCCTCTTGCATCGCGGGGCGGACCATATATGAACGCGGCGACTCCTGCCGGTCGCCACGTCCTCGACGCGGCCGAATCGCCCGGGCGGCGCAGGTCGCGAGTCCTCTATACCATCGCGCCCTTTTGTGACCAGCCGGCGCTTGACGAGGTTGCTGACCCCGCTGCTTGAGCGCTTCGGCGCGCACTTCCCCATCCCCACCATGGCCCGCGCGGTGTTGGAGCGCAGCTTCCATCCGGACCAGCTCAACGCCTGGTTTGAGCAGGTTGCCAAGGTCAGTACACCCGCTGGCTGTTGTTCTCGACGCTGTTCGATCTGCTGCTGCAGGTGGTCACCCGCCAGCAACCGTCGGTGTATGCGGCCTATCAAGGAGCGCGCGAGGCGATCCCGGTCACGCTGAGAGCGGTCTACGACAAGCTCAATGGCCTGGAGCCCGAGATCTCGGCTGCGCTGATGGGCTATAGCGCCGAGCAAGCGGGCCGGGTGATCGAGACGCTCGACGCCGCCCGGGTCCCCTTGTTGCGGGACGACCGGGTCAAGATCCTTGATGGCAATGCACTGGGCGGACGCGAGCATCGCCTCGCCGGGACCCGAGGGCAGAGCGCCGCGCCCTTGCCGGGAAAAGCCTTGGTGGTGTTCGAGCCAGCGCTGGAGGTGATCACGCGGATGATCCCTGAGGTCGACGCCTATACCCAGGAGCGGGCCATGCTCGTGCGTCTGTATGACGCGATCGAGGTAGGGGATCTGTGGATTGCCGATCGTAACTTCTGTGTCGCCTCCTGGATCTGGGAACTGCACCAACGCGGCGCGGCCATGCTGGTGCGCGAGCACCAGCAGATCCCCTGCCGTCCCCTCGAACCGATGCGCCCGGTCGCCACCACCGCCCAGGGACAGCTCAGTGAACAGCGCGTCACGATCAGCGCCCCCGACGGGGTGCAGCGGTTGGAACTGCGCCGGATTCGCCTGGAGCTGAACACCCCGACGCGTGAGGGCGAGACCACGCTGTACCTGTTGACGACGCTCCCCGAGGCGGCGGCCGACGCCGCGCAGGTTGCGGCGCTCTACCGCAAGCGCTGGACCCTGGAAAAGGCCTTCTTGCAGGTGACGACCGAGCTGCGCTGCGAGATGGAGACCTTGGCCTATCCGCCCGCCGCCCTGTTCGGATTGGCCATGGCCGTGGTCGCCGACAACGCCTTGGCCGTGATCAAGGCGACGCTGCGTCAGGTGCATGGCGCCGAGACGATCGAGACCGAGGTCTCCGGCTACTATCTCGTCAACGAAATGGCGCGCGTGGGCGAGAGCCTCAACACCCTGGTCACCCCTGAGGAATGGGCCGGGTTTCAAACGCTCACGACCGAGGCGATGGCTGCCTGGCTGCTCGCCACCGCGCAACAGGTGCAGTTGCGCAAGTACCGTAAGCATCCACGTGGCCCGAAGAAGCCAGCGACAGCTCGCACCCATGATCCAAGCAAGCCGCACCTGTCCGTCGCGCGCTTGCTCGCGCAGCGCCAACCGCGCAAGACAACCTGACGACGGGTGAACGGCATCTGATGATCACTCACGAATCGTGACCTTCACAGCCATGCCTCAAGGTGTGACAGGCCGCCAATGTCACACCCGTTGGCGATGACAGCGCGACGCGGAGCCTCGCTCGCCGCGCGGGCGATCTTGGCTTTACACTGGCATTCATCGAGTAGAATAAACCCGAGTACGGAGCGGCCATGCCAGCGATCAGTCTCAACACCGCCGCCGCCATCAGCGGCCTGACCAAGCTCACCCTCTGGCGCTACATCCAGGACGGAAAACTGAGCACGACGCGTGAGTCCGGGGGGGGAGGGGGTAAAAGCACATGTCGCGCTCGCCGATGTGTTCGTGCTGGCCAACGTGGCGCTCACGCCCGAGGATGAGGCGCTGGTGCTGGCGGCCGATGGCGACGACGCCGAGGCACAATGCGATCTGGCGCTGTGGCTACTGGAGGCCGGACGGGCGGCGTTCGCGCGCGACGAGGCGGCGGGGATGCTACGGTTGAGCCAGGCGGCGGCACGGAGTTCCCTGCTCGGGCAGGCGCTCGTGGCGGCGCTGCACAGTGCCAGAGGGCAGCAAGCGCGCGCCGTCGCCGATGTGCCAGCCCTGGAGCGTTTGCTCGACGCGGTCGAGCGGCAGGTACTTCTGCGCGTTCTGGGCGAAACGGCTGATCCGGCCTAGAGACGAGGTTCAGGATCGCGCCAAGGATGCCGGGGCTTTCATGATCGTAGGCTACGGTGAGGCACGAACCGCATTGATCGCGAACACCATCTGTTCGATACGCTCTATCACGCGGTTGCGCTTGATCACGGCTGACGACCGCTACCATCGCAAGGCGGAAACCCTACCCGGAATCCTCCATCTCCGCGATTGGCATCCCTGAGCCAGCCCGTGGACTCGGATGAACCGCGTGAAGCCCAGCGGACCTCGCGCCTGGGATGCTGGGTTTCGCTCCCGCTCAATCCAGCCTACGGGCTCCTCATGTTCGCAGGCCGATCCTTGCGGATCGCCCGCGATCGGCGTCACTGAACCGCGGTCGGCATATCCACGAAGGTGACGACGAACATCACCGGAACCGCCTCGCTGATGTTCGCGAGGCCCGCGATCTCGCGCAATTTCTCGATCCCGTCGCTGAGACCGAACTGGGCTGCGTCGACGATGATCGGCTTGGTCGTGGCGACCATCAGGGTTGTGGCGTCCAACTTGGCGGCTTGCAGCGAGAGCGTCACCGGCTGGGTCTTACCGTGGAGTGTCAGGCTCCCTTCCGCCGCGATCTGGGTTACACCGCCAACGCTCAGGGCGGCAATCGCCTTGGGGTCGACCTTCGCGGTGACTTCGGCATCCTTGTAGTTCGCCGTCTCGAACAGGATCGCGCGCACCCGATCATTGCGGATCGGCACCAGGGTCTCGACACTGTCGAGCATCAGGGTAACGACGGTCCGGCCTTCCGCGTCGATGCTGCCGTGCATCTCCTGGAAGCTATTGTTCTCGGCGACGTCCTTGTTCTTATCCTTAGACTTGATGGTGACATAGGTCACGGCGGAGCGTGCCGGGTCGAGATTCCAATCGGCGAGCGCTGGAGCCGTGGCCAGGATTCCCGCGAGCATGAGGGGCAAGATCGAATAGCGCATCACTCTCTCCTGAGTCTGTTTGACAATGGGCAAGGGTCAAAGCCGCGATGGGCGCGTTTGCAGGGCATACCCGGCTCGCCTCTTTGATCCACGTGAGGAACTTGGACGCCTTTTTTTCAGTTACAAGCAGTTTGCGGAGATCCGATGCGAGGCATTCAGATCCAACTCCCCCCGTGGCTCGACGCCTTTCTCGCTGCCCGCGAGACGCGGCTCGCCACCGACGCCGAGCGTATGCGCCTGGTCCTGGATCTGGCCCACGAGAATATCCGCGCTGGCACGGGCGGACCCTTTGGCGCCGCGATCTTCGACGCCCACAGCGGCCGGCTGGTCGCGGCCGGGGTCAACCTGGTGGTCGCCTCGCGCTGCTCGCTCGCCCATGCGGAGATGATGGCCATCGCCGTCGCTCAGCAGATGCTCGATCACTATGACTTGCGGCGGGCGCTGCCGGGTGGCTGCGTGCTCTTCAGCAGCGCGGAACCCTGCGCCATGTGCCTGGGGGGGATTCCCTGGTCGGGGATCGACCGGCTGGTCTATGCGGCCAGGGATGAGGATGCCCGCGCGGTCGGCTTCGACGAGGGCCACAAGCCGACGGATTGGATCGCGGGTTATGCCCGTCGTGGCATCCGTGTGACGCCGGAGCTGATGCGCGAGGAGGGCGCCGCCGTGCTGCGGAGCTATGCGGCCACGGGCGGCGAGATCTATGGCCCCAGTGCGGCGGGCGAGGTCAGCGGAGGGCTTCCGACCCCTCCGGGAGGATGATCATCCGCTCGACGTCGGCCAGACGGATCTCTCGCCCGTCCAGTGTCCTGATCCCTCGCCCCTGAATACCCCCGCGCCGAGCCTCGTAGAGGCTGATCCGGCCGGTGTTGGCGTTGACGACCTGGACCTGAACGACCTCATGCGCGTACAGCCAACCGCGTATCAAGTAGAGCGCAGTCCCCAGGACCATGACCGCCAATAGGATCCCGGCCGCGAGACGCACCGTGCCCCTCGGCACCAACGGCGATCGCGGCGGCTCCAATCCGCGCGCCACCCGCTCGGCACGCAGGCGTGCGCGGAGCACCGCGTAGGCGCCGAGCAGCACCGCCAGGGTCAACAGAAACTTCAGGATCATGATGAAAATGTACCACGGCATGCCTCGAGCGCGTGCCTTCCGCCCACTCGCCGGGTTGCGATGGCCTCGGCGGTCGCATTAACATCGGGGATCCCGAGAGGGCCGGCCGCGCGTGTCTATCGTTATGTATCGCCATCTGTCAGCCATGATGCTCCTGGCGTCTGTTACGCTCGCCGCCTGCACCGAGCCGGCGCCCCCGACCCTGAGCCTCTACCTCGCCGTCCACACCGGCGATCTCGATCAGGTCAAGCGGCACCTCTACTGGGAGACGGACGTCAACCAGCCGGAGCCGGACGGCGACTTCCCGCTCCATGTGGCCGCGCGGGATGGGCGTGTCGACATCGCTCGCGAGCTGGTCGAACATGGCGCCGATCCGGAGCGCCGAACGCGGCGGGCGCAACGCCGATCGAAGTCGCGCTGCGCCAGGGCAGAACCCAGGTCGCCAAGATGCTGGTCGAGCACCGCGCGCGGCTCGACCCCCAGATGCTGCTCGTCAAGCTGGTGCGCACGGGTATTTCGGATCGAGACGTCTTCGAGTTCCTCATCCGGCGGGGCGCGGATCCGAGACAAACCGATGCCAACGGGGACACGCCCCTGACCCTCGCCATCGCACAGGGTCATCTCGCGACGCTCACCCGCCTGATCGTCTTGGGGGCGGATGTGAATCAGGCCGATGCCCAGGGCCGCCTCCCCTTGATGCTGGCATTGAAGCAACCGGGCAGCCGCCGCGGTGACGCGCGCCGCATCATCGAATTATTGCAACGCAACGGGGCTCGCGCGGGGCCGGAAGCCGATCACCCGCCAGACGCGACCCCCGCGAACCCGACACAGAGGACGCCAGAATGACCGAGAAGGTCGAAGATTTGACCGTGACTTACACGGAAGACGGTATCGAAACCACGAAGGAACTGGACAAGGTCATCCTGTCCAAGGGGAGCTGGACGACCATCATTTTCCGCTACCAGGATTGGGACCGCGCCAAGAACGAGTACGGCGCGGAGAAATACACCATTCGCCGCTACCAGAAGCGCAATGGCGAGTACCGCCAGCAGTCCAAGTTCAACATTTCGAGCCGCGCCCAGGCCCAGTCCTTGATCGAGGCGCTGCAAGGCTGGCTGGAGATCGCCGAACCCTAGCCGTCCCGCCGAAGTCGGCCACTTTGCATTCATGGCGCCGCCTTCAGGCTCGCATCGCAGATGGCTCAACGCCAGGAACGACCGACTGACATGGACCGCGCCACCAGGCAGCATCCGTCGGGATCCGACGAATCGCTCTTCATCTCCGACCTGCATCTCTCGCCGGACCGCCCGGCGACGGCGGAGCTGTTCCTGCATTTTCTTGCCACTCGGGCGCGGACGGCGCGACGACTCTTTATCCTTGGGGATCTCTTCGACACCTGGATCGGCGACGATGACGACGCGCCGCTGCATCTGGCGGTCCGCGCGGCCTTGCGCGCACTTGTCAGCTCCGGCACCCAGTGCGCCTTGATGCATGGCAATCGCGACTTTCTCATCGGCCGCGCCTTCCTTCGGGAGACCGGATGCCGGCTCCTGCGCGACCCCACGCTGACCCATTTCGACCATGAGCCGACCCTCCTGATGCATGGGGATCTGCTCTGCACCGATGATGTCGCCTACCAGAAATTCCGCCGACGCATCCGCAACCCAGTGGTCGTCCGGCTCTTCCTCTGGAAATCGCTGGCCAGCCGCCGCGCCATCGCTGCGGACTATCGACGCAAGAGCAGCGCCGCGACCTCGGGCAAGGCCGAGCGCATCATGGACGTCAACCAGGACAGCGTCCTCGACTACCTGCGCCGTCACGGCGCCTCCCGCCTCATCCACGGCCACACCCACCGACCGGGCGACCACGAGATCGCCTTGGGTCCGCAACACGCGCGGCGATGCGTGCTCGCCGAATGGGATGGGCCAACAGGGGAGGCATTGGTGCATTCAGGGCGTGGATGGCATCGGGAATCCATCACAATGGACGGTCGCGGGTCGCTACCCTGCTTTTCAGCGCAATCCGCAGGATTCGCTCAGCCAGCGGATGGCCGCGTCTGCTCCGGCCGCAGGCGTGGAGTGAAGTAGATGTCCGCGTCGTCCAGGTCGACTGAGTTGCCATCCCCGTCCACCAGGGGTTGCTCGTAGTCCTTCCAGCCGCGCAGCCCGGTCTTGAGCGAAACGACGTCGCTGTAGCCAAGGACATTCAGGGAATGCGCGGCCAACACGCTGCGATAACCCGAGCGGCATACCACCACCACTTCCCGATCGCGCGCCCGGACCAGTTCGGGGACCGTCTCCTCGTAATCCCATTCGCAGGCGGATTCCAGAATGCCGCGCGGGACGTTCAGGGAACCCGCGATGTGCATGGCCTCAAACTCGTTCGGCTCGCGCACGTCGACGATGAGCAGGCGGGGGTTGGTCTGGAGCCGTTCCTCCAGATCCCAGGGCAGGATCTCCCGGATATCGCTGAGACAGTTCTTGATGAGCTCTAGGAAGTTCTTCACTGGCTACCAGTCTCCTCGCATGACTTCTGAAAACCGCAGGATGCGGCCTTGTGGACGCCGATCCGGGGAAGATAACCGGACTCGGGTTGACCTGGCATGCGAAATCCGCACTCGCTGTTTCCGACCAGCGACCGCCCGCCGAGCGGTCGCGTCTCGACGTCTAGCCAGCGGGATTCGGATCCCGGATCGGCGCCCGCTCGCACAGCCCCCGCTCGACCGCGATCACCGCCGCCTCCACCCGCGAGTGGACGTCGAGCTTGCGCAGAATCGCCTTGACGTGCAGCTTCACGGTCCCGTCCGAGATCCCCAGTCGCCGCGCGATGGCCTTGTTGCTCTGCCCCTCGGCGAGATGACAGAGGATCTCCTGCTCGCGCGGCGTGAGATCGGTCAGCCCGGTCTCGACGCGGGCGACCTTGACCTCGCCCTGCACGGCCTTGGCGAGCACGATGGCAAGTTCGGGCGCGACCACCGTGCCGCCGCGCACGATCTCGCCGAGCGCCGCAGATCAGCGCATCCGGCTCCATGTCCTTGAGCAGATAGCCTTGCGCCCCGCTCTGGAGCGACTCGATGACATCGCGCTCCTCGGCGCTGGTGGTCAGCATGGCGATCGGCATGGACTGGTCGGCGGCGCGCAATTGCCGCAGCAGTTCCAGACCGGACAGCCCCGGCATGCGCATGTCGAGCAGCACCGCGTCCGGGCGCATGCGCGCGACCATGGCGAGCCCGGCGGTGGCATCCCCCACGGCGGCGACCACCTCGATGCCGCGCCGCTCCAGCAGCTCCTGAAGGCCGAAACGGAACAGGGCGTGATCGTCGATCAAGAGCACGCGCATCAGACCGCCTCCCGTGCCTGGCGCGCGGAACGCCGATTGACATCGAAGAGGATCTCCACCCGGGTACCCTCGCCCGCCTCGCTCTCGATCCGCAGCTCCGCGCCGATGCGTCGCGCGCGCTCCTCCATGATGGAGAGCCCGATGCGCTCGCCGGGACTCGGAGCCATCGGCGGGGGGCGCTGAAGCCGATCCCGTCGTCCTCGATCAAGAGCACATGCCGGCCGCCGTTCTCGCGCGTCAGCAGCACCCGCACCGTATGGGCCTGGGCATGCTTGCGGATGTTCGCGAGCGATTCCTGGGCGATCCGCAGCAGTTGCAGTTCCTCGGTCGCGGACAGCTCGAAGGGGCGGCTGTCGTTCTGAAAGACACATGGGTGCCGGTCTCGCGGCCAAGCCGCTGGGTG
>CAWFSC010000020.1:47500-166927 GCA_963818415.1 uncultured Gammaproteobacteria bacterium | reverse complement strand
ACAGGCACCCTCAGAGTGAGCTTGTCCTGCTCGAAGCTGATGACGAACAGCTCGAGCGTCAGACCGGCGACTTCCTGCTCTTCGATCGAAACGATCTGCCCCACGCCGTGCGCCGGATAGACAATGTACTCACCTGTCTTGAAGCCGGCACGCTGCTGAGTCTTCTTGGTGTGCCATAATGGCCATACTCCTGTTGACGCCGTGGCGGCCGTTTACCTGCCGCCCGTAGTTTTGCGCCGCGCTCCCCTCGATACGCCGCGACAGTCAACCTTTCCCTTGCCGGACGGTTTGGACCGGCTTGGCCAGGAAACACTTCTGTGTCGAAAGAACCGCGTGCCTGCAGGGCACTCCAGTTTCACAAGGGTGGCTGACTATTATCCGAAGATGATAGCACAAAATTTCCCAAGAATCAAAACTTGCGGGACAACCACTTATGACCCGGCGCCGTCAAGGTGCCAGGCCGTCGCAACTCACCGCGAAATCGGGCTCCGGATCGGTCGAGAGGCGCGGGTCAGTCACCCTCGCCCGGCGCGTCGGAGAAATATTTTCCAAGCTTGCCAGTCTCGCCGTCAAACTTCTCGGCGTCGGCCGGCGGATCGCCCTTGCGGGTGATGTTGGGCCATTGCGGCGTAGGTGCGGTTCAGCTCGAGCCAGGCGGTGCCGCCCGTCGTCGCTGTCGGGCACGATGGCCTCGGCCGGGCATTCCGGTTCGCACACGCCGCAGTCGATGCACTCGTCGGGATGGATGACCAGCATGTTCTCGCCGACGTAGAAGCAGTCCACCGGACAGACCTCCACGCAGTCCATGTACTTGCACTTGATGCAGTTCTCGGTGACGACATAGGTCATCGCAGACGGGATCCCTGAAATAATAGCGATACGAGGGGCCGGTCGACTTTCGCGGCGCCAACGGCGTCGAGGGGGGTCGCGTCAGGTTGCTAGACGCTTTTTCCCGTCGTTGCAAGTAAGGCGCTGGCATGCCAGCGCCGCGGACCGCCCGCCGGTTAAAAAACCATTCTACTCGGTCGGCGCCGGCGGCGGCGACAGGTCCTGATAAAGCGCCAGAGCCTCGGCCGGCGGTCCGCGCCGCCGTCCGGCATCAAGGATGCGCAGCACGCGGACGCGGCCGTTGAGCGCGAAGGTCAGGACCGTACCGGGGCCCACGCGGTGGTCGGGGTTGATCTCGCGGCGGCTGTCGACGCGCACGGCGCCGGTCGCAACGAACTTCTGCGCCAGGGTGCGCGACTTGAAGATACGGGCGAACCACAGCCAGCGATCGAGACGCTGGCGTTCGGTTCCGCCCTCGCTCATGCGGCGGTCCTGCCGCTCGGCGCGCGCCCAGGCGTCACTTGCCCTGGCGCTCCTTCAGGATGGCGAGCGCGGCGAACGGCGAATCCGGATCGAAGGGCTTTTCGCGCGGGGCGCGCGGCTCCTCGACGGGCGGCCGACGCTTGTCGGCCTGCGGGCGGCCGCGCCGGTCGTTCTCGTCGTCGTCGCGACGCGCTCCGCCGTGCCGGTCCTTGCCGCGCCGGTTGTCGTTGCGCCGGGCCTCGTCGCCGCCGGCTTCCGGCCGCGGACGGAACTCGCCGCGCGGCTTTTGCCGGCGCGGTTCGCCCTCGGCGCGCGGCTGGGCTTCGCCCTCGCCGCCCGGTTCGGCGCGGCGCGGACGGCGCTCGTGGTGCGGCCGGTCGCCGGAGCGTCCGCCCGGATACCAGATCTCGTCGAAGCGCGGCTCGGCTGGTGCCGCGGCGGCAGCCTCCGGCGCCGGGGGTGCGTCGGCGACGGCCGCGTCGGCGGGTTCGCCTCCCGGCGTGGCTTGGTCCGCTGCCGGCGTTGCGGCGGCAGCGGCTTCCGGCTCCACAATGGCCGGACTTGCCGTCGCGAGGCCATCGAGGGCCGCCAGATCCGCCTGATCGGCTTCGGCCGGACTTGGTTCGGCCGGCGCGGGGGTCTCGGCCGATGCGGCGGCGATATCGGTGTCGGTCGCGCCGTCGAGCCGGGCGAGATCGGTAAGGTCGGCCTCGGCCTCGCTCTGTTCGGGCGCCGGTTCGGGCGGCAGGGGAACGCGCTGCAACCGGTAGCCGAGCGACTTGAGGATCGAGGCGAAGTCCTCGCCGGCGCAGCCGAGCAGGGACGTCATCTCGACGGTGACGCGGAAGCCGTTGCCCGGGGCGGCGCCGGGCGGGGTCACGCCCTCGATCGTCGCCGGATTGAGGGCGATGAGCGGCCGGATGAGGTCGGCGAGCCGCTCGAGGATGTCGACGCGCACGGCGCGCTTGCCGGCGAGCTTGAAGCCGGCGATCTCGTAGAGGCGGGGCGCGACCTCCGGATCGACCTCGAAGCTGGTGCGGCCGCTGAGGATGACCGGCGGCAACCCCGAAACGCCGGGCTGGCGCACGCCGCCGTTCTTGAGGGCGTAAAGGATGAGCGCCAGTTCGCGCGGCGCCGGCTTGAGCGACATCGGCACGTAGATGTGGTAGGCGCCGAACTTGATGCCGAGCTTGCGCATCTTGCCGCGCACGTCCTGGTCGAGGGCCTTGACCTCGTTGGCGACGGCCTGGCGCGGCAGGATGCCGAGATGCTCGGCGAGCTGGAAGGCGATGCCGCGGGCGCCGCCCTCGAGATCCTGCGGATTCCTCAGCGAGGCGATCTGGTCGAGCTGGGTGTTGACGAGGTGCCGCAACCACAGGCCGAGCCGGTCCTCGACCCGTTCGAGGTCGGGCCCGGCAAGGCTTTCGTCGCCCAGGACGATGACGCGCGGCGCGAGGATGTCGTCGCCCTCGATGATCTCGGCGACGATTTCGCCCTTCCATCTGAGGTAGCCGTCGGTCGACAGCAGGATTTCCTCATTGGGGGCGCTCGCCAGCCGGGCGGCACGGTTGCGGATTTCCGGCGCCACCACGCTCTGCGCGGCGGCGCGCAGACCCTTGGCGTCGATTTCGCCCTCGATGCGGGCCAGCGTGAAGCGGAAGCCCTCGATCGTGCCGATCAAATGCCCCTCGACAGAGATTTCGCCTCTGTCATTGATCTCAGGAGATGCCATTCGTCTGTCTCGTAAGTGCCGGATAAGGACGGAAGTGCGACGGTCGACGAAGCGTTGCGTCAGTTTCTCGTGCAATGCATCGGAAAGCTTGTCCTCAATCGAGCGGGTCCTTTCGCGCCAAAGCGCCGGGTCGTCGAGCCAGTCCCGGCGATTGGCGACAAAGGTCCAGGTCCTGATCTGTCTTATCCTGTGGGACAGGGTGTCGATGTCGCCTTCCGTATTGTCGCAGAAGCGCACCTGCTCGGCAATCCAGTCCGTGTCGAGCCGCGACCTCTGCGCCAGCTCCTGGAAAATGCGCGAGACGAGGTAGGTGTGCTGGCCGGGCGAGATGTCGCGGTAGTCGGAATTGCAGCACTCCCACAAGAGGCGCAGCCTCTCGGCGGTGTCGGCGAGCGCGCCCAGTTCGCTCTGCATCAGCGCCTCGAGCGTGCGCTGGTCGATGGCGGTCGGGGCGCGGGTCAGGCCCGGCCGGTCGGGATTGCGGTCGAGGCTCGCTTTCAGCGCCTTGAGGCTTGAGAAGTCGAGGAGGGGATTGCGCCATTGCAGCAGCTTGACCGGTTCGAAATCGTGACCCTCGATGCGGGCGACCATCTCGTCGTCGAAGGCGTCGGCGAGGCCGGTGGTGCCGAAAGTGCCGTCGATGGTGTGGCGGCCGGCGCGGCCGGCGATCTGGCCGAATTCGGCCGGGGTCAGCGGCCGGGTCTGATAGCCGTCGAACTTGTTGTCCGAGGCGAAGGCGACGTGGCGGACGTCGAGATTGAGGCCCATGCCGATGGCGTCGGTGGCGACGAGGAAATCGACGTCGCCGTTCTCGAACAGGTCGACCTGGGCGTTGCGCGTGCGCGGGCTTAGGGCGCCCATGACGACGGCGGCGCCGCCGCGCTCGCGTCGCACCAGCTCGGCGATGGCGTAGACCTCGGCGGCCGAGAAGGCGACGATGGCGGTGCGGCGCGGCTGGCGGGTGATCTTTTTCGAGCCGGCCCAGGTGAGGGTACTCAGGCGCGGGCGATGGATGATCTCGGCACCCGGCAACAGCCTGCGCACGATCGGGGCCATGGTGGCGGCACCGAGCAGCAGCGTCTCGGCGCGTCCGCGCGCCGAAAGGATGCGATCGGTGAAGATATGGCCGCGGTCGAAATCGGTGGCGACCTGGATTTCGTCGACGGCGAGGCAGTCGACGGGCATGTCGAGCGGCATGGCCTCGACCGTCGCCACCCAGTAGCGCGGCCGGGCCGGCACCAGCCGCTCCTCGCCGGTGACGAGCGCCACCTTGTCGGCGCCGATGCGGGCGGCGACGCGGCTATAGACCTCGCGGGCGAGAAGCCGCAGCGGCAGGCCGATCATGCCGGAGGGATGGGCCAGCATGCGGTCGATGGCGAAATGTGTCTTGCCGGTATTGGTCGGGCCGAAGAATCGCCCTGAGGCTGCCGGCAGGGCCTTCGAAGGAAATCGTCACGCAGGCACCGGAAGAAACGGAACTGTGTACCATCATGGCACGCACAAACGGATTCGACCAAGGGTACGCTTAACCAGCGGTACGAAAACGGAACAAACTCGGACCGAATCGCTGTCGAATTGATAATGCCGGTTTGTTCTCCACACCATATGGGGGCCATCCCGTTCAGTTGCCACAACAAAGCGGCGCGGCGCGCGGTGAGGGGGCAAATGGCCCGTTCCGGCGTTCACCAAGCTTGCCATTGGCTTAACCGGGCTCGATTTCCGGCCCTTCGTTAAGCGCGGGTAAACCGTGGCGCCCGCAAAAATAATTGCATCTTAGGCCATGAGACCACGGATTCCGGGGCGCAAAACTCGCTGGATTAGCGAAAAAAGCCTTGCTGCGTCAAATCGGGACATCGTCCGTCGCGGGGCGGCGGCAAGCTGGCTGCCGCGCCGAAAGCGCCGGACAAGCCAAAACGACCGGCGGCGCGGGGCCGGCCGGTCGTCTGACGATGGCGAAACGAAAGCTGTGGGCAGCGCCTCAGCGCAGCGAGGTCATCACCACCGAGAGATCGCCGGCGGAGGTGCCCATCAGCACCCGGTAGGGGATGAAGTAGCCGGTCTGGCCGAGCGGGGCGTACCAGACGAGGATGCGGTCGGAATGGGCGAGGTAGTCGGTCACGTCGGAATTTGTAGTGGCCGGATATGGGGATGTAGCGGAGCCGGCACAGCACCACCGGCCCCTGATAGCCGGTGCGCGGCGAGGTGGCGTTCTGCGTCGCGCCGAAGCTCATGGCGATATCGTAGCGCTCCATGCCGGAAAAGATGCGCAGGCGCCGGTTGCACAGGTCCGGCGACAGCGTTCGCCCCTTGAGGATGAACGAGGCAATGGGGTCGGTGACGCCGCTGAGGTGCTTGCGCTCGACGGCGATGCGTCCATAGCTGTTGAGGATAGGCGGATCGACCTTGAAGGCGGTGGCATTGCCGCCGGCATAGGCCACGTCGACCTCGAAACGGTCGCCGCGCGCCTTGGTCGCCAGCGAGAAATCGCTGGCCGACAGGCCGGAGGGGGCCGTCGCGCCTTCCAATTGGCGGTGGCGGTGCCGCTCGCTACCAGCGTGCCGACGCCCGAGACGTTGGCGCCGAGGTCGACGGCGTAGCGGCCGTCATCCTCGGTGAAGCGGATATCGACGCTGGCGACGTTGATACCGGCAAGGCTGACGACATATTGTGCCTTGGAATCGATCGGCGCGGCGTCGGCGCCGAAAGCCAGCAGCACCGAGAGCACGAAAAAGATGCCGCTGTGCCAGAACGGTTTCGCGCCGGCGCGGCTGACACTGGCCAGTCCATGCTCGGCCGGACCAAAAAAAGCGCGTTCGACCAACGGGGTACTCCACACTTTACGCAACATGACCAATTTAGTATTGCCAATCATGCCTAAGATTTGGTGAAGCCGGCCGGCGGGAACGCCCCCTTTTCGGCCGGCGACGCCGGTCCGAGGCGGTCCGCCGGGCGGCGCGGCGACCATTTGGCCCGGGCCGGCGGCGGGATTCGGGTTGACGGCGCCGAGCGCTTTGACTATCTAGACCCGACTTTTCGGACATTGTCCCGGTTTCGGGCGGCCGATGCGCCGCCGGAACCCTTTCGCGTTACCAGGAACAGCAAAAATGGCCATGCGTTGCGAACTGACTGGCAAGGGCGTGCAGAGCGGCAATAAGGCAGCCACGCGCTCAACCGCACCCGCCGGCGCTTCCTGCCCAATCTGGTGCGGGTCACCCTGATGTCGGACGCCCTGGCGCGTTCGGTCAAGCTCAGGATCGCCGCCAGCACCCTCAGGTCGATCGAGGCCAATGGCGGGCTCGACGCCTACCTGATGAAGCTCGACGACGCCAGGCTGTCGGTCCGGGCGCTGCACCTCAAGCACGAACTCAAGGCGGCGCTCGCCTCCTGATCGCGTGCCGCCGGCTCTGGCCGGCCGATCGTATCGAAGCGGCGCCCGATGCGGCGCCGTTTTGTTTTTGCCGACGGGCTTTGTCGCGCGCCGATGATCGTATCGGAAGGCGGGCGCCGTCAAACCGCAACCCGCCCCGGTCCCGTGCCGGCCAGCGGAAACCGGCGAAGCGCCACCCGTGGCGGGCCTCCTGTCCCGCCCGGAGCGGACGCCGCCAGAAAGGTCCGGGCCTCATGGCTCGCCTGCTGCCCGACGGAATTCGCCCCCGGTCGACTGCTTTTTTCCGTTCTCCTCATGGCGGCCATCGTCGCCGCCTCCAATTTTCTCGTGCAGTTTCCGGTGGCGTTCCGCCTGGGCGGCATCGATCTCGGCCAGATCCTGACCTGGGGCGCCTTCACCTACCCGGTGGCGTTCCTTGTCACCGACATGACCAACCGCCGCTTCGGCCCGGTGGTGGCGCGCCGCGTCGTCGCGGTCGGCTTCGCCGTCGCCGTGCTGTGGTCGATCCTCGTCGCCAGTCCGCGTATCGCGCTGGCCTCGGGCCTGGCCTTTCTGGTCGGGCAACTGCTCGACGTCGTCATCTTCGACCGGTTGCGCGCCGATCGGCGCTGGTGGCGGGCGCCTTTGCTGTCCTCGCTCCTCGGCTCGGTGCTCGATACGCTGATCTTTTTCGGCCTCGCCTTCGCCCCGGCCTTCTTTTGGCTCGACACCGCCTTCGGTCGCGCCGACGCTTCGCTCGGCTTTGCCGCGCCGTTCTGGGGAATCGGCGCCGAAACCGCCTTCTGGCACTCGCTCGCCGCCGGCGATTTCGCCGTCAAGCTTGCCGTGGCGCTGCTGCTGCTGGCGCCCTATCGCGTGCTGAGATCGCTTATCGCCGACGGCGTGCTCTCGGCGCAGCGGGCGTGAGGCGCGGCGCCGGCGCGAAGCGGCAGACGCGCTGCCCTCCTCACCTCGAAAGACCGAGGGTCCCTGGCGGCCGCTTGTTCGAACCGGAAAAGCGGTAACGACTTTTGCCGAACGGGCTCTATTCCGGCAGTCCGAATTCGAGCAGCAGGGTGCGTTCCCAGTCGTTGAAGTTGTTGTCCGACACCAGCGTGATGCGGGTTTCGCCGTCGGGCGCCTGATGCACGGCGATGGCTTCCATGTTGTCGATGGCCCCGCCAGAGGCGGTGAGGATGACCTCGCCGGCGATGGCGGCGCCCGGCCGGATGTCGGCGGCGGCGATGCGCCGCACCTGCATGACGAAGCCGAGCAGGCCGACGCCGCGTTCGAGCAGCAGCATGTCGCCGTTGGGCAGGAAGGCGCAATCGCTGGGGTTGACCCCCTCGGCCCGGACGATGGCGAAACCGCCGCGGTCGCGGCTGCCGCGCATATAGGCGGCGAGATTGCCGTCCGGCGTCTCGTCCCCCTCGGTGATCAGCATGGTCGAGCCGGCGACCGGCGAGGCGTCCGGCGCGATGCACGTCGCCTCCAGCGAGGCATTTGTCCTGAGGTGGCTGAGCCAGTCGGGGATGGGCACCTCGCGCGCCGGACCCTGGGGCCGGCCGTCGACGACGTCGAAATCGGCGACACGGGTGAGGTTCTCGAAGCTGACGCGCACCGCGGCGACGGTGCCGTCGCGAACGATCGGCGTGATCGCCTCGGCGTCGCGGGCATAGGCGCGCGGCAGGTCGGCCCCGCCCGAGTTCTTGATGGCGGAGACCTCGACGCCGATCAGTTCGAGCGGCCGGCCGATCTCGTCATAGAGCAGCTGCCCGGAAATGAACCAGCCGCGGTCGGAAACGAAGGCGAGCTTCTGGTCCGGCCCGGTGAAGGCGACGCCACTCAGGCCACCGAATTCGGCGGCATCCGACTGCATCTGAACCCCGCCCCGCCAGACAAGGCCATCGACCCGTTCTCCCGGCGCGGCGCCCTTGAAGTCGTCGACGGGGACGGTGGTCACGGTGATCTCGCCGGCGGCGGCGGCGGCGGAAAAGCCGAAAACGAGGGCAACGACGATGGCGAGACGGTCGATCACGATCTCACCCGGCGCGGCCCGGAGGGCGGCTCCTCGTCGAACAGGGAGGCAAGGTTGTCGGTCATGGCGCCGGCCAGTTCCTCGGCGTCGAGCAGCGTCACAGCCCGGCGGTAATAGCGGGTGACGTCATGGCCGATGCCGATGGCGATGAGCTGGATGGGCGAGCGCAATTCGATGTCCTCGATGACTTCGCGCAGATGGGCCTCGAGATAATTGCCGGGATTGACGCTCTGCGTCGAGTCGTCGACCGGCGCACCATCGGAGATGACCATGAGGATGCGGCGGTTTTCGGGCCGCCCGAGCAGGCGCTTGTGGGCCCATTGCAGCGCCTCGCCGTCGATGTTCTCCTTCAGCAGGCCCTCGCGCATCATCAGGCCGAGATTGCGCCTTGCATGGCGCCAGGGCTCGTCGGCGCTCTTGTAGATGATGTGGCGGATGTCGTTGACCCGACCGGGATTGGCCGGGCGCCCGGCCTCGAGCCAGGCTTCCCTGGACTTGCCGCCCTTCCACGCCTTGGTGGTGAACCCGAGAATTTCGACCTTGACGCCGCAGCGCTCGAGCGTGCGGGCGAGGATGTCGCCGCAGATGGCGGCGATGGTGATCGGGCGGCCGCGCATCGAACCGGAATTGTCGATGAGCAGGGACACCACGGTGTCGCGGAAATCGGTGTCGTTCTCGACCTTGAAGCTCAGGGGCTGCAAGGGATCGGTGACGACCCGCGTCAGCCGCGCCGTGTCGAGCACGCCCTCCTCGAGATCGAAGGTCCACGAACGGTTCTGTTGCGCCATCAGCCGCCGCTGCAGCTTGTTGGCCAGCCGCGCCACGGCGCCGGCGAGGCTTTCGAGCTGGCGGTCGAGCAGTTGCCGGAGCTGGTCGAGTTCCTCGGGCGGGCAGAGGTCGTCGGCCGGCACCACTTCGTCGAAGCGGGTGGTGAAAATCTTGTAGAGCTGGGCGTTGGGGATGCGGTCGGATTCCGGGCCGCGCGGTGGCGGCGCCGGGCTTTCCTCGCCGGTCTCGCCGTCCATCTCCTCGTCGGCGTCGCGGTACTCGGTCTCCGAACCCTCGGCCTCGCCCTCGTCCTCGGCGCTGCCCTCGGCCTCGTCTTCCCGCGTCTCGGACTCGTCGGCCTCGCCTTGTCCCTGTTCGGGCTCCTTGTTGTCGGTGTCGCCGGCGTTCTCGTCCTGGTCGTCGCTGTCGTCGTCCTCGTTGTCGAAATCGCCGAGATCGGCGTCGCTCAAGAGGTCGAGATCGTGCAGCAGGCGCCGCGCCGCGCGGGAAAACATCTCCTGGTCGTCGATGGAGCGGGCGAGGGCATCCAGGCTCTTGCGGCAGCGGCTCTCGACGTCGTCGCGCCAGAGATCGACGAGGCCCTGGCCGGATTCGGGCACGGCGATGCCGCCGAGGCTTTCGCGCAGCATGAGGCCGAGCGCCTCGGCCAGCGGCGCGTCGTCCTTTTCGGCGACGCGGTCGTAGTTGGCGCGGAACAGCCGGTCGTCGAGCGCCTCGGAGAGATTGCCCCGCATGCCCGGCAGGCGCTTGCAGCCGAGCGCCTCGACCCGCGCCTGTTCGAGGGCGTCGAAGGCGGCGCGCGCTTCCGGATCGGCCGGGGCGCGGCGGCGATGGGTCGCTTCGTCATGGGCGGCGAGGCGCATGGCCATGGCGTCGGCCTGGCCGCGGGCGATGGCGATGTCGCGGGCGGTGGGCAGGCGCGGCAGGTTGGCGATGCGGGCCTTGTCCGAGGTGAGGATCGGCCGGTCGGCGGTGAAGGCGACCTCGATGTTCGGCTTGCCGGCGATGGCGCGCAGCGTCGCCCCGACCGCGCCCTTGAACGGCGCGGCGGTATCGGGCTTGTTCGGTTTGCGCGGCGGCTGCGGCATCGGCAAGACCCTAGAGCATGTTCAGGAAAAGTGGACACCACTTTTCCGCTTCGAACGTGCGATCACTCAAAGAACCCGGTCATGCGTTTTAAGTCCATCAAAACGTGGCATGACCTGGAGCCTCATCCTGAGCGTGTCGACGGATGGGGCGAAACTCCGGGAATGCCCCCATGGCTCGACAGGCTCACCATGAGGGACGTGCGACCCTAAGCGCTGATGGCGAGATTGGCTGCCGATTCCGGCAGGTCGGCGCCGAAGACGCGCTGGTAGAACTCGGCCACGACCGAGCGCTCCAGTTCGTCGCACTTGTTGAGGAAAGTCAGCCGGAAGGCGAAGCCGATATCGCCGCCGAAAATTTCGGCATTCTCGGCCCAGGTGATGACCGTGCGCGGGCTCATAACCGTCGAAAGGTCGCCGTTGATGAAGGCCGAGCGGGTGAGATCGGCGAGCCGCACCATGTTGGAGACGATCCGGCGTCCCTCGTCGCTGCTCCGGTAGGTCTTGGCCTTGGCCAGAACGATCCCGGCTTCCTTGTCGTGCGGCAGGTAGTTGAGGGTGGTGACGATCGACCAGCGGTCCATCTGGCCCTGGTTGATCTGCTGGGTGCCGTGATAGAGCCCCGAGGTGTCGCCGAGGCC
Source organism: uncultured Gammaproteobacteria bacterium (assembly GCA_963818415.1). Classification (GTDB taxonomy): domain Bacteria; phylum Pseudomonadota; class Gammaproteobacteria; order Chromatiales; family Chromatiaceae; genus CAWFSC01. Next base: position 155,964 of record CAWFSC010000020.1, on the reverse strand, counting down.
GATGGTGTTGGTGGTCGAGAACAGCCGGAACGAGGGGTGGGGGTGATGACCCGGTTCTGGTCCAGCAGGGTCAGCCGGCCCGACTGCTCGAGCACGCGCTGGATGACGAACATCACGTCCGGGCGGCCGGCGTCGTACTCGTCGAAGACGAGGGCGATGTTGTTCTGCACCGCCCAGGGCAGGATGCCGTCGCGGAACTCGGTGATCTGCTTGCCGTCCCTCAAGACGATGGCGTCCTTGCCGACCAGGTCGATGCGGCTGACGTGGCTGTCGAGGTTGACGCGCACCAGCGGCCAGTTGAGTCGGGCGGCGACCTGCTCGAAATGGGTCGATTTGCCCGTGCCGTGATAGCCCTGGATCATGACGCGGCGGTTGTAGGCAAAGCCGGCGAGGATGGCGAGCGTGGTATTGCGGTCGAACAGGTAATCCGGATCGAGCGGGGGCACGTGCGAGCTGGTTTCGGCATAGCCGACGACCTTCATGTCGGCGTCGATTCCGAAGGTCCTGCGAACGTCGTAGTCCTTGTCCGGCAGATTGGCGAATTCGGTCATTTCGGTCCCGGTCGGGTGCGCGGTCACCCGGTGTCTTTGAAACAGGCGGGTCTATAGCAGCTTCCGTCCGACTGGCCTAGACCGTGCCGGCACCACGACGATGACAAAGGCGAATGCCCGCCATTCCCGGCGGTGAAGGCCGCGCCGATCAGAACCTGTACTGTCGGTATTGGGCGTTACAATAGCCGTTGTTGTCGACCACGACATAAAGGAAGATGGTCGTGAACAGGCTGTCCTTTTTCTTGATGTAGAACTGGAAGCTCTTGTTCGGGTGCTTGCCCATGCCGTTGGCGATATAGGTCCGTCCGACGATGTCGCTGTCGCCGATGTCGCGATGCATGGCGGCGAGCTGGCGGAAAGAAACTTCCGGGCTCACACCGAACACTTCATCATCGAGGCGCTAAGATCCGCAAAGGCGTTGACCATCTCACTGGTGGCGGAGGTCGATGGTTGTGTCGTGGGGCATATTGCATTCTCTCCCCTGAACATCTCCGACGGCGCGCCAATTGGTACGGACTAGGACCGGTTTCCGTGTTGCCGAAGTATCAACGCCTGGGGATTGGCAAGGCATTGATCGAGGAAGGTCTCTCAAGACTCAAGGATCTCGATGCCAAGGGTTGTTGTCTGGTCGGCCATCCAGACTATTACAGGCGGTTTGGATTCGAGAATGTGGCCGGTTTATTCCACGATGGAGTTCCGCCAGAGGTCTTTTTTGCGCTTTCATTTGATGGGCAGATGCCTCAAGGTCAGGTCGAATTCCATGAAGGGTTTCAGGCCGACGGTCAGTCAGACAATGCTCCCGACGCCCTGACGAGTGTCGACGAGCCTTGATGGTGGAAAGAACGTCAGGCACGACCCAGCCTGCTATCCATCCCCAAACAACATCCATTCAAACAACGAGGAGACAGACACCATGCGTATCATCCTGCTCGGCGGTCCCGGTGCCGGTAAAGGCACCCAGGCCGGTTTCATCAAGGAGCATTTTAATATTCCGCAAATCTCCACCGGGGACATGCTCCGGGCGCACGTCAAGCAGGGTACCGAGCTTGGTCAGGCAGCGAAAAAGATCATGGACGAGGGTGGATTGGTATCCGACGAGATCATCATGGGGATGGTCAAGGAGCGCATTACCGAGGACGACTGCAAGAAGGGTTTTCTGTTCGACGGCTTTCCGCGCACCCTGCCGCAAGCGGATGCCCTGAAGGATGGCGGCGTCATGGTCGACGCGGTGGTCGAGATCGATGTCCCGGACGAGGAGATCATCAAGCGCATGTCCGGCCGTCGGGTCCATCTCTCCTCCGGCCGCACCTATCATGTCGTCTTCAATCCGCCGAAGGTCGAGGGCAAGGATAACGAGACGGGCGAGCCTCTGATCCAGCGCGACGACGACCGCGAAGACACCGTGAAGGCGCGTCTGAAGGTCTATCACGACCAAACCGAGCCGCTGATCGGCTATTACTCGTCTTGGGCGGAGCGCGGCGGCGCGGATGCGCCCAAGTACGTCAAAGTCCTGGGGATCGGCACCGTCGAGGAGATTCGCGGTCGCATCATGGCGCAATTGGACGCGCTCTGACCTTTCCGCCACTGGCCCGCCGGCGACTGGTCGACCTTGCGCCAGTCCTGGTGGGGCCACGGGATGCGAACGTTTCTGATAGCATCCACGACAACATTCACACTGCACGGGAAACCCCATGGCCGTCGTCGAGCTCGATACCGCCAGCTTTGAACAGACCATTAAGGATCACGATTTCGTCGTCGTCGATTTCTGGGCACCCTGGTGCGGCCCCTGCCGCTCCTTCGCGCCCGTCTACGACAAGGTGTCGGAGGATTTCAGCGACGTCGTGTTCGCCAAGGTGAATACCGAGGAACATCAGCAGATCGCGGCCCATTTTCAGATCCGCTCGATTCCGACCCTCATGATCTTCCGCGAGCAGATCATCATCTTCTCCCAAGCGGGCGCGCTGCCGGAGGGGTCATTCCGCGATCTGTTGGCCAAGGCGGGGGAACTCGACATGATCGAGGTCAAGCGTCAGGTCGCCGAACAGGCCAGCAGCGAGGCATGACCTCGCATCCCTCGCCCTAGTGTCATGGCCGACGGCGACCGACGATGGCATTGCGTCCCTGAACCAGGGACTCGCCCCGACACTGACGGTTAGCCAGACGACTCGAACGACGATGCAGCGCCCCTGTCACCCTTGGCCCTCGGCCAGCCTGCTTGCGGGGCGCCCGGATGTGGGCGCCCTGATGAGTCTGTGCGAGGAGAATTACCTCCTGATGCGGCGCCTGGCCCCCGGTCTAGGCCAGTATTTCGGGAAGCTCGCCTCCCATCGGCCGGGCGTCATCGATCTGCATCTGGAGATCCAGGACCAGGCCCGCTACACCACCCAGGCGCGTCTCACCCATCTGTTCTCGTCGCGGGACACGGACGAGCCGCATCCGGACCCGGACGCTTGCCTGCGTGTCTACCACGATGCCCGGCAGGTCGAGGTCCTGGCGCTCAAGCAATCCGTGCTCCCGTTGCGCGGGGACTATGCCCATCCAGCCCTGGCCGACAAATGGCAAGCGAATCTCTTCCTCTCCAAATGGCTGGTCTTCTGTCTGCGTCAGGGACACTGTTTTGGTCCGCGCCCGGCGACCCTGGCGCCAGCCAGCGTCCTTACCCCACGGCACCCCCGCCTCGTTCAGTCCTGACCGCACGCCAGCCGAATCTCCGCTGGAATTCAACAGCGCAGTTGAAATGGGAAAATTGTTGACTAATTTAGTGGTATCGGGTTCGCAGAGTACGAGCGCCTCGGATCTCGGTCACATCAACACCCAGCAGGCACCAGAACAATGAGACTATCGACCAAAGGCAGATACGCGGTGACCGCCATGCTTGAACTGGCCTTGCACGCGGGCAAGGGTCCGGTCACGCTTGCGGACATTTCGGTGAGCCAGGGGATCTCGCTGTCTTACCTGGAGCAACTCTTTGCGGCGCTCCGCGGCCAAGAAGCTCGTGCGCGGCGTGCGCGGGCCTGGCGGCGGCTACTATCTCGGGCAAGTCGCCGGACGAGATCTCCATCGCCAACATCATCTGCGCGGTGGACGAGTGGGTCGAGTTCACCCGTTGCGGCGGTCGCGAGAATTGTCGCGAGGGACAGCGCTGCCTGACGCATCACCTCTGGGACCAGCTCAGCGACGAGATCTTCCGTTTCCTGAGCGACATCACGCTCCAGAATCTGGTCGAGCGAGGCGCGATCGGGCAGGTCGATCATCATGCTGCCGCAGGCATCGAGCTGGACGCCGATAAACACAAGCGCGCCGCCTGATCGGTCGGTCGCGGGTCTTGCGCGACCGGTCGCTCCGGAGCGTTGGAGTGACCGCCGCAAACTCCCGATGCTCCGAACGCGCGCGTTCGCTCCGGCCCCGTCGCACACTTGAGCTGAAAAAGACCGCCCGGCAATGGTATCCTTCCCCGCTTGTTTGCGGGCAGCCTCTCGCCGCCACGCTCACGGGTTCCCCTGCCCGTCCCTTTCCTCCGACTGAACGCGATTGAATGGCGCCATGGCAGAACAGCCAGACGGTTTGATGACGATCCAAGACTTCGTGCGATGGGGCGCAAGCCGATTCAACGCGGCGGAACTCCACTTCGGCCACGGTACCGACAACGCCATCGACGAGGCCGCCCAACTGGTGCTGAGCGGCCTGCATCTCGATCCCGGCCTGCCCGCGGGCTTTCGCGACTGTCGGCTGACCCCGGCCGAGCGCGTGCGGGTTTCCGAGTTGATCGAGCGGCGGGTCGTGGAGCGTCTTCCGGCGGCCTATCTGATCGGGCGCGCCTGGTTCGCCGGCCTGGAGTTCGTGATCGACCGCCAGGTGCTGGTGCCGCGCTCGCCCGATCGCTGAACTGGTCGAGGCCGGATTCGACCCCTGGATCGATGCCGAGCGGGTCGGTCGCGTGCTGGATCTCTGCACCGGCAGCGGCTGCATCGGCATCGCGGCGGCGGTCTATCCTGCCGGACGTGGATGTCGACCTGGTCGATATCTCACCGGATGCCCTCGACGTCGCCCGGCGCAACGTGGAGCGTCACGGGGTCGGGGATCGGGTGCGGGTGCTGGAATCCGATCTCTTCGCGTCGCTTGGCGGGCAATCGCTACGACGTGATCGTCTCGAATCCTCCGTACGTCTCGCGCGCCGAGCTGGAGTCGCTTGCCGATCGAATACCACAACGAGCCGCGACTCGGCCTGCTCGGGCGGCGAGGACGGTCTCGATCTCGTGGTCCGGATCCTCGACGAGGCCGCTCGTCACCTGACCGACGACGGCATCCTGATCGTCGAGGTCGGCAACTCGGCCCGAGTTCCTAGAGCGCGACTGCCGAATGTTCCCTTCACCTGGCTCGAATTCGAGCGCGGCGGCGAGGGCGTCTTCCTCCTGACCCGCGAGCAGCTCGGTCGAGTACCAGCCGCTGATCGAAGAGGCCTTCACGCAATGAGCCTGAGACGGGCGCGAAGCGTCGAGGAGTACGTCGAGTGGGTGCGCCAGGCGGTCTTCGAGGTCGAGGATCTGCGCGAGTGTCATGGAGTTCGAGCTGGAGGACATGGCGCGTTTCCCTGCCTTTCTCGATCCGCTGGAAGAAGGGCATTAAGGCGATCCATGCCGCCATGAAGGACGGCACCTACGCCTTTGGCCGAGAGGATCTGCCGTTCATGGACCTGGCCGGCAAGTACGCGGAAGAGATTCCATTTCATACCCTGCTCAAACAGATCAACGAGACCCATCGCCGTGGGCTCGATGTGGGCGGGGATGATGCCTGAACAGGCTTTACGATGATGCGCCGTTTGGGGGCCAGCGACGCGCCCCGCGGCTGGAGGATTGAACGGTGGAGCAAGGTGTTTCCTTCGACCTTGATTTGATTCGTCGCTACGACCAAAGCGGTCCGCGCTATACCTCGTATCCGACTGCGGTCGAGTTCGACGAATCCTTCGACGAGGCGGCCTACCAGGCGGCCTGCGCGCGCAGCAATCAGAGCGGTCGACCGCTCTCGATCTATTTCCACATCCCCTTCTGCGACACGGTCTGCTTCTATTGCGCCTGCAACAAGATCGCGACCAAGGACCGCTCGCTCGCGCCGCCCTATCTGGAGCGCGTCTATCGCGAGCTGGAGATGCAGTCGGCGCTGTTCGACAAGTCCCGCGTCAGGTGGAGCAGCTGCATTGGGGCGGCGGCACGCCGACCTTCCTCAGCCACGCCCAGATGACCGAGCTGATGGAGGTGACGCGCCGTCACTTCAACCTGGCGGGCGACGATGTCGGCGAGTTCTCGATCGAGATCGACCCGCGCGAGGCCGATGCCGCCACGGTCAAGCTGCTGCGGCGCATCGGCTTCAACCGCATGAGTCTGGGCGTGCAGGACTTCGATCCGCGCGTGCAGGAGGCGGTCAATCGCTTCCAGACCGAGGCGCAGACCATGACGGTGCTGGAGGCGGCGCTCGCCGAGGGCTTCCGCTCGACCAGCATCGATCTGATCTACGGCTTGCCCTTCCAGTCGGTCGAGAGCTTCGGCAAGACCCTGGAGCGCGTCATCGAGGTCAATCCGCAGCGTCTCTCGATCTTCAACTATGCCCATCTGCCGGAGCGCTTCAAGCCGCAGCGGCGCATCAACGACGCCGATCTGCCGGCACCCGAGGTCAAGCTCGACATCCTCCAGTCGACCATCGCGCGGCTGACCGAGGCGGGCTATGTCTATATCGGCATGGACCACTTCGCGCGCCCCGACGACGAGCTGGCGCTGGCCCAGCAGGCCGGCACCCTCTATCGCAACTTCCAGGGCTACTCGACCCATGCCGACTGCGACCTGATCGGGATCGGTGTGACCTCGATCGGCATGATCGACAACACCTACGGCCAGAACCGGCGTGAGCTGGACGAGTATTACGCCGACATCGACGCCGGGCGTCTGCCGGTCTTCCGCGGAATCGAGCTGAACCGCGACGATCTGATCCGCCGCGACGTCATCACCCGGCTCATCTGCCACTTCCAGCTGGACATCACGCTCGGTCGAAGCCGCCTGGGACATCCGCTTCGACGAGTATTTCGCCGAGAGTCTGAGCAAGCTCCAGGGCATGGCCGAGGACGGACTGGTCGAGCTCGATGCCGACAGGATCCGCATCCTGCCGCGCGGACGTCTGCTGGTGCGCAACATCTGCATGGCCTTCGACGCCTATCTGGCCACCAAAACGGGTCCGATCGGATTTTCCAAGGTCATCTGACCCCGCAGCGTCGATGGAGGACTCCGAAACCGTCGAACTCGACATCCCCGCGCGCTTCCGCGCGACGGCCAAGCGACGCGGCGATGCCGTCTGTATCTTCGATGACGATGGCAACTGGACCTTCGAGGCGCTCGACCGCGCCTCGGACGGCGTCGCCGCCGGGCTGGCGGAAGCCGGCATCGCCGCCGGGGATCGGGTCGGACTCCTGTGCGGGAATGGCGCCGAATTCGTCATCGCCTATCTCGCCATCCTCAAGGCCGGCGCGACAGCGGTCCCGCTGAATCTTCTGCTCAACCCCAAGGAAGTCGCCTTCATTCTCGGCGATAGCGGTGCCGGGGGCTCATCTATCATCAGGTCTTCGCGGCCACCGCCAGTGCCGCCCTGGGAGAAACGACCGGGATCGGCGTGCGCGTTTGCATCGGCGAAGCGACCGACCCCGAGGCCATCCGCTTCGCGGATCCGATCACGCCCACAGGCTCCATCGCCGCGCGGCCACGCGATCCGAGCGAGGATCTCGCGGTCATCCTCTACACCTCCGGCACCACCGGACGTCCCAAGGGCGCGATGCTCACCCACGCCAACCTGCTCGCCAATACCGCCAGCGTCGCCGAGGCACTGAGCTTTACCCAGGACGACCGGGTGCTGGTGGTATTGCCCATGTTCCATGCCTTCGCCGCGACGGTGGGAATGCTGACGCCCTTGCTGCATGGTTTTGCCCTGGTACCGGTCGCCCGCTTCGAGCCCAAGCTGGTCACCCAGGCGATTGCCCGACACGGTGCCACCGTCTTCCTCGGCGTGCCGAGCATGTACGGCGTCCTCATGCGGCTCGACGAGGAGATGACGTGCGCTCTGGCACGGCGTGCGGATCTGCGTCAGCGGCGGCGCGGCCATGCCGGTCGCGCTCATGTCCGCGTTCGAGGCGCGTTTCGGCCTGCCCGTGCTGGAAGGCGACGGTCCAACCGAATGCGGCCCCGTGACCTGCGTCAACCCGGTCAGGGGCGAGCGTAAGCCCGGATCGGTCGGGCTGCCGATCCCCGGCGTCGCGATGCGGATCCTGGATGCCGAGGGAAGGGCCGTTCCCGACGGCGAAACGGGTGAGGTCTGCGTCCGTGGCCGGAACGTCATGAAAGGCTATTTCAATCTGCCGGAGGCCACTCGCGAAAGTTTCTTCGGGGACTGGTTCCGCACCGGCGATTCGGGTTATCGCGATGGCGACGGCTATTTCTATCTGGTCGATCGACTCAAGGATCTCATCATCACCAATGGCATGAACGTCTATCCGCGCGTGATCGAGGAGGCGTTCCATGCCCATCCGGAGGTCGCGGAGGCCGCAGTCGTCGGCGAGCCGGACGCCCGTCATGGCGAGGTGCCGGTCGCGCACCTGGTCTTGCGGCCTGGCTCGTCCGCCACGCCAGCGAGTCTGCGCGCCTGGTGCCGCGAGCATCTCGGCCAACACGAGATTCCGCGTCGCATCCTGGTGCGCGAGTCGCTGCCCAGGAACGCGGCCGGCAAGATCCTCAAGCGCGAATTGCGCCGGGCCGGCGAGCTGGAGCGCGGGGTGTCCGGGTCGCCCCAAGCGGAGCACCCGTCGCACTGAATGCATGGCGCTTGGAGCCAGGCCGGGTCGCAGGCTATACTCGAAAACTTTTTAGGGCGCGGGCCGGGTGCCGGCGTCGGAATTTCGTAACGTGCGGACCGCTCCGTCCGGGGCGTCCGTGGGAGAGACTCAATGCAAGTGTCGGTGGAAACGGGTGAAGGGCTTGAGCGACGGATTCGGATCGATCTGCCTTTCGAGCAGGTCGACAGCGAAATCGAAAAGCGCTTGCAGCAGCTTGCGCGCAAGATCCGGCTGCCCGGCTTCCGCCCAGGCAAAGTACCGATGAAGGTGCTGCGTCAGCGCTACGCGGAACATGTGCAGCAGGAAGTCTTCGGCGATCTGGTGCAATCCAGCCTGACGGATGCGATGAGCCGCGAACCATTTCGACCGGCCGGGATGCCCCGCATCGAGCCCGACATCGACCTCGCCGAGAAGCGCGTCGGCTTCACGGCGATCTTCGAGGTCATGCCGGAGTTCGAACTCGCCGCCTTGTCCGAGCAGGTCGTCAAGCGTCCCGTGAGCACCGTCACCGATGCCGATCTGGACGCCATGATCGAGCAGTTGCGCCAGCAGAACAAGACCTGGGAAGCCGTCGAGCGCCCCTGCCAGACCGGCGATCAGCTGACCGTTTCCTTCACCGGCACGGTCGACGGCGAAGCCTTCGAGGGCGGATCGACCTCCGGGCTCAAGCTCGAGCTCGGCGCTGGACGCATGATCCCCGGCTTCGAGGATGGCCTGATCGGCGCCTCCACGGGCGAGCAGCGCACCCTTGATCTCACCTTCCCGGAGCCCTACCAAGCGGCGCATCTTGCTGGCAAGCCAGTCAGGTTCGAGGTCACGGTCGATGCGGTCGCCGAACCCAAGGTTCCTGAGATCGAAGACGAATTCCTTCAGCGCTTCGGCGTCGAGGATGGCGATGTCGAGCGTTTCAAGACCGAGGTGCGGCGGAATATGGAGCGCGAATTGAAAGCAGCGGCTGCGCGCCCGCACCAAGGAACAGGTGATGGACATCCTTTTCGCGGCGAACCCGATCGAGCTGCCGAAATCGCTGGTGCGGCAGGAAATGGAGTCGATGGCCGATCAGATGCGCCAAGCCTTGGGCGGTGCCCGGATGGAGCTGCCAGCTCGAGCTCTTTGAGACGGGCGCGCGGCGGCGCGTCGCCTTGGGCCTGATCCTCGGCAAGATCATCTCCGAGCAAGCGCTCACCGTCGACTCCCAGCGGGTGCGCGAGATGATCGAACACATGGCCTCGACTTACGAGAATCCGCAGGAAGTCGTCGACTATCACTATGCCGATCGCTCGCGCCTCGGCGCGGTGGAGACCCTGGCCCTTGAGGAACAGGTCGTCGACCTACTGCTGGAGCAGATCAAGGTCGAGGAAGAGCCTGTTTCGTTCGAGGAACTGACCCATCAGGGGACGATGAACCCATCCGCGCTGGGATAGTTCGACGGTTACGGCGCCCGCCGGGTCGCTCCCGACCCGGCGCGATCAACACAGGTGAAAATCCGATCCATGAGCACTCCTTTGAGTCACACCGACTGGCAGCCCCAAGGTTTGGGTCTGATTCCGATCGTGGTCGAGCAGACCGCTCGCGGCGAGCGCTCCTACGATATCTATTCGCGTCTGCTGAAGGAGCGTGTGATCTTCCTCGTCGGCCCGGTCGAGGACCATATGGCCAACCTGGTCGTGGCCCAGCTCCTGTTCCTGGAGTCGGAAAACCCCGACAAGGACATTCACCTCTATATCAACTCGCCGGGCGGCTCGGTCACGGCCGGACTGGCGATCTACGACACCATGAGCTTCGTCCGCCCCGATGTCAGCACCATGTGCATCGGCCAGGCCGCCAGCATGGGTGCCTTGCTGCTCGCGGGTGGCGCGAAGGGCAAGCGCTATTGTCTGCCCCACTCGCGGATGATGATCCATCAGCCGCTCGGCGGCTTCCAGGGCCAGGCGACCGACATCGAGATCCATGCCCGCGAGATCCTCTATATCCGGGAGCGGCTGAACCAGATCCTGGCCGCAGCACACCGGCCAGCCGATCGAGAAGATCGCCGAGGATACCGAGCGCGATCGTTTCATGGGCGGCGAGGCTGCGCAGGAGTACGGACTGATCGACAAAGTCATCACCGAACGCGGCCCCGTGGCCGCCGAAAGCCTGACACCGCGCGCGGATCCGCCGGGTCGGCGTCGCGCGAAGTGAACGAATTAAATCTGTGACGCCACGCAAACCCCGTGCTTAAGCGTCTTGCCATATATGTCCAAATGGTTATGATTGAATTGGCTGTACGCTCGGGAATGCTGGTTTCGCATCCCTAACCGACCCCCCGGAGACCTATCCCCGATGAGTGGAAACAATCACGGCAAGAGCGACGAAGGCAAACTGCTCTACTGTTCCTTCTGCGGTAAGAGCCAGCACGAAGTCCGCAAGCTCATCGCCGGTCCTTCCGTGTTCATCTGCGACGAGTGCGTCGAACTCTGCAACGACATCATCCGCGAGGAGATGCAGGAGAGCGTCGGTGAAACCACGAATCATCTGCCCAAGCCGCGCGAGATCAATGCGCGTCTCGACGAGTTCGTGATCGGACAGGAAAAGGCCAAAAAGGTCTTGTCCGTCGCGGTCTACAACCACTACAAGCGTCTCGAGGTGGCGGAGGCCAAGGAAGACATCGAGATCGCCAAGAGCAACATCCTGCTGATCGGGCCGACCGGATCCGGCAAGACTCTGCTGGCCGAGACCCTGGCGCGGCTCCTGAACGTGCCCTTCACCATCGCCGACGCGACCACGCTGACCGAGGCGGGCTATGTCGGCGAGGATGTCGAGAACATCATCCAGAAGCTGCTGCAGAAGTGCGACTACGACGTCGAGAAGGCGCAGACCGGGATCGTCTATATCGACGAGATCGACAAGATCTCGCGCAAGTCGGACAACCCGTCGATCACCCGCGACGTCTCGGGCGAAGGCGTGCAGCAGGCGCTGCTCAAGCTGATCGAGGGCACCATTGCCTCGGTGCCGCCGCAGGGCGGACGCAAGCATCCGCAGCAGGAATTTCTCCAGGTCGATACCTCCAATATTCTCTTCATTGTCGGCGGCGCCTTCGCCGGGCTGGATAAGGTCGATCCAGAACCGCTCGCGCAAGACCGGAATCGGTTTCTCCGCGGAGGTCCACAGCAAGGACGACAGCCGTCAGATCGGCGAGCTGCTGAGCGCGGTCGAGCCGGAGGATCTGATCCGCTACGGGCTGATACCAGAGTTCGTCGGCCGTCTGCCCGTCATGGCGACCCTGGAGGAGCTCGACGAGGCCGCGCTGATGCGGATCCTGACCGAGCCCAAGCACGCGCTTGGTCAAGCAATACGCGCGGCTGTTCGAGATGGAAGGCGTGCAGTTGGAGATCCGCGACGACGCCCTGCGCGAGATCTCGCGCAAGGCCATGGAACGCAAGACCGGCGCGCGTGGACTGCGGACCATCATGGAGCAGGTGCTGCTCGACACCATGTACGATCTGCCATCGATGGACCATGTCGGCAAGGTCGTGATCGATGCCTCCGTCATCTCCGGCGAGAATAAGCCCTTCCTGATCTATGACGGCGTCGAGAAGCAGGCCGTCGCGGCGGAGTGAGTGCCGCGCGGGACCGGGCGGCCAACGCTCGGTCCCGTTGATCCTGTCCGAATCGCATCGGATGTCGCGGTTGCGGTGTTGAGAACAATGCCCGCCGCCCCGATCCTGTCGTCATCCCTCTATATCATCGATGTCTCGGGTGGTTCCTCGCGGTTGGTCCGGTTCGGATGACTGCTGACACCTGATCGAGCGATCATCGATCCAACGAGAACGGGTTTCCATGGCGCAACACGATACAGATTCCGCATCCGAACGACTCCTCATACAGGAGGTGCCTGTCCTGCCCCTGCGGGATGTCGTCGTCTACCCGCATATGGTGATTCCGCTCTTCGTGGGGCGCGACAAGTCCATTCGCGCCCTCGACGGCGCCATGGCGAGCGACAAGCAGATCCTGCTGATCGCCCAGAAGAGCGCGGATGTCGACGATCCAGCCGTCAAGGATCTGCACGAAATCGGCACGCTGGCCAACATCCTCCAGCTCCTCAAACTCCCCGACGGAACCGTCAAGGTGCTGGTGGAAGGCAACCAACGCGCCCATATCGAGCGCTTCGTCACGACCGAGGAATCCTTCTCCGCGCTCATCGAGCCCATGGAGGAAGTCCTCGAAATCGATGACCGCGAGCAGGAAGTGCTCATGCGCTCGGCCATGACCCTGTTCGATCAGTACGTCAAGCTCAACAAGAAGGTGCCGCCCGAGGTACTGACCTCCTTGGCTAGCATCGACGACGCCGGCCGGCTCGCGGACACCATGGCCGCCCATATGTCGCTGAAGCTCGACGAGAAGCAGCGCGTGCTGGAGATGATCGACGTTCAGGCGCGGCTAGAGCACCTGATGGGCCTGATGGAGTCCGAGAACGACATCCTGCAGATGGAGAAGCGCATCCGCGGACGTGTCAAGCGTCAGATGGAGAAGAATCAGCGCGAGTATTATCTCAACGAGCAGATGAAGGCGATCCAGAAGGAACTGGGCGAGCTTGAGGACGCACCCAACGAGATCGAGGATCTGGCCAAGCGGATCGAGGCGGCCGGGATGCCGCGCGAGGCGAAGAACAAGGCGCTAGGGGAGCTGAACAAGCTCAAGCTGATGTCGCCCATGTCAGCCGAGGCGACCGTGGTGCGCAACTACATCGATACCCTGGTCGGCGTGCCCTGGAAGAAACGCACCCGCATCCGCAACGACATCAAGGTCGCCGAGGCGGTCCTCGACAAGGACCACTATGGCCTGGAGCGAGTCAAGGAACGCATCCTCGAATATCTCGCCGTGCAGCAGCGCGTGCGCAAGCTCAAGGGCCCGATTCTCTGTCTGGTCGGTCCGCCCGGCGTCGGCAAGACGTCGCTCGGGCAGTCGATCGCGCGCGCGACGAACCGCGAGTTCGTGCGCATGTCGCTGGGTGGCGTGCGCGACGAGGCCGAGATTCGCGGTCACCGGCGCACCTATATCGGCGCCCTGCCGGGAAAGATCATCCAGAACCTCTCCAAGGCTGGCTCGCGCAATGCCTTCTTCCTGCTCGACGAGATCGACAAGATGGCCATGGACTTCCGTGGCGATCCGGCCTCCGCCTTGCTGGAGGTGCTGGACCCCGAGCAGAACCACACCTTCGTCGACCACTATCTGGAAGTCGACTTCGACCTCTCGGAGGTCATGTTCGTCGGCACGGCCAACACCCTCAACATCCCGCCCGCCCTGCTTGATCGCATGGAGGTGATCCGTCTTTCCGGCTATACGGAAGACGAGAAGGTCGCGATTGCAGAGCGCTATCTGGCTCCCAAGCAGATCAAGAATAACGGCCTCAAGTCGGGCGAGCTGGTGATTCGGGAGAGCGCGCTGCGCGACATCATTCGGCATTACACCCGCGAGGCAGGCGTGCGCAACCTGGAGCGCGAGATCTCCAAGATCTGCCGTAAGGTCGTCAAGGAAGTTCTGCTTAAAAAGCGGGATGCGCCGACGACGGTCACGTCCAAGACGCTCGAAAAATATCTCGGTGTGCAGCGCTTCCGTTACGGTCGCGCCGACGAGTTCGATCAGATCGGACAAGTGACCGGGCTGGCCTGGACCGAGGTGGGCGGCGAGTTGCTGCGGATCGAGTCGGCGCTCGTGCCCGGCAAGGGTAAGTTCACCTACACCGGCCAGCTCGGCGATGTCATGCAGGAGTCCATTCAGGCCGCCATGACCGTGGTGCGCGCACGCGCGGACGCACTGGGACTACCGGCGGATTTCCACAACACCTTCGATGTGCATATCCATGTGCCAGAGGGCGCGACCCCCAAGGATGGCCCGAGCGCGGGCGTGGCCATGTGCACGGCACTGGTTTCGGCCTTGACGAAGATCCCGGTGCGTTCGAATGTTGCCATGACCGGCGAGATCACCCTGCGAGGCGAGGTTCTGCCCATCGGCGGGCTCAAGGAAAAGCTGCTCGCCGCCCATCGCGGCGGCATCGAGACGGTCATCATCCCCTTTGAAAACGCGCGCGACCTGACCGAGATCCCGAAAAATATCAAGCAGCACCTCAAGATCCTTCCGGTGCGATGGATCGACGAGGTGCTTGATCTGGCCCTGACGAAACATCCGGCGCCCATCGAAACCAAAATCGAGGGCGAGGAGCCGGTCCAGGTCACGGACGATGGACATGACGCCTCGGGCGATTCGGCACGCGACCAGAGCGCGCGCCTGCATCACTGACCCCTGCACTCCCGGTCGGCTCCGATGGCCCCCAATAGGGCCTCGGAGCTTACAGCGCAAGCCGGGCGTGCTTCCTGTCGGCTATCGTGCCTCTCCGCTGCCGCAAACCCACCCCTATCGATCCGCCCTCCAAACCGCCCGCGGTCATCCGGACGCGGACGCTTGATGTGATCCCGGCGCCTGCATCGATATCTCAATCCGTCGTCTCTCGCCGCCGCCGCGCCCGGTTCTTCTTGAGACGAAACAGAGTCCATGCCGGCCCTGAAATGGCGTAAGTCACCGCCATCAAAAAGAGCACCAACGGCGGGTAGATGTAGACGACGGCGAATCCGAGCATGACCGCCACGACCAGGAGAAAAGGAACCCGCCCTTGGAGGTTGAGCTGTTTGAAGCTCAGGTAGCGGAAATTGCTCACCATCAGGAGACCGGCCCCCGCGGTCAGAAAGGCAGCCAGCCAGGAGACACTGGACCCATCGACCCCCAGGTCGTTCGCGGTCCAGATGCCGGTGGCGATGATGGCGGCGGCGGCTGGACTGGCGAGCCCCTGGAAATAACGTTTGTCGGCGATGCCGATCTGGGTGTTGAAGCGGGCCAGGCGCAATGCCGCCGCAGCGGTAAAGACGAAGGCCGCCAGCCAGCCGATCTTGCCCAGTCCGCCCAGCGCCCAGTGATAGGCAACCAGTGCTGGCGCGACGCCGAAGGCAACCATGTCGGACAGACTGTCGTACTCCGCGCCGAAATCGCTCTGGGTGTTGGTGATCCGGGCGATCCGGCCATCGAAACCATCAAGCAGCATGGCCGCCATGATGGCGAGAGAGGCGGCCTCGAAACGACCCTGAGTCGCGGCCAGAACGGCATAAAAACCGGCAAAGAGGGCGGCGGTGGTGAAGAGATTCGGCAGCAGATAGATGCCGGGCGTGCGTTTGCGGGGAGGAATCGTCTCGTCCATAGTCTCGGAGTCGGTTGATGGTGAGGCGGGCGGCACGGGGAGTATAACCGCGATGAGGCCATCGCCGGAGGCGTCGGGGGATTGGCGGCGTCCGTCTTTGGCTCGTGCAATGACATTCCGCAAGGCCACGAATCTGTCATACACTTGCGCCATAGTGTCCGCTCATCGTACCGCAGGGTCTAGTCAGACCCCACCGCAGCCCCCGCAAAGTGGACGCGGCGCACCGCAAGCGAGCCCGAATACCGCTAGCCCTTGGGAGTCAACATGACATTGCAGCAAGTGAAACCCCCGTTGCCCAGCGAGGACAAGCGCTGGAAGCTCGTCAATGCCACCATGCGCCGCAACGGCTACAGCGGTCACGCGCTGATCGAAACGCTCCACAGCGTGCAGGACGCCTTTGGGTTTCTCGACGAGAATTCGATGCGCTTCGTCGCCGCCTCGCTCGATCTGCCCTTGAGTAAGGTCTACGGCGTCGCGACCTTCTACCACATCTTCATGTTGAAGCCGAAAGGCCGGCATGCCTGCGTGGTCTGTACCGGCACCGCCTGCTACATCAAAGGGGCGGGCGGGCTGCTGGAGGGCATCCAGGAGCGCTACGGGGTGAACCCCGGCGACACCACCGAGGATGACCGCTTGTCCGTGCTCACCGCACGCTGCGTGGGTGCCTGCGGGCTGGCGCCGGCCGTGGTCCTGGACGGTGACGTGCTGGGCAAGCAGGCCGCGGATACCTTGATCGCCAAGCTGGAGGAGCTGAACTGAGATGCACCTGGAAGACTTGGCCGAAATGGCCGCCGAGTACCGCGCCGAGGATGCTGGGGTCAAGCGCGAGGTTCGTGTCTGCATGGCGGCGAGCTGCCAGTCCTCCGGCGCGCTGCCGGTCATGGAGGCACTCACCCAGGCGTGCGGAGACGGTGGCGGCGGGACCTGCAAGGTCAAGGGGGTCGGATGCATGGGGCTCTGCTCCGCCGGCCCACTGGTCGCGGTGGCGGACAGGGATTCCGACCTGGCGGGCTCCACGCTCTATCGCGACGTGACCCCGGCGGACGCGCCCGACATCATGGCCAGCGTCTGCGGGGCTCCGATCGAACGCCTGCGCTGCCCCACCGATCAGCCCTTCTTCGCCCGCCAGCAGCGCATCGTGCTCGAGAACTCGGGGATCATCGACCCGGACAGCTTCAAGGGCTACGTGGCCGTCGGCGGCTACGCGGCGCTGGTGCAGGCGCTGAGCGAGATGACCCCGGCCGACGTGCTACGCGAGGTGACCACCAGCGGGCTGCGCGGACGCGGCGGCGGCGGCTACCCGACCGGGCTCAAGTGGTCGACCATCGCCAAGATGCCGGCCGGGCAGAAGTACGTCATCTGCAACGCCGACGAGGGCGACCCCGGCGCCTTCATGGACCGCGCCGTCCTGGAATCCGACCCCCATCGGATCCTCGAGGGCATGGCGATCGCGGCCTATGCCGTGGGGGCGAGCAAGGGTTATGTCTACGTCCGCGCCGAGTATCCGCTGGCCGTGGAGCGGCTGGAGACCGCCATCCGCAAGGCGAAGCGGGCCGGCTTCCTCGGCGCCAAGGTCGCGGACACCCAGTTCAGCTTCGAGATCGAGATCCGTTTGGGCGCGGGCGCCTTCGTCTGCGGCGAGGAAACCGCACTCATGGCTTCCATCCAGGGTCTGCGCGGCCAACCGCGCCCTCGTCCGCCCTACCCCGCCGAGTCCGGCCTCTGGGGCTGCCCGACCCTGATCAACAATGTCGAGAGCTTCGCCAATATCGCCCCCATCATCCGCAACGGCGGAGACTGGTTCGCCTCCATCGGCACCGAGAAATCCAAGGGTACCAAGGTGTTCGCGCTGGCCGGGAAGATTCAGAACACGGGTCTGATTGAGGTGCCCATGGGCACCAGCCTGCGCGACATCATCGAGGTCATCGGCGGCGGCATCCCGGACGGCAAGGCCTTCAAGGCGGTGCAGACCGGCGGCCCGTCCGGCGGCTGCATCCCCAATCAGCATCTCGACATCCCGGTCGATTACGACAGCCTCAAGACCCTCGGCACCATGATGGGCTCCGGCGGCATGATCGTCATGGACGAGACCTCCTGCATGGTGGACGTCGCCCGTTACTTCATGGAGTTCTGCATGAGCGAGTCCTGCGGCAAGTGCACGCCCTGCCGCGCGGGAACCCAGCAGATGCATGGAATCCTGGACAAGATCACCAAGTCGCAACGGCACCCACGCGGACCTCGCCTTGCTGGAGGAACTCTGCGAGGTGGTCCAGGCCACCAGTCTCTGCGGCCTCGGGCAGACGGCGCCGAATCCGGTATTGAGCACGCTGCGGTATTTCCGTGACGAGTACGAAGAGAAGCTGCAAGGAAAGACGAGCTGACGGCAATGCCCACCCAAGACTATTACGCATGGGCGATGGAGAGCGCGGAACGACTCAGGACCGGGCAACTCTCGGGATTGGACCTGGGGCGAATCGCCGAGGAGCTGGAAGACATGGGACGCAGCGAGAAGCATGCGCTGTCGAGTCATCTCAAGAACTTGTTGCTGCATTTGCTGAAGTGGCGCCACCAGCCGACCTTTCGCGGCCTGAGCTGGCAACTCTCGATCACCAACGCCAGGGACGAGATCACGGAACTCCTGGAGGACAGTCCGAGCTTAAAGGGGACGCTGCCGGAGCTGCTCGCGCGTCGTTACGCAGTGGCGCGTCATCGCGCCATCCTGGAAACGGGTCTTCCGGAAAACACCTATCCCGTGCAATGCCCCTTCACGATCGATCAACTCCTCGACCCTGATTACTGGACTTGATTTCACCGCCCGCGACCTGACGACCACCCGGAGCCGCCATGCCCCCACCCCTCACCCAGCCGAATGTCCGCGTCGTCACGCTCAAGATTGATGACCGGGATCTCTCCGCCCGCGAGGACGAGACCCTGATCGAGGTCTGTCGGGAGAACAAGATCCCGATCCCCAGCCTCTGCTACCTGGATGGGCTCTCCGTCTGGGGCGGCTGCCGCCTCTGCATGGTCGAGGTCGCGGGCCAGGGCCGCCTGGTCGCCGCCTGCTCGACCCGCGTCGCCGAGGGCATGCAGGTCCAGACCAATACCGAGCGTCTGCAACGCTATCGCCGCACCATCATCGAGATGCTCTTCGCCGAGCGTAATCACGTCTGCTCGGTGTGCGTCTCCAACGGCCACTGCGAGCTGCAATGGCTCGGTCAGAGGTGCGGTGTCGACCATGTGCGCGTTCCCTACCGCCAGGTCGCCTACCCGGTGGACAGCTCGCACGAAATGTTCCGGCTCGATCACAACCGCTGCATCCTCTGCACCCGCTGCGTGCGGGTCTGCGACGAGATCGAGGGCGCCCATACCTGGGACGTGATGAGCCGCGGCAGCGACTGCCGCGTCATCACAGATCTCGCGCTGCCCTGGGGCGAAAGCGAGACCTGCACCAGTTGCGGTAAGTGCGTGCAGGTCTGTCCGACCGGAGCCCTGGTCAAACAGGGCACCTCCGTGGGTGAGATGGTCAAGGACCAACACTTCCTGCCGATCCTCGCACGCCGGAGACATGCCCAATGAGCACACCGACTCGAATCACGGTCGCCACCACCTGGCTGGACGGCTGCTCGGGCTGTCACATGTCGTTTCTCGACATGGATGAGCGCTTGGTGGAGCTGGCCCAGAAGATCGATATCGTCTACAGCCCACTGGTCGACGCCAAGGAACTGCCGGAGCAGGTCGATGTCGGCATTCTTGAGGGCTCGATCAGCTCGGACGACGATCTGGAGAAGGCCAAGGCGTTCCGCAAGCACTGCAAGCTGCTGATCAGCCTCGGCGACTGCGCGGTCAACGGCAACGTCCCGGCGATGCGCAATTACTTCAAGCTGGCCGACGTCATGGACCGCGCCTATCGCGAGAACGTCACCCTGCAACCCCAGATCCCGACGCGGGGCGTTCCGGCGCTGCTCGCGGTCGTGAAGCCGATCCATGGCGAGGTGAAGGTCGATGTCTTCGTGCCCGGCTGCCCGCCCCGCGCGGATGCCATCTGGTACGTGCTGAACGAGTTGATCGAGGGACGCATGCCGGACCCCAGCTCAGTGACGCGCTTCGGCGCCTGACGCGTAACCACCCCATCAACCTACTCACCGCGAGGCCGCTGTCATGAGTCAAGTGGATACCGAAACTGGCGTCATCGTCGCCCTGCTGGAGCGCATGCGCACCCAGCGCCTGCCGCGCGCGCTCGCCCTCAAGGACAAGGTCGATCAGGGCGAACGGCTGGACAGTTTCGATATCCAGTTCCTCCAGGATGTCTTCGCGGACGCCCACGCGCAGCAGGTCCAATGGGACCACCACCCGGAGATGCATGACATCATCGCCCGGCTCATGCATCTCTACCACGAGATCACCGCCAAGGCGCTGGAGAACGAGGAACAGGACAGCCCGCCCTGACCGCGCCACCCGCTCCCTATTTCCATCCGTCATCGCAGCCATCTTCAGGGGATCGCACTCATGAGCCGCACCCTCACCATCGAACCGGTCACCCGCATTGAGGGACACGCCCGTATCACCCTGCAGCTCGGCGATAGCGGCGAGGTCGAGGACGCCAAGTTCCACCTCACCCAGTTCCGCGGCTTCGAGAAATTCTGCGAGGGCCGGCCCTACCGCGAGATGCCGGCACTCACCGCGCGCACCTGCGGCATCTGCCCGGTGAGCCACATCCTCGCCTCCAACAAGGCGTGCGACGACCTGCTCTCGGTGAGCATCCCGCCGACCGGCGAGAAGCTGCGGCGCATCATGAACCTGGCGCAGCTCACCCAGTCGCATGCGCTGTCCTTCTTCCATCTCTCCTCGCCGGATCTGCTGCTCGGCTGGGACTCCGACCCCGTCTCGCGCAACATCTTCGGCGTCATGCGCCAGGACCCCGCGCTGGCGAAGGACGGCATCCGGCTGCGCCAGATCGGCCAGACCATCATCGAGATGCTCGGCGGCAAGAAGATCCACCCCACCTGGGTCGTGCCCGGCGGCGTCGCCGATCCGCTGAGCCCGGAAAAGCGCGAGGCCATGCTCAAGCTGCTGCCCGAGGGACTGGAGATCGCCAAGCGGACCTATGCCTTCTTCAAGACCCTGGTCCCCAAGTTCAAGCACGAGGCGGAGCACTTCGGCAACCTGCCGACGCTCTTCCTCAGCCTGGTCACCCCCCAGGGCAACCTGGAGCACTACGACGGCCTGCTGCGCATCAAGGACGCCCAGGGCCGCATCCTTGAGGACATGGTTCCGCCCGGGGAGTACGAGCGCCTGATCGGCGAGGCGGTCGAGGACTTCAGCTACATGAAGTTCCCCTACTACAAGGCCCAGGGCTATCCCAAGGGGATCTATCGGGTCGGACCCCTCGCCCGGCTCAACAACTCCCAGTCCTGCGGCACGCCCTATGCCGATGTCGCGCTGGCCGAGTTCCACATGCTCCAGGAGTCTGGCCCCATCGCCAGCAGCTTCCACTATCACTACGCGCGCCTGGTCGAGATCATCTTCGCGCTGGAGATGATGGAGCGTCTGCTCAAGGACCCGAGCATCCTCGACGCCCGGGTGCGTGCCCGCGCGCGCAGCAACCGCTCCGAGGGCATCGGCGTCACCGAGGCGCCGCGCGGAACCCTGATGCATCACTACCGCATCGACGACGACGGACTCATCACCTGGGTCAACCTCATCATCGCGACCGGGCACAACAACCTGGCCATGAATCAGTCCATCCGTCAGGTCGCGGATACCTATGTCGACGGCAACAATCTCCAGGAAGGCATGCTCAACCGGGTCGAGGCGGTCATCCGCTGCTATGACCCCTGTCTCTCCTGCGCCTCCCATGCCTTCGGACAGATGCCGCTGCGCATCGAGCTGAAGGACGCCGCCGGCCGCGTCGTCGACAGCCTCTCGCGCGGCTGAGCCAGACCCGTGAAGACACTCATCATTGGATACGGCAGCCCGATCCGGGGCGACGACGCGCTGGGGCCGCTCGCGGCGGATCGGCTGGAGGGCCGCGACCTGCCCGCCGGCGTCGAGGTCATGTCGCGGCATGTCCTCACCGCCGAGCTGGTCGCGGACCTGGCGGATAAGGATCGGGTGATTTTCCTCGACGCGGCCGTGGATCTCGGACCCGGCGAGGTGCGCTGCCGCCGGATCGAGCCCGACGAGCACGCCGTCTCCACCATGGCCCATTTTCTCGACCCGCGAGAGCTATTGGCCTGGTGCGAAACGCTCTACGACCACGTCCCCGAGACCTACCTCATCACGGCAGGCGGGGACTCATTCGACTATGCCAGCTACCAGCTCACAGCCGCCGCCGACCTCGCGCTCGAAAGGATGATGGCCTGGGTGGATCGGCTCATTGATGAAGAGCCTCGGGCTATCGTTTCTGTTTGAACCACGGCATTGCCGTAACTGACCCCATCGTACCGGGCGCCTTGGGCGCAAGGCCAGATCCAAGGCGATTCGGTCGTGGAACTGGGTGCCGTTTTCAGTCGCCGTTGGCGAAGTGGTCGTATCCAGCCTTGTCGATGGTGTCCAGGCTCCCGTCGGGCCGACGGTAACCCAGTCCCTTCTCCGCGCGAATCGACCCCAGAGGGGTGACCGAGCACCCCAGATCGATCGCCAGACGCCGGACCGCTGCCTGGTGTTCTGGAGGGACAGAGAAGCAGAGCTCGTAGTCGTCGCCGGAGGACAGCGGAAGCGACCAGTCACCGGTGACCGCGACGACATCCGCAACCCAAGGGCTCAGAGGCAGGCGCGCCAGCTCCAGCTCTGCGCCGACGCCGGAGGCGCGCAGGATGTGCTCGAGGTCGCCCGCCAGCCCATCGGAGAGATCGATCATGGCCGTGGCGAGCCCACGCAACCCTCGACCCAGCGCAACCCGTGGTTCGGGACATTCCAGTCGGCTTCGCAACGCGGGCTCGACCGCATCGCCAGCGAGCATCCGCCGTAGCGCGAGACCCGCATCGCCGAGCGTCCCGCTGACGAAGATCCCGATCGCCCGCGCGCGCGCCGCGACGACGGATCGCGGCACCGCTCGGCACCAGGCCATGTACCTGCACCGTCACGCTCAAAGGTCCGCGCGTGGTATCACCGCCGACCAGTCGGATGCCGTGCGCGTTCGCAAGCTGCGGCGAAGCCGGCGCGCGAAGCCGCGTACCCATGCCTCGTCGGCGGCGGGCAGGGTCAGGGCCAGCGTCGCCCAAGCCGGCTCGGCACCCATGGCGGCGAGATCGCTGAGTCCCACGGCCAGGGATTTGTGACCGACATGCTCGGGATCGCAATCGGGGAAGAAATGGATGCCGGCGGCCAGGGTGTCGATGCTGACGGCCAGGTCATGACTCGGCCGGCACCTGGAGCAGGGCGCAATCGTCGCCGACACCCAGCGCGACATCCGACCGCGCTGGACCGACGTCGGCGAAAAAGCGGCGGATCAGATCGAACTCGGACACCCAGGTCGGGCTCACAGCCTTGCGGTCCATGTCGCCGGCGCGGCGACGGGCGATCTTGTCCAGCACGCCGTTGACGTACTTGTGGCCTTCGTGCGCGCCGAGCAGCTTGGTCAGCTCGACCGCCTCGTTGATGGCGACGCGATCCGGAATGTTGTCCGAGAAGAGGATCTCGAAGGCGCCGAGCCGCAGGATCGCCAGTTCCACCGGATCCACCTGGCTGATCGGTCGATCCAGAAAGCGGATCGAGCTGGGCGTCGATCTCCTTGACCTGGGCCGGCACGCCGGTCAGCAGTTGATCCAGCAGCTCCAGGTTGAAGTTGAAGCGCTCCTTGGGATCGGCGGACCGCATCCTCGTCGGTATCGTTCAGCGAGGCGGTGACGGCATCGAGCCACTCGGGATCGTCGAGCAGATGGCGCTTGATCGCCATCGGATCCTCGCCGGTCAGACGCCACTGATAGAGCGCGAGCGCGGCATAGCGGCGTGACTGGGTGCGGGGGCTGATCGTCATTTCAGTCGATCTGCCTCAGGAGGTCGACCATTTCCAGGGCGGACATGGCCGCCTCGGCGCCCTTGTTGCCGGCCTTGGTGCCGGCGCGCTCGATCGCCTGCTCGATGCTGTCGACGGTCAGGACGCCGAAGGCGACCGGCAGGCCGTACTTGAGACTGACCTGGGCCATGCCCTTGACGCACTCACCGGCGACATACTCGAAGTGCGGCGTTCCGCCGCGGATCACCGCGCCGAGCGCGACGATGGCGTCATAACCGCCCTTGGCGGCGATGCGCTCGATGGCCACCGGCATCTCGAAGGCGCCGGGCACGCGCACGATGGTCAGATCGGCCTCATCCACGCCATGGCGCTTGAGGGTATCGATGGCGCCCTTCTCCAGGGCCTCCACCACAAAGCTGTTCCAGCGGGACACCACCAGACAGAAACGGGCGTTATCGGCGCGCATCGCGCCTTCGATGGTCTTGATCGTCATAAAGTCTCTAGCTTAGTCCTGATCGGATCGTTAAGTCGGCCTGCCGCCGGTGTATTCGACGACCTCCAGATCGAACCCGGAGATGGCATGCATCGCCTTGGGCGCGCTCATGACGCGCATCTTGCGCACCCCGAGATCGGACAGGATCTGGGCGCCGATGCCGTAGGTGCGCAGCGCGCTGCGATCCTGCCGGGTGGGCACCGGATCATCGCTGTCGTGGAGCTGAAAGTCCTTGAGGCGGGCGAGGATGCTGGCGGAGCTGTCGCGATTGCGCAGCACCACGATCACGCCCTCGCCCGCCTCGGCGACCTGTCGCATGACGTCCTGCAGCGGCCAGCCGCAGGCGTTGTGGCGTGGTGCCGAAGAGGTCGCAGAGGGTGTTCTGCAGATGCACCCGCACCAGGGTCGGACGTTCCGGGTCGATCTCGCCGATGGTCAGGGCGAGATGGATCTCGTTGTCGATGGTGTCGCGGTAGGCGACCAGCTTGAAGGTTCGCATAGGCGGTCGGCAGCTCGCACTCGCACTCGCGCAGCACCGCCTTCTCGTGCCGAACCCGGTAGTGGATGAGATCGGCGATGGTGCCGATCTTGATGCCGTGGGTCCGGGCGAAGACCTCCAGATCCGGGCGCCGGGCCATGGTGCCGTCCTCGTTCAGGATCTCGACGATCGCCGCCGCCGGGGAGAAGCCGGCCAGGCGCGCCAGATCGCAGCCGGCCTCGGTGTGTCCGGCGCGCACCAGCACCCCGCCCGGCTGGGCCATGAGCGGGAAGATATGCCCGGGCTGAACCACGATCCTTGGGACCCGCGCCTTCCGGCGCGACGGCGGCGCGGATGGTGGTCGCGCGATCGGCCGGCGGAGATGCCGGTGGTGACGCCCCGCGCGGCCTCGATCGAGACCGTGAAGGCGGTGGCGTAGGCGGCGCTGGTTGTCATTGACCATCAAGGGCAGACGCAGGCGCTCGCAGCGCTCCTTGGTCAAGGTCAGGCAGATGAGGCCGCGCCCGTACTTGGCCATGAAGTTCACGGCCTCGGGGGTCACGCAATCCGCCGCCATGAGCAGATCGCCTTCGTTCTCGCGATCCTCGTCATCCATGATGACGACCATCTTGCCCTGCGCGGAGGTCCTCGATGATCTCTTCTGTGCTGTTCAGGCCCGGACTGGTCATGGTGGCTACATCGCTTGACGGACAATAGGGATGGTTCAAGGCAGCGGGATTCCAGAAGATTATTTCACGAAGCCATGCGCGGCGAGAAAGTCCAGGGTGAGACCGGATGCCTTGGGATCGGCCGCCCGCTCGCCAAGCAGCAGGCGCTCCAGATAGCGCGCGATCAGGTCGACCTCCAGATTGACGCGGGTGCCGGTGCGGTAGTCGCCGATGATGGTCTCCTGGATGGTGTGCGGCACGATGTTCAGCTCGAACACCGCGCCGTCCACCCGATTCACCGTCAGGCTGGTGCCGTCCACGCAGATCGAGCCCTTGTGGGCGATATAGCGCGCCAGCTCGGCCGGGGCCTGGATGCGCAGCCGCCAGGAGCGGGCGTCCTCGTGGCGCTCGACCAGGGTGCCGACGCCGTCGACATGACCGCTGACCAGATGACCGCCGAGCGGGGTCGCGAGCGTCAGCGCCTTTTCCAGATTGACCCGGCTGCCCAGCGCCAAGACCACCCAGGGTGGTCAAGGACAGCGTCTCGCGCGAGACATCCGCCGCGAAGCCCTGCCCGGTCAGCTCCACCACGGTCAGGCAGACCCCATTGACGGCGATGCTGTCGCCCAGCACGACCTCGGCCAGCGGCAGCTTGCCGGTGGCGATGGCGAGCCGGACATCGCCGCCGCGCGGCTCCAGACGCTGGATCTGGCCGATGGATTGGATGATTCCCGTGAACATGGATCCTTTCGATCACCTTGAAGAATGCCGAACTTGCCCACCTTGGGCGTGCAAGCGACGGCGAAGTTCAGTCGATTTCCACCCGAAGGCTCAAGCGGCGCGGCCGGGATCCGGTCGCGCCCGAATTCGCAGATCCGGCCCGATCCGTCTCACATCCAGGATCTCCAGCGCGACGCGGTCGGCCATCGCCGCGATCCCCGGCAGATCGAACAACCCTCGGGCGGCATCGCCCATCAGATGCGGCGCCAGATAGAGGACGATCTCATCGACCAGACCCTCAGCCACGGCCGCGCCGGCGAGGGTCGGCCCGGCTTCCAGCAGGACCTCGTTGATCTCCCGACGCGGCCAGCTCGCTTCATCAGAGCGGCCAGATCCACCCGTCCGGCGCGCTCCGGGAGCAGCAGCACCTCGGCGCCCGCCGCCTCAAGCGCGGTCATGCGCATCGTGCAGCGGCAGGCCATGCCAACCACCAGCGTCTTGCCCGGAAGCGCCAGCATCCGCGCGGCGCGGCGGCATCCGCCAGCGGCTGTCGACCACCACGCGCAGCGGCTGCCGCACCGGCTCCCCTGGCTCCATGCCCGGCAGGTCCGCCGGCCCAAGCCGGACATTCAGGCTGGCATCGTCCGCCAGCACCGTGGCGACGCCGGTCAGGATGGCGGAGCTGCCGGCGCGCAGCCGCTGCACATCGCGCCGCGCGGCCTCCGAGCTGATCCACTTGCTCTCGCCGCTCGCCATGGCGGTGCGGCCGTCCAGGCTCGCCGCCAGCTTGCAGCGCACATAGGGCCGCCCCTGCTCCATCCGCTTGACGAAGCCGGGATTGAGCGCCCGCGCCTCGCTCTCCAGCACGCCGGAGCGCACCTCGATCCCCGCCGCGCGCAGCCGCGCCAGCCCCTTGCCCGCCACCAGCGGATTGGGATCCATCATGGCACAGACCACCCGCGCGACCCCGGCCGCGATCAGTGCGTCGGTGCAGGGCGGCGTGCGGCCATGATGACAGCAGGGCTCCAGGGTGACATAGGCGGTGGCACCGCGCGCAGCTTCGCCCGCCTGCGTCAGCGCCAGACGCTCCGCATGCGGCTCGCCCGCGCGGCGATGCCAGCCCTCGCCGACGACCACACCATCGCGCACCAGCACGCAGCCGACGCGCGGATTGGGATCGGTAGTGTAGCGTCCAAGCTCGGCCAAACGCATGGCGCGCGCCATGTAGCCCCGGTCCGCCCCCAACCCCGCGCCAGAACGCCGGTCGGTCATAGGGGCTTGGGCTCCAGATCGTCGAGCAGGTCCAACTGGGTGCGCGTGGACTCCGGCGTGGGCTGGCGCTCCAGCCGGTCGATCTCCTCGCGGAAGGCCGCGACGTCCTCGAACTGCCGATAGACGGAGGCGAAACGCACATAGGCGACCTGATCGAGCTGGCGCAGTTCCTCCATCACCATCTCACCGATGCGCAGCGCTGGAACCTCGCTCTCGCCGCTCGACATCAGCCGACGCTGAATGCGCGACATCGCCATATCCACCTTCTCCGTGCTCACCGGGCGCTTTTCCAACGCCCGCATCATCCCCGAGCGCAGCTTGCGACCATCGAAGGGGACACGGCTGCCGTCGCGCTTGACGATCCGGGGCAGGTTCAGCTCGGCCGACTCGAAGGTGGTAAAGCGCTCCTTGCAGACCACGCATTTGCGACGCCGACGGACCTGATCGCCCTCGCCCGAGAGACGCGAGTCGACCACCTTGGTATCCTGGGCGCCGCAGAAGGGGCAACGCATGGGCGGTTAGCGACCCACCACGGGCGAACGGCCGCCAGTGGAGCTGGCGGCCGGAGAGCGGGAAACCTGAAGGGTTGGAGTCACGCGCGGAAAGGCATCAGGACGGGTCGGGGCGATCAACGTCCGTAGACCGGGAAGCGCTTGCAGAGATCCAGCACCTTGCCCTTGACGGCCTCGATCGCGGACTGATCGCCGCGTGCGTCGATGAGATCGCACATCCAGCCGGCCAGGGCGCGCGCTTCCTCGACACCGAATCCGCGCGTGGTGATGGCCGGCGTGCCGACGCGGATGCCGCTGGTCACGAAGGGCGACTGCGGATCGTTGGGGACGGCGTTCTTGTTGACCGTGATGTTGGCGGCGCCCAGCCAGGCGTCCACGTCCTTGCCGGTCAGGCCCTGATGAATGAAGCTCACCAGGAAGAGATGATCGTCCGTCCCGCCCGAGACCACGTCGTAGCCGCGCGCGATGAAGACCTCGGCCATGGTCCGCGCGTTGCGCACCACCTGCTCCTGATAGGTCTTGAAGCCGGGCTCCAGCGCCTCCTTGAAGGCGACCGCCTTGGCGGCGATGACATGCATCAGCGGCCCGCCCTGGGTGCCGGGGAAGACCAGCGAGTTGAGCTTCTTCTCGATCTCCGGATTGGCCTTGGCCAGGATCAGACCACCGCGCGGACCGCGCAGGGTCTTGTGCGTGGTGGTGGTGGTGACATCGGCGATCTGCACCGGGCTCGGATAGACCCCGGCGGCGACCAGACCGGCGACGTGCGCCATGTCGACGAACAGATAGGCGCCCACGCTGTCGGCGATGTCGCGGAAACGCTGCCAGTCGACCACGCGCGAGTAGGCGGAGAAGCCGGCGATGATCATGCGCGGCTTGTGCTCCTTGGCCAGACGCTCGACCTCGTCGTAGTCGATCTCGCCCGTCTCGGGGTTCAGACCGTACTGGACCGCGTTGTAGATCTTGCCGGAGAAGTTCGGCTTGGCGCCGTGGGTCAGGTGGCCGCCGTGGGCCAGGCTCATGCCGAGCACGGTGTCGCCCGGATTGCAGAGCGCCATGAAGACGGCGGCGTTGGCCTGGGAGCCGGAATGCGGCTGGACATTGGCGTAGTCGGCGCCGAACAGCTGCTTGGCGCGGTCGATGGCCAGCTGCTCGGCCACGTCGACGTACTCGCAGCCGCCGTAATAGCGCTTGCCCGGATAACCCTCGGCGTACTTGTTGGTCAGCACGCTGCCCTGCGCCTGCATCACGCGCGGGCTGGCGTAGTTCTCGGAGGCGATGAGCTCGACGTGCTCTTCCTGCCGGCGCTCCTCGTTCTGGATGGCGGCCCAGAGCTCCGGGTCGTAATCGCTGATCTCTAGGGTTTTCTCGAACATCGGTCTCGCCTCCGGCGCCGCAAATTAAGCGGCGTAGTGTAGCGATTCTCGCTGTCCGCGTCGCGACCTTCGGAACCGAGACGCACCCAGGCGAGTCAGCCCACAACTGCCGCTCGCGCGGATGGCTCAGAGCTTTGCCATTGCGATCGAGCCAAACCGGACCGATTTGCGAAAACACTCACGCGCCTTGCATCCCGCCGCGCGCCGATCCGTCCGACCACCATCCACCGGAGATGACCGATGAAAGCCAGAGCCGCCGTCGCCTGGGAGCCCGCGAAACCCCTGTCCATCGAAGAAATCGATGTCGAAGGCCCGAAGGCGGGCGAGGTGCTGCTGAAGGTGGTCGCCTCCGGGCGTCTGCCATACCGATGCCTTCACGCTGTCCGGACAGGATCCGGAGGGCGCCTTTCCCTGCGTGCTCGGCCACGAGGGCGGCTGCGAGGTGGTGGAATGCGGACCGGGCGTGAAGGATCTGAAGCCGGGCGACCATGTCATCCCGCTCTACATCCCGGAATGCGGCGAGTGCGACTACTGCCACTCCACCAAGACCAATCTCTGTCAGTCCATCGCCTCCACCGTCTGGACCGGCTACATGCCGGACGGCACCCGCCGCTTCTCCCAGAACGGCAAGCCGATCTTCCATTACATGGGCTGCTCGACCTTCTCCGAATACACCGTCGTGCCCGAGATCGCGCTGGCCAAGATCAACCCGGCGGCGCCGCTGGACAAGGTCTGCCTGCTCGGCTGCGGCATCACCACCGGCATCGGCGCGGTGCTGAACACGGCCAAGGTGGAGCCCGGCTCGACGGTCGCGGTCTTCGGTCTCGGCGGCATCGGCCTCTCGGTCGTGCAGGGCGCGGTGATGGCGAAGGCGGCGCGCATCATCGTCATCGACCTGAACCCGGCCAAGTTCGAGATGGCGCGTCAGCTCGGCGCCACCGATTGCGTCAACCCGAGGGAGCTGACCGGCAGCGTCACCGAGGCCATCGTCGAGATGACCCAGGGCGGCGTCGACTATTCCTTCGAGTGCATCGGCAACGTGGACGTGATGCGCGAGGCGCTGGAGTGCTGCCACATGGGCTGGGGCGTCTCGACCATCATCGGCGTGGCCGGCGCCGGGCAGGAGATCCGCACCCGCCCCTTCCAACTGGTGACCGGCCGCACCTGGAAGGGCACCGCCTTCGGCGGCGTCAAGGGCCGCAGCCAACTGCCGGGCTATGTCGAGCGCTACCTGGCCGGCGAGATCGAGGTCGACCGCATGGTGACCCACACCATGCCGCTGGAGGACATCAACCGCGCCTTCGACCTGATGCACAGCGGCGAGAGCATCCGCTCCGTGATCGTTTTTTGAGGAGATGACCATGGAGCGCATCGAACGCATCCGCGAATTCGGCGGCTGGCTGGACCGCTACCGCCACGACTCCGAGACCTGTCACTGCCCATGACCTTCTCGGTCTACCTGCCGCCGCAGGCGGAATCGGTCCGGTGCCCGCCGTCTACTTCCTCTCCGGACTGACCTGCACCGACGACAACGTCCGGGTCAAGGCCGGCGCCCAGCGCTATGCCGCCGAGCTGGGGCTGGCGCTGGTGATGCCGGACACCAGCCCGCGCGGCGAGGACGTGGCCGACGCGCCCGATCGTTACGATCTCGGCCAGGGCGCCGGCTTCTACGTCAACGCCAGCCGTCCGCCCTGGGCGGCGCACTATCGGATGTTCGACTATGTGAACCAGGAGCTGCCGGCCCTGGTGGAGCGCGAGCTGCCGCTCATCCCGGGACGGCGCTCCATCACCGGGCACTCCATGGGCGGCCACGGCGCCCTGATCAGCGCGCTGCAAGAATCCCGGCCTCTACCGCTCGGTATCGGCCTTCGCGCCCATCTGCAACCCGGTGGAATGCGGCTGGGGCCAGGGCTGCTTCGGCGCCTATCTGGGCGACGATCCGGCGAGCCTGGAAGGAGTGGGACGCGACCGAGCTGATCCGCGCGGGCGCCGAGCCGATCCCGCTGCTGATCGACCAGGGCACCGATGACGAGTTTCTCCGCGACGGACAGCTCAGGCCCGAGGCGCTGTCGCGTGCCTGCGAGGAACGCGGCTTTCCGCTGACGCTGCGCATGCAGCCCGACTACGACCACAGCTACCACTTCATCGCCACCTTCATCGGCGAGCATTTGGCCTACCATCGGCGCGCCCTGGAGTGAGTGAGGGTTAGGTGCGCGGATCGGAAAACCGACTGAATTCTACTTGGTTGTTTTTCTGAAAAAAGATGGATCGCGCAGCCCCTCCCCCGCTGGCCCCAAGTGCGCGATCAAAACGTCCTATCCCTAGCGGTCGCCGACCGTCAGGAATCCGAGCGACTTCACCACGTCCTGTCCCTGAGGGCTCAGTGCCAACGCCAAAAAAGCCGACATGGTCAGCGTCGCCTCACGATAGACGAGGTGCAGTGGTCGCACGATCGGGTAGTGTCGATCCCGGATGGCCGCGTCGGACGGTTCCACCCCGTCCAGGGTGAGCACCTTGACTGGCAAACCCGCTGCGGCGAGCGCGCGGGCCGTCCCGACGGAGACATAGCCAATGGCACCGGGCAAACCGCCGACCAGGGTCAGCGACTCCAGGTTCGAGCCGATGACATAAGCGTCCTTGCTGATCGACGGCTTGTCGGTCTTCTCGCGATCAGGGCGTTGAAGGCCCGTAATGGGCAGATCGAGGCTGAGGTTGCGGCCTATCTGGCCGTGCGCTGAGCCTGGTCGGAGTGTCGCCCTGGCGTCGTCGCTGCTGGTGCGATCGGTCATTGCACGCCGCTTGCGTGCGCGGCGCGCGCCGGCATCCCGAAAGAGCCCCCGATCTAGCGCACTGGCTTCATCCTTGCTAAGTTCCTGGCAGACAAGGCTGTCCGAGCGAGCCATCGCCGCCGCCACACAGCGCCGTCACGCATCAAGCACCATAAGAAGAGGACACCCGAGGATGAGCCACCCATCACTGACCGATCCCTTCGGCCGCCGCATCGACTATCTGCGCGTCTCCGTCACCGACCGCTGCGACCTGCGCTGCGGCTATTGTCTGCCCAAGGGCTTCAAGGGCTTCGAGGAGCCGGCGCACTGGCTGACCTTCGAGGAGATCGCCCGCGTGGTCGCGGCCTTCACGGCGCTGGGGGTGCGACGTGTCCGTCTCACCGGCGGCGAGCCGCTGATGCGGCGCGATCTGCCCGAACTGGCCGAGCGCCTGTCCGCCCTGCCCGGTCTCGATGATCTCTCGCTCTCCAGCAACTGCACCCAGATGGAAGCGCTCGCCGAGCCGCTCGCACGTGCCGGCGTGCAGCGGCTGAATGTCAGCCTCGACAGCCTGCGCCCCGACGTCTTCCGCGAGATCACCGGGGGCGATCTCGACCGGGTGCTGCGCGGCATCGCGGCGGCCCAGGCGGCCGGCATGAGTCCGATCCGCGTCAATACGGTGGTGATGCGCGGGGTCAACGACGAGGAGATCGAGGACATCCTCGACTACTGCGCGGCGCGCGGCTTCACCCTGCGTCTGATCGAGACCATGCCGATGGGCGCCACCGGACAGGCCGCGGCCAGCGCCTTCGGCGATCTGGAGCCGATCAAGCGGCGCCTGGAACAGCGTTTCACGCTGATCCCGGACATCCTCCCCGGCGGCGGCCCCGCCCGTTATTACCGGGTCGGCGGGAGCGAGACCCGCATCGGCTTCATCACGCCCGCTCTCCCAGCACTTCTGCGAGACCTGCAACCGGGTGCGCCTGACCGTCGAGGGCACCCTCTATCTCTGTCTGGGCCAGGACAACAGCTACCCGCTGCGACGATCTGCTGCGCGACGGCATCGACGACGCCGGGCTGATCGAGCACATCCGCCACGCCATCGCGCTCAAGCCCGAGCGGCATGAGTTCCGCGAGCGGCCGGGACAGGTGGTCCGCTTCATGTCGGCGACCGGCGGCTGAGCGCGGCAGTCACCGTGCCACACTGAGATCAGATCGACCGCGGCAGCGGCTGTGCCGGGTCGCGCGCGATGTCGAGCCGGTTCATCCGCTCCCGGAGATTTTTGCGCGAGATTCCAAGCAGCTCGGCGGAATCACCGATGCGCCCCGAAAAAACCCGTCGCCAATGTGTTGTTCAAGGTTGCGGTTGGTTGCCCAGATCAATTGGGCACGAATCGGAAGGTCATCATTTCCGCCCAGACGGCGGACCCGTTGCTCCTGGACCACGCGCAACAGCTTGGTCTACATGCCGAGTGACATCTCGCCAACCTCGTCGAGAAAGAGCGTGCCCTCGCCGACCGGCTCGAACAGACCCGGACGGCTCGTCGTCGCGCCGCTGTAGGCCCCGCGTTCGGCACCGAACAGCTCGGACTCGATCAGATCCTCGGGCAGCGCCGCGCAGTTGATACCGACGAACGCCAAGGACGATGACGAACAGGGGGCTTCGCTTGCGCGAGCCCAGGGTCTGAGTCGGCCATGCTCGCCCTTGCCATCCTGATCACCTTTGCGCTGACCACGGTGCTGAGGCGAACTGTTGGGCGTGGGCGGTGGCAACATCATCGTTCCCGCCCTGGTCCTGGTCGCCGTGGCCGTCAAGACCGCCTGGGATTTGCTGTAGCGGGTGCATCCTTTTCCGGTCTGCCACGTCTCCCTGTCTGAATGACATCATCGGGCGACCGAGCTCCTCGGTGTCCGTTATCCGAATCCACCAGGAGGAATTAGGCGCATGAACGACCCACGACAGATCCTGTTCGACGCACTGACCTTCCATGGCCACCGCTGCTGGGCCAGCGTCGCCGGGGTGCGCGTGGGACTGGCCGCCCTGCGCGAGCTTCAGGTGAAACGCTCCGGTGGACGCCAGTTGCACGGCTTCGTCGAGATCGGCGAGGACCACGGTGGCATCTGCTTCGCCGACGGCATCCAGTACGCCACCGGCTGCACCCTGGGCAAGGGCAATCTGGAGAAGAGCGGCTTCGGCAAGCTGGCCCTGACCCTGATCGAGCGGGCCAGCAACCGCGCCATCCGCATCAGCTACAAACCGACCCTGCAGAAACAGATCGCCGCCTCCGCCTTCATGACCAAGCGCGGCCAGGGCATCGAGCCGGACGACATCCCCGAGGCCGAGCAGTTGGAACTGGTCGATCTGGTCTGGGATGCCCCGGAGACGGACATCCTGACGATCGGCGAGCCCTTCCAGTTCGAGCGCGACTGGCTGCCCGAGATCATGGGCTTCGTGCCCTGCACCGCCTGCGGCGAGCTGACCGCCAAGGCGTATCTGCGGGTGGTGGGCGAGAAGCATGTCTGCATCCCCTGCTCGGGATATGACCGCTAGGGCGCGCCCAACCCCCACCGCACGAGCGATCGATCCATGACGCATGACCATCACCATGCCCTCCTCCCGCCGCCGATGGCGGCAAGGCCCTGCTGCTGGCGACCGCCTTGACGCTGGGCTTTGCCGGCGTCGAGGCCAGCGTGGGGCTGTGGGCCGGATCGCTTGCCCTGGTGGCGGACGCCGGGCATATGGTCAATGACGCCGCCGCCCTCGGACTGGCGGCGGGTGCGGCCTGGCTGGCCCGGCGCGCACCCTCGGTGCGGCACAGCTACGGCCTGGGGCGGGCTGAATTTCTGGCCGCCCTGATCAACAGCGCCGCGCTGTTGCTGCTGGTGGCCTGGCTGGTGGTGTCCGCGATCACCCGGCTACACACGCCGCACGCGGTGCAGGGCGTTGCCGTTTCCCTGACCGCCGCGCTGGGCCTCGCGCTCAATCTGCTGGTGGCCTGGATGCTGACGCATGGAAGGTGTTCCCCTCGGCATCAATCTGGCACGCCTAATCAGCGATTTCCCGTCAATCATCCACCGGCGGTCGCTCCAGTCCCCATCGATGGCCTCCCGCGCCTGGTTGTTCATCCAAGCAATTGAAACCAAAAAGCAGATGAAACCCTCTTTTCAGACCCTGACCCCGCTCGTGCTCGGTGCCGTGCTCGCGGTAACCCTTGGCGCTGGCGCTTGGGCCGGTTCAACCTCGTTTTCTAACGGATTAAGCAGATGAAAAACGTCAAGATCCTCGGCACTGGCTGCGGCAACTGCCAGACCACCCTGAGCCTGGTCGAGGAGGTCGCCCGCGCCACAACAAGCGGACGGGATTCAAGCCATTTCACAGGATTGACAGGATTTTTCGCCATGCATGACACATCGTCGCTCCGCGCCCTGACCTTGACTGGCCTGCTGTCGGCCAGCCTCCTGCTTGGGGGTGGCGTCGCTTCGGGGGCGGAGCTGCCCTCCGCCACTCCCGAGGCGATCCAGCAGGCGCTGACCTCCGGTCATCCCACGGTGATCGATGTGGGCGCGCGGACCTGCATCCCCTGCAAGAAGATGGCACCCATCCTCGAATCCCTGGCCAACACCTATCGCGGTCAGGCCAGCGTCCTGTTCGTCGATTTGCACGCGGATGAGGCGACCGCCAAAACCTTGCGCATTCAGATGATCCCGACCCAGATCTTCTTCGACTCCCAGGGCCACGAGGTCAAACGCCATATTGGCGCCATGGATGAACCGGCGATCCTCACGGAACTGAAGGCGCTGGGGGTCGAGTGAGCGGCTTCGACCACCTCGATCAGCTCCTGGTCGCTTACCCGCTGCTGGCCTTCGGTGCGGTCTTCGTGGCGGGCGTGATCTCTTCGGCCTCACCCTGTGTGCTGGCCACCATCCCACTGGTGATTGGCTTCGTCGGCGGCTACGCGGACGGTGATCGCCGCCGGGCGTTTCTCTACTCGCTGAGCTTTGTCTGCGGGCTATCGGTGACCTTCACCGCCCTGGGCATGGCCGCCGGACTCTTCGGCACCTTGTTCGGCACCGTCGGCGGTGGCTGGTACCTGGCCGTTGGTCTCCTTGTCCTCGTCATGGGGGGACAGATGATGGGGTTCTATGCCATCCCCTGGCCGGTGCGGCTCCGCTATCGACCCAAGCAGGGCGGGTTGATCGGGGCCTTTCTGCTTGGACTCTTCTTTGGGGTGGTTTCCTCGCCCTGCGCCACGCCAGTGCTGGTGGTGATTCTCTCCTTCGTCGCCACTCAAGGCGAAGTACCCTACGGCGCAGCGCTGCTGTTTGTTTATGCCATCGGCCATTGTCTCTTGATGCTGGCGGCCGGTACCTCGATCGGCGTTGTCGAGTCTTTCGCCAAGCGCAAGGGAATCGCCCATCTCTCCGCCTGGACCCGGCGCACCGGCGGACTGCTGGTCGCCTTGGTAGGCGGATATCTGGTCTGGAACGCCTGATGTCCAAGCGCGACGTCATGCTCTCCCACCGTGACGCGCCGGTCGTTCGCGTCGCTCAACCCATCGGGAATCCCGTCCTGCCATGACACGCCCCTCCCCCTCGACCCTCCTCATCGCCGCCGCGCTGGTCGTCGTCGCCGGGCTGGTGTTCTACAAGCTGAAGCTGGCCCCCGACGCGGTCGCCGCGCACACCGTGGCGCGCGGGATGATCGTCGGCGAGGTCATGGGGACAGGCACGCTGGAGGCGCGGGTGAAGACGACCATGAGCGCGCGCATCCAGGAGCGCCTTGCGCAGGTGCTGGTGGACCAGGGGGACCGGGTCAAGGCCGGCCAGCTCCTCGCCCGACTCGACGATGCGGAGACCCAGCAGCAGGTTGCCGTCGCCGCCGCCGCGCTGGACGCGGCACACCGCACGTCCGACCGTGTCGGTGCCGATCTGGCCCGCTCCGAGGCCGTGCTTGCGCTGGCCCGCCTCGATCACCAGCGCACCACGGGGCTGCTGGCGACCAAGGCCGCGTCACGGGCCGATGTCGATAAGACCGCCGAAGGGCTCCATGTCGCCGAGGCCGATCTGAAACGCTCCAACGCCGCCATCGCCGAGGCGCAAAGTCAGGTCGTGATGGCCGAGAAGACGCTGCTTTACCGCCAGGAGCAACTCGCCTTCACCGAGATCCGAGCGCCCTACGACGGGCTCATCATCCGCCGCGACCGCGATCCCGGCGACGTACTCGTGCCGGGGGCTTCGCTCATGCAGCTCGTCTCACTGGACGAACTCTGGGTCAGCGCCTGGGTTGACGAGACCGCGATTCCCGCGCTCGCCACCGGGCAACCTGCGCGGATCCTGTTCCGCTCCGAACCAGGGCGCGACTATCCCGGTACGGTTGCTCGCCTGGGTCGCGAGGCCGACCGCGAGACGCGCGAATTCCTGGTCGATGTGCACGTCAGCGAATTGCCGACGAATTGGGCCATTGGGCAGCGCACTGACATTTTCATTGAGGTTGGTCGCCAGACTGATGCACTGCTTCTGCCACAGGCGTTCCTGGTTTGGAAGGCCGGACAGCCAGGTGTCTTTGTCGACCAAGAAGGACGCGCGCGGTGGCGCGGCGTCACCCTGGGTTTGCACGGCGCCCAGGACATCGCCGTCACGCAGGGCCTCAGCGCCGGCGAGTCCGTCGTCCGCCCCGCCGCGGGTCGCAACACCGCCCTCACCGACGGTCAGCGCATCGCCCGGCCATGAATCTCGCGATCCGTGACATCCGGCATCATGCGGGACGCTTCGTCTTCACCACCCTGGGCGTCGGCCTGTTGCTCATGATCGTCATGGGCATGGGCGGCATTTATCGCGGCTTGATCCATGAGGCAACCTTGCTCGTGGACCGCGTGGGGGCCGATCTGTGGGTCGTGCAAGGCACCACGCGCGGGCCGTTCGCCGAAATCTCGCGGGTGGCGGCCAATCTCGAAGATCGGGTGCGCGTCGTCCCGGGCGTGGCGCGGGCACGCCGCTTCGTCTCGCACACCCTTCAGCGCGAGCATGGGGGCAAGCCCTTGCGGATGGTGGTGCAAGGACTCGCCTGGCCTGACGACCAGGGCGACTGGGTGCCGCTCGTGGCCGGTCGCGGGCTGCGCCAGGCGCACTTTGAACTGATCGCCGATCAATCGCTGGGGTTGCCGCTGGGTGAGAAGATCAAGCTCGGCAAGGATCTCTACGAGGTCGTCGGACAGACGCGCGGCCTGGTCGGCACGGGTGGCGATGGCCTCACCTTCTTCACCGTCAGCGATGCACTGGCCATCCAGTTCGACGTCCCCGGCGAGGCCGTGCGTCTGGAACGCGCGGCGCGGCGCGCCCGTGTCGCAGACAGCGACCTCGGACACCTGCAGCCGTTGCTCCTCGATCGTGCCGCCGGTCTCTCCAGCGGCATCCCCGCGTTCGCCACGCCGCAAGTCAGCGCCATCCTCGTCACCCTCAAGCCCGGTGCGGACATGGCCGCCGTCCGTCGCATCCTTGGCACCTGGCCGGACATCACCGTCTACTCCATCCAGGAGCAAAAAGACCTGCTGCTCGCGGGCATGGTCGACAAG
Source organism: uncultured Gammaproteobacteria bacterium (assembly GCA_963818415.1). GTDB lineage: Bacteria > Pseudomonadota > Gammaproteobacteria > Chromatiales > Chromatiaceae > CAWFSC01. Next base: position 117,505 of record CAWFSC010000020.1, on the reverse strand, counting down.
GCGCGCCGTCAGCTCGGTCTGTTTCGTGTCCTGCTCATCATCATCTCGACCATCATCATTGCGCTGATCATCTACACCCTGACCCTGGACAAGCTGCGCGACATCGCCCTGCTCAAGCTCATCGGCGCACGCAATACCGTCATCGGCGGTCTCATCCTTCAGCAGGCGCTGCTCATGGGGGCGTGCGGGTTCGGCATCGCCTGGTGCCTGGGGTTTTATCTCTTTCCCTATTTCCCCCGGCGCGTCCTCATCGAGACGCCCGACCTGGTGTCGCTCGGGATCATCGTGATCGTCATCTCCACGCTGGCCAGTCTGCTCGGCATCTGGAAGGCGCTGCGCGTCGAGCCCAACACGGTGCTCGCCGTATGAACGTCGTCGTCAGCGATGCACCCGCCATCGAGGTCACGAACCTGCGCAAGGTCTACGGTCAGGGCCACACCGAAGTGGTCGCCATCCGCGCGGCGACGCTGCGGATTGGACGCGGCGAAATCGTCGGCCTGTTCGGGCCGAGCGGCTCCGGCAAGTCGACGCTGCTCACCGCAATGGCGCTGATCAATCCGCCCACCGCCGGGCGTATCGCCATCGGCGGTCAGCCGGTCATGGATGGCCCGCGCGCGCTGGTCGATGCCCGCGCGTTCCGTCGCCAGCACATCGGCTTCGTCTTCCAGAAGCCCAATCTGATTCCCTTTCTCACCGCGCTGGAAAACGTCCAGGTGGCGCTGGAGATCAACGACACCCCGGCACGTCAGGCCCGCCAGCGGGCGCTCGATCTGCTCGGCTACCTTGGCGTCGGTCCGCGTGCGAACAATCTCCCCGACGCCCTGTCCGGCGGCGAGCAACAGCGCGTCGCCATCGCCCGCGCGCTGGCCAACGACCCCAGCCTGATCCTGGCCGACGAACCCACCGCCTCGCTCGACGGCGCGCTTGGGCGGCAGGTCATGGAGCTGTTCGCCAAAGTCGCCCACGAACGCCACGCCGGCGTCCTCGTGGTCACGCACGACCACCGCACCCTCGATGTCTTCGACCGCATCCTTGATGTCGAGGACGGGGCGATCCGCGAGCGCGCCACGCCTTGAGATTGCCGTCCTGCAATGAGCGACCCCGCGATCGCAAGTCCCTGTGCCAAGGGTTCGTGAGCGCTCGATCAACGAATCAGAATCGTGTCTCCGCCCCCTAGACATACGCTATGTCGCATGTTGTTTTTAACAATTTCATGCTCGATAATAATAGACATTCGATCAATCGAATATTGATCGGCGCTGGCGATTCCTGGCCGCGCGACTCCGAGAGACCACCACCATGATCGACAATCAAGCCTTCTTCGAGGCCCTGGCCGACCCCATCCGGCGGCGCATCCTGGCCATGCTGCTCGCGGTCGACGAACACTGCGTTTGCGATCTGCACGGGGCGCTGGACGCACCTCAGCCGAAGGTCTCGCGGCACCTGGCGGTGCTGCGCGAGGCGGGACTGGTGCTAGCCCGGCGCGATGGAGTCTGGATGCGCTACCGCCTCCATCCACAACTGCCCGCCTGGGCCTTGCGGGTGCTGATCCACATGAAGGACGGCCTGGATCAAGACGTCCCCGCCGTGACGCCCTCGGACTGCGCCACCTGCGCGACCTGACCCCACGAGCATCAACCGGAGCCGACCCATGCCCCAGCGTGTCTTGCACTCCAGCCGATGGCTGATCGCCCTGACCCTCTTCCTTGGCGTCGCCACGATACAGGCCTTCGAGTTGAAACCAACCCAGGTCGCGCCCGGCGTCCATGCCCTGATCGGCCCCACCGGCATGCGTGGCTATGAGAACCATGCCCTCAACGCCAACCTGGGCTTCGTGGTGACCGACCGGGGCGTGATCCTGATCGACTCCGGTGCCTCCCGCCAGGGTGCCGCGCTGGTGGCCACGGCGATCCGTCAGATGACCGACCAGCCGGTACGCTGGGTCATCAATACCGGCAGTCAGGATCACCGTTGGCTCGGCAACGGCTATTTCGCCGACCAGGGCGCTCGGATCATCGCGCTCCAGCGCACGGTGGACACCCAACGGGCGTATGGCGCCCAGCATCTGGCCGCGCTGCAACCCCTCCTCAAGGATCGCCTGGCGGGGACCGTGCCCGTCACCGCTTCAGAACCGCTGGCGGGCGACCACGCGCGCCTGGAACTGGGCGGGATCCAGTTCGAACTGATCGACGTCGGCGACGCCCATTTCCCCGGCGACGCAGTGGTGTGGATGCCTGCGCAGCGGGTGCTGTTCAGTGGCGATCTGGTCTACACCGACCGCCTGCTGGGTGTGTTGCCGGACAGTCATGTGCGGAGTTGGCGCGAGGCGTTTCAGCGGATGACGGCGCTCAATCCCAAGATCCTCATCCCCGGCCATGGGCGGGTGTGCGACTTGGTCACGGCCCGGCGCGACACCGGCGACTATCTCGACTGGCTGGTGCGGGAAGTGGGCGGCGCGCAACAGGACTGGGAGCCGCTCGACGAGGTCGTGGCGCGCCTGGCCGATGCGCCTCAATTCAGTCACCTGGAGAACTATGCCGAGCTGCACCGGCAGAACATCAACCGTGCCTATCTGGAGTTCGAGCGCCGCTGACGCTCGATCCTTTTCAACTGAGGGAATTGCGCCATGTCCACCCCACTCAAGACCGTCCTGGTCCTCTGCACCGGCAATTCCTGCCGCTCGCAGATGGCCGAGGTCCTTCTCAATCACGACCTGGCCGGACAGGTGCGCGCCCTGTCCGCTGGCACCCGGCCGCAGCCCAAGGTGGCGGATGGCGCCATCGCGGCGTTGCAGGATATCGGCCTGCCGACCGAGGGGCTCCATCCCAAGGACATCGACGTCCTGCTCGACACGCCGATCGACCTGGTGGTGACCGTCTGCGACAACGCCAAGGAGAGCTGCCCGATCTTTCCGCGCCCGGTGCCGCGCATTCATCTTCCCTTCCACGACCCGCACGGCGAGCCGCTGGAGTCTTTCATCGCGGTGCGCGACGACATCCGCGCGCGCCTGGTCCCCGCCGTGGCCGAGGCGCTGGGTCTCGGACCTGACCGAATCGGAGTAAGCCATGTCCGTCCAATGTGAAGTCACCGCCAAACAAGCCGCTGGCGCGCCCATGAGCGTCTTCGAGCGCTGGCTGACCCTGTGGGTCGCGCTCTGCATCGTGGCCGGGATCGGGCTGGGTCAGTTCTTCCCCGCACCCTTCCAGTTCCTGGGCCGCCTGGAGGTGGCCCAGGTCAATCTGCCGGTCGGCGTGCTGATCTGGGTGATGATCATCCCGATGCTGATGAAGATCGACTTCGGCGCGCTGGGTCAGGTCAAGTCGCACTGGAAGGGCATCGGCGTCACCCTCTTCATCAACTGGGCGGTCAAGCCCTTCTCGATGGCGCTGCTGGCCTGGCTCTTCATTCGCGGACTCTTCGCCGACTGGCTGCCGGCCGAGCAACTGGACAGCTATGTCGCCGGGCTCATCCTGCTCGCCGCCGCGCCCTGCACCGCGATGGTCTTCGTCTGGAGCCGGCTGACCGGGGGCGATCCCTATTTCACCCTGACGCAGGTGGCGCTCAACGACGCCATCATGATCGTCGCCTTCGCGCCGATCGTGGCGCTGCTGCTGGGGCTCTCGGCGATCGTCGTGCCCTGGGACACGCTGCTGACCTCGGTGGTGCTCTATATCCTGATCCCGGTCGGCATCGCGCAGGTCTGGCGGTCTGTTCTGCTCAAGCAGGGCGAGGCCCGCTTCGACGCCACGCTGGCGACCCTGGGTCATGCCTCCATCGTCGCCCTGCTGCTGACCCTGGTGCTGCTGTTCGCCTTCCAGGGCGAACAGATCCTCAAACAGCCGCTGATCATCGCCATGCTGGCGGTGCCGATCCTGATCCAGGTGTTTTTCAACTCGTCCCTGGCCTATTGGCTGAATCGCGCGGTCGGCGAGAAGCACAGCGTCGCCTGTCCCTCGGCGCTGATCGGGGCCTCGAACTTCTTCGAGCTGGCGGTGGCGGCGGCCATCGCGCTGTTCGGCTTCCAGTCCGGCGCGGCGCTCGCGACCGTGGTCGGGGTGCTGATCGAGGTGCCGGTGATGCTGCTGGTGGTGCGGGTGGTCAATCGGAGCAAGGGCTGGTACGAGGCCGGTATTCCAGTCGATCAGCGAACGACGGAGGAACATGCATGAAAACGCTTGAAATCTTCGATCCGGCGATGTGCTGTTCCACCGGCGTCTGTGGCGTCGAGGTCGATCCGGTGCTGGTGCAGTGCAATGCCGATCTGCTGTGGCTGGCCGAACAGGGCGTGACGGTCAACCGCTATAACCTGTCGCAGCAGCCCCAAGCCTTCACCGCCAATCCGTCCGTGCTCAAGGAACTGGAAGCCGGGATGGAGCGCCTGCCGCTGACCCTGATCGACGGGCAGATCGTCGCCACGCGGTGCCTATCTGTCGCGCGCCCAGTTGATGGAGAAGCTGGACTTGACTCCGACCGCTGCGCCAGTGACGGAGAACCCCTTCCGCGTCCAGGTCAATTCCGGTTGCTGCAAGCCCGGCAGCGGGTGCTGCTGATGGCCATTCCGAACACCCGCACCCGTCACCTCTTCTTCACCGGCAAGGGCGGCGTCGGCAAGACCTCGCTGTCCTGCGCCACCGGTCTGGCGCTCGCCGATGCCGGGCGGCGCGTACTGATCGTCAGCACGGATCCGGCCTCCAATCTGGATGAGGTGCTGGGGGTCGCGCTCGCTCAGACCCCGACCGCCATCCCCGGCGCGCCGGGGCTCTTCGCGCTCAACATCGACCCCGAAGCGGCGGCGCACGACTATCGCGAACGCATGGTCGCGCCCTATCGCGGCCTCCTGCCCGCCGCCGCGATTACCAGCATGGAAGAACAGTTCTCGGGCGCCTGCACCATGGAGATCGCCGCCTTCGACGAATTCTCCAAGCTGCTGGGCGATCCCGCCGCCACAGCGCCGTTCGAGCATGTCATCTTCGACACCGCGCCGACCGGTCACACCCTGCGTCTCCTGACCCTGCCCTCGGCCTGGAGCGAGTTCATCGACTCCAGCACCGGCGGTGCCTCCTGTCTCGGGCCGTTGGCCGGGTTGGAAAAACAGCAGGCGCTCTATGCCGCGACGGTCGCCCAGCTCGCCGATCCGGCACGGACCACGGTGGTCCTGGTCAGTCGCCCGGAAACCGCCGCGCTGCGCGAGGCCGAGCGCACCCGCGCGGAACTGGCGGACCTCGGCGTGAGCCATCTGCATCTGGCGCTCAATGGTGTGCTGGCTGTCGCGGAGACCGACGACGCCATCGCGGGGGCCATGATGCGACGCGGTGCCGAGGCGCTGGCGGCGATGCCGACCGGACTCGCCGCACTGCCGACGACGGTCACGCCGCTGCTGCCGCTCGGAACGCTGGGCTTGGATGCCCTGCGCCAGATGGCGCATCCGGCGCTGATCCAGCCGTCGGGCGATGAGCCGGACAGCGACTGCGTCCTGCCGGGGAAGCTGGCATCCCTGGTGGATGAGCTGGCGCAGGCCGGACGCGGTGTCATCCTGACCATGGGCAAGGGCGGGGTCGGCAAAACCACGCTGGCGGCGGCCATCGCCGTGGCGCTGGCCCGGCGCGGTCATCCGGTGCAGCTCTCGACCACCGATCCCGCCGCCCATGTGGCCGAGGCGATTGGCGAGTCGGTCGCCAATCTGAGCGTCAGCCGCATCGACCCGGCCGCCGAGGTCGCCGCTTATCAGGCCGAGGTGCTGGCGAAGGCCGCCGCCAACCTGGATCCCAACGGACGGGCGATGCTGGAGGAGGATCTGCGTTCGCCCTGCACCGAAGAGATCGCGGTCTTCCGCGCCTTCGCCCGCGCGGTGGATGGCGGTCAGGATGGCTTCGTGGTGCTCGATACCGCGCCGACCGGCCACACGATTCTGCTGCTGGATGCCGCCGAGGCTTACCATCGCGAGGTCTCGCGCACTCAGGGCGACATGCCCGAGGCGGTGCGCCAACTGCTGCCGCGTCTGCGCGATCCCGCGCTTCACCCGGGTGCTGGTCGTCACCCTCCCGGAGGCCACGCCCGTCCACGAGGCCGAGCGGCTGCAAGCGGATCTGCGCCGCGCCGGGATCGAACCCTTCGGCTGGGTCATCAACCAGAGCCTGCTGGCCTCCGGCACCCGTCATCCGCTGCTGCGTCAGCGCGGCGTGAGCGAGGCGCCTTTCATTCGACAGGTCGCCGATCAGCTCAGCCAGCGTTGCGCGCTGGTTCCCTGGCTGTCCGAACCGCCGGTCGGGAGCGATGGACTGGACCAGTTGATGCACTAAACGATTGCGTGAACGGGGACACGGCAGGCCAGTCAGTCAGGCGTGTCCACGCCGGATCCTGCGCAAGGCGCGATGTCTGCGGCGAAAACGCGCTCGGGCATCGCGGTGGTCACTGGTACCGAATGTCTCGAACGAACCATGCTCCGCCGCTTTATTCTCGCCACCGATCACCTGGCAATCGTGATCGCGTCCGGACTCTTCATGCTCTCGCTGGCATCGGGGATGTTGGGACTGGGCGCCACCTTCACGGCGGTGTCTTTCCTCGGCTTTTTCATGACCGATCTGGCGCATCAGGTCTAACCCTTGAGCCTGATTCTGAATGACGTAACCGCGCTGTTTGCCGTTTTCGGCTTTACCCTTAGCCGCCTTGTAGCCTGGCGCGAAAGCCTGATGCTCGCCGGGGTGACCGCTGTGGTGGCGCCCTTTGGCGCTTGGCTGAGAGGTTTATCCAGCGGTTGGCGCGGAACTCCGTCCCTATCGCACGCTATCGACATAGCGATCGCGCGCGGCCTTGGCGCGCTCGAAGATCTCCAGCAGATGCTCGCTGTCGGCGCGACGGATGCTCTCGGCCAGGTCCGTCATCTCCACCCCGAAGCGCGCGAGCATGGCGCTCAACGCCTCGCGATTGGCGATGCAGATATCCCGCCACATGACCGGACTGCTGGAGGCGATACGGGTGAAATCCCGGAACCCCCCGGCGGCATAGCGGAAGATCTCGTCGTTCTCACGCATCCGCGCCAGGGCGTCCACCAGGCCGAAGGCCAGCATGTGGGGCAGATGGCTGGTCGCGGCGAGCACCTCGTCGTGATGCCCGACCGACATGCGGGTCACCTCCGCGCCGCAGGTCTCCCACATCGCGGTCACCCGGTCCACGGCTTCCGGATCCGTCTCGGGCACTGGGGTCAGGATGACTCGGCGTCCCTGGTAGAGTTCGGCGAAGGAGGCCTCGACCCCGCTATGCTCGGTGCCGGCGATCGGATGTCCAGGGACCAGGCGTGGCGGGACCGAGCCGAAGACCTCCCGCGCGTCGGTGACCACGCTGCCCTTGACGCTACCGCCATCGGTGAGGATGGCGTCCGGACGCAGCGATTCGCGGATGGCCTCGAAGACGCCGCGCATGGCGCCGAGCGGCACGGCGAGGAAGACCATGTCGGCCCCGCTGACCGCCGTGGCGGGATCCTGGGAGAAGTCGTCGATGACCCCCAGCTCGCGCGCCCTGACGAGATTCGCCAGGGCGCGGCCGCAGCCGACGACCTCGCCCACCGCGCCCGCCGCGCGCAGGGCGCGCGCCAGCGAGCCGCCGATCAGGCCGACCCCGATGATCGCGAGTCGCTCGATCATGTCGCGAGCAGGTCTCCCAAGTGCGGCGATGAAGCGAGCGTTCTCTGCCTCCAGATCCGATGCTGATCCGCAGGTGATTCGGCAGGCCGTAGTTCGCCGACCGGTCGCACGATGATCCCGCGCCGCAACAGCGCCTCGTTGATGGGGCCGGCTGGGCGGCCGAAGTCGACGGTGACGAAGTTGCCGACCGAGGGGATGTAAGCCAGACCCCAGCCGCTCGAATGCCTCGGTCAGTTGTTGCATGCCGGCCCGATTCAGCTCGACCGAGGCGCGCACATGCTCGCGGTCGCCGATCGCGGCCGCCGGCGGCGGCCTGGGCGAAGGCATTGACATTGAAGGGCTGACGCACCCGGTTGAGCAGATCGGCAACGTGCGGATCGCTGATGCCATAGCCGACCCGCAGCGCCGCCAGCCCGTGGGCCTTGGAGAAGGTGCGGGTGACGATCAGGTTGGGAAAGGTTTCGACCCAGTGGGTCGCGTCCGGGAAATCCGGCTCGGACGACATACTCGGTGTAGGCCTCGTCGACCACCACCACGCAGGTCCGGGGCAAGGATCCGATGAAGGACTTGAGCGCGCTCGGCCGCGCAGCCAGGTGCCGGTCGGATTGTTGGGATTGGCGATCCAGACCACCCGCGTCTTATCGGTGACCAGCTTCGACATGGCGTCCAGGTCGTGCCCGTAATCCCGCGCCTTGGCGACCCGCGCCGTGGCGCCGACCGACTGGGTCGCGATCGGATAGACGGCGAAGGCATGCTCGGAGAAGACAGACTCGACACCAGGCTGCAGAAAGGCCCGCGCGACCAGATCCAGGACATCGTTCGAGCCATTACCGATGGTGATGGCCGTCGGTGAGACACCATGGTGATCGGCAAGCGCCCGTCGCAGCTCGAAGCCACCGCCATCCGGATAGCGACCGATCTCCGCCGAGCACCGCCGCGATGGCCTCCCGGCCCTGGGGCCAGGCCCCAGGGGGTTCTCGTTCGAGGCCAGTTTCACCGAATCGCGAATGCCGAGCTCGCGCTCCAGCTCCGAGACCGGTTTGCCGGGGACATAGGGCGTGAGTCCGGCGATCCAGGGCGCCGCAATAGCAAGGAAAGGGTTTTCTGCTTGGCTCATAAAGGGTATTGGAAATTCATTGAATACGGATGTCGGCGGACCGGGGGCAAATTCCCCGTATACCGGATCATCGATGACTCATGACCATCTCATGGGCTAACCCACCACCGCCGGCTGGCGGAGCGAGAAGGCGAATACTGGCTCGCGTGCATACCGTTTCGGGTTTCAGAGCACGGCCACCGGATAGGATCCCAACACCTTGAACAGCGAGGCGATCCTGTCTCCAGGTGCTCCAGCGCGGACGCGACCTTGCGGATCCTGCCGATGGCCGATGATGTCGACGAAGAAGACATAGTCCCAGATGCCACGCCGCGAGGGACGCGACTCGATCCGGGTCATGCTGATGTCGTGCGCGGCCAGGGGCGCCAGCAGGTCATGCAGCCCGCCGGCCTGATTCTGGCAGGACAGCAGCAGACTGGTCTTGTCCTGCCCGCTGGGTGGCGAATCCTGCTTGCCGATGACCAGAAAGCGGGTGGTGTTGCCGGGCTCGTCCTCGATCCGCTCCGCCAGAACGCTCAAGGCCGTAGATCTCGGCGGCCTGAATCCCGGCGACCGCCGCGGCCCGAGGCTCCTCGGCGGCCAGTCGCGCGGCCTCGGCATTGCTGCCGACGGCGACCCGCTCGGCCGTGGGCAGGTAGCGGTCCAGCCAGCTCGCGGCACTGGGCCAGCGATTGCTGATGCGAATAGAGAACGCGGATGTCGCCCAAGTCCGCTGGCGCGGGCTCATGCAGATGATGATGGATCCGCAGGCTGACCTCGCCGGTGATCAGCAGCGGCGAGCTCATGAAGAGGTCCAGCGTGTGGCTGATCACGCCCTCGGTCGAATTCTCCACCGGCACGACGCCGAAGTCGCAGGCGTCCGACCTCCACCTCGCGGAAGATCTCGTCGATGGTCGCCATCGCCTTGGTGACCACGGAATGGCCGAAATGCTTGATCGCCGCCGCCTGGGTGAAGGTCCCCTCGGGCCCCAGAAAGGCGGCGTTGAGCGGGCGCTCCAGGGCCAGGCAGGCGGACATGATCTCGCGGAAGAGCCGGGCCACCTCCTCGCCATCCAGCGGGCCTGGATTGGCCGCCTTGATCCGGCGCAGCACCGCCACCTCGCGCTCTGGGCGATAGAACTGGACCGCGCGGCCTTCCGTCCCGATCTTGATGTGGGCGACCTGCTGGGCGCAGCGGGCGCGCTCGCTGATCAGGCGGAGCAGCTCCTGATCGATCGCGTCGATCCGGCTCCGGACCGCGTCGAGCTCTGCGCGTTCGCTGCCGCCTGTGGCCATGGTGCGCGCCGCCCCCTCAGTCGCCGAGACAGCGCACCGACAGAACCCCCGCAATGGCCCGGAGCTGCGCCAGGGTATCCTCCGGGCAGCGCTGATCGACATCGATCAGGGTCACCGCGACGTCGCCGCGCGAGCGATTGAGCATGTCGAGGATATTGAGGCCGGCATTGGCGAGATCGGTCGAGATCTGGCCGACCATGTTCGGCACGTTGCTGTTGACGATCGCCAGGCGAAGCCCGCCGTTGCGCGGCAGACAGATCTCCGGGAAGTTGACCGAGTTGGTCACGTTGCCGTCCTCCAGATAATCGCGGACCTGATCGGCGACCATGATGGCGCAGTTGTCCTCCGCCTCGTTGGTCGAGGCGCCCAGATGCGGCAGGGTCACGACGCGCGGATGATCCTTCAGCAGGTTGCTCGGGAAATCGCAGCAATAGGCGTAGAGATGTCCCTGATCCAGCGCGGCGACCACGGCGTCGTCGTCGATGATGCCGTCGCGCGAGAAGTTCAGCAGCACCGCGCCCTTGCGCAGGGTGCGGATGCGCTCGGCGTTGATCATGTGCCGGGTCTCGTCGGTGAGCGGCACATGGAAGGTGACGAAATCCGAGCGCGAAAGCAGATCGTCGATGCTCAGCGCCGGCTGCACGTCGCTTGCGAGCTGCCAGGCGCGCTGGACCGTGATGGTCGGATCGTAGCCGACGACCTTCATGCCGAGGGCGCGCGCCGCATTGGCCACCTTCACCCCGATGGCGCCGAGACCGATAACACCCAGGGTGCGGCCCGGCAGCTCGAAGCCGACGAACTGCTTCTTGCCCGCCTCAACCGCCTGATTGATGGCCGTGTCGTCGCCCGTCAATCCGCGCGCGAAGCTGCCACGCCTGCGCGATGTTGCGCGCCGCGATCAGCATGCCGGCGATCACCAGTTCCTTCACGGCATTGGCATTGGCGCCCGGCGCGTTGAACACGGCGACACCGCGCTCGGTCATGTCCGCGACCGGGACGTTGTTGGTGCCCGCGCCGGCCCGGCCGATGGCCTGGACGGTCGCCGGGATCTCCAGGTCGTGCATCTTGGCCGAGCGCACCAGGATGGCGTCCGGATGCGCGATCTCCGAGGCGACCTCGTAGCGGTCGCGCGGCAGCCGGTCCAGCCCGGCCACGGAGATGTTATTGAGCGTCTGGATCTTGAACATGAAAGTTATCAGTTTTCAGTGGGCAGTTTTCAGTAACAAGCGGGCAGATTGCAGTGGGCAGAGAAGACTCCGGATGACGACTGATAACTGCCCATTGTCCACTGAGTTAACCGTGCTTGCGCTCGAACTCCTGCATGAAGGCCACCAGCGCCTCGACGCCCGCCTCCGGCATGGCATTGTAGATGCTGGCGCGCATGCCGCCGACCGAGCGATGGCCCTTGAGCGTGGTCAGGCCGACCGCCTTGGCCTCCTTGATGAAGGTGTCGTCCAGTTCGGCGTTGGCCAGGGTGAAGGGGACATTCATCCAGGAGCGCGCGCTCGGCTCGCACCGGGTTGCGGTAGAAGCCCGAGGCATCGATGGTGTCATAGAGCAGCTTGGCCTTGCGCGCGTTGATGGCCGCCATTGCGTCCAGCCCGCCCAGATCCTTCAGCCACTTGAACACCAGCCCGGCCAGATACCAGGCATAGGTCGGCGGGGTGTTGTACATGGACTCGTTATCGGCGTGGATCTTGTAGTCGAACATGGTCGGCGTGCCCTGGCATGGGCTGGCCGATCAGATCCTCGCGGACGATGACGATGGTCAGTCCCGCCGGGCCGATGTTCTTCTGCGCGCCGGCATAGATGAGCCCGAAGCGGGAGACATCGATGGGGCGCGACAGCAGGGTCGAGGACATGTCCGCCACCAGCGGCTTGCCGTTGGTCTCCGGGCACATAGGGGAACTCGACCCCCTCGATGGTCTCGTTGGGCGTGTAATGGACATAGGCGGCGTCGTCGCTAGAGCTTGAGTTCGGCCTGGGCCGGCGCGCGGGTGAACTTGCTCGGCCTCGGTGCTGGCGGCGACATTGACCGTGACCATAACGGCGCGCCTCGGAGATCGCCTTCTTGGACCAGGAGCCGGTGTTGAGATAGTCCGCGCTCCTCGGCCGCCGCGCAGCAGATTCATGGGGATCATGGCGAACTGGGTGGAGGCGCCGCCTTGCAGGAACAGCACCTTGTAGTTGGCCGGGATCTGCAGCAGCTCGCGCAGATCCGCCTCCGCCTGCGCGGCGATGGACATGAATTCCTTGCCGCGATGGCTCATCTCCGCCACGCACATGCCGCTGCCCTGCCAGTCGAGCATCTCATCGCGGGCCTGGGACAGGACCGGCTCAGGCAGCATCGCCGGACCGGCGCTGAAGTTATAGACGCGAGCCATTCTCACATTCCCCATCGGTAGTTTTCAGAAGACAGTTTTCAGTTGAACGCGCTGCGTCAGCGCATATTCACGAAGTCTGGTGCGACGCCACCGTAACGACTGGACTCCGGCGCTTCGGCAGCGTTCTCATCGGTGGCATCTCCGTCGTCGCCATCGGCGTCCGGGTCGATGCCCTCGTTCAGGATACATCTTCGCTGCCAACCTCCTCGCCATTTTCCTTGTCGCCTTCCAGGGCCACGATCCGCTCGACATAGACCAGACGCTCGCCCTCGCCGAGGTTGATGAGCTTGACGCCCTGGGCGCTGCGACCGACGACCGGGATCTGATCGACCGGGGTGCGGATCAGGGTGCCGCCCTCGGTGATCAGCATGATCTCGTCGCCGGGGCGCACCAGCACGGCGCCGACCTGGGCGCCGTTGCGCTCGGAGGTGCTGATGCCGATGACGCCCTGGGTGCCGCGCCCCTTGGTCGGGAAATCCTCCACCCGGCTGCGCTTGCCATAGCCATTCTCGGTCACGCTGAGCACGGTCCCCGGCTCGGCACCACCAGCGAGATGACCTGCTGGCCGTCCTTCAGCAGGACGCCGCGCACGCCGTGGGCAGTGCGCCCCATGACCCGGACATGATCCTCGGAGAAACGCACCGCCTTGCCGGCGGAGGTGAAGAGCATCAGATCCTGCTTGCCGTCGGTGATGGCGACGCCGACCAGGCACTCGTCCTCGCGCAGATCGATGGCGATGATGCCGCGCGACAGCGGTCGCGAGAAGTCCTTGAGCGGGGTCTTTTTCACCGTGCCGGCGCTGGTCGCCATGAAGACGAAATAGCCGTCCTCATACTCGCGCACCGGCAGCATGGCGTTGATGCGCTCGCCCGGCTTCCAGCGGCAGCAGATTGACCATGGGCCGGCCACGGGCGCCGCGTCCGGCCTGCGGCAGCTCGTAGACCTTGAGCCAGTAGACCCGCCCGCGACTGGAGAAACAGAGCACGGTGTCGAGCGAGTTGGCGACGAAGATGCGGTCGATGAAATCCTCTTCCCGGAACGAGGTCGCGCTCTTGCCCTTGCCGCCGCGCTTCTGCGCCTGATAGTCGCTGATCGGCTGGGCCTTGACATAGCCCTGGTGCGACAGGGTCACCACCATCTCCTCGGGGGTGATCAGGTCCTCCAGGGTCAGGTCGGTATGATCGACCTGGATCTCGGTGCGGCGCGTCGTCGCCGAACTGGTCGCGGATGGCGACCAGTTCCTCGCGGATCACCGCCATGAGCCGGTCCGGATCGGAGAGGATGGTCAGCAGAGCGGCGATGGTCTCCAGGATCTCCTCGAATTCCTTGAGGATCTTGTCCTGCTCCAGCCCGGTCAGGCGCTGCAGTTGCAGATCCAGGATCGCCTTGGCCTGACGCTCGCTCAGTCGATAGCCCGCCGTCGCTCAGGCCGAGTCCCGCGTCGAGATCTTCCGGGCGCGTCGGCTCGGCGCCGGCGCGCGCCAGCATGCCGGTCACCGCGCCGGGCTGCCAGGTGCGCGTCATCAGCCGCTCGCGCGCCTCGGCCGGGCTGGCGGACGCCTTGATGGTGGCGATCACCTCGTCGATATTGGCCAGGGCGATCGCGTAGCCTTCCAGGACATGCGCCCGATCACGGGCCTTGCGCAGCTCGAACAGGGTGCGGCGCGTCACCACATCGCGGCGGTGACGGAGGAAGTATTCCAGGATCTGCTTGAGATTGAGCGGTCAGCGGCTGGCCATCCACCAGGGCCACCATATTGATGCCGAACACCTGCTGCATCTGGGTGTGCTGGTAGAGGTTGTTCAGCAGCACCTCGGCGTGGGCGTCGCGCTTGAGCTCGATGACGATGCGCATGCCGTCCTTGTCGGACTCGTCGCGCAGACCGTCCTGGGCGATGCCCTCGATCTTCTTTTCCTTGACCAGCTCGGCGATGCGCTCCAGCAGCCGCGCCTTGTTGACCTGGTAGGGCAGCTCGGTGACGACGATCGCCTCGCGACCGCTGCGCTTCTGCACCTCGGTGATGGGTGCGGGCGCGCATCACGACCCGGCCGCGCCCGGTGCGATAGGCCTCGCGGATACCGCGCACGCCGTTGATGAGAGCGGCGGTCGGGAAATCCGGCCCCGGCACGATCTCCATCAGCTCCTCGATCCTGATCAGCGGGTTGTCGATGAGCGCCAGACAGGCATCGATGACCTCGCGCAGATTGTGCGGCGGGATATTGGTCGCCATGCCGACCGCGATGCCGGACGAACCGTTGACCAGCAGATTCGGAAAGCGCGCCGGCAGCACCGTCGGCTCATGCTCGGTATTGTCGTAGTTGGGCGTGAAATCGACGGTATCCTTGTCCAGATCGTCCAGCAGTGCATCGGCGATGCGCATCATGCGCACCTCGGTGTAACGCATGGCCGCCGGCGGGTCGCCGTCCACCGAACCGAAGTTGCCCTGCCCGTCCACCAGCAGGTAGCGCAGCGAAAAGGGCTGCGCCATGCGCACCATGGTGTCGTAGATCGCCGAGTCGCCGTGCGGGTGATACTTACCCATGACGTCGCCGACCACGCGCGCGGATTTGCGATAGGCGCGGTTCCAGACGTTGCCCTGCTCATGCATGGAGAAGAGCACGCGCCGGTGCACCGGCTTGAGCCCGTCGCGCACGTCCGGAAGCGCCCGGCCCACGATCACGCTCATGGCGTAATCGAGATAGGACCGACGCATCTCGTCCTCGAGATTGATGGGCAGAACTTCTTTGGCGAAATCTGGCATGGGCGTGATGAACCGACTCTCAGCGTGCGGCGCGAAACGGGCGCGGTAACCGCGCGAGGGTTGTTTTTAGCCGCGTGATTCTATCACGGCAGGGGTTTCACCGCTCCCACCTGCCAGCGGACGGTTGCGCGGGACCAATCGGCAACGCCGGCCGGCTCCGGCGGTTGCAACGCGGAACGCTCGCTCAGGCCATCAGCGCCCGCATCTTCTCGGTCGTCGGGTTGCAGCACCACGCCGCGCTCGGTGACGATGGCATCGACCAGCGCGGCGGGCGTGACGTCGAACACCGGATTGCGCGCGACGACAGCCCGCCGGGGCCATGACGCCGGCCGCCGCAGCCGAGCAACTCCTCGGGATCGCGCTCCTCGATCGGAATCTCGGCCCCCGAGGCGACCTCCATATCCACCGTCGAGGTCGGCGCCGCGACCATGACCTTGATCCCGTGATACCTGGCCATGACCGCCAGACCATAGGTGCCGATCTTGTTGGCGACATCGCCATTGGCGGCGATGCGGTCCGAGCCGACGATCACCCAGCCGACCGAACCGCCCGCCATCAGGCTCGCCGCCGCGCCGTCCGCTTGCAGGGTGACCGGGATGCCGTCGTGCATCAGCTCCCAGGCGGTCAGCCGCGCGCCCTGCATCCAGGGCCGGGTCTCGTCGGCATAGACGCGACGGATCTTGCCGGCCGCGATAGGCGCTGCGCACCACCCCGAGCGCGGTGCCGTAACCGCCGGTCGCGATCGCGCCCGCGTTGCAATGGGTGATGATATCGGTCGGACCTTCGATCAGTTCCGCCCCCAGATCCCCGAGTCGGCGGTTCGCGGCGCGATCCTCCTCATGAATGGCCAGCGCCTCGTCGATCAGCGCCTGACGTCGGATCGCTGCTATCCAGCTCGGCGATCCGCGTCGCGCATGCGCCGGATCGCCCAGAACAGATTGACGGCCGTGGGCCGCGAGGCCGCCAGACGTTCCAGATCCGCCTCGATCGCCTCCTTCCAGCCGGCACCGGCGCTCGGCGTAGGCCTCGCGACCGGCCAGCGCCACGCCATAGGCCGCCGTCACCCCGATCGCGGGCGCGCCGCGCACGACCATGGCGCGAATCGCCTCGGCGACGTCCGCCGCCCGGTCATAGCTCAGGAATTCGGCGCGCTCGGGCAGCAGGCGCTGATCGGCCAGATAGAGCCGATCCGCGTGCCAGAGAGCGGCGTCATCGGGGGTGGGCGTGGTGGGCTGCGTGGTTTTCATCGAAGGCTCCTTATGGCATGTTGCCGCCATTGTCCCCCATTCGCCGCCGCAACCAAAGGACCGACCGATGCATGCCGAGACCCTCATCCATGCGCAGTGGGTTCTAACGGTCGATCCCGACGAACCGGCAGCTCACCGATCATGCGGTCGCGATCGCCGATGGGCGCATCCTGGCCATCCTGCCCAGCGACGGAGGCACGTCAATCGATCCAGGCCCAGCGGGTGAGCGAGCTACCCGGCCACCTGCTGATCCCCGGCCTGATCAACGCGCACACGCACGCCCCCATGACCCTGATGCGCGGCCTGGCCGACGATCTGCCGCTGATGAGCTGGCTGCACGACCACATCTGGCCGGCCGAAAGACGCTGGGTCGACCCCAGCTTCGTCGCCGACGGAGCCCGCCTGGCGGTCCTGGAGATGCTGCTCGGCGGCGTGACCTGCTACAACGACATGTATCTCTATCCGGAGGTCAGCGCGCAGGTGACGGCCGAGGCCGGGATGCGGGCGGTGCTCGGCATGGTCGTGGTCGACTTCCCGACCAGCTACGCGGAATCGCCAGACGACTACATGACCAAGGGACTGGCGCTGCATGACCACTACCGCAATCATCCGCTGATCCGCGTCGCCTTTGCGCCGCACTCACCCTACGCCGTCTCCGACGGCCCGCTGCAACGGCTCCAGACCCTCGCCAGCGAGTTGGACCTCCCCATCCAGATCCACCTCCACGAGACCCGCGACGAGATCGTCCAGTCGCTGCGCGATCATGGCGAACGCCCACTCAGCCGCCTGGACCGGCTGGGCCTGGTCGGGCCGTCCCTGGTCGCCGTCCACATGACCCAGCTCACGACGCCGAAATCGCGCGCCTGGCGGAAACCGGCGCCCACGTGGTCCACTGCCCGGAATCGAATCTCAAGCTGGCAAGCGGCTTTTGCCCGGTCGCCAAGCTGCTGGAGGCCGGCGTCAACGTCGCGCTCGGCACCGACGGCGCCGCCAGCAACAACGATCTGAACCTACTGGGGGAAATGCGCACCGCCGCCCTGCTCGGCAAGGGCGTGGCGGGATCCGCATCCGCGCTTCCCGCAATGGAAATGCTGCGCATGGCAACCATCAATGGCGCTAGGGCGTTGGGGCTGGAGGAGGACATCGGCTCGATCGAGCCCGGCAAATCCGCCGACCTAGTCGCCTTGGATCTGCGCGACGCCAACACCCAGCCGCTCTACCGACCGTTGTCGCCGCTCGTTTATGCCGCCAGCCGGCATCAGGTTCGTCACGTCTGGATCCAGGGCCGTCAGGTCATCCGGGACCGAACCCCCACCACCCTCGACTCCACGGAAATCCTCTCCGCCGCGCGAGTCTGGGGTGAGCGCCTGGCGTCGCGCGGCGAGTTGTTGCGCCCCGCATGATTGCGTACCACGTCGAAGCGATCCGCTCAATCTTCGCGACGGATGTCTGGACTCGACGTCCGGACAAGGTCAACGCCGCAGCGCCAAACGACGCGCTCCCCATCCGATTCCCTCCGCCCTAACCCTGGCTCAGTGGATGGTTGTCGTACATCTGCGCCGGAGAAAACAGGTGACGCCAGGCGACGGCGCGGATGCGATCACCAGCGACGGGCGGTCGATTCAATCGAGAAAGGGGTTCGGAATCTGATCCGGATGCGGACGAACCGGTTGCGCGGGATCACAAGCCTCGGCCGTCTCTCCCGTTTCGAGCTTGGGCGTGCGTCGCTTTCGCCGTCGCCGCTTCGCGCTATCGGCATCCTGGTCTGCCCGACTGAAGAAGATCCCCAACAAGAAGGCGAAGTACACCATGTTCGCGGGCATGTGCAGGTTATAGTCCACCAACTCATGGAGCAGCATGAGGAAGATCCCGATACCCGCGCCAATCTGGACGAAACGAAACCGCGACCAGGGCGCGCGAGTCCAAACCCCGCCCCACTGGATCAGATAGAGCCCGAACAACATCATGAACAAGAACACAGCGACCAGCCCGTTTTCGAACAGCCACTGCAGATAGTCGTTGTGCGCATAGTTGATAAACCAGCGGCCGAGCTCGACCGTCTGGAAAGCTGGGAAAGCGTCCGCGTAGGTCCCCGGTCCGCTACCCACGGGGAAGAAAGCGCCGATCCCGCTGAGCGTGGCCGAAAAAATCGTCCACCGCAGATCCTCCACGGGATCCAGCTTGGCGAAACGATCGAAGACCGGGGCCAGCCCGATCACGATCCCGACGCCTAGCGCGATGGCGACCACCGTCCCCGCCGCGCCATAGACGTTATCGCCGCCAATCTTCCGCGAAAAGGCCAGGGTCGCGAGCAGGACTCCGAGCATGGTCAAGGCGATGCCGGCGCGTGACTGCGTAAAGACCACACCGACGAGAAGAAGAATTGCCAAGGCACCATAAATCAGCGCCTTGTTTCCGACGACGGTTCCGAAGAACGACAAGCGACTCCTCCAGCTCCGTGAAGTATCGCGGTGAGGACGGCCCACATAGTAAACCAACAGCCCGAGCGCGATGGGGAAGACCATTTCGACCAACCCCGCCAAGTGGTTCCTGTTCGTGTAGGTGCCTACCGGGCTACCGAAGTTGGTAAACGTCATCCCGAGATAGAGACCGCTCTCTTTGCCGCCGCCGAATTGCATCAGTCCGAGGATTACCTGCGCCGACGCGATGCCGATAAGCACGAGCATGAGCGGAAAAGATGCGACTCGTATCCAAAACCCTCGTCGTCAGAAAAACCGCGGCGGGAATCAGTAGGATGAGAAGCGCGCTCTCCGTCTCCAGCGGCACCAGGGAGAGCGACATCGGAATCTGTCCCAAGCCAATCAGCGCAAGCGATTCGCGATAGACCTCTCGCCCCGGGAGCAGCTCGCCGAGAGCGCTTGGTAGGGGGATCAGGTAGAGCAGCGGCGGAATCAGGAACAATCCCACCGCAACCCACTCGCGCCTCGTCAATCGCGCGCGCGGCGGGTTCCACAACAAAACCACCAGCAGCAGGAGCGCTAGAAGCTCTAAAGCGAGCTTCGCCAAGGGCGGCTGTCCAGCGCGAAAGATCGGCGCGAGCACTAGCATGCCAACCAGCAGCCCGGTCAGGAGAGTCTCCTGGATGTTCCTGAATCCCGAATGACGCGAGATGATCGGAGAGTCCAATGTACTACGCCCTCAAAAAGGAGTCCGCAAAGCGAGGAAAGTGGATCGTTATCCCGCGCGGCATCAAAATATGCCAGCCAGCGGCGGATCAGACGCCTCCTTGAAGGCGTGGGCGGCAAGACTACCAACTTATCGCGGTTGGGTTGAAGTCATCTCGTTACACATCTCCGGGTCTTTGCACGCAAACCATTGATTTATCTTGAATCACCACGGCATAAAAATATAAATAAATCAATTATTTACGGGCTTTCGTGTCACGAACTGGGTTGAAGTACGCTTGATACAATGCCGAAATGCCGGGCGAAACCGCGCCAGCATGACGGAACTTGATCGCCGCGCTCCTAAACGTGATGATAGTTGAAGCAAGCAAGACTGTGGCTCGGCCCGAGAACGCATTTTCAAGCCCGGCTATCCCAAGATGCTGCAACTGCAACAGCAGATCTCCGAGACCGCGCAGGAAATCGCTAGGGAGTCGACGTCGATTTCCGGCTCGGTCAAATCCAATTTCGAGGCCAAGCTCACGACCGAGGCCAAGCTGACGCAGCGTATCACCGAGACCAAGGAGGAGATCCTTCGCCTTCAGGATCGGAGTTCGGATTACCAGACCCTCAAGCGGGAGGTCGAAACCAATCGACAACTGTACGACGGTCTGCTCCAGCGAATGAAAGAGGTCGGCGTTGTGGCGGGTATTGGATCCAATAATATCGCCGTGGTGGATGCCGCAGAGGTTCCCCGGACAAAATTCAAACCCCGCCTGAAAACCAACGTCGCGGTTGCGATCGTCATCGGGCTCTTCGGCGGAGTTCTGCTTGCATTCCTCTTCGAGACGCTCGACGACACATTGAAAAGCAGCGCGGATGTCGAGAGACGGATCGGCGCGCCGGTGCTCGGAGTCATACCCTCCCGAGACCTCGCGGGGACTTCGCATTTCCAAGATGCTTCACCGGCTTGAGCCGGTCGGAAACCGCGAGCCCAGCCAGCCCGCTCCCGCCGCGCCGATGTCGAAAACCCAGTCTGAGAACAAACCGCTGCGGAAACTTCAACCTGGGGTTTCTCTGGATGAAGCGAACGCGCTTGTTCGGCGCTTCTCGAGCGCCTATCAGCAGGGGGACTTGGGCAATTTTGTCGCACTCTTTACCGCCGACGCCAGGGTCAACGAGGGAAGCGGCGCCGCCTTCATCCGGCGCGATTATGCCGACTTCTTCTCCCGCGTACCGGATCGTCGGCTCGAAATACAGCCAATGACCTGGACCCCTCCATCCGACGGGAGACTCCAAGGCAAAGCCCACGCCAACGTGGCCATCAAGTCGCGAGGCGATCCGGATTGGCGTCATCTCAGCGGCGCCCTAGAGATCGAGCTGATCGCAACCCCCAGCGGAGTCAAAATCAAGACGATGCTCTACAGACTTAGACCAGAGTAGGAGAGAGACCTTTGAAGTTTGTCATCATGCGAAGTCTTTTGATCTCCTCGCGGGATTGCTGACTGGCGCATTACCGCCAGGGCTTGTCGGGCTACTACGTCGATCAAATGCGTCAAGGCGATCCAACGGCGGCCGCCAAGGCGCTCATTTGGCTCGCGCATGAGCCCTCAGCTCAATATCGAACAGGGGTTTCCGAACTCAAGGAGGATCCGGAACGCGCCGCTCAACGGATCATCGGCGCCTATGCAGCTAACCCGGCTGACGCGCGCCCCTTGATGTCTCTGGCGATGGTAGCGCGCGATCGCAACGACCAACCCAAGTCACGAACGCTAATCGCTCAGGCAACCAAACTCTACCCCGTAAACGCCCGAATCCACCGCCAGGTCGCCGCCTATTGGATATCGCAAGGCGATCTTGCTCAGGCGATGCTCCATTGGTCCATCGCGCTCGAGGCGCAACCCAGCGATCAAACGACTCTCTTCCCATCGCTTCTCAAACTTGCGGAGCAGGCAGACACCCGAGGCTTTTTCGCCGCTTTTATGGCCTCGCCGCCAACTTGGTGGGACGCCTTCTTCGCGACTATCGCCCGACGCGCCCTAGACCTCGAAACAGTTCGCTCGTTCTATGCAATGAGGAGAAACCAACCCGGCGCACCGCTTACCGAAAACGAGCGCAAGGCCTATATCGCGCGCCTTCAGAAGGATCATCGGGTCATCGAAGCCTACCTGGTGTGGGTGAATGGTTTGACCGAAAAGGATCGCTCACAGCTCGGGCTCCTTAACAATGGCGGTTTTGAGCTAGAGCCCAGCAATTCCGGATTCGATTGGCATATCCTGAAAACCCCTGGCATCGATGCCTTCACCGCCAAACCTTCGGCAGCGAAGGCAATAAGGCAATGCATTTGATTTTTAAGCGGCGGGAAGCGTACTATTCGCACATCTATCAACCCCTGTTTCTAGACCCGGCTTACTACCGACTCAGGGGCCTGGTGCGTACCGATGGTCTCGACAGCCTCGGCGGGCTCAAGTGGATAATCCAATGCACCGATCCCATCGGCGAAATTCTAGGTGAAAGCGACCGTTTCCTTGGCTCGAGCGAATGGCACGAATTCGCCATCGAGTTCCTTAACCCGGACACCTGCAGATCATCCGAAATAAGACTCATCTCAGCGGGTTCGAAACCGTTCGAACACAAAATGTCAGGGGGCATCTGGTTTGATTCCGTATCGCTGCGCAAAATCCCGAATCCCGCAGTGCCGCTCGACCTCACGGCCCGAAAGAAATGATGCTGAAACGGCCGCCACCAACTATTCAAAGGCATGCCAAGCGTGTGCGAACCCACCCATAGAGGAGCACCGCTCGCAGCTGAAAAATGGGTGAAATCCATTGCCTCCGTGGCACGGTGTCAATGAGAATGACGGCAAAGAAGCCAAAGAGAGCGGCGCGACCAAGGCTAGACTGAGATTGACATGAGCGCCGCGTTTTTCTATCCTATATTTAGAAAACTCAGGGTTTTCTGTCGCGTCGTGTCTCAAAATTTTCGGCCAAAGGGAAGCTCTAGCATGAAACTCAATCAGACTTTGCCATTGGCTCTCGTTGGTGCGGCACTTACTACAAGCTTTGCTGCGTCCGGCGCTAACCAACCAGTCGCCTCTTTCGCCCGCATTGAAGGCGTCGCTGTAGTCAGCAAAGGCGCCCAGTACGTGAAAGCATCGGAGGGGATGCCACTCGCCGAGGGTGATCGTCTGATGGTCATGGAGGGAGGCAAAGCGATCATCGCATTCGCCGATGGTTGTCAGCGCGAGGTCGCGGATAACGAACTTCTCACGATCGGAGCGAAGAGCACCTGTGCTTCGGATGCTGTTGGGGCATATAAAGTTCAAGAAGATACTGCGGTTTCTCAGAATTCCTTGATGGCCGGAGGAGGTTTGCAGAACGCCGCGCTCGGAGGAGTCGTGACCGGCGCCGGAGTGAGCGGAGGCGCCATCGCTGCGGGAGTCCTTGGAGCTATAGTGATCGCAGGTGCTGCCGATGACGATACGTCAGGTGACAGCAAAGCTCAGTATGCTCCTCTCGGCCCCTCTCCCAGCCCCTGATCTGATGAGCATCGGGTTCAAAGCCGTTAACTTTTCTGACGTCCCCTCCAGAGGCGTTCATCTAAGCGGTACTGGGAGTAGGTAGCACAAGCGTCAAGTCTCTCCGCAATTTGCCAATTGCGAGGTGCGCCCTAGGATCTAAACCGCGTGCAGCGCGAGGTGTGTAGTTTTGGGAAGCAACAGACCCCGAAAAACTACATTTCCCGCTCTGATCGCGGTTTAGTTGATAAGTTTATCGGCTCTCTGGGCATCATGCCCTGGTTAGTACTGCTGCCAGGGCGGAGGCGTAAAGTATGCGTGATAGAAAGTGTCGAGCAAGACGAGACCTACACCGCTCTTAAAGAGTGCGGCTAAATTAGACGCGAAACTAATTTCAGTTATAGGTCTCGTCCCGCAACACGTTGAGTCCTATCTCCTTTGGCTCAATACTAGCTTCGCTAGATCAAGTCCACGCCGCATCCTATCCCTCCTCACACTTCCATTCTTCTTCGAGACCGCCTTGAGACCAGTACATGACGAGTGGCGGACAATAGTTCCGGTCAGACCCTTCTGGCTGCCGAGTGAGAAATTTAAGAATGAGAGATCACAATGGACGCGACCTGCGCGAGGAGTTTGAGGTGACTGGCTCGGCGTTGCTCGATAAGGTCAAGGAGCTGATTGCTCAGGGAAATATTCGACGCATCATTGTGCGCCGCGCGAATGGCAAGACCCTGGCGGACATCCCGCTCACGGCGGGCGTGGGTATCGCGGGCATCTTGACGTTGGTGATGCCGATGCTCGTCGCACTTGGAGCGATCGCTGCGTTGGTGGCTCAATTCCGGATCGAAATCGAGCGCGAACAGCCGCGTTACCCGGATCGGTCCCGCGACGACTGACGCATTGAGACCCTCGGCGTCACCCCCACACAACCCAACCCGACATACAGACGAGAAATAGCATGCAGAAAATCAAGAAAACCGCCGACTATAGCCTGTTCAAGAAGCGGTCCGGCCGCTACGCCGTCAAGGGCAAGGACAAGAAGCTGATCAACGGCGAGGAGAAGCAACGCATCCTGGTCGCCGAAAAGCTCGTCACCCTGCCAACACCGAAGGCCAAGCCGGCTGAAGCGGAAGCACCGAGCGAGGAGTAAGGCGTCGCCGCAGACTCGCGGGCGAGACAAGGGCTGGTCGTTACCCCAACGCCAGCCAAACGCCTTCCAGCTCGGAATCAACGGCGCTGACCGGTGTACGCAGGATCGACAGGTTTCTTGGCACAGCTCGCCTTTAGATCCTGTAACGTCTGAAGCTTCCTCCCAAACGGAATCCATTTGGCACTCTGGTCTCGCAGTGACCCGGTTTTCGGGGATTCACTTGGGCGTAGGTTGAGCGTTTTCGATGATCCGTGCGGACCTCTCGGCCGCGATTGCCGATGAAGCGGTGCCGGAAACGCTTGATCCAGAAGCTCTCTGGCAGGAGTGCCGCATAGACGAGCAGCAGGACGAGGAGTTGGTACCAGAGGCTGCCGAGCCAGGGTGGAGTGACTCCAGTCTCCAGCCAGCTCTCGGCGAGACGCTGCAGATTGAAGAAACTGAAATAGGCCAGCAGCGCGAGAAAAATCCGCCCGGAGGCGCGCTGGCGCGGCGAGATATCGACCAGGGGAACGCCCAACAGGGTGAGGGTGAAGATCGCGAGAGGAGCGGCGATCCGGTGTTCCAGCTCGACGCGATCGACCAGCGCGGGCGAACCGATGAGGTCCATGGTGGGTGTGGTCGCGCGCTTGGTGCTCGCCAGCCTGACTGGCCCCGTGCCTGGGATGCGGATCTGATAGTCGTCGAAATGCCCGACGAGATACGCAGCGGAGCCTGGCAGACCATCGAAGCGATGCCCGCGGTTCAAGGTTACGAGATGATCGCCCGTGGCCTCTTCGACACGATGACGGCCGGCGTCGCTCACGACGAGCGTCGCCTTGCCAGCGCGCCGATCCAGGATAAAGACGTCCTCGAGCGATTTGCGCCGGTCGATCTCGCCGATATACACCACCACCTTTCCCTGCTCCTCCACGTAGAAACGCCCGGGCTGCAACCCCGCGATCTGCGTTGCCTGCTCCTGCTGCTGCAGCCGCACCTCCTGGATCCCGGCCGCGGCGCGAGGCTGAACGACTAGCGCCAGCCAGGCCGTAAGCAAGGCGACCGGAACGGCCAGCACGAGAAGCGTGCGATAGACGCGCGGCGGCCCGATCCCGCAAGCGTTCATCGCGATCAGTTCGCTATCGCGTGACAAGCGTGTCAGGGTGACCAGGGTTGCGAGAAAAAAGGCGGGAGGCAGGAGGCTTGAAACATCTCTGAAGACTTGCAGGCGCAGATAGCGGAAGACCACGTCGACACCGAGCCCCCCGACGTTCACCTCCTCCAGCGTGCGCAAGAAGAGGAGGCTAACCACGATCATCAGCAGTACAACAGCGATCGCAAGGAACACCTTCGCCACTTCGCGCAGCAGATAACGGTCGATGACTCCAAGCATATTCCGCCTCTTTCTCGAACAACCGTCATTCTGTCATGGCGCCATCGCGGCGCAAAGGCGCCCGAATCCCGCCCTACTCCCCGTTCAACGCCTTCGAGGCCACCTCGAAGACGTCAGCCGAGAGGTCGTCCGCCTCCAACACGCGCCTGATCTCACCACGCATCAGCGCCTGACGACCGAGGTCGAACCGCCGCCAGCGAATCATCGCCTTCAGCAGCCGCGAGGCGATCTGTGGATTGAGCGGATCCAGCTCCAGCACGCGCTCGGCGAGGAAGCGGTAGCCACGCCCATCGGCCGCGTGGAAACGAACCTGATTGCCATTGCAGAAGGCCCCAATGAGACTGCGAATCCGGTTCGGGTTACGGAGCGAGAAATCCGGGTCGCCCATAAGCGCGATCACCCGCTCCAAGGTATCCTCCCGCGAGCTGGTGGCCTGCACGCCGAACCACTTGTCCATGCACCAGCGGCTCGCTTGACCAGCGCCGATAGAAGTCTTCCAGCGCGCGCGTGCCCTCGGCGGAATCCTGATCGACCAGCAGACGCAGCGCGGCCATGACGTCCGTCATGTTGTGCGCGGCGGTGAACTGGAGCAGACAGCAGGCGAGCGCATCGGCGTCCCCCGCCTGCATCAAATAGCCTAGGGCGAGATTCTTGAGCGCGCGCCGACCGACCGCCTCCGGAGTGAAAACGTAGGCGCCAGATCTCATCGCTCTCACGATAGACCGCGAGCAGTCGGCTCGCGCAGCCGTTCGCCGATCGCGTGACCCAGCGTCGTGCGCGCACGGTGGATACCGTCCACGTCAACCACCGCCATCTGGTCGCCCAGATAGGCCTCCGACGGCAGGGTCAGAACCTCGGCGAGCAGGGCCTTGTCGCCGGATGGCTCAAGCAGCGCGCGCGCGGAAGGCGTCGAAGAATGCACTCGGGAATCGCCGTCGCCGGATTCGCCACCAGATGCCAGCAGGAAACGCTGCATCAGCGTCTGGGCGGCGTCCCAGCGATTGAAGCCGTCGCTATCGTGGGCCATGAGAAACAGCAGGTCCGTCGTCGCTGTAGTCGAAGCGACAGCTTCACCGGCGCGGGAAAGCCGCGCAGCAGGGAAGGAACCGGCCGCGCTGGCAGATCGACGAAGCGCGAACTGCTCTTCCTCGGCCTCTGCAGCTCCAAGCACGCGCGTGCCGGGCCGGAGGCTGCGTCTCGCCGTCCAGCCGCAGCGGCAGATCCGCACCATCCGGTCCGAGCAAACCGATGGCCAGCGGAATATGGAAAGGCGCCTTGAGCGGCTGACCCGGCGTCGGCTGGCGTGTGCTGGCGAACGGTCAGGGTGTAGCGACCAGTCGCTGCGTCGTAGTCGT
This sequence comes from uncultured Gammaproteobacteria bacterium, assembly GCA_963818415.1. Taxonomy (GTDB): domain Bacteria; phylum Pseudomonadota; class Gammaproteobacteria; order Chromatiales; family Chromatiaceae; genus CAWFSC01. The sequence goes on along the minus strand of CAWFSC010000020.1, from coordinate 90,564 downwards.
CCTGAACGCTCAGTTCCGGCGTGCCCGCCTGCTCGTACCAGCGGCGGAATTGCCCGAGATCGCGACCGCTGGCATCCTCCATGCAGCGCACGAAATCATCCGTGGTCACCGCCTGACCGTCATGGCGCTCGAAGTAGAGATCGGTCGCCCGGCGGAACAGCCTCGGGGCCGAGCAGATTGGCCTGCATCCGCACCACCTCGGCGCCTTTCTGGTAGACGGTCGCGGTGTAGAAATTGTTGATCTCGATGTAGGAATCGGGACGCACCGGATGCGCCAGCGGGCCGGCGTCCTCGGGGAACTGATGGCCCGCAGCACGCGCACGTCGCTGATGCGCTTGACCCCGCGCGAGGCCGACGTCGGCGGAGAACTCCTGATCGCGATAGACCGTGAAGCCTTCCTTCAGACTCAACTGGAACCAGTCGCGGCAGGTGATGCGGTTGCCGGTCCAGTTGTGGAAATACTCATGGGCGATGACGCTCTCGATGCCGTCGAAATCGACATCGGTGGCGGTATCGGGCCGCGCCAGCACGAATTTGTCGTTGAAGACGTTGAGCCCCTTGTTCTCCATCGCGCCCATGTTGAAATGGCTGACCGCGACGATCATGAAGATGTCGAGATCGTACTCGCGTCCGAAGCGTTCCTCGTCCCAGCGCATCGCCTTCTTCAGCGAGCGCATGGCATGGTCGCATTTGTCCAGGTTGTGCGGCTCGACGAAGATCTTGAGCGCGATCTCGCGCCCTGAGGCGTGGTAAAGCGATCCTCGACCGCGCGCAGATCCCCGGCGATCAGCGCGAACAGATAGCTCGGCTTGGGGAAGGGATCCTCCCAGCGCACCAGATGACGACCGTCGTCGAGATCCTCTCGCCGCGACCTGGTTGCCGTTGGACAGCAGCACCGGGAAGCGGGTCTTGTCGGCGATCAGGGTGGTGCTGTAGCGCGCCATCACATCCGGACGATCCAGGAAATAGGTGATGCGGCGGAAACCCTCCGCCTCGCACTGGGTGCAGAGCATGTCGCCCGGACTGATAGAGCCCCTCGAGCGCCGTGTTGAGCGCGGGATGGATCCGCACCCGGGTCTCCAGGCTGAACCGATCCGGCACCCGATGCAGGGTCAGTGATTCCGTGTCCACCTGATATTCGGACTGCGATTCAGCGGCATGGCCATTGATCGCGATCCATGCTCCAGATCCAACTGCTCGCCATGCAAGCACAGATCGCCGTCGCCTCGGGTCGCCGCCGGATTGCGCCGCAGCGCCAGGACCGACTCCACCCGGGTCCGCTCGGGGTCGAGTTCGAAGCGCAGGTCAACCCGGTCGATGAGGAATTCCGGCGGCTGATAGTCCTTGAGATGGACGGGATGCGGCGTGTCGCGGTACATGTGAAACCTGCGGTCCAAGGCTATTGGAGCCGAGCGCCTCGGGAAGGCGGCGGCAAGGAGACGCTCGGACTTGGTCTTTCGGCCAGCAGCGCCACATTTCAAGTCGTGACTTGACGGGATTCGCGCGGACGGCGAAGCTCGAAGACCAGATTAACGCTTCAGGACAGAATGACAAGATGCCGCATGTCACCATCTACACGACCCGAATCTGCCCCTATTGCTCGCGCGCGCGGAATCTCTTGAAGCGCAGGGGCGTGGAATTCGATGAGATCCCGGTCGATCACGACCCCGAGCAAATGGCGGCCATGGTGCGGCGCAGCGGGCGGCACACCGTCCCGCAGATTTTCATCGACGATTTCCATGTCGGCGGCTACGACGACATGGCGATGCTCGACGCCTGCGACGAACTCGACGACCTGCTCGGACGATGAACGAGAAGACGTCCCAAGAGGATATCCGGCTCGACAAGTGGCTCTGGGCCGCGCGCTTTTTCAAGACCCGGCAACTCGCGATCGCGGCTATCAATGGCGGCAAGGTGCAAGTGGACGGTCAACGCGCCAAGCCGAGCCGATCGGTGCGCCCCGGCAGCCGTCTGGCGGTCCATAAGGAGAGCCTGACCTGGGAGATCCAGGTGCTCGCCATTGACAAGCAGCGGCGCCCCGCCTCCGAAGCCGCTCTGCTCTATGCGGAAACCGAGGCCAGCCGACTGAGAAGGCAAGATCTGTTGCGCGAGCGCCGCGACCTGGGAGGGGCCGCAACAGGAGCCGACGGCCGTCCGAGCAAACGCGACCGTCGCATGATCCAGCGTTTCACCGGTCGCGGCGAGCCAGGCGCCTGAGGTCGAGGTGGATCACGATGCCTTCCGCCAGACCTACCGCGCCGTCAACGAGCTGGCGTGCCCCTTTGAAAAAAGCATCCTGACGAACAACTGCGGCTGCTCCTTGGCGCAAAAATTCTGCATTGGCGAGCGTGAGGGCGTGCAGTGCGGCGCGGTCTCGGCCCAAACAGTCTGTCTTGAACTGCTCGCGCTCCTGAGACGCCAGGCACGCTTCGCGCTCAAGTCGACCGACACCAGCAGCGCCCTGCCCCACGCCAAGGCAATGCGGATCCAGGTCGGCGGTCTGCGCGGGATCCGCGCGCTCTTGGCACCAGAGCCCCCCGTAGCCAGCTTCATCGAAGACATCAGCGCCACGGTGGCAGCGGCCCTGGGCCAGTTTGGGTCGCTGGAGGGGTTACCCTTCGCGCGCATCCTGCATGAAATCGCCGTCTACCAAACGACCAGGCGCGGGCGTCGGCGTCCATGAATCCGGAGCAAAAATGCGCATCAAGTGAGTCGTGCTGAACCGTAAAGGGCACGAAGGCTTCCGGAGGGTTTTGGCGATGATCGGCCGGCAGGGCCTTATTTTTCGGGTTCCCTGCCCCTTCGCGGCGCCAATGCTCGGATGTAGATGAACTGCTGGAGGGAAGAACCATGCCGGTATCCTTGGCACGCACGGCGCTCGTCACGGGCGCCAATTCCGGTCTCGGCAAGGCGATCGTCCATTCGCTGGCTGCGGCGGGGATGAGGGTTGGCTTGGTCGCGCGTGATGCATCGCGCGGCGAAGCGGCGCTGGCCGCGATCCGCGATGTCACCGGCAATCCGGATCTGCACCTCTTCATCGCCGACTTGGCGGATCAAGCCGCGATCCGGACGCTGGCGGCGGCTGTGCTCGGGCGCTTCGACGCCCTACATCTGCTGGTAAACAATGCGGGAACAGCCTTTCGCGAGCGGCGACTGAGTCCGGATGGAATCGAGTGCGCCCTGGCGGTCAATCATCTGGCGCCCTTCCTCTTGACGCACTTGCTGCTGAAGCGACTCACGGCCAGCGCACCCGCGCGCATCGTCAACGTTGGAACCCGCATCGACACGGCCATGGATCTCGACGATCTCAACTGGGAACGCCGCCGCTACGGCATGATGCGTGCGTACGGTCAGTCCAAGCTCGGAAACCTCCACTTTACCTTCGAGCTGGCGCGCCGACTCGCCGGGAGCGGGGTGACCGTCAACTGCGTCTTCCCCGGCGTGTTCAAGTCCAATCTGGGCGGTACGGATGGTGCGCAGGGCCTTTTCTGGAAGCTCGTCGCCCGCCTGTTCGGCTGGGCCATCCCCGCGCCGGAGCACGCCGCCGAGCGAGTCCTCTACCTCGCCAACGCCTCCTGTCTGGAGACGGTCAGCGGTCAGTACTTCGGTAACCGCAAGGTCATTCGCGCACCGGCCCAGGCATTGGACACGGATGCCAATCGGCGTATTTGGGAAATCAGCGAACGATTGACGGGCATTTCACCGCTGGCATCACTGATGCGCACCTAACGCCGGCTTCGGCCCCGCGCCCCCGGAGCTGGCCCGCCCTGGCGCGCGTGTCGCGCGCGCCAGGGCGCCTGATCGCTCCGATCATGCAATCAGCGAAAGCTGATCCGAGGTTTCGCTGCTCTGATAGGACGAACCATAGGTCTCCATCAGTTGCATGATGCGTTGCATCACAAGCAGATCCGAAGTCGTGCTCGTCTTCGTCTCGGAGCTTGCAGTGGAGGCTGTCGACGCCGAGCTGGCGGTGGTGGTCGTCCCCGTCGAGTCATTGGCCGCCGTTGTCGAATCGCTGCTGGCATCCTCCAGGGACTGCGCGAATGACGCTGCCTCGGTCCCGCTGACGAGACCATCACCATCCGCATCCGCGGTATCAAACTGATCGAGGATATTGGTCAGGAGTTGGGTGCCGTAGGAGTCCGTATCGCCCGATTCGGTCAAAGCATCCAGTTGGTCGGTCAATTCGTCCTCGGAGAACCCGGCCTGACCACCCCCAGGCGGAGGTGGCGGCATGCCCATCATGCCTTGCAGGTAGCCGAGACTGTCGGTCATGGTCTGCAGGCTCTGCGTCATGTCATCGGTGGTGACTTTGCCATCACCGTCACTGTCCAATGCCGAAAAGACATCCTGGGCGGTGACGCCCGTCAAATCTTCGTCGGAGGTGTCGGTATTCAGGCTATCGAAAGCCGTCTGAAAATCGGAGGCTTCGAGATAACCCTTGCCCTCGGTATCGAGATTGGAAAAAACCTGGTCGAGCACCTCGGAAGGGTCCAGGCGTTTGGTGGAGTTGGTTCCAGTCACTGCGCTGATCATCGACGATATCCCGCCGACACTACTTAGGGTACTCATGGCAAGCTCCTCGCGGCTAGCAAAGGTCACGACCGTCCGGTCACCAAAGGCGCATTCACCAAATCCATTCGGTGCGATTCGTCGGTGAATGGTGCGTTCGCAGACAGATGAAGCAATATCCGAGCCATGAATGGCTCGTCACGCGATCTCAATCGTGGGCGCCGAGCAGGAGATCCAGATGTTGCTGGATCGCAACCATCGCGGGCGCGAGCTTGCGGCGCATGAGGCTTCCGAGGGTCGATGGGTCTGGCAAGAGGGGGCGAATCACCCCATAGCCGAGCCCAGAGAGAAACCGCATGGCGGCAATCTCGGGAATCAGGCTTGGACATCGACCGATCACCTCCGCGAGCATCGGCGCGGCAGGATCCGAGACAACAAAGGCGCGTGCATCCGCGCATAGGGCATCGAGCGTGAGATCCGGATCACCCACGGGGCGCATCGCCGAGAAATAGTCGCGCAGGCAGTCGAGGGTCGCGATGACGACTTCTTGACAGGGCGGCTTGGCCAATACCGCCGTGACGGTCCTCAAATAGGTCTGCCCGGCCGCGCAATAGACGTGCTCAAGCATCGCGGCGCATCCATTGTCCGCGCGGGCGAGATCGCGAACGGTCTCGCTCAACGCCCGAGCAGGCGCTTGCTCTGGAAGATCATCTGGCAAGGCGCGCAGAAAACCGACCAGATAGGCCTGCCGACGGGCCGACTTGCGCCAGAGATCGAGCCGCCGCTCCAAGTCCAGCAAGCCGGGCTGCAACACCAACCGCACGGTTTCCATGATCTCCACCGGATCGGTCTCGAACGGCAGGTAGTCGACTAGGTAATCCGCCAGAATTCCGCCGATGTGGCTGCGCGAGATCCCTGGATTCCGCAGCATCCGACGGGCGTTGCCGGCATCCTCCATCGCCCACCAGGCGCGCCGCGCGAGCTCATCGGTCAGTCCCGGGGAGCAGACTGCGGCAACCACCGCCTCGGGTTCGCCGAGCAGGAGTAGTTGCGCCAAACTTTCGTCACGCATCTGGCCCATGCGTGTCCAGCGGCTCAGATAGACGGGATAACCGCCTGGCGAGCCAAGAACATGGCCGGAGATGAGCTCGCGGACCCGGCGCAGATATTGATCGGGGCGTGCATTGGGATTGAGGCGGACGGTCGATTCACCCGCCCTCATGAGCCCTTGGACCAACAGTTTCCCCTCGTCGATCCGGATCGCCAGCGGCTTGTTGGCGAGCAGGACATTGAGGCGCAGGTTATCCTCGTGGCAGAGGTCCATGGGCTCTGTCATGCCCTTCGCGGCCGCCCAGCCGCCGTCAATCCTGCGTTGGCGGCTGGTAGGTCGGATCCTTAGGGTTCAGAAAGATAAAGTGGAACTGGCCGGACTCGATCTCGGCATAGTCCATCGTGGCCTGATCGAGCAACGGCACCTGCTCCGGCGTCATGATGATCTCGACACCGGAGCAGTTCATCCGAATATCGTCATCGGTGAGGTCATCGAAGCCCATGCGGTAATCGATACTGCCATCCGGACTCTGGGCCGCAGCCAGTCTCAGTGGCATGCCTTCGGTGCCGCCCTGCTTCGCCGCCCTGAGAACCTGTTCCGCGGCTGCTGCTGTCAGTTTGAACATCTCAGACCCTTATCTGTTGGCTTCCGCTCTTGATCACGCGGGAGTTTAACCTAGAACCTTCGGCACGACGGCCTCGCCAGTCGACCCGGCCCGGAGAACTCGCTGGGACCATCAGGCGCCAAGACACCGCCTGACGTGAGCGAGAAAACGGCCGGTCCAGCGGATTCCACCGACATCGCGCAGATGGCTGTAGCAGGCCAGCAGGTTGCCTTGAACAACCCCGTCATGCGTCCCGTCGATACCGATGCCACGCAGGACGTCATAGCCATAGGACCAGTCCGGATCTGGATCGACGATCGCCGAATGGTGGAATTCATGGGCCGGGATCTCGATCGGCCCAGCGTGTCGTCGTGGCCATGGAAAGTCCGGGGTCTCACGCAACCGGACATAGCCCCGGCCCTGCGGACGTCGATGCATCTCGACCTCGGCGTTCAGCGCGCCGACCATCGCGCGGCGCTCGCCATTCCAGCTCAGCCCAGCACAGAGATACATGAGGCCGCCGCATTCGGCGTAAACCGGGCCGCCATCAGAAATGAACTCACCGATCCGCTGCCGCATCGAATGGTTGGCCTCCAGCTCGGCCATTCGGTACTCGGGAAAGCCACCGCCCAGAAAGAGGGCGTCGACGGAGGGTAATTCGCTATCGGAGAGCGGACTGAAGGGCACCAGCTCGGCGCCGCCAATGGCGAGCGCGCGAAGATCGTCCGGATAATAGAAGCCGAATGCCGCATCCCGGGCGATTCCGATCCTGACCAATCCGCCAACCGATACTTCCGGCGGCACACGACTTATACGGGGCTCCGGACTGGGTGCGCCGTTCCGCGATCGCGATCAGGCGATCCAGGTCGACCTGCGTCGGCGATTCGCGCGCGAATCCCCTCGATCCAGCTCTCGGCGTCATCGGCCTCATTGCTTGGCATCAGACCCAAATGGCGCTCGGAGATGCCGATCTCGTCCTCGCGCTGCAGCACGCCCAAGACCGGGAGATCGGTGTAATGCTCGACGACACGCACCAGATTGTCGCGCATGGCGCGCACCCCCGACCTTGTTGAGGATCACGCCGGCGATATTCAGCGCGGGATCAAAGGCGTGATAGCCCAGCAGCAGCGGCGCGATCCCGCGGGCCATGCCGTGACAGTTGACGACCAGCACAACCGGGGCGCCGAGCAGCTTGGCAAGCTCGGCGTTGCTGTTGGCACCCGCAAGATCGGTGCTGTCGAAGAGGCCGACATTGCCCTCGATCAGCACCGAGATCCGCGACCGCCAGCTCACGGCGAAGGCCGACTGGATCTCGCGCGCGCTCCATGGTGTGGAAATCCAGGTTGAAACAGGCGCGACCAGCGGCCTGACTCAGCCAGAGCGGATCGATGTAATCGGGCCCCTTCTTGAAGGGCTGAACCGCCAAACCGCGTCGCCGGAACTCGCGGCAGAGCCCGATCGACAGGGTGGTCTTACCGGATGACTTCTGCGGCGCGGCGATATAGAGATGCGCCATCGCGCAAACCAGCCTACCGCTCAGGCTGGCTTGGCAAAGGGCGCGTCGTCCGTGGCTTCCTCATCCGCCGCGACCACGTCATCCGCCAGCGATTCGGGCAGGAACTGAAGCACACGCACCCCCACGGCGGCGATGAGCAAGGCGACGGCAACACCGCCGAGGCCGAGCAAGATCTCCGGAATGGTGGGCCAGTAGTGGCGCCGCCTCACCATTGACGCCATCGAAGAACCCGGACTCCAGGATGGTCTGGCCGGGGAACATCTGGAATCGGGATACGCCTGACTGCCGATGATGACGACGTACATGGTCGCCAACCCGCCGACGATCACCAGGGCGCAGGCCGCGGCGATCCAGCTGCGATCCTTGCCCAGCTCCGGGTGATAGAGGATGCCGAGCGGCAGCAAGACCGCCGACCAGGACCCAGCCGACCCAGAAGACAAAGCGTATAGATGCCGCCGTGGAGCAGCAGCCAGCTCTCCAGACCGTCGTTCTTGGCGCCATGTAGAGCTTGGTGAGGTGATAGATCAGGGTGAAATAGAGCACGCCGACGACGAAGAGGCCAAGCAGATTCTTCAGGCGCCGCAGCATCCTGGGGCCGATCGGTCGGCCCTCGTCGGCGAAGGCGAACATCAGCACCAGCATGAAGACGGCCAGTCCATAGGCGAAGGACATGACGACGAACATGGGCGCCAGAATCGCGGCGTCGTAGGCCTGGCGGGCGACCAGGAAGCCGAAGATGGAGCCGGTACCCGTCGTCAGCGCCAGCCGCCACAGGAGCGCGAGGATCCCGATCGGACGATTGAAGGGCCCACCCTGGCGATCCGCCATGGTCCAGAGATAGGCGATGACGATCACCATGAAGCCGGTGTAGAGGAAGATGTTCCAGGCGAAGATGGAACTGAAATTGTAGTGGGTCATGGCGACGATCAGCCGCTCGGGTCGACCGAGGTCGATCACCAGCACCAGCAGTCCGCCCATCAGCAGCGCCACCGCCAGCAGCCCGGAGAGCCGGCCAAGCGGCTTGTAGATGGGCTTGCGGAAGACGGTGCCGATCGAGGCGATATTGAGCGCGCCGGAGGCCGAGATGATGAGAAACACGGCAAAGACATGCGGGGTGCCCCAGACCACCGAGTTGGTCATGCCGGTGACCCAGTGACCCTGATGCTCCATGTAAGCCGAAGGCGAGCGCGCCGATTCCGACGACCGCGGCCAGAATGCCGAGGAGGCTCCAATAGCGCGTGCGGCGGAATGCGCCACTCGCGATAGACGATTCGTTTCATGCTCAACTGTTCACCTCGCCCAGGCTAGACACCGGAATAGCGCACGCCCGTATTCAGGGCCAGATCCTCGCGGATCTGACGGCTCGGCATGCTCCTTGAGCGTCTGGCGGATGGGGCTGGCGGGATCCTTGAGATCGCCGAAGACGATCGCCCGTGCCCGGTTCGGCGGCACAGGCATCGACGCAGGCGGTGGACGTCCTCGCCATAGTCGCGGCGATGGACGCAGAGGTTGCAGCTCTCGACGCAGCCCTTGCCGCGCGGCACGCGGGTGAGCTGGCCGTGCAGCTCGTCGTGGATGAAGCTCCTGGCCTTGTAGGGACAGGCCATCATGCAGTAGCGGCAACCGATGCAGAGATGACGATCGACCATCACGATGCCGTCGGCGCGCTTGAACGAGGCCCCGGTCGGGCAAACATCCACGCAGGGCGGATGCTCGCAGTGCTGACACATCAGCGGCAGATTGGTGATCCGCCCGGTCTGGTTGTCCTGGAGCTTGACCTTGCGGATCCAGACCGGCTTTCTGCCGCTCCCACTTGGCGTCGGACTGCGGCTTCCGGCTTCGCCTGAAGATCCAGACCGTTCTCACGGTCGCAGGCCTCGACGCAGGCCGAGCAACCGTCGGCGCACTTGGCCGTGTCGATCAGCAGACCCCAGCGCACGTCGCCGGTCACCGGCTCCGAGCGTGGCGCCGCCGCGACCGAATGCAGGATGACGCCGGGCGCGACCATGGCGGCCGCCACGCCCGCCGGCCAGACCGATGAAGGCCGCGGCCGATCCGGGTCGATCCCCGGATCGCTTGATTCTTGCTTATCGTTCATCTCAGTGGCCTTCCCCATGTTGGCCGCCCTCGACCAAGCCCTCGACTCCCGCCGCGCGATGTGCCGTGACCGGCATCGACTGTCCGGACCATTGGGCACGGACGGCATGACAGTCGAAGCAGTTCAGATTCGACGGCGGCATAAGGCATGACAGGCGCCGCAGAACTGGTCGGGTCGGTTGATCGGCTGGGGGGTGCTGCGGTGGCATCGTAGCTGATATGGCAATCGACGCAGCCGGCCAGACTGTATTTGCTGCCCCGAATACCCTCGTGGACCGTCGCGATCCGCTGGTGCTTGATGAACTCCATGTGTTGGCGACGCATCCGCTCCGTGGGCTCCACGCAGGACGTTCAAGCTCGGCGGCCCGCGAGCCTTCGACCACGTATCGCTTCACCTCGGCCGCCAGGACGGCCTGGGCGACTAGCACCCAGACCAGACCAACGGCGACGAGGCTCGCTCTGACTACGGCTTTTGCCATCGACGCCTCCACGGGGGTTATTCGCCCAGCCCCATCTTGATGTAGCCGGTCGGGCAGACATCGGCACAGATGTGACAGCCGATGCACTTGGCATAGTCGGTGTCGACGTAACGGCCGGTGGTGCGGCTGTTCTTATCGACCCGGAAGACGGCGTCCTGCGGGCAGAAGATGACGCAGTTGTCGCACTCGAAGCACATGCCGCAGCTCATGCAGCGCTTGGCCTCGTCGATCGCCTCGGCCTCGGTCAGCCCGATGACCCGCTCCTGGAAGTGGCCCAGCACGTCCTCCGCGCTCGGGACTTCTTCCTTGCGCAGATGGCGCGCCACGTAATTGAAGTGGCCCAGGAACAACTCGTCATGCGGGATGATCTCGGCGCCGGAGCGATCCTCATAGTTGTGGATCGCATAATTGGCGTCAGCGGTTCCGCGCATGTCGCCGCTCGCCGCGCTCGAAGTGCTCCGGCGCCAGATTGGCCTCGGTCAGCTTCGTCCAGCAGATTGAAGTGATGCACATCGACCTTGGGACGACGCTTGTGCTCGGCCTGCATGACATAGGCGTCGATCGAATCGGCGGCGATCCAGGCCTGGCCGATGGCCGTCGTCAACAGATGCGGACGGATGATGTCGCCAGCGACGAAATGGCCGGCCTTGCCCGGCACCTGGTAGAACTTGTCGGAGTTCATCAGACCGCGACCGTTGTCGAACTGCTCCAGACCGGAGAGGTCGCCGCCCTGCCCGATCGCGGAGACGATGAGATCGGCCGCCAGCACGCGCTCGGTGCCCTCGACCGGCGTCGGACGGCCGTCGTTCATGGTGCAATCGGCCACCTTGAGCCCGGTCGCGCGGCCGTTGGCGTCCTTGATGACCTCAAGCGGCATGACGCCATCGAGAATGGTGACGCCCTCGCGGGTCGCGTCATCCACCTCGTGCTCGGAGGCCGTCATCTTGTCGCGGGTGAAGAGCGAGGTCAGGGTGACCTCCGCGCCCTCGGCGGCGGCGGCCGTGGCGGCGTCGTGGGCGACATAGCCGTCGCGGATCACGGTCTCCGGCAGATCGCTGTTTCCGGTCTTGGTGATATGACCGAGACGGCGCGCGACCGAGACCACGTCGATGGAGGTATCGCCGCCGCCGACGCAGACCACCTTGCCTGGCCGTGACCTTCATCCGGCCTTCGTTATAGGCCTTGAGGAAGGCGACGCCGGAGACGCAGTTGGGTGTGTCTTTCCAGCCCGGAACCGGCAGACCGCGACCGCTCTGGCAACCGATCGACCAGAGGATGGCGTCGTAGTCCTTTTCGAGCTGCTCGACGGTGACATCGGTGCCGACGCGGGTCTTGAGTTTCACCTCGATCTGGCCCAGGTCGAGGATGCGCTGGATCTCGGCATCCAGCTTGTCGCGCGGGACGCGATAGCCGGGGATGCCGAAGCGGAACATGCCGCCGAGCCCCTCGTTGGCCTCGAAGATGGTGCAGGCGTGACCACGGCGACGCAGTTGGTAGGCCGCAGCCAGACCGGCCGGGCCGCCGCCGACGATGGCGACGCGCTTGCCGCTCAGGGCTGGCGCCGCGTCGAAGCGATAGCCGTTGGCGATGGCGGTATCGCCGATGAACTGCTCGACCGCGTTGATCCCGACGAAATCTTCCAGCTCGTTGCGGTTGCAACCGTCCTGACAGGGTGCCGGACAGACCCGCCCCATCAGGGACGGGAAGGGATTGGCGTCGGTGGAGCGACGGAAGGCATATTCACGCCAGTCCATGCCCTTGGGCGGCTGTTCCATGCCGCGCACGATCTGCAACCAGCCGCGGATGTCCTCTCCCGAGGGACAACTGCCCTGACAGGGCGGCGTCTTGTGGACGTAGGTCGGACACTTGTGGGAGCGGTCCTGATTGAAGATCTTGTCGGTCAGCTTGTCCCAGGCGCTGTTGCCGTCCTCGTAACGGCGCCAGGAGGGCTTGGTCTTCATCTCATCGCTGGAAGTCGCCATCTTGATCACTCTCCGTACCAGTTGAACCCTGACGCGGGATCAGGGAGTTCGTATCAATTCGCGGGAGCCGTCAGCGCCTCGGCGGGCGGCGCTCGCGTTCGATGGCCCCGGTCAGGCCGCCTCGTCTGTCGTCTTCTTCGTGTCCAAATCGTCGACCGTATCCGAATCGTCTTCGTCCTCTTCGTCGTCGTCCGGTCCCGGCGTGAGCACGATGGCGTTCGACACCAACTGATGCAGGCTGACGATCTGGTCCATCTCCATGCCGTAGTAGGGCAGAACCTTGGTGAACTGGCTCTTGCAGATGGCGCAGATGGCGGCCATGTGCGTCACGCCCTTCTCCTGCATCACGTTGTTCAGCGCATCGATCCGGGGCTTGGCGCCCTTGACGCGCAGCTCCATGAGGTCGTCCGTCAGCAAGCCGCCGCCGCCGCCGCAACAGAAGGTGCGGTCGCGGATGGTGTCCTCGTCCATGTCGTAGAAGTGGTTGCAGGTCGCGCGGATGATGGCGCGCGGAATCTCGAACTGACCGCCGGGCGTGTTGCCCATGCGCGAGGCGCGGGCGACGTTGCAGCTGTCGTGATAGGTCAAGACCTTGTCGTCGTTCTCGCCCTTGTCGAAGGTCAGCTTGCCCTGCTGGATCAGGTCATAGGTGAACTCGCAGATGTGCTGCGGCACCGGGTAGCGCGGATCCAGGAAGTCCCAGGGACCGGCGAGCGTGTTCAGGAAGCTGTAGGCGACGCGCCAGGCATGACCGCACTCGCCGAAGACGATGCGCTTGACCTTGAGCTTGATGGCCGCCTCGCGGATGCGCTGGGCGATCCGGTGCATGTTGTCGTAGGAGCCGATGAACATGCCGAAGTTCGCCGCCTCGGAGGCGTGCGAGCTGAGGGTCCAGGAAACGCCAGCCTCGTGGAAGACCTTGCCGTAACCGATCAGGCCGTCGACATGGGGCTCGGCGAAGAAATCCGCCGACGGCGTGACCAGCAGGATCTCGGCGCCCTCCTGGTCGATCGGATAGCGGACCTTGACGCCGGTCTCGTCGTAGACGTCCTCCTCCAGTCCCTCGAGGGTATCCACGAGCGCCGGTCCGGGCAGCCCCAGGTTGTTGCCGATCTTGTAGACCTTGCCGATGATCTCGTTACAGTACTTCTGACCGACGCCGATGCTGTCCATGATCTCGCGCGCCGCCATGGAGATCTCGGCGGTATCGATGCCGTAGGGACAGAAGACCGAGCAGCGGCGGCACTGGGAGCACTGGTGGAAATAGCTGTACCAGTCGTCGAGGACTTCCGTGGTGAAATCCTCGGCCCCGACCAGCTTGGGAAAGAATTTACCCGCCAGGGTGAAATAGCGCCGGTAGACCTTGCGCATCAGATCCTGGCGACCGACCGGCATGTTCTTGGGATCTTTGGTACCGAGGTAGTAATGGCACTTGTCGGTACAGGAGCCGCACTTGACGCAGGAGTCCAGATAGACCCGCAGCGAGCGGTACTTGCCGAGCAGTTCGCCCATCTTGTCGATGGCCTTGACCTGCCAGTCGTCGACCAATTCGCCGGGAAATCCCAGCTGCGCCTGAAACTCCGCCTTCGACATGAAGGGCGCGCTGTGCGCCATGGCACCCGGCGTCACGGCCGGGACCTCGGTGTACTGACTCAGCTCGGGGACTTCAAACGTTGCCTTGGCCATGGATCAACCTCTATTAAGCGGACGACGCGGACGCTCGGATGGCGCTCATTGCTGCTCGAGCCGTCTGGCCCAGGGCGCGATGTGCCGTTGCTCGCGTGGGTTGTCGACCTGATTGCGCGTCGGGCTGAAGAAGAGTCCGGGGGCATGCAGGAGCTTGCTGTAGGGGAAGATGATCATCAAGGAGGCCACCAGAAAGAGATGCAGCAGCAGCAGCGGATCGGCGGGCAGCGGCTTGATGTCGAAGCTGTAGAGCCCCTGGAAGAAGGTCTTGATCTCGACCACGTCGATATGGAAAACGAATTTCATCAGGAGACCGCTACATCCGATCAGGATCAGCAGAGCCGAGGATCAGATGGTCCGAGGTCGAGGTGATGTACTTGACGCGGTCGACCAGAAAGCGACGCGCCCAGAGTCCGGCCAGGCCGACGATCATGGCCATGCCGCCATAAATTCCAAACGGCTGAACCAGTTGAATCGGAAACCACACGGGCTCGATGAAATAGCGCAAGTGCCGAAGCGTGACCAGGAAGAGGCCGAAATGGAACATCCAGCCAAAGATCCAGGTCCACTTGTTGCCGCGAAACAGGCTCTCGAACAGCACGACTTCGCGCATCATCCTGAAGGCAACGCCGCCACGGGTCGTCGGCGCCGGCGTCGTCGGGATCTTCAGCGGCGCTGGAGTCAGCGCATACTGAGCGATCTTGCGGGCCAGTCCGGCAACGAGCACGAACGCGGCGAAATAGAACAGGAAGGCATAGAAGTTCGTCAGAAACGCCATGTTTCCGCTACCTCAGTGGATCTGTGGTCATGGTCCGGGGAGCTGGCGCGATCGAGACCGCCTCCGCCCCCCGGAGGATCGGCTTCCTAGACGCAGCCGGTCGGCTTCGGAAGACCCGCGAAGCGGCAAGCCTGCTTGGCCGGTCCGTAGGGGAACAGGCTGTAGAGATACTTGCTGTTGCCCTTCTCCTTACCGAGCTTCTTGCCGACGGCCTTGGTCAGAACGCGCACGGCCGGGGCGATCTGATACTCCTCGTAATATTCACGCAGGAAGTTGATGATGTCCCAATGCTCGTCGGTCAGTTCCAGGTTGTCCTGCTTGGCCATGACGCCCGCCACGCCGGGAACCCAATCGTTCAGGTTGGCCAGATAGCCCTCTTCGTCCACGGCGAATTGCTTGCCGTCAACATCGATCGTGTCTGACATCGCGATATTCCTCTTTTGGTTTCGGTAAGAAATCGAAAACTACAACCAGGCCTGGACCGTGTCGCTTTCCGCGGCCAGATCCACGAAGCCCGCATAGTCCACGACGCTGATCCCGGCGATCAGGCGCTCCTCGGAAAAACCCCGCGCCTTCAGATCGGGACCAAGCACGTAGACCTTGAGTTTGTCGAGCGCGCCCGCCACTTGGGGCTCCACGCTGGTACCCGACAGGGCCGCATAGATGCCATCCTCGAACAGCAGGACAGCGGCGCCATCGGTGGCAAACTTCAAGCAGGATTCTAGCGAATTCCGCTCGAAGGGTGATTTATTGACGGTGTGTAGAATGCTCATTGGCCCGGTCCCTCAGAAGCTGAAGATCGCATCGGATTCGTTCATCAGCTCGCTGACGCGAGCCGAGTCGATCACCTCGACGATGTTGTCGACCTCTTCCTCGGTCTCCATGTCTTCCCAGGCGATCTCGACCAGGTCGTCCTGAGTCAGCCCGCGGGCCTCCAGAGAGGCACGGTCTACATAGACTTTCTTGACCTCGTAGTCGCCGAGGGTGCGATAGGTCGGGGAGAAGTTCTTCATCCCGATCCCCTTGGTGTCCTGCCCCTTGGTCAGCTGATAAACCCCGTCATCGAGGAACATGACGCTGACGTCCTGATCGAAGGCGGCGCCGATCAGGACGACCTCCAGCGACTCCCAGGCGTAGATGGTGCCGTAGGGGGCCTTCCGATTGAGGTACATGAATTTCTTCACGACTTCCGACATGGCTGGTTCCCCTTTAGTCGCCGAAGACGACGAGACGGTCGGCCTGGATCGCCGCCTCGACCAACTGCCCCAGTCCCGAGATACGGAACTTGGGATGGATGTTGGTGGCGTCCTTGCCGTTGCGGCCTGCCTCGCCCTCGTCCACGATGCCGCGACGCTGCGCCGCGGCCACGCAAACAACCATGTCGAGATCGTATTGCTCGGCCAACTCCGCCCAACGGTTGACGATGTGACGGTCATCCTGGGGCGGAGTCGTCAGACGTGTCGAGTTGTTGACACCGTCATGGTAGAAAAAGACACGAAAGATCTCGTGCCCCTTCTCCAACGCGGCCTTGGCGAACATGTAGGCCGAGTCGGACGCCTGGTGCTGGTAAGGTCCCTCGTTGATCTGAAGTGCGAACTTCATGTCGACCTCGAATGGCTAGAGTGAATCCAAGCCGCTCTTGACTCAGAAGCGGATGTAGGACGAGCTGTTGAAGCTCGCGCGCGCGCCGCGCCAGGTATCGATGTGATACTTGGTGAAGGGCAGCTCGACCTCCTCGAAGAAGCGCGGCCAGCCGATCCGCTCGATCCACTCGTTGATCCGCTCCCAATCGTTCGCGCCTTCCTTGTAGGCCTTGAGGATCCGCTTGACGATGGCGGTCGCCTCCGGCCAGCGCGGCGGGTTGTTGGGGATACCGGCGGCGACCAGCTTCTGGAAGGTCGGCTTGCCGCGCGCGTTGGAGTGATTGCCACCGACCCAGATCGCCAGCTTGGAGTGCTCGGCGTCATTGATCTGCATCGGGCGGACAAGGCGGATAGCAGGCGCCGCAGCAGATGCACTTGCGCTCGTCGACTTCCAGCGAGGGCTTGCCGTTGACCATGGCCGGGCGGATGGCCGCCACCGGGCAGCGGGCGACGACGGAGGGACGCTCGCAGACATTGGCGACCAGATCGTGGTTGATCTTCGGCGGCTTGGTGTGCTGGATGTTGATCGCGATGTCACCCTGACCGCCGCAGTTGATCTGGCAGCAGGAGGTGGTGATATGCACGCGGTTGGGCATGTTCGCGTTGCGGAACTCGTCGATGAGTTCGTCCATCATCGACTTCACCACGCCCGAGGCGTCGGTGCCCGGGATGTCGCAGTGCAGCCAGCCCTGGGTGTGCGAGATCATGGCCACCGAGTTCTGGGTGCCGCCGACCACGAAACCGGCGCCTTCCAGCGCCTCGATCAGCGGCTGGACCTTGGCCTCGTCACTGACCATGTACTCGATGTTGGAGCGCAGCGTGAAATGGACATAGCCATCGGCGAACTGATCGCCGATATCGCACAGCTTGCGCAGGGTGAAGACATCCAGGATGCGCTGGGTGCCGGCCTTGACCGTCCAGATCTTGTCGCCGCTGTAGGCGACGTGCAGCAGCACGCCGGGACGCGGATGCTCGTGATACTTCCACTGCCCGAAGTTCTTGCGCATCACGGGATGCATGTACTGCCAGGGATCTGGGCAGCCGGACTCGATCGGCTCGCGCATGTCTGCCATTGCCTAATCCTCCGAATAATTCAGTTCAGGTAATGACGTAGGGTCGTCAGGGGCAGTCGAATCAGTTGCCGGCCTCGGCCTGACGCGCGAACCATTCCTCGGCCGCCTCGTCCCAGCCATCCATGCGGATGTAGGAACTCTGGCGCGGGTGGCTCAGCATGTTCGGATCCGGCTCGATGCCGATGCCGTCGAGGAAGTTGGCCAGACCGATGCGCTCGATCATCTCGCCGCAACGCTCGTGCTCAAGGCCGTTCTCCGCCCAGAAATCGATGATGGTCTCGGCCAGCTCGACCAGCGACTCGTAGTCCTCCTCGGTCTCCAGCTTCTTGAAGGGAACGACCACGGTGCCCATCAGATCGCCGATCTTCAGCGTCCGCTTGCCGCCGATGAGGATGGTGACACCCTTGTCATCGCCCGGATGCAGCGCCTTGGGCATGACGTTGAGACAGTGCATGCAGCGCACGCAGTCGCGATTGTTGACGGCAAGGGTATTGTCGTCATTGAGCGCCAGAGCCTTCGTCGGGCAGCGCGTGATGACATTGTCGATGTAGTACTGACGACCCTTGTCGGCGATGTAGTTCTTGACCTCGGCCTGGTCGACCTTCATGTCGTCGCGCCAGGTGCCGAGGACCGCGAAGTCCGAGCGCTCGATGGCGTTCTGGCAGTCGTTCGGGCAGCCCGAGACCTTGAACTTGAACTTGTAGGGCAGCGCCGGGCGATGCACGTCGTCGACGAAGTTGTTGACCAGCAGCCGATGGGCCTTCAGCTCATTGGTGCAGGACATCTCGCAGCGGGCCGCGCCGACGCAGGACATGGCGGTGCGCACGCAGGGCCCGGCACCGCCGAGATCCCAGCCGTACTCATTGATCTCGTCGAAGAATGTGCTGGGTGTTCTGGGTGTCCGTCCCGATGAACATGATGTTGCCGGTCTGACCGTGGAAGGTCACCAGACCGGAGCCATACTTTTCCCAGCTATCGGCCAAGCTGCCGCAGCATGCCGGTCGTGTAGTGATTGCCGGCCGGCGGCTGAACGCGAAGGGTGTGGAATTCCTTCGACTTGGGGAACGCCTTACCGACCTCGGAGAAGCGCGGAATGATGCCGCCGCCGTAGCCGAAGACCGACACGGTGCCGCCTTTCCAGTAGCCCTTGCGGGTCTCGTAGGAATGCTCGAGCTGACCCAGCAGGTCGTTGGTCATCTCATTGATGCGCGGGTCCGGATGCTGATCGCGCAGACGCTTGATGCCGGAGATGAAACTCGGCCAGGGCCCGGTCTCAAGCTGGTCGAGCATCGGGGTGACGTGCTTATCGATAGCCATTGCGCGGTCTCTCCTATCAATTAACCAGGAAAGTATGTGGTTGATGCGCGTGCACAAGCGCGCCGCGGCGGACAGGCCGGGGCAACACGTCGATGCATCACGTCACGTCTGGATTGGAGGTAGTGGTACCGACTTCGCGTGTCGTTTTTGCTGTACCGGCAACCCCATCGGCGCATCAGAATGTACCGATGTAGTCTCAATCCGCCCATTCCACGATTGGGGGGGCTGTTCACCAGACGCCTATCCCGTTCGGGATATGGCCCAAATTTGGAATCTCGTCTTGTGACATCTCTTTATTTTCGAGCATCGCGACCGGTGCCCTCCCGATCTGCCGTGATGCCGCAGCTTGCGCTGATTAACCGTGGATGCTACAAGGCAAGCGGCCTACAAGTCAACGTTCTCTAATATTACCGCTTACTTATATTTCCAGGATCCAACGGCGTGTCTGGTCCCTTCGATCTCGCTGACGACGCGGCTTATCAAGCCTGGCGCGCCTTCAAACTCTCCCGGGCCCCCGCCATTCCGGAGAATCTAATCGTCCCGGTCACCCGCCTGGCGGAGCCGACCGAGCGCGAGCGAACCGCACTGCAAGCTCGGATCCTGGCCTATAATATGGCCCTGGTCCGCGCCACACCGGACCAGATCGAGCCGGATGCGATACTGGCGTTCGGCCGCGCGCTCGGCCTCGTCCGAGCAGACACTAACCTCTTCGCCGATACCCGGGCGATCACGCGCGTCACGCAAGCGGACGGACCGAAGGATACCGCGCCCCTGGTCAACCGGCGCGGTGACTATATTCCTTACACAAACCGCCCACTTGGGTGGCACACCGACGGCTATTACAACCCGCCCGAGCGGCAAGTCCGATCCTGGACACTCTTCTGTGTCCATCCCGCGGCGCAAGGCGGCGTGAACTCCCTGCTCGATCACGAAATCGCCTACATCCGACTGCGGGACGCCTCGCCGCGACATCTCGTGGCGCTCGCTCATCCCGAGGCCCTGACCATCCCGGCTCACCTCGATCACGGCGAGATCATTCGCCCGGACAGTGTCGGACCGGTCTTCTCCGTCCGAGATGGTCGCCCGCACTTGCGCTACTCGGCACGCACGCGCAATGCGCTGTGGCGCGCGACACCGGAAACGGATGCGGCGCGCGCCGCGTTGGATCGGTTGCTTTCCGCGCCGGACGTCTTCACATGCTCTTACAGACTGCAAGCCGGGGAAGGCATTGTTGCCAACAACCCGCTGCACAATCGCTCTGGCTTCATCGATGGCGAGGACGGACAGCCCAAGCGCCTGCTGATCCGGGTCCGCTACCTCGACGCCATCGCCTCGGTGACGTGATGCCCAAGGCTGACCTGGGATCGGAGTCGACGGCGCGTGATCGGCTTTTTGCCGCGAAGCGGGAAAATCGCTCCGTCGCCCTGCCCGAGCGGCGACCAAGATCAACATGACCACAGGAACCATTAGGACCACAGATGCTCAAGCTCAGCGAAATCCTGGTTGCCAATCAAGACATCGAGTCGTTCGACGAGCTCATTCCGCTGGTGCAGGACGTGGCCCGCTCCGGGGAGCGCTTCTTCCGCATGGACGTCAAGCCACCCTATCCGGACACCCCCGAGAATTGGGAAGACCGACTCGAGGCCGCATTCAGCGGACTTCTTCGCTAACTCAGGCCCTAGGCACGTTGTCATGAAGCAATTCGACCTGCTCGCCACCCGGCTTCCCGACACCGCCGCGGATCCTTTCCTCGGCCGTCGGATCGAAATGGCAGCGCTGGAGTCGCACCTCCAGGTTCTCACCGAGCATCTGAACGAGTTCAAGCGCGCTGGCGGCTCGGCCCATCGTCTGGCCGATCTTCAATTGCAGGTCGCCCGAACCTTGGTGGGGCTGGAGCGGGGAGACGAGGCATGGCCGCTCGCCCGCGCCGCCTTCGATCATTTCGTCGATTCGGACCACTACGAACTCGCCGCCGATGCCTGCGACGTCCTGTTCCAGGCCAATCAGGCGCAATCGATCGCCGCCCTCGGGCAGGGAATCTGGCTCGCGGTCACCTGCCCCATCGACCCAGAACTCACCGTCGAGCTGCTCAATCATGTCATCGAGGAGACGCCCGACGAATCCGACGGCGCAGCCGTTGCCGCCACCACCGCGCTCTTCCTGGCCGATGTCCGCGCCCACGGACGCCAACGCGAGGATCTCATGTTTTTTGCCACCCAGTTGCTCGGCGCAGTCGCGCGCCGTCACAGCGGCATCGATTCCGCCGAGCAGCTCGATAGTTGGATGGAGCGGCTGGAGTTGAAGGAGCCCGAGAAATTCCTGGTGCGATTGCGCAACGTCGTCGACGTGCTCGTGCAGGACGATTGGTGGTTCGACCGCGCGGCGCTGCAAGAGCGTCTCCCGTTCGGTTGAACGCCCAGCGCGCCAACAGGTCAACGAACGACCTCGACGCGCCAAGGGCGCGTTTTCATTGAGACAAACGCATGTTCTGGAACGAAGACGAAACCGCCGAGACGCCCCAAACGCCCGAGGACATCGTCGATGTCCTGTTCGCGATCGAGTGCAGGCGCCTGCCGGTCGATCACGCCTATCGCCTATCGGCCGCGCTGCAAGCGGCCGTTCCCTGGCTCGCCGAGGAGCCGGGCTTAGGCGTGCATAGCATCCATGTCGCTGGCTCCCAGAATGGCTGGGAACGCCCGGAACAGGGTCCAGATGCCGTACTGATGCTTTCGCGGCGGACCAAACTGACCATCCGCGCCCCCCGACATCGTGCCGACGCACTCATCGGATCCCTGCCCGGCAGTCGGCTCGACGTGGCGGGCGAGCCACTCGCCATCGGCGCTGGCAAAATCCGGCTCTTAAGTCAGGAGACGACTCTGTTCGCCCGCTATGTCGCCTCCGCGACCGAGATCGAGGAGGACGAGGAAGACTTCCTGGCGTCGGCTGCCCGCGCGCTCGATGAGATGGCGATTCAGGTGCGCAAGGCGCTGTGCGGCAAAATGACGTCTCTGCTCGGCCCGAGCGGCACCCTGCGAACGCGCAGCCTGATGCTCGCCGGCCTCACCAGGGATGAGTCGCTTCGCCTTCAACAGCAAGGGCTTGGCCCCCATCGCCTGATCGGGTGCGGGATCTTTATTCCGCACAAGGGCATCGATCCGGTCAAGCAAAGCTCCTGAGCATCAAGGAGCAGGTGACGCTCGGATCATAAAATCATAAAATTCCCATCTCTTGATTGACCACCGAACAACAGGCTGTCATACACGGCCGTCATGTATCGATGAAAAAAGCGAGGAGCAAACAATGGCCATCGAGGTAAATGGGAAAACCGTCGCGACGACCGAGAGCGGCTTTCTGGAGAACTATGCCGACTGGAATGAGGAAATCGCCCTCAAGCTGGCCGAGGGCGAGGGGATTGTGCTGACCGACAAGCACTGGGACGTCATCCGTTATCTGCGCGACGAGTACGTCAATAACGGTCAGAACCAACCGATGGAGCGGGCGGTGCTGAAAGACATGGGAAAGATCTGGGGCAATAAGCCCACCAGCAAGGATCTCTACCAGCTCTTCCCCTTGGCACCCACCAAACAGGGCACCAAGATCGCCGGGCTACCCGCCGTCAACCGCAAGGGCGGTTACTGAGGCGCGCCAGGGTTCCAGGCGACAGGCCGGCGACACGCCGGCCTTGTTGTATCGGCCCACGCGCATTGCGATCGGACGGACGCAGCAACGTCAGCCGATCGACATTTGGCCGCTCGCTTGGCGATCCCACTTCAACGGCGTGAGGTTCACCCGGCGAGCGGGCGCGCCAACTGACGCAGCCGCTGCACCATCGCCGCCAGCCCGTTGCGACGCGACAGGCTGAGATGCTGATCCAGACCGATCCGCGCGAAAAAAGCCTCGGCGTCGAAGGCCAGAATCGCTGACGCCCGTTGGCCGCAGTAGATCTGCCGCAGCAGCGCGATCAAGCCGCGAACGATGCTTGCATCACTATCGGCCAGAAACTCGATGACGTCCCCCGATCCTGGCTTAAGCCGCGCGGCGATATGGACCCTGCTCTGGCAGCCGTGGACAAGATTCGCCTCCGTCTTGAGCGGCTCGGGCATCGGCGGCAATGCATCGCCAAGATCCATGATGTGCTGATGCCGCATGGGCCAATCCGGCAGTAAGGCAAAGATCTCCGCGATCTCCTCGGCGGCCGCTTGTGGCGACTCTGCGACGGCCGCCGGATAGGCCGGGTCATCGCCTGTCACGACCGCAGCGGGCGCGCCCGGGGATAGCCCAGGCGCGGCGTTCGCGGCCGGCGCGCGGACGCGACGCTTCGTCCGCCCGACGATCTCCGCCAGCGCCTCGGCCAGGCGATCGATATCCTCCAGGCGGTTGTAGACGCCCAGCGAGGCACGCGCGGTCGATGGAACCCCCAGCCGGTCCATGAGCGGCTGACAGCAATGGTGTCCGGTGCGGATACAGATGCCTTGCAGATCGAGCTGGGTGCCGATGTCCAGGGTCGCGATCGGCGGATCGAGCATCACCCAGGAGACCACGCCGCTCTTGCGCCGCGCCCTGCCCTTGATCTCCAGCCCAGGGATCCGCGACAGCCGCTCCGTCGCATGCGCCAGCAACATTTGTTCGTGGGCACCAATGGGTGCCAGTCCGATCGACTCGATCCAGTCGATCGCGGCACCCAAGCCGATCGCGCCGGAGATATGCGGCGTGCCAGCCTCGAACTTGTTGGGCAAGGGCGCATAGGTCGTCCCGGCGAAGGTGACGCGCTCGATCATGTCGCCGCCGCCCTGATAGGGCGACATGGCATCGAGCAGCCCGCGCTTCCCATAAAGCACGCCGATGCCGGTCGGCCCGTAAAGCTTGTGTCCGGAAAAGACGTAAAAATCGGCATCCAGCGCCCGTACGTCGGTCGGCCCGTGCGCCACCCACTGAGCACCATCGATCAGCGCCAGGGCGCCAGCGGCATGCGCGTCGGCGATGATCTCCCGCACCGGATTGATCGTCCCCAACGCATTGGAAACCTGATTGACCGCGACCAGCCGGGTCCGGGGCGAAAGCAGGCTGCGATAGGCATCGAGATCCAGCTCACCCGCGTCATTGATGGGAATGACCTTGATACGGGCACCGGTCGCCTCGGCGGCCAACTGCCAAGGCACGATATTGGAGTGATGCTCCAGGGTCGACAGCAGGATCTCGTCACCCGCCTTGAGATGGGTCCGACCCCAGGAGAAGGCGACGAGATTGATGGACTCGGTCGCGCCACGGGTAAAAAGACACTCGGCCGGTTCCGCCGCGTTGAGGAAACGGGCGACGCGCGCACGCGCCTCCTCGTACATCCGGGTCGCGGTCTGGGAGAGCTGATAGACTCCACGGTGAATGTTGGCATGATAACGTCGTTGATAGTCGCCGACCGCCTGAATGACCGCTTCGGGCTGCTGGGTGCTGGCGGCGCTATCCAGATACACCAGCGGACGGCCATGGGCCTGAGTCCGCAGGATCGGAAACTGGGCGCGAACGGACTCCACATCGATTGGCGTCCGATCCGCCGTCGTGAGCGAGGGCAAGGCAGTCATCTCCGGTGAATTCCGATCAGGCACGGCCAGGTCAAGTCTTTCGAACGATAGAACCCAGTATGACAGTTGGTTACCCTCAGCGGAAGTCGCTCGCGGGCAGCCGCCACATCCGATCGGCCACCGGACCGGCCCTCGCCAGCGGAATGACCGGAGGCACAGCCAGCGTATGAACCCCCAGCGGCAACCCACGCCCCTAACCGATCTGCGCCGTCGCGTGAACATCACCCGCGCGCATATCAAGCGCGTGCTGACCGAGCTGATCGGGCCGGCCGAGCTCACCTACGACTTCTACCGGGAATGGAATGGTTGCTGGAAGACGCGTGTGGACATCCAAGCACCGATTCGCGGGCAGCTCGATTTCACGCTCCTGGATACGCCGTCCGGCGGGCTTCTGGCGCTGCCCCGTCCCCTGCCCGAGCGCTGGCGGATGGAGACTGGCATCGTCGCGACCGACGAAAGCCGTTGGAGCCTGGATCGCGCCGGTGTCCTGGTCCCATTCCCTCCGCCTGAATGAACGCCATCCCCCGCAACCCGGATGCCATGCCCGGAAACCCAAACCGGCGACCAGCGAGGCAACAGACTGTGAATCGATCCGGCAAGACCCCTGGCGCACTGACCGACGTGCAATTGCGGCGCTACAGCCGACAGATCCTCCTGCCCCAATTCGGCATTGAGGGACAAGAGCGGTTGCGAGCGGCAAGCGTGCTGGTCGTCGGGCTCGGTGGACTGGGCTCGCCGATTGCGATGTACCTGGCCGCCGCCGGGGTCGGGCGGCTCTTGCTGGCCGATTTCGATGCCGTGGATCTGTCCAACCTGCAACGCCAGATCCTGCACACCACGGATCGGATCGGGATGTCCAAGGCGGACTCGGCCTGTCTGGCGCTGAAGGCGCTCAACCCGGAGGTCGATCTCGTCCCGATCAAACCGAGCCTGACGGCCGCGCGTCTCCCGGACCTGGTCGGACAGGTCGATCTGGTCGTCGACGGCAGCGACAACTTCGCGACCCGGTTCGCCGTTAACGCGGCCTGCGTTGCCGCGCGGGTTCCGCTCGTCTCCGGCGCGGCGATCCGGATGGAGGGTCAGGTGGCGGCCTTCCCTGGGCGCCCCGGCGGTCCCTGCTATCGTTGCCTCTACCCGGACGATGGCGGTGTCGGGGAGACCTGCTCCGTCACCGGCATCCTGGCGCCCGTGGTCGGCATCATCGGCTGCATCCAGGCCACCGAGGCGATCAAGATCCTCGCCGGAGTGGGCACACCGCTGTTCGGACGCCTCCTGCTGCTCGATGCCACCACCATGGACTGGCGCAGCCTGCGTCTGCCAGCGGACCCGGCCTGCCCGGTCTGCGCCTGCCCGGTCTGAGTCGATGCGAGGCGAGGTGATTCCGCCCCTCGGATCCTGTATCTTGACCTGCGTTCTACATTTGGGGTGCCGTTGCCCATGCGCTTCGTAGTCAGTCCGGCCGAGATCAAGCAGGCCAATATCCCGCACGAGTTGTTCTTGACCAACCTGATCGGCAATCACATCCTCATGGCGGTCGCGCTCGGCGGAATCGCCGGGAGCTTCCCCTGGGTCATGGCGATCGTTCCGATCGTCTCTTTCAGCATTCTCGGCTTCATCCTTTGGCGCGCGCGCCAATCACGCCAGCGCGACTCCTGGTATGTGATGTGTCACTGGCAGGTATCTGCGCGCCGCAGCCGCATCTTCTTGCTGATGCTCGTTCTGCTGCTGTTCGCGGCGGGGCTGGGCTGGGTCGGTTATGCCTATGGCGGGATGATGAAGGAGGCCGTTCTGGCGCTGGTGGCCGGCACCGGGATCCTGCCCGTGATGGTGACCATCCTGGTGCTGGTCATGGTCGAATCCGATGCCCTCTATCACGCCAATCAGGCCAAGCTGCCGCGCTGGGTCGTCGAACGCTTCCCGAATCCGGACGCCGTGATCGTCCCGGACGACATGCCCGCGAGCCATGTCTCATGACCCGGCGGAGAGCTGCCGCGCGCGGGCCAGCGGCTCACGCTAGGGCATAGTCCAGCACAAGCCCCAAAAAAACCGCCATGCCAAAGTAATTGTTGTTCAGAAACGCCTGAAAGCAGCGGCCTGGATCCCGGTCGCGGATCAGGAATTGCTGGTAGACCCCGAAGGCAGCGGCGGCGGCGAGTCCGGCGTGATAGGCGAGCCCCCGTCCGGTCACCTGCCCGATCCAGAGCAGCAGGCCAAGCATGATGACCTGCAAGACCCCCACCGTGACCCGGTCCCAGCGGCCAAACAGGATGGCCGTCGATTTGATGCCGATCTTGAGATCGTCCTCGCGGTCGACCATGGCGTATTGGGTGTCGTAGATCAGCGCCCAGATCAGGGTGGCGATAAAGAGCACCCAGGCATGGAACGGGATCGTTCCGGTCACGGCCATGAAGGCCATGGGGATGGCCCAGCCGAAGGCGGCCCCGAGAAAAAGCTGCGGAACATGGGTGAACCGCTTCATGAAGGGATAGACGAGCGTCAGAAGCAAGGCCACCACGGAGAGCGCCACCGTCCGCCAATCGAGTTGGAGCACCAGGGCGAAGGCGATCAGACTGAGCACCATGAAAACGGCGACCGCCTCCCCCGGCGAGACCTGTCCGGTCGCGAGCGGACGTTGGTTGGTTCGGGCCACATGGCCATCGAAGTCGCGGTCCGCGTAGTCGTTGATGGCGCAGCCGGCCGAGCGCATGAGCACTACCCCGAGCACGAAGATGAGCACCACTTGCCAGGGCGGCTGGCCGTCACCGGCCAGCCAGAGCGCCCAGAGGGCCGGCCACATCAGCAGGAAGATACCGATGGGGCGATGCAGACGCACCAGCAGATAATAACTGTAGAGGCGCTCACGCCAGGTCGTAGGTCGCTGGCAACTGACTTTCAGCTCGGGAAAACTCATGTTTCGGGTCTTATTCAGTGAACTGGATATACGTGCAGGCCAATGGCGGGCGATTATGGCATAGCGACCATGGGCCGTGAGTCTCGGCGATGTCGATGCAGGAGGTCGACGTTAAATGATCAGCGATCCCCAGCACCAACAGCGCATCCTCAATGGCTTCCCCTTTCTGCGCGGGACACCGATGGCTTTCCGCACGGAGCTGTTCGACAACGCCTCCCTGGCGCGGCTGCCAGCGGGACATCTCATCTGTCACGATGGCTCCCAATGCTCACTCCTGCCTCTGGTCATCGCCGGGACCGGGCGAGTCTACAAGCTTGGAGAGAACGGTCGGGAGATCACCCTCTATCGGCTGGAGCCTGGGCAGAGTTGCGTGGTGACCGCGTCCTGCATCCTTAGCGGACAACCCTTCCCGGCCTTTGCCGAGTGCGAGACCGAGATCGAAGCGGTCGTGGTGAGGTCCGCCGAGGTCCGCCGCTGGATGACAGAATCGGAGCCCTGGCGGGAGTATGTTTTCGGCTTGATCGCGAGTCGGCTGCAGGAGGTCTTCAGCGTCCTGGACGCCGTGCTCTTCCAGCGCCTGGACCAGCGGCTCATCGCCTTTTTGCTGCATCGGCACACGGCGGTACCGGGGCAGCCCATTCGTATGACCCACCAGGCACTGGCGGTGGAGCTGGGTTCATCCCGCGAGGTGGTGAGCCGCGTCCTCAAGGTCTTGGAGGGACAGCATCTGCTGCGCACGACACGGGGCCTCATCGAACTGCTGGATCTCCCCGGTCTTGAGCTCCGGGCGCGGGAGGCCTGAGCGATCGCGCTCCCTTGGTGACAAAGTCACAGAGCCGGCAGCACGGCGCGGATACTCTGCTCCCACATTCATCGGATCGGCCCCAGGCGCCGATCGCAACCTCTCGGAGATCCTCGCATGACCCAGAATGTCGGCAAACTCGATCGCACCATCCGTATCGTCGCAGGCGTCGCCATTGCCGCCTGGGGCGTCTATGCCCAGAATTGGCTCGGTGCCATTGGTCTCGTGCCCCTCGCCACGGGCCTGTTGGGCTGGTGTCCGGCCTATCTGTCCATCGGTCTGAACACCAACAAGTAAGCCGTTTCGCCCGCCGCCAGCTACCCCTGGCTGGCCGGCGGCCTTGAACGCTAGCCCAACCCTCGTGCACGACACTCTCGACCAGCGCAATCCGCGCGCACCCGCCAGTCTGACTCAAACCTGTCCGTAAACCTCACGCTCGCCGAGCCAGCGCGCCACCAGCGCGGTCGCCAGCTCGGGGTGCTGGGCAAGCATCCGGTCGGCGACGCCTTGCGCCGCCGCGACCAGGCCCTGATCGCGCACCGGGTCGGCGATCCGGAACTGGATGGCGCCGGTCTGTCGCGTCCCCAGGACCTCGCCGGCACCGCGGATCGCCAGATCCCGCTCGGCGATCTCGAAGCCGCTGACGGATCCCCGGATGATGCCAAGACGCTCCCTGGCGACCTGTGACAGGGGGGCGTGATAGAGCAGCAGGCAGTGGCTCTCGACCGATCCCCGCCCGACCCGTCCGCGCAACTGGTGGAGTTGGGCGAGCCCGAGGCGCTCGGGGTTCTCGATGATCATGAGACTGGCATTGGGGACGTCGACCCCGACCTCGATGACCGTGGTCGCGACCAGCAGGTCCAGCGTCCCAGCCGAGAAGCCCGCCATCACGGCATCGCGCTCGGCCGCCTTCAGCCGGCCGTGGACCAGCCCGACCCGCAGCCCCGCGAGGCGCTCGCTCAACTGGCGGGCGGTCTCCTCGGCGGCCTGACACTCCAGTGCCTCGGACTCCTCGATCAGGGTGCAGACCCAATAGGCCTGACGCCCCTGCCTGGCACGCCTTGAGCACCCGTTCGATGACCTCGTCGCGGCGCGCGTCCGGGACCGCGCTGGTGGTGATGGGGGTGCGCCCCGGCGGCAGGGCGTCGATCACCGAGAGATCCAGGTCGGCATAGAGGGTCATGGCGAGCGAGCGCGGGATGGGGGTGGCGGTCATGATGAGCTGATGCGGGGCATCCGCCGCTCCCCGCCCTCTTTTCGCGCAGCTTCATGCGTTGATGAACGCCGAAACGGTGCTGCTCGTCGATGATGACCAGGCCGAGATCCTGGAACTGGACATCGTCCTGAAAGAGCGCATGGGTTCCGACGACGATGCGCGCCTGTCCCGAGGCGATGGCGGTCAACCGCTCCTCGCGCTCGCGTCCCTTGTGGCGACCCGCGAGCCAGAGCGGTTCGATGCCCAGGGGCCGGAGCCAACCTCGCAGGCTGCGCTCGTGCTGTTCGGACAGCAGCTCGGTCGGCGCCATCAGGGCCGTCTGACGCCCAGCCTCCAGCGCTTGCAGGGCCGCGAGCGCGGCGACCACGGTCTTGCCCGCGCCCACGTCGCCTTGCAAGAGTCGCTGCATCGGCCGGGGCTGAGTCAGGTCCCCGCCGATCTCCGCGACCACCCGCTCCTGGGCGGCGGTGAGCGCGAACGGCAGACGCGGCGCGCAGCCGCTGGCGCAGACGCCCATCGCCCACCAGGACCGGCGCCGCGATCCCGCGTTGCGCCTGCCGCATCCGACGCAGACTGACCTGATGGGCGACCAACTCCTCGAAGGCCAGGCGCGTGAAGGCGGGATGACGCCCGTCCAGCAAGTCTTGCAAACTCGCATCGAGTGGAGGCCGGTGCAGGAACCTCAGCGCCTCGGCCAGACCGGGCAGTCGCAGCGACGCCAGGACCTCCGGCGGCAGCAACTCGACCGGACTCGACGCCTCCATGAGCGCGAGTGCCTGATCGGTCAAGCCGCGCCAGCTCGATTGCTGGAGCCCCTCGGTCGAGGGATAGATGGGGGTCAATCGGGACTCGGTGACCTCGGTCGCGGCGTGCTGGAGCCGGTATTCGGGATGCACGATCTCCAGCGACTGGGGTCCCTGCCTCGCCTCGCCGTAGCAACGCAGACGCTCGCCGACCCGCAGGGCCGCCGCCTGTTGGCTGGAGAAATGAAAGAACCGCAGCAGCAACCGGCCGCCGGAGTCGTCGCCGAGCAGGACCTTGAGCGAACGCCTGCCGCCGGGGGAGATGGCGGCGTCGAGGATCTCGCCCTCGACCATGGCCTCGCTCCCCGGTTGCAGATCGAGCAGCGGTGTCAGCCGGGTGCGATCCTGGTAGCGCAGCGGCAGGTGGAAGAGCAGATCCTGCACCGTGCGGATCCCGAGCTTGCCGAGCCGCTCGGCGACCCTTGGACCCACGCGGTTCAGCCGGTTGACGGACAGGTGGTCCAGCCGCTGAGGGCTGGACGGCGGATCTGGGGCGATTTGTGTCAAGGTGGCCGTCTTGGTCTAATTGGGCATGACCGAACGGGTCGGATTCAACCGCATGACGAGGAGTGGCCTGGATGATCGTACAAGAAACCCTGAATCCATCCAAACCCAGGGACGCGGAACCTATGACATCACCCAGGAGGTGCGGCGGCGGGTGCGCGAGAGCGGCATCCGGGTCGGCCTCTGTCATGCCTTCATCCAGCACACCAGCGCCTCGCTGGTGGTCTGCGAGAACGCCGATCCAACCGTGCGACGGGATCTCGAAGCCTTCATGTCCCGCCTGGTCCCCGACGGCGATCGGCTGTTCGACCACACCGACGAGGGACCGGACGACATGCCGGCCCATCTGCGCGCCATCCTGACCAACATGGACCTGACGCTGCCCGTGGCTGACGGCGACTGTCTGCTCGGCACCTGGCAGGGCATCTATCTCTACGAACATCGCGTCCGTCCGCAACAACGTCGTGTCACCCTCACCATCAGCGGGGAATGACGTCCGAACCATCAGCGACATCTCGAGCGGAACGGCGCGTCGCTACCAGGTCGAGCTAACGCGCACGCCACTGGATCCACCCTTGCGGGAGCGAATCGCCTGGGCCAATTGGTGGACCGCCATGGCGTAGTAGTTGCTGTGGTTGTAGCGGGTGATGACGTAGAAGTTCTTGAGGCCCAACCAGTATTCGTAGCCACCGCTGGCATCCAGCTCAAGCAGGCTGACCTGCCCGACCCGCCCGAGCGAGCCCGCCGGCGCGATCCCACGACTCGACAACTCGCCGAGGCTGTAGCTGCTTTCGAAGCCGGTCTTCATGCCGTGCGCGCCCGAACCCGGCCGCACGCTCGCCCGCACCGCCACCGGCTCGCCCGCCCGCCAGCCACTGCGGTGAAAATAATTCGCGACGCTGCCGATGGCATCCGCCGGATTCCAGAGATTCCGATGACCATCTCCCGTGAGGTCGACCGCGTGCTCGCGAAAGCTCGACGGCATGAACTGGCACAGCCCCATGGCGCCCGCGAAGGATCCCCTGGGCCGAGCGGGATCCACGCCCTCCTCGCGCGTCATGATGAGGAAGTCCTCCAACTCGTCGGCGAAGTAATCGGCGCGACGCGGATAGGAGAAGGCGAGCGTGGCGAGCGCATCGAGGATGCGAGTCTTGCCGACGACGTCACCGTAGCGGGTCTCGACGCCGATGATGGCAACGACATACTCCGGTGGCACGCCATAGCGCGCAGCTGCCCGGTTGAGCGCCGACTCGTTCCGGCGCCAGAAGCTCACCCCATTGGCAATGGACGTATCGGTCAGGAACTTGGCGCGATAGCGGGTCCAGGCCCCGGTCGGTCCCTTGCTCTTGCTTGGGGCCTGGCGATCCATGAGGTCGATGATGGACGCCTGCCGATGCGCCCCGGAGAGGATTGCCGCTGTCTGACCCGGTGTGAAACCATGCTTTTGCATCCGCCGAACGAAGCGATCCACGCCCGTGGCGCCCGCGAAATCGCCCTGGACCATGCCCGAGCCTGAATCTGGCCGGTAGGCTGGCGCCTCCCGCGTGGGCGTTGCGCTACAACCGATTAGCAAGGCTAGTTGGAGCGAGGCAAGGGCAAACAGCAGGATGCGCATCATGGAGGTCTTAAGTCCTTGTGGATCGGCGCGGTAGAGTAAGACAGAAATCGAGGATCGCAAAGCAAACCGCTTCATGTTCTCAAGAATCGAGTGCTGGATTCCCGGCGGAGTGACCGGCCGGGATCTCAGGGTGCGCCCGTTTCGTCGGAGGGTCTGCCCACCGCTCTCGGCTTCAGCCACTCGGGCGCGAGTTCGGACGCGGCCATGGGGCTGGCGAAGAGAAAGCCCTGGGCGGCATGCGAGCCTTCTTGCGCGAGGAAGCTCAGCTGCTCCTCGGTTTCGACGCCCTCGGCGATGATCCGCAGTCCCAGCCCCCGACCCAAGCCGCTGATGGTCCGCACCAGCAGATCGGTCGTCGCTTCGCGGCCGATCTCGCGCACGAAAGAGCGATCGATCTTCAGGGTGTCGATCGGCAGATGCTTCAATAGGGCTAGCGATGAGTAACCCGTGCCGAAATTGTCGATGGCCACGCGCAGTCCCTTCGCGCGTAACCCGGTCAGCGTATCGATCAAACGCGCGTCCCGCGCGAGCAGCAGGCTTTCCGTCACCTCCAGCTCGATCGCACCTGGGGGGTGGCCGCGAGCAAGCCGGAGCAGCCGCTCGATCAGCCCCTGATCGCTGAACTGACAGTCGGACAGATTGACGGAAACGGGCAGAGAGATTCCTTGCCGCGCCCAGTCGGCCAGTTGACGTCCGAGTTCTTCGATAACCCAGGTGCCGATCGGCAGGATCAGGCCGGACTCCTCGGCGACCGGGAGGAAGGCATCCGGCTCGATCAGCCCGCGCTCGGAATCCTGCCAGCGGAGCAGGGCTTCGAGACCGATGACCTCGCGGGAATGCACAGCGACGATCGGCTGGTAGTAAAGACGGAATTCGCCCAGCTCGATGGCTTTGCGCAGGCGCCCCTCGATATCGAGTCGGCGCGAGGCCAGCTCGCCCATCATGGATGTGTAGAAACGATAGGTATCGCGCCCCTTGAGCTTGGCTGCGTAGAGCGCGGTGTCGGCATGCTTGAGCAGGGTCTCGGCGGTCTCCCCGTCGTCCGGGCTCAAGGCAATCCCGATCGAGACCGTGCAAACGATGCTGTGGCCGGAGCAATGAAAGGGTTGGCGGAATTTGTCGAGGATGCGCTCGGCCACCTGCATCGCGGTCCGCTCGGCACCGATGCCTTTCAGAATCACCGTCAGCTCGTCGCCGCCAAGTCGGGCAACGGTGTTGGCGACCGCGCCGCCGTGGTCCTTGATGCTCGCGCCGGCTTCATCCACGGCGTCCTGCAGTCGTTGTGCGGCCGCCCGCAGCAGCTCGTCACCGACCCCGTGCCCCAGCGAGTCGTTGATCCGCTTGAACTGGTCCAGATCCAGATAGAGGAGCGCGAGCCGGTCTTCGCGCCGCCGCGCCTGGGCCAGGGCACGCGCCAGATCCTGATTGAACTGCTGACGGTTGGCCAGGCCGGTCAGGCTGTCCTGATAGGCCAACTGCTGAATCACCCGCTGGCGACGGCGGCGCTCGGTCATGTCGCGCAGCAGCAAAATGACCTGATCGGCATCGATCGCAATCAGGCGCGCGTCGAAGATCAGCAACTCATCCTGTGCGTCCGCCACCTCGATCTCCAGCTCGCGCACGCCACGCTCGGCGAGCGTGTCTTCGAGTTCGCGGTAAATCAACGCGCAGACCGTCTCGGGAAGCAGGTCGGAGAGTTCCGAGACCTGCGTCGCCGAGTGCGCACCCGCGCGCGCGCTAACCTTTCTCAGGACCAGGCCAGACTTACATTGCAGTACCCGCCCCTGACGATCGAGCCGCATCAGCGCGTCCGGAATGGCCGCAATGAGGGCGTTGTTGCTCGACTCGCTGCGATGCAGGGCGGCAAGGGTGGCGTGCCCGCGCAAGAGGTAACGGATGCGGTGCACCAGCAGGTGCCAGTTGACCGGTTTGGCGAAGAAATCCGTGGCGCCTGACTCATAGGCTCGCTCGATGGACGCCAGATCCTCAAGCCCCGTCACCATCAGGATCGGGAGATGCTCGAAGCCCGGCAGTCCGCGCAGCCGACGGCAGGTCTCATAGCCATCCATCCCCGGCATCATGACATCCAGCACCACCAGATCGGGCCGCTGGAAACGCACGGCGTCGAGCGCACCCTGACCATCGTGCGCGCTGGTGACGCGCAAGCCGTATCCCTCGAAGGCGGCCTCCGCCATCAGATGCATCGCCGGGCTATCGTCGACCATCAGGATCAAGGGATGCTCGTGGTGGCTGGCCTGATCATCCTCGCCCAGGATGCCGGCGGGCAGGTCTGCCGGAGCCGGCCACACCCCCGCGACCTCGCTCGCCGCAGAACCGAACGCCAGCTCCAGCTTCGTTTCGGTGGTGATCACCGAGGGGGCCTCCGCCGCAGACGACTCGCCGAGTTGCCCCAAGAGCGCCTGCCGTGTCGCGGCAACGATCGCGTCCAGGATCGCGATGACCGTGGTGGGTGCGTCCAGGTTGCGACCCAGCCGCGCGAGCGGCTCCAAGCGTCCGCTCAACATCGCCAGCCGCATGGCCCCCAGGGTTCTGGACGCGGCCTGCAGCGCGCGCGCGGCCCCGGCCACCTTCGCGGGACGTCCGCTCTCCAGCCCATCGCGAATGTCGGCGACCAGACCCGGCGCGGAGTCGAGGAAATTCAGGACCAACCGGGCCACCAGCGCCTGCCCGGACTCGGGGCTGATCGCACCGACCTCGTCCAGCGCGGTCGGATCCAGCACTGGCAGGTCATCGAGATCGTCCAGTTCCAACCGTTCGCCCTGGGACGCCAGCGCGAGAGGCATCGCCGGACCCAACGCCCGATTCATCCCCTCGGACGCGGAGCCGCCAACCTCGCCGCGTCGCCGCGACCAGCGCACCAGACTGGCGCGAAGATCGTTCAGGGAGATCGGCTTGGTCAGGTAGTCATCCATGCCAGCGACCCGACAACGCTCCTCATCGCCTTCCATCGCATGGGCGGTGAGCGCGACGATGGGGGTGTGCAAGGCGGGATCGGCGGACTCCCGCAAGCGAATGCGCCGGGTCGCCTCGTAACCATCCATGCGCGGCATCTTGCAGTCCATCAGAATCAGATCGAAGGCCTCGCCCGCGCTGGCATCGAGAGCGGCCTGACCATCGAACACGAGGCGCGTGCGACAACCCAGCACCCCGAGCATGGCGGCGGCCGTTTCCTGGTTGACGGCGTTATCGTCGGCGACTAACACCTTGAGGCCCAGGGGTGCCGGCAACCCATCGTCGACCCGTGCCGCCGGCTCCATGGTGACCGTCTCGGGCAATGCCTCCCGGCCCAGGGAGCACGCGAGGCAGGCGACCAAACGGGCGCGCCGCACCGGCTTGTTCAGATAGGCCATGAGACTGAGACCGGTCACGCTGTCATCCCGCGCACCGAGACTCGCGGACGTCATCAGCACGCGCGCGAGCGCGCCTAGGCGCGGATCGGCGCGGATCGCCGCGCTGGACACCAGATCCTCCCGCCCCTTGACGGCGGCATCCAGCAGCAGCCAGTCGAAGGCAGCGGAGGCGTCCGACAACGCCGTTCGCGCCTCGTCCACGCTCGCGCAGGCGACGACCTCGACCCCCGCCTCGCGCGCATAGGCGGCGACCGGGTCGCGAAGGCGAGGGTTGGGAACGACCAGCAACAGCCGTCGTCCCGCGAGTTGCTCCTGCGCCGCTGTCGCGGGCACCCGCCAGCGGGTCACCGGCATGGGAAACGCGAGCCAAAAGCACGTCCCACCCCCTGCATTCGTCTCATGTCCGGTCTCGCCACCCATGAGATCGACGAGTGCCCGAGCGATCGCCAAACCGAGACCCGAGCCACTCAGCTCGGGCGTCGTCGCGCCCTCGACACCGGCGAAGAGTTCGAAATCACCGTCCTGCGTGGCGGCGGGAATGTCGATCTCAGTCGCGCCGACGTCGATCCGCACCCACGCCCGCTCGCCCTCGCACGACCGCAGCCAGGCGCGCACGACCAAATCCTCGCCCTGGGCGAATCGGATCAGATGATCGAGCAGGTAGCCCAGCGCCTGCTCCAGCCGGGCCGCATCGCCAATGACCCGCTGCGGAAGATCCCGGGAAAGATCACCAATCAGCTCCAGCCCTTTCGCGTGAGCGCGCGCGGCAAAGGCATCCAGAACCGCCTCGATGCGGCGCGGCAGGTCAAAATCGGCATTCTCCAGGGCAATCTGTCCGGCCTCGATCCGGGAGATATCCAGCATGTCGCGGATGACCGCTTGCAAACCGCGACCCGAGCGGGTCAGCGTCCCGGCGTAGCGGCGCTGCTCGGGGGTGAGATAGGTACCCAGCAACAGCTCGCTCATCCCGATCAAACCGTTCAGACGGGTATTGATCTCGTGGCTCATATCCGTCAGGAAGCGGGATTTGCCCAGACGCCTTGACGGGTTGGGCTCCATGTCCCGCACACCGCCAAGCTCGGCGCGCGGGTCCGCGCGCCTGTCCTCGCTCGCTTGCGCGGCGGGCTCATCCACCCGATCCGTGGGGGACTCCGGCCCCGGCGAGGACTCGGCCAGACCCTGTTGGAGCCGTCCCGCGATCAGCCAGGCGAAGGCCGTGCCCATCCCGAGCACGAACACCAGCAGAACGCCTTTGAGCAGCGCGGACGCCGCCAGCGACTGGACAGCGAGCAGGGCGGGCAGCGCGAGCAGGAGTGCAAGTAGGGTCGCGGTGACGGCGGCGCGGCGAAGTCGGTCGCCGGGCGCGCCGCGCGCGGAGGGTTTCATTGTGAAGCGTCTCACATCCAGTCCTCATGTCGACGGGGGATGACGTGCGTCCGCGAGCGATCCGATCCCCGGCGTGGCGCTCCAGCCATCGACGTGTGTGCGACTCCAAGCGCCCGAGCAAGGCCGACGGAAGCCATCCTCGGGCCGGTCTTGCGTCCGCGCGGACCTGATCCTCCAGCATCCCGGCAGCCCGTGATCAAGATGCTGCCGACGCGCGATCATAGCATCCAGGCAATTGCTCAAGGCGTGCCAGCCGACGGGCGAGCCAAGGCGCGCAAACTCGGCCCTACCGGTCATCATGCCCGACCGACCGCGCTGGCAACTCGCCTCTCGCGGCGGCGGCGGCCCACGGTTGGTGTCAGCGGTCGCGTCCGAGCGAAGATACGGGGTACACTTCAAGCATGTTGATCCAGGTAGCCAGGGACCTTGATGACGTCACCTGTATTGTCGCGATTCGCCGTCTCCATCGTCCTCTTCCTAACCGCACCGCTCCTGGCGACTCCCGCCGCCGCCACCTCCTGCGAGCAGGGCGACGAGGTCCGGATCTGGACCGCGCCACTCCGACCCAAGCCCGGCGATCCCCTGGAGGTCATCGCGGTGGCGACCGACGGTACCCTGGAGCAGATCCAGGTCACCGATCCCGAGGGGAAGCCGACACGCTTGCGCAGCCTGAGTAGCGGCGGCCCACCCTGGAGCCTCTACGGCACCCTGTTTCGACCCGATCGAGGGGCTTACCGCATCGAGGCAACCCGGCGAGGCCAGGTGATGGCCTGCGCCGAGGTCGAGGTGGGCGACGCCGATGCCGAGCAGAGCAGCGGGACCTGGGATCTGGCCACCGAGGCACTCTACGCGGCCTGGATCGAGCATCTGTTCAACGCCCCAGCGGAGCAGTCCCTGAGCTTCAAGTCGCTGGCGCCCGTGCTGCGGGATCCGACGCAAAACTTCTTCTTCAACTACCTGGGCGCGAACGAAGACAATCAGCTACCGGCGGAACCGGATTGCGCCGATCTGCCCTATTTCCTGCGCGCCTATTTTGCCTGGAAGCTAGGACTGCCGATCGCCTACCGAGCGTGCAGCCGTGGTAGCCGGAGTAGCCCACCGAGCTGTCAGTCGCCCACGATCGACACGCGCTTCATGGGAGGCCCGACGCCACTCAGCACCTTTCGCGCGGTCGGCCGCCAGCTGATGGACACGGTGCACTCTGGGAGCGGGCGCACCGCCCTCGCCGATGACGGCACGGATTTCTATCCGGTCCCGCTCAAGCGGGAGTCGCTCTGGCCCGGCACCATCTATGCGGATCCCTTTGGACATGTGATGATCCTGGTCAAGTGGATTCCGCAACAGGGTCGACAGAGCGGAATCCTGCTCGCGGTCGATGCTCAGCCAGACAACTCGGTGACGCGCAAACGTTTTTGGGAGGGAAATTTCCTGTTCACCCGAACAGCGAGTGCCGGCCCTGGCTTCAAGACCTTCCGACCGCTCGCCGGAAGCGGCGGGCGGCTTCTGCCCAACGCGGCGCTGGATGGTCGCTCGGGTCGCCCGCCCTACTCCGACGAGCAGGCCCGTCTGGAGCCCGATGATTTCTATGCGCGCATGGAGCGGCTGATCAATCCTGACGGACTGGATCCGACCGCCGCCTACGAGTCCACCCTCGACGCCTTGATGGAGCAGTTGGAGACGCGCGTGACCTCGGCCGAAAATGGCGAGGACTACATGCGCGCCCATCCCGGCACGGTCGTCCCCATGCCCAGCGGCCCAGCGATTTTCGAGACGACTGGCCCCTGGGAAGACTATGCAACCCCATCGCGCGACATGCGCCTGCTGATCGCGCTGAAGGTGCTCGCGGGGCTGCCAGAGCGCATCCGCCGCTACCCCGATCTCTATGTCCTCGGCGGTGAGCGCGCGGAGGATGCGGCGGCCCGGATCGAGCAGCTCCACGCGCAACGCCTCGACGAGCGCTTCATCCGCTACCAGCGCGGCGATGGCAGCCCCTGGCGCCTGAGTCTGCGCGAGATCTATGAGCGCCGCCCCGGTCTCGAAATGGCCTATAACCCCAACGACTGTATCGAGACGCGCTGGGGCGCCACACCGGACAGCCCGGATGCCGCGACTTGCCACCGCCAGGCCCCGCGCGAGCAGCGAGCGCGGATGGAGGAGTATCGACCCTGGTTCCGCGACGCGGTCAGACCTCCCAGATAGATGCCTTGGCCACCGATCCAGCACTCCCCGTATTCCCTCAGCCGCCAGCCATCGGAAGGAGCCCGTCCCGTGCCGACCCACTTCACCGTCCGCGCGTGGCCCGCGAGGATTGTCAGAATCGCCAGCGCGTTGCTGTCCTTGACCTTGATCGCCTGCGCGACCCCGCCTCAGTCAGGCACGTCCGAGACGAGCACCAGCGGCGGGGCAAGCTGGGCCGGACGCCTCATTGGCTCGCCACCTTCCCCCAATCCGGCGCTGAAACGCGCCATTCTGACGCGCGCGAACCAGGAATGGGCCTATTTCGGCCATCAAACCGTGGTTTTGAAGGGAAGCGACGAGAGTATTCCCCACGTCGGCGACTGGGAAGACGACGACAGCGGACATAGCGGCCGCGTCAATACCTACTGGCGCGCGGTGAACAAACCGGGCCTGAGCGGAATGGACTGCCAAAAGCCCTGGTCGGCCGCCTTCATGAGCTGGCTCATGCGCGCCTCGGGGGTTCCAGAGACGCAGTTCCAACCTGCGTCAGCCCACTGGGTCTACCTCGTCGGCCTGATCGAGAACGCAAGCCTGCCTGGCCGTTATTTCGTTCCGCGACGTCTCGCGGATTACAGCCCAGAGCCAAGCGACCTGATCTGCGCCGTCCGCGGCGCCTCTCACGTCGCCACGTTCAATGGCTACACCAGCACCTCGATGCTCCAGGACGTCAGCGCCCATTGCGACCTGGTGGTTGGCAAGACCGGACAGACCCTGGAGGTCATCGGCGGCAACGTCCGCAACTCGGTCTCCAAGACCAGCCTAGAGTTGGACTCGCAAGGCCATCTGCAACCCACCCACAAACGCCCCTGGTTCTTGATCATGCAGAATCGCCTCTAACCAGCCCGGCGAGTAATCCGAGCGCAGCAGCCCATGCACCGCTCGGATGCCTTAAACCGTGATCCGCCGATAGATATCCGAGACCCGATAGGGTAGCTTTTGAACCGATTCGACCAGCGCATAGCCGGCGGGTCCAAACAGATGGGGTAGGTAATCCTGCGCCTGATCGTCGATGGTGATGCAAAAGCGATGGACACCCCGCCCACGCGCCTCCAGCACGGCTTGGCGCGTGTCCTCGATCCCATAGTCGCCACGGTAGCTGTCCTCGTCGTCCGGGCGGCCGTCGGAGAGGACGCGGGTGCGTGCCCCGAGCGAACACCCACAGTGACCGAGCTCTACAGCCCGCGCCCGGCGACGAGACTGGTCGCGAACGACTGGAGCACTCTGGCGACCTCGCTGAAGCAGACCTGGGGAGGCGCTCGCGGCGCTCGGCAACCCGCTGCATGACGCGCGGAGTGTTTTGAGTGGTGCGCTCGGATTGGCCGCTCGTTCCACAAAGAAAACCCCCGCGCTCTGATGAGGCGGGGGTTTTGGGGAGAGGGTCCTGGCGGTGACCTACTTTCGCATGGGGAGGCCCCACACTAGCATTGGCGAGGGCGCGTTTCACGTCTGAGTTCGGGATGGGATCAGGTGGTTCCACGTCTCTATGGCCGCCAGGAAAAGGGTACGCGATCGACGATGGCCGACGGCGACAATTGGGTGTGATCGTAAGGCAACGCACTTGGGTGTTATATGGTCAAGCCGCACGGTCAATTAGTACCGGTTAGCTTCATCCATTACTGGACGTCCACATCCGGCCTATCAACGTTGTGGTCTTCAACGGACCTTTAGAGGCATCAAGTGCCTGGGGAGACCTTATCTTGGGAGGGGCTTCCCGCTTAGATGCTTTCAGCGGTTATCCCGTCCGAACGTAGCTACCCGGCAATGCGTCTGGCGACACAACCGGAACACCAGGGGTTCGTCCACTCCGGTCCTCTCGTACTAGGAGCAGCTTCCCTCAAGTCTCCAACGCCCACGGCAGATAGGGACCGAACTGTCTCACGACGTTCTAAACCCAGCTCGCGTACCACTTTAAATGGCGAACAGCCATACCCTTGGGACCGACTTCAGCCCCAGGATGTGATGAGCCGACATCGAGGTGCCAAACACCGCCGTCGATATGAACTCTTGGGCGGTATCAGCCTGTTATCCCCGGAGTACCTTTTATCCGTTGAGCGATGGCCCTTCCATACAGAACCACCGGATCACTAAGACCTACTTTCGTACCTGCTCGACTTGTCTGTCTCGCAGTCAAGCACCCTTATGCCTTTGCACTCATCGCGCGATTTCCGACCGCGCTGAGGGTACCTTCGTGCTCCTCCGTTACACTTTGGGAGGAGACCGCCCCAGTCAAACTACCCACCATGCACGGTCCCTACCCCGGATGACGGGGCGAGGTTAGAACGTCAAACAGACCAGGGTGGTATTTCAAGGATGGCTCCACGCGAACTGGCGTCCACGCTTCACAGCCTCCCACCTATCCTACACAAGTCGGTTCAACGTCCAGTGCAAAGCTATAGTAAAGGTTCACGGGGTCTTTCCGTCTAGCCGCGGGTACTCGGCATCTTAACCGAGAATTCAATTTCACTGAGTCTCGGGTGGAGACAGTGCCGCCATCGTTACGCCATTCGTGCAGGTCGGAACTTACCCGACAAGGAATTTCGCTACCTTAGGACCGTTATAGTTACGGCCGCCGTTTACCGGGGCTTCGATCAAGAGCTTCTCCGAAGATAACCCCATCAATTAACCTTCCGGCACCGGGCAGGCGTCACACCCTATACGTCCGCTTACGCGTTTGCAGAGTGCTGTGTTTTTAATAAACAGTCGCAGCGGCCTGGTCACTGCAACCCCTCTCCGCTCCATGGGCTAGCCACTTCACGGGACAGGGGCGTACCTTCTCCCGAAGTTACGGTACCATTTTGCCTAGTTCCTTCACCCGAGTTCTCTCAAGCGCCTGGGGATTCTCACCCTGCCCACCTGTGTCGGTTTGGGGTACGGTCACACAGCACCTGAAGCTTAGAGGCTTTTCTTGGAAGCGTGGCATCAATTACTTCGTGTCCGTGGACACTCGTCATCACGCCTCGACATTAACTCCCCGGATTTGCCTAGGGAATCTGCCTACACGCTTGAACCGGGACAACCAACGCCCGGCTAACCTAGCCTTCTCCGTCCCCCCATCGCAGTGCTGTGTGGTGCCGGACTATTAACCGGCTTCCCATCGACTACGCCTTTCGGCCTCGCCTTAGGGGCCGACTCACCCTGCGCCGATGAACGTTGCGCAGGAAACCTTGGGCTTTCGGCGAGGGGGACTCTCACCCCCTTTGTCGTTACTTATGTCAGCATTCGCACTTCCGATACCTCCAGCATGCGTTACCACACACCTTCAACGGCCTACGGAACGCTCCCCTACCATGCCTTTACAGGCATCCGCAGCTTCGGTACATGGCTTGAGCCCCGTTACATCTTCCGCGCAGGCCGACTCGACCAGTGAGCTATTACGCTTTCTTTAAAGGATGGCTGCTTCTAAGCCAACCTCCTGGCTGTCTGGGCCTTCCCACATCGTTTCCCACTGAGCCATGATTTAGGGACCTTAGCTGGCGGTCTGGGTTGTTGCCCTCTTGACGACGAACGTTAGCACCCGCCGTCTGTCTCCCGTGATGGCACTTGCCGGTATTCGGAGTTTGCATCGGGTTGGTAAGCCGGGATGGCCCCCTAGCCGAAACAGTGCTCTACCCCCGGCAGTGAACTCACGAGGCGCTACCTAAATAGCTTTCGGGGAGAACCAGCTATCTCCGAGCTTGATTAGCCTTTCACTCCGACCCACAGCTCATCCGAATCTTTTTCAACAGATCCCGGTTCGGGCCTCCAGTCGGTGTTACCCGACCTTCACCCTGGCCATGGGTAGATCGCCCGGTTTCGGGTCTACTCCCAGCGACTAAGACGCCCATTTAAGACTCGCTTTCGCTACGCCTCCCCTAGTCGGTTAAGCTTGCCACTGAGAAGTAAGTCGCTGACCCATTATACA
>CAWFSC010000020.1:0-42500 GCA_963818415.1 uncultured Gammaproteobacteria bacterium | reverse complement strand
CGGCGAGGAGCGCGAATCTGGTCTGACGGTCCAGGAAGCTCGCCCTAAACTGCGCCGTCCTCCCCTGTTCAAGGTTTTGCTGCTGAACGACGATTACACTCCGATGGAGTTCGTGGTGCTGGTGTTGGAGGTTTTTTTTGGGATGAACCGGGAAAAGGCCACCCAAGTCATGCTGCATGTGCATACCCGCGGTGTTGGCGTATGCGGAGTTTTCACCAAGGACATTGCCGAGACCAAGGTCGCGCAGGTCAACGACTACGCGCGCAGCAATCAGCATCCGCTGATGTGCACGATGGAAGAGGCGTAGGTGCTGGTCAACCATTCGAGCGGCGGGGTTTCGCCGTTTTCTTGAACCCACCCTTGGGACAGGCCGATGCTGAGCAAAGAACTCGAATTCACGCTTAACCGGGCCTTCAAAGAGGCGCGCGCCAAAGCACCACGAATACATGACCGTGGAGCACATGCTGCTGTCCTTGCTGGACAATCCGACCGCCGCCAAGGTGCTGCGCGCGTGTGGGGCCGACGCCGACAGGCTGCGCCGAGAAATCGCCACCTTCATCGACGAGACCACGCCGCTGATCCCGGAGAACGAGGATCGCGACACCCAGCCGACCTTGGGCTTTCAGCGAGTGCTCCAGCGGGCGGTCTTCCATGTTCAGTCGGCGGGCAAGAAAGAGGTGACTGGCGCCAACGTGCTGGTCGCCCTTTTCAGCGAACAGGACTCCCAAGCGGTTTATCTCCTCAATCAGCAGGATGTGACGCGGTTGGATGTCGTCAATTTCATTTCGCACGGCATCTCCAAGGTTCCCGGCGAGAACCAGGAAGAGGAGGCGCCGGGCGAGACCGACGACGTGCGGGGCGACGACAAGGAGGGTTCGAGTCCGCTCGAAAGCTTCGCCACCAATCTCAACGAGATGGCGCGTCAGGGCCGGATCGATCCGCTGATCGGGCGTGCCGCCGAGGTCGAGCGGACCATCCAGATCCTTTGCCGGCGTCGCAAGAACAATCCGCTGTTCGTCGGCGAGGCGGGCGTCGGCAAGACCGCGATCGCCGAGGGTCTGGCGAAGAAGATCGTCGACGGCGAGGTGCCGGCAGTCCTGAACAATGCCGTGATCTATTCGCTGGATCTTGGCGGACTTGTCGCCGGGACCAAGTATCGAGGCGACTTTGAGAAGCGACTGAAGGCGGTCCTCGCCCAGCTCAAGCGCCAGCCCCACGCCATCCTTTTCATCGATGAGATCCACACCATCATCGGCGCCGGATCCGCATCCGGCGGGGTCATGGATGCATCCAACCTGATCAAGCCGGTGCTGGCGTCCGGGGATCTGCGCTGCATCGGCTCTACCACCTATCAGGAGTACCGGGGGATCTTCGAGAAGGATCGCGCGCTCGCGCGTCGCTTCCAGAAAATCGACGTGGAGGAGCCTTCGGTCGAGGAGACCATCGAGATCCTCAAGGGGCTCAAGTCACGCTTCGAGGAGCATCATCAGGTCACCTATACCAAC
Source organism: uncultured Gammaproteobacteria bacterium (assembly GCA_963818415.1). Taxonomy (GTDB): domain Bacteria; phylum Pseudomonadota; class Gammaproteobacteria; order Chromatiales; family Chromatiaceae; genus CAWFSC01. Next base: position 40,995 of record CAWFSC010000020.1, on the reverse strand, counting down.
CCCGCCCTGCGCGCCGCCGCGGAACTGGCCAATCGCTACATCAACGACCGGTACCTGCCGGACAAGGCAATCGACGTGATCGACGAGGCTGGCGCCAACGTACAGCTCATGACGCCCGCCAAGCGCAAAAAGCGGATCGATGTCGCGGATGTCGAGGCGATCGTGGCCAAGATCGCGCGTATACCGCCCAAGCGGGTCTCGGCCTCCGACACCGAGTCGCTCAAGAATCTCGATCGCGACCTCAAGATGGTCGTCTATGGCCAGGATGCGGCCATCGATGCCTTGACCTCGGCGATCCGCATGAATCGCTCCGGGTCTGGGGCACGAAGAGAAGCCGATCGGCTCCTTCCTCTTCACCGGACCGACCGGCGTTGGCAAGACCGAGGTCACCCGTCAATTGGCGCGCATCCTGGGAATGGAGTTGCTGCGCTTCGATATGTCCGAGTACATGGAACGGCACACGGTCTCGCGGCTCATCGGCGCGCCGCCTGGATATGTGGGGTTCGATCAGGGCGGGCTCCTGACCGAGGAGATCAACAAACATCCGCACTCCGTCCTGTTGCTCGACGAGGTCGAGAAGGCCCATCCGGATGTCTTCAATCTGCTCCTACAGGTGATGGACCATGGCACCCTGACTGACAACAACGGGCGCAAGGCGGATTTCCGCAACGTCGTCGTGGTCATGACGACCAATGCCGGCGCGGCGGAGACCTCGCGTCGCTCGATGGGCTTCACCGAGCAGGACCACACGACCGATGGCATGGAGGCGCTCAAGCGTTACTTCACCCCCGAGTTCCGCAATCGACTGGACGCCATCGTCCAGTTCGGACCGCTGGGGGAAGAGACCATTCTCAGCGTGGTCAACAAGTTCGTCTTCGAGCTTGAACAACAACTGGAGGACAAGAAGGTCAACCTGACGGTTGATGAAGATGCCCGTCAGTGGCTGGCCGAAACAGGCTATGACCCCAAGATGGGCGCGCGCCCCATGGCCCGCGTGATTCAGCAAAACATCAAGAAGCCGCTTGCGAATGAGCTGCTGTTCGGCGAACTTGCGAGTGGCGGCACGGTCCGGGTCTTCATGAAGAACGACAAGCTCGCCTTCGAAATCAATGGAGAGGAGCGGGAGATCTAGGTCCGGACGGCCGGCTGAGTGAAGGAGAATGGGGCGCCTGGATACCGGCCACGAGTGTCATTGTTCTGATGACAGACAACCACATGGCCAATGAGAGGAACGCGCCCAGATCGCCAAAGATCGGCTAGCGGCCGCCGGTCTTCAGCGTGCGCGATAGACGATACGGCCTTTCGTCAAATCGTAGGGGGTGAGCTCCACGGTCACCTTATCGCCGGTCAGAATGCGTATGTAGTGTTTACGCATCTTGCCGGAGATGTGCGCGGTCACCGTGTGACCATTCTCCAGCTCGACTCTGAATACGGTATTGGGCAGGGTTTCGGTCACCGTGCCTTCCATCTGAATGACGTCGTCTTTTGACATAGATTATGGGTGTGTTAGTGATACAACGAGGCTTCTTAGCTTCGGGAGTGTACCACACAGACGACCACCCATGATGACTTGATCGAGGCTCCGCAGTTTCCCGATGCGATGGTATTCCGCCCGGGGTCACATCCCTACCGACCGTGCACGCGAGCTCTGGGACTGCGCAAGTGATCTGTCTCCCTCGGATTGACGCCCGACCAGACCGACCCTCAGGACGAGCCCTGGGTAATCGCGCGCGAACGTTCGAATCGCGTCCACCGGCTACCGTCCCATGCCTCGATCGGACGAAATCGCTCCTTGTAAGCCATCTTGCGGCACTCGGCTATCCAATAACCGAGATAGAGATACGAAAAGCCGAGCGTTCTGGTCGCCTCGATTTGGGCAAGGAGAGCGAATGTCCCAAGTCCCCGCTCGGCGATCTCGGGATCGAAAAAGGTGTAGACGGCCGAGAGCCCCTGTTCAAGCACGTCCGTCACGGCCACGCCAACCAAGTGCGCTCCCTGCCTCAGCTCGATGAACCGGGTAGCACCGCCCCAGGGCTCCACCAGAAAGCGCCGATAGCTCTCTTCGCTGGCGTCGCTGGCCATCGTGCCATCCGGATGCCGCCGATCGAGATAGCGACAGTAGAGGTCGAAGTGCTCCTCCTTGAAGGTCGCCGGCCCCTCGAACAGTTCCAGCGCTACCGCATTGCGCTGCCAGTTGCGGCGTTGGGAGCGGTCGGGTTGGAAGGCGACGACTGGAATCCGCACCGGCACGCAGCGCGCGCAGCCCCGGCAAGCGGGACGGTAGATGTGGCAACCGCTACGCCTGAACCCCTGATCGACCAGAACCTGATAGGTAGCGTTGTCGATTCGCGCGGTGGGGTCGACAAAGAGCGTCCGCGCCCGCCGCCCCTCAAGATAGGAGCAGGGATGATCGGCGGTGAGGTAGAGAGCGAGATAGCGGCCTCGGTGGGGGTGCAGGTCTTGGGTCATGCTGGACCGTCATCCTCCTGACGCACGGCGGGCAAGCGCACCGCCGACGCCGCGCAAGCAGCGCCATCATCCCAGCTCCCCGAACGTCCAGGCTGATCGCAATAGCGGTCCAGCAGGGAAATAAAGTCGCCGCGCGGCAATTCGATTGCCCCCATGCGGACCAAGTGCGCCGTCTTCATCTGGCAATCGATCAGTCCGTAACCCCAATCCGCCAGCGTTCCGCACAGATGAACCAGCGCGACCTTGGAGGCATCGGTCACGCGGCTGAACATGGATTCGCCAAAGAAGGCGCGGCCGATGGCCACCCCGTACAAGCCCCCGACCAACTCCCCGTCGCGCCACACCTCGACCGAGTGAGCCAGGCCCTTAGTGTGCATCAACTGGTAGGCGGCGATCATCTTGGGGACCAGCCAGGTGCCGACGTCCCTGTCACGCGGTTGGGCGCAGCCGAGCATGACGGCATGAAAATCCCGGTCGAGGGTGACGGTGAGATCTTTTCGCTTCAGACGTTTACGTAAACTGCGGGAGATCCTGATCCGCTCCGGAAACAGGATGGTTCGTGGGTTGGGGGACCACCAAAGGATAGGGTCGCCGGGACTGAACCAGGGAAAGATCCCGCGTCGATAAGCGCTCTCCAGTCGAGTTGGCGTGAGATCGCCGCCAACCGCCAGCAACCCATTGGGAACGCGCAATGCCTCCCGCGGATCGGGGAACGCAGTACGATCATGGGGATCGAGTAGGGGGATCATGTAGCGGTGCTGCTTGACCGGGCTTGGCTATCCCTAGGTTGATCCCTGGACATCCTCCGCGCGGTAGGGACTGTGACCGTGCATGTCCGCGAGGTAGCTTTCCATGCCCTCGGCCTCCGTCACGAGGAAGTCGGAAATGGCCGAGCGGAAATCGCGATCGGAGATCCAGTGGGCCGACCAAGTTGGGGTGGGGAGGAAGCCACGGCTGACCTTGTGCTCGCCTTGGGCGCCTGGCTCGAACCGAGCAAGTCCGTGCTCGATGCAGTATTCCAAGCCCTGATAATAGCAGACCTCGAAGTGCAGGCTGTGATAATCCCGAAAGCAGCCCCAGTGGCGCCCGTAGAGGGACCGTTGGCCGATCAGGTTGAGCGCTGCGGCCACAACCTCTCCTTCATGGTACGCCAGCACGAGCAAGACATGCTTACCCAGGGTCTCGCCAATGCTCAGAAAAAAGGGGAGCGTCAGCGTCGGGAGACCACCGCGCTTGTCGAAGGTCGCGCGGTAGAGTTGGTGAAAGATTGCCCATTCGGCTTCGCTAACCGCGTCGCCGCGCACACGGCGAACCCGCAGACCACTCTCCGTGACCCGCCGCCGCTCGCGCTTAATCATCTTACGCTTGGCGGCGGTCAAGGTACCGAGAAAGTCGTCGAACGAGTCGTAACCCTGATTGTGCCAATGGAACTGGCAGCCGACGCGGCGCATCAGGCCCTGCCCCTCCAGCAACGCGGTCTCCTCTTCCGTGGTGAAAAGCCAATGCAACGATGAGACTCGCAGCCGTTCGGCCAACTGGGTCGCGCCCTGGATTAAGGCGATGGCATGTTCCCGGCGCCGTGGCCCCTGCCCCACCAGAACGCGCGGACCCGTGGCAGGGGTATAGGGCGAGGCGATCACGAGCTTGGGGTAATAGGCGCGACCATGACGACGGTAGGCATCCGCCCAGGACCAGTCGAAGACGAATTCACCATAGGAATTGAACTTCAGATAGCAAGGAGCAACGGCGAGGATGCCGCCATCCCTGTCGCGCAAGGCCAAATGTCGGGGGATCCAGCCAACCGGCTCGCCGACACAGCCATGCATCTCCATGGCCGCCAGAAATGCGTGCCACAGAAAGGGCGTGTCAGGGTCGGCGAGACGATCCCAAGCCTCGGCGGGGATTTCGGCGATCGCGGAATGGGTCGTCAGCTGATACATGGGAGACGCAATGAGTGTCTGTGCATGAGCGCGAGATATGGGCATCCCGCCACCACCCAAACCGACTCGATCGTTCGCGCCGACAAGCCGCGACGAGGCCCGCGCCTAAGGTTGCGCCAGCACGCTCCCCGACGCCCCGGCCTTGGCGACCTTCACTGACCTCCCGCCTCAAGGGCATCCAGGAATTTCTCCGCATCCAACGCCGCCATGCAGCCGGTGCCAGCGGAGGTGATGGCCTGACGATAGATCTGGTCCATGACGTCGCCAGCGGCGAAGACTCCCGGCACGGAGGTCGCGGTGGCGTTGCCATGGGTGCCGGTCTGGACCGTGAGGTAGCCGTTCTCCATCTCTAGCTGTCCCTCGAAGATCTGAGTGTTCGGCTTGTGGCCGATAGCGATAAAAACGCCCTGAAGGTCGATGTCCTGACTGGTCCCATCCTTGACGTTCCTGATCCGCATCCCGGTGACGCCGGTGGCATCGCCCAGGATATCGTCCAGGACGTGGTTCCAGGCGATCCGGACATTGCCCTTCTCGGCCTTTTCGATGAGCTGCTGTTGCAGGATCTTCTCCGCGCGGAGCGCATCGCGCCGATGGACCAGGATTACCTCGGAGGCGATGTTGGACAGGTAGAGCGCCTCCTCGACGGCGGTATTGCCCCCTCCAATGACGGCGACCTTCTGGTTGCGATAGAAGAAGCCATCGCAGGTCGCGCAGGCGGAGACACCGCGTCCGCGAAATTTCTGTTCAGAGGCGAGCCCGAGATACATAGCGCTGGCGCCGGTGGCAATGATGAGTGCGTCGCAGGTGTAGACCGCCGAATCGCCGGTCAGTCTGAAAGGTCGCGCGCCGAGATCGGTGGCGTTGATGTGATCGAAAATGATCTCCGTCTCGAAACGCTCGGCGTGGCGTCTCATGCGCTCCATCAACTCCGGTCCCTGGACCCCGTCCGGATCGCCCGCCCAATTGTCGACTTCGGTCGTCGTCATCAACTGACCGCCCTGCTCCAGTCCGGTCACCAGAACCGGCTTAAGATTGGCGCGCGCCGCATAGACGGCAGCCGTATAGCCGGCGGGACCAGATCCCAGGATCAATAGCCGGCAGTGTTTCGTCTCACTCATGGGTCGCACTCCAAAGCGCCAGAGGGGAACCGGATCCGCGGGTCTCGACCCGCGGATGGGGCGGAGCGCGGACGGTCCAGCGGGTGTTAAGCGCGTAAATTTAAGGGCTGGCCGCAAGCGCGTCAAAGCCTTGCGGCTCGGAACCTCGGATCGGAGCGCCCGCCACGGCTCCGCACTCCGCCCGGTGTTGGCCGAGGGTCGCTCGAAACCGAGATTGACAGAAGCGTCATCAGCGTATAAAAGCCATGATTACAGCATATTAGGGTTTTAATCGAGTGCAGTTTATGAAGATCAGCGCGTTTTTCCTGTCAAAGCGGATCGCCGCCCTTCTCATGGTCGTGCTGCTCGCGGGCTGTTCGAGCTTTAGCGGACGCGAGTCCGACGGGCCGCGCGAGCGAGTGGTCTCGACCGGCCTGGCCCAAGTCGGAACGCCCTATGTCTACGGCAGCGCGACCCCCGCGCGGGGCTTCGACTGCAGCGGACTCACCTACTATGCCCACCATGAGGCGGGACTCTCCATTCCGCGTACCGCCTTGGCTCAGCGACGGGCGTCGAAGCCAGTCGCCAGGAGCCGGCTGCGGGCCGGCGACATGGTCTTTTTCAAGACCGGGCCGGGGGTCTATCATGTCGGCTTGATGATCGACGGGGGGCGCTTCGTGCATGCATCGAGCTCGCGCAACCGGGTGCGAGTGGACAAACTCGATACGACCTATTGGGAGGCGCACTATCTTGGCGCTGGTACCTATTTTCGTTAGCGCTGCCTCGCGTCGGGGCAAACACTCGCCTTTTCCGATCGCCTGTTGCACAATGTCGCGCGGCTTCCGGTGGTAGACCGGGAGTATCGGGATCACCACAAGATGCATTATTTTTTAGGAGTGACATTCATGTCCGATAAGCCAGTCAGTCAGAGCCGTCGCGACGCCGTCAAAGTGATGCTGGGAACCGCGGCAGCCATTCCGATGATCAACCTGGTCGGTTTCGGCACCGCTCGCGCGGATGCCCCCGCAACCGCGGTTGCCGCCGACGACGCCACCGCCGTTGCCCTGAAGTACCATCAGAATGCGGCCGAGTCCGAGCGCCTCACCGCCGCGCGTCCAGGCTTGCCGCCCGAGCAGCAGATGTGCAGCAACTGCCAGTTCCGCCTGGCCGACGCCGCTGGCGCGACAGGCGATTGGAGCGGCTGCCAACTGTTCCCCGGCAAGCTGATCAACGTCAACGGCTGGTGCGCTTCCTGGACCCTTAAGGCTGGTTGATCACAGCGAACTCCGAGCCTGAAATGCGAAAGACGGGGCCTTCGGCCCCGTTTTTCGTTGTTTGTGAAGCACTTCTCTCAAGACGAGCCGATGAGCCGCTAGGCTTGAATCGTCTCTCTCCGAGCAGCAACGATCCACGCGGAAACGGCGCAAGCCGCGCTTCCCAATGGGCCGTTGAGCTGGATCATCGGTAGACACCCGACTCCGAGGGATCCTTTTGGCGTTTTTTGTTGCAGTCTAGCGGTATCGCGGTCATGTCTATTTCACCCGAAAGTTCCACCGATTTTGCAGATCCTCGTCCCTATCCGTCATCGAGCGCGACGGATCTCCAAGCCCCTTCCCGGATCCGGCTCGCCTTCCTTAGAGGCATCATTTGGAGCCTGATCGGGATGATCTACGCCCCGCTTTTCACCGGCCTCGTCGAGCTGACCCGGGGAACGGGCATGGGATCGCTCTCCTATATCCTGGCCGCCGGCTTGGCCGGGGGCGCTGGCGCGGTGCTTTACGGAGCACGCGAACTCGCCCTCGTCAGCACCGGCATCGGCGCGGTGGTCGGCGTCGCCCTCCTGATCCTGCTCCCAGAGCAAACAAATCCGACCGACGTCATGCTGATTGCGGCCGGCCTTGCCGCCACTGTCGGCCTGACCATCGGGTTTCCGCGCCGTTGCTCCCGTCATGTGCCCGGAAAATTGTTGGCCGGCTTGGTGACGGGCGCCTTCGCGGGAAGCGTCTTGGCAATCGCAGAGCCACTGCATCCAGCACCCTTTTCCATCTTCGCAACGCTGGCGTTTCTGGTCAGCGTGAACGGCGTTCTCTATGTCGCGACCGTCGGCTGGTGGGTAGCACTGTCGCGACGGTTGCAACTTGAGTCGCGCCCCTGCTATCTGATCGAATCCGCGATCATGGCGATCCTCGCCAGCGTCGCGGCGGGCAGCGTCTGGATGGTGATTGCGCCACTGTTGAGCCTCGATCATGGCGTCTGGCAGATCGCCAGTCTTTCGATGCATCAAGCGATTCAGCAGGGGATCCTGGGAGGGCTCATCGGAGGCGGGACTGCGGGTGTTCTACTCGAAACCTTTCGCTTTTCCTGGGTGCATGACATCTGACGGCGGCGACCTTCACGGAATGGCGTCGATCGCTTGTGTTAGTCTTGTGTCCATCGACGCCTCCGACCGGGCCCGGTGTCTTCACGCGCCAGACGCTTCCGCCTCGAAGAAATAGGGTGGCTTCCGGTCCGAGTGATAGGGCCGGCCCGCGCCTCCCACCCATCCTATTCTGTGCGCTCAGAGGCGTCTCGGCACCCGGCTTGGATGGGTCGCCATGTCCTTGTCAATGAGTCGCGTGGCGCAGACCGCCGAACCATTCATTCAAGATTCCGAATCTCTCGCGGCACTCAAATTTCTCGTCCCATGGCAAAAAGTAAATCCAGTCGGCGCTGGCTCGACCGGCATGTCAATGATCCCTATGTGAAGCGGACCCAGCAGGACGGCTATCGCTCCCGCGCAGCCTATAAATTGCTGGAGCTACAGGAGAAGGATCGGCTGCTGAAGCCGGGGATGCGCGTCGTCGATCTGGGCGCCGCGCCCGGGAGCTGGTCGCAGATCGCCAGCCGCCTGGTGGGGCCGAGCGGTCGGGTGGTCGCGCTGGACGTTCTCCCGATGGAGACATTGGAGGGCGTCGTCGTGCTTCAGGGCGATTTCCGCGAGGAACTGGTGCTGGCGGCGCTGCGCGAGGCGCTTGGCGGGGAGCCGCTGGATCTGGTGCTTTCCGATATGGCCCCCAATATCACTGGAACATCGGTCGTCGATCAGTCGCGAGTGATGCTCCTGGTCGAGTTGGCGTTGGAACTGGCGCGGGAGCAACTGAAACCAGAGGGCGCGCTGGTGGTCAAGATCTTCCATGGTGCGGGGCTCGATGGCTATCTGCGTGAGCTGCGAAGCAGTTTTCGGCAAATAGCGACCCGTAAGCCGAAGTCTTCCCGACCAGAGAGCCGAGAGGTATTCCTGGTCGCAAAAGGCTTTCATCCGTGAGCCGTCGGTGCTAGTTTCCGTCGCTTGCATCCGGCGTCGAACTTTCGAGATTTCACCAGTAGGGGCCAGAAGTCGTGAGTGACATGGCGAAAAATTTACTTCTCTGGGTGGTCATCGCCATCGTGCTGATGTCCGTATTCAATAACTTCACCACCACCCAATCGACGCCAAGGAACCTGAACTACTCGGACTTCATCGATCAGGTCAAGCAGGGTGGCGTCAAAGAGGTCAAGATTCAGGGCCGGCTGATCGAGGGCATGTCCGAGACGGGGCAACGTTTCACCACCTATAGCCCCGGTGACGATGGCCTGGTCGGTGACCTGTTGAACAACAACGTCGTCATCAAGGCGGCGCCGCCCGAGAAACAGTCCCTGCTGATGCAGATCCTGATCAACTGGTTCCCCTTGCTGATCCTGATCGGTCTCTGGGTCCTTTTCATGCGCCAGATGCAGGGCGGCGCGGGCGGACGCGGGGCCATGTCGTTCGGCAAGAGCCGGGCGCGGATGCTGTCGGAAGACCAGGTGAAGGTGACCTTCCAGGACGTCGCTGGCGCCGAGGAGGCCAAGGAAGAAGTCTCCGAGATGGTCGACTTCCTGCGCGATCCGACCAAGTTTCAGAAGCTCGGCGGCAAGATCCCCAAGGGCGTGCTCATGGTCGGCCCGCCCGGCACCGGCAAAACGCTGCTGGCACGCGCCATCGCTGGCGAGGCCAAGGTGCCCTTCTTCACCATTTCGGGCTCGGACTTCGTCGAGATGTTCGTCGGTGTCGGTGCCTCGCGCGTGCGCGACATGTTCGAGCAGGCCAAGAAACACGCGCCCTGCATCATCTTCATCGATGAGATCGACGCGGTCGGACGCCATCGCGGAGCGGGGCTCGGCGGCGGCCACGATGAGCGCGAGCAGACGCTGAACCAGCTCCTGGTCGAGATGGACGGATTCGAGGGCAATGAGGGCGTCATCGTGATCGCGGCCACCAACCGACCGGATGTCCTGGATCCGGCCCTGCTGCGTCCCGGTCGCTTCGATCGCCAGGTGGTGGTGCCCTTGCCGGACGTGCGCGGTCGCGAGCAGATCCTCAAGGTCCACATGCGCAAGATCCCGGCGGCCGAGGACGTCAAGGCATCCATTCTCGCCCGTGGCACACCGGGATTCTCGGGCGCCGATCTCGCGAATCTGGTCAATGAGGCCGCGTTGTTCGCCGCCCGGTCGAACAAAAAACTGGTCGATATGGATGACATGGAAAAGGCCAAGGACAAGATCATGATGGGCGCCGAGCGCCGCTCCATGGTGATGTCCGAGGACGAGAAACGCCTGACCGCCTATCACGAGTCTGGCCACGCCATCGTCGGCCGTCTGGTGCCGGACCACGACCCGGTGCATAAGGTCAGCATCATCCCGCGCGGGCGGGCGCTGGGCGTGACCCTCTTTCTGCCCGAGGACGACCGTTTCAGCTACAGCAAGCAGCGCCTGGAGAGCAATATCTCCAGCCTGTTCGGCGGGCGCGTGGCCGAGGAGCTGATCCTCGGCGAGGACTGCGTGACCACCGGCGCCCAGAACGATATCCATCGCGCCACCGAGATCGCCCGCAACATGGTCACCAAGTGGGGCCTCTCGGACAAGCTCGGCCCCTTGACCTACAGCGAGGAAGAGCAGGAAGTCTTTCTCGGGCGTTCGGTGACGCAGCACAAGAGCGTTTCCGACGAGACCTCTCACCTGATCGACGAGGAGATCCGCCACGTCATCGAGCGCAACTACGCGCGTTCCCGCTCGCTGCTGCTCGAACACCTCGATAAGCTCCACGCCATGGCGGCGGCCCTGATCAAATACGAGACGATCGACGCAAGTCAGATCGACGACATCATGAATGGCCGCGTGCCACGTCCACCACGGGACTGGGAAGATGATGAGCCCAGGCGTCCGGTCGAACCCCGTGGCGGGGCGCGCAACGCGACGGATCTTCCCGAGGGCGGACACTTGGCTCGACCAGCGGGAGAGCATTGATCCCATGCGACAGTATTTCGGAACCGACGGGATCCGCGGGCGGGTCGGCACGGGACACATCACCCCGGATTTCGTCCTGAAGCTCGGTTGGGCCGCCGGTCGAGTCCTCGGCAAGGGCGGCGGCAAGGTGCTGATCGGCAAGGACACGCGCATCTCGGGCTACATGTTCGAGTCCGCGCTGGAGGCCGGACTCGTGGCGGCGGGGGTCGATATCCGCTTGCTGGGCCCCATGACCACGCCTGGGGTGGCCTACCTGACTCGAACCTTCCGAGCCAATGCCGGCATCGTCATCACCGCCTCGCACAACCCCTTCGAGGATAACGGGATCAAATTCTTCTCCGCCGATGGCGACAAACTCCCCGACGGGGTGGAGCTCGCGATCGAGGCGGAGCTGGAGAAGCCCATCCGCACGGTCGATTCGAGCAGCTTGGGCAAGGTCAAGCGGGTCGATGACGCCAACGGTCGCTATATCGAGTTCTGCAAAAGCACCATTCCGTCGACCATGAACTTTCGCGGCCTCAAGATCGTCGTCGATTGCGCCAACGGGGCGACCTACAACACGGCACCCGCCGTCTTCGAGGAACTGGGCGCGACGGTGGTCCGTTTGGGGACCGAGCCGGACGGCTTCAATATCAACCACGAGGTTGGGTCCACCCAGCCCAAGGCGCTCTGCGAGTCCGTGGTGGCGGAGGGCGCCGATCTCGGGATCGCCTTCGACGGCGACGGGGATCGCGTGCTGATGGCCGATTCGCGCGGCAATCTTGTCGACGGCGATCAACTTCTTTACATCATTGCGAAATCGCGCCTGATGGCGGGCGCCATGCGCGGCGATGTGGTCGGAACCCAGATGAGCAATCTGGGATTCGAGCACGCACTCAAGCGGCTGGAGATCGGCTTCACGCGGACCAAGGTCGGCGACCGTTACATCATGGAGCGGCTCAAGAGCACCGACGCCATCCTCGGCGGCGAGCCCTCGGGACACATCATCTGCCGTGACCGCACCACGACCGGCGATGGCATCGTCTCCGCGCTCCAGGTGCTCGCCGCGCTCGACCGGCTCGACACCCGACTCGACGACCTCTGCGCCGAGGTCGAGCTCTATCCTCAGGTCTTGCTCAACGTCCGTCTGGATGCGTCACGCGATATCGTCGGCCTACCCGCCGTGCGGGACGCGGTCGCGACCGCCGAGCATGAGCTCGCGCAACAGGGTCGGGTGCTGCTGCGGCCGTCGGGGACCGAGCCCCTGGTGCGGGTGATGGTCGAGGGCGTCGATTACGCTCAGGTCAGCCATCTTGCCGAGCGGCTCGCCGAGGTCGTGCGGGCGCAGATGAGTCTCTAGTCGTTGCGGAAGTATCGTGGCTATCGTTAAGAAAAGTGCATTGGTGCCCTATTCGGCCGCCCAGATGTTCAACCTCGTCTATGACGTTGGCGCATATCCGCAATTCCTGCCCTGGTGCCACAGTTCCCGTGTCATCTCGGAAACCGAGGATAAGATCTGCGGGCAGATCGAAGTCCACCGCATGGGTATTCGGCAGACCTTCAGCACCTGCAATCGGTTCGAGCGCGACCGTTTGATGTATATCGACCTGCTGGATGGTCCCTTTCGCAAGTTGGTCGGCGCATGGCGCTTCACGCCCCTGCGCGAGGATGCCTCGAAGGTCGAGCTGGAGTTGGAGTTCGAGTTTTCCGGCAGATTGATCGACAAGGCGTTCGGCGGAGTCTTCAATCAGATTGCCAACACCCTGGTGGATGCCTTCTGCAAACGCGCAGAGGACGTCTACACGAGTTGATCAGCCACGGACGAGAAGCAGCTGCCTGGCCCCATGAAAGAGCAAGCAGGTTGCCTGCACTCTCAAGGCCAAGGCTATCGCGTCAGGTGCACTATTCCTTTGGCTCCAGCCCGACCGCCTTTAGGCTTTTCGTCACCATCCCCTCCCGCTCGCTATAATCGGGAACCTTCACCAGGATTTCCTTGGGTTCGCTCGCATCGGCCGGTTTCCGATCCGCGTGGATATCCCCACCGATCCGCGTCAGCTTGTCATCCTGGAAAAACAACGTCAGATTGCGCTGCTCCATCGGCTGGCGCCCGCGCTTGACGGTGTAGATATAGTCCCAGCGATTGGAGTGAAAGAAATCGGTCAGCAACGGAGTGCCCAATACAAAATTCACCTGTCGCTTCGTCATGCCAAGCTCAAGGCTGCTCACCATTTCCTGGGTGATGATGTTTCCCTGTTGCACGGTCATTTTGTAGACGAACGGCAAATGCTCAAGCACCGAGCTGTGATTGTCGTCGGCCTTCTTCTCCCGCGCGCAACCCACGGCGGCAACCATCGCCAGGCAGCCCACAATCGGAATACTGAAAATCTTTCGCATCTTGTTCTGCTAACGACTTTGCGATAAACCACAACATGATACAGCAGGGTCGGCCCTCGATCACAGGGGGACGCAAGCTAATGATGCTGGAGTCGACCATGAACGGTCGGGCCAGCCCGCGACGGGAGATCCCATTGGAAAATCAGCAGATCAAACAGGCGGGCCTCAAGGTCACCGCCCCTCGGGTCAAGATACTGGAAATTCTGGAGCAGAGTTGCAAGCGCCATATGAGCGCGGAGGACGTGTACAAGGAACTCCTGGGGCACGATGAGAGCATCGGTCTGGCAACGGTCTATCGAGTGTTAACCCAGTTCGAGGGTGCCGGGCTGGTGTGCCGGCGCCATTTCGAGGGCGGGCAGTCGGTTTTCGAGCTCAACAGCGGCGAACACCATGACCATCTGGTTTGCCTCAAGTGCGGCAAGATCGTCGAGTTCGTCGACCCCATGATCGAGGAGCGGCAGGTCAAGATCGCCGCCGCGCATGCGTTCCAGATCGAGGATCATTCGCTGGTCGTCTACGGCATCTGCCAGAACTGCGAACAAAAGCGCTGACGTCATTGCCGCTGGAGGTCGGCGATGCTCCGCGAGAGGTCGCGCATCGGTCAGATCGAAGTTTCCCGGTTTTCGCCGGGAGAGCATGGGGCCCGCGCGACGGCCTATCCGCGTGCCAAGCAAGGTACCAGTCAGGTCGCCACGCGCCGATGCGTGCCCCGAAAGGCCAACATCGGCGCTTCCCCATGCGCGACCGAGTCGAAAACGGACCTCAAGCCACGGAACTCTGACGATTGAGAAGACGCGGTTGCAACTGCTGCAGCAGGCTCGTCATGCAGAGCCAGTCCTTGAGCGTTGTTGCCCCATACAGGCAAGCCATCGTCATGAGACCGTCGAGTAGATCCGCGCCGTCCCAGTGCGGACGGGTAAGATCCTCCAGCCGCACGCGCTGATCGAAGTTGATCTGGTGGTAGCGCAACCGTTGCTCGCCACCCTGATGACCGTCCACGATGCAGCGAATCGACAGTGTCTCGCGATGATCGCTGAAGAGTGTCAGCTCGACTTCGGATCCGGCGGGCAACATGGGTCCGCCCTTGACCAAGAGTCCGTCGCGCCCGATCGCGCTGGTGACGCAGGTCGCCGCCATTCTTTGGTCAGACAATCGAATCGCCGCCTCGATTTGTCTGGGGATATACGACTTCTCGTCATCCGCTTGCATTGGCATCCTCCGGTCGTCATTTGTGGTTATCGTCATCTGCTCGCTTCCGAATCAGTAGTCTGAACCAATCGAGCACGATTACAATGGATTTTGATTGGATTTTTCAGTTTCGCAATATAATTATTCACGAATACGTTCTTTTGTTAGCGTTTGATTATTTTGTGTTTTAACATGAAAGCCATTAGGCTTTAAACGGCCTCGCCTCATTCCGAATGACGATGCGGCAAAGGATGGTTTTACAATAGGGCACGCGCGCTGGCATAGGCGCGCCTCCGGAGAAAGCCGCGCCGCGCAGGCGCAATCAGGAACTACACTGGTCAGCGAATGCATGCGAAAATTGCGTCGAGAACGCGTATGCCGCACCGTTACAGGAGCTGAAATCTTGACCCATTTTACCGAGAAGCTCCGCCTACGGGAGATGGCGGACGAAGACATCTACTTCGCGAGGCACGATGTCGAGCTGATCGAGGCGCTACATCAAAAGCGCCTTGCCGAGCTCGCCAACTGCGACAGCAGCGGGGACAAGCAGATGGCGAAAGTCTTCGAAGACCGATTCGAGGTTCTGACCGAAAAACATAAGGATCAGCCGAGCAATCTACTGCACTCCTACCGCAGCCTGTTGGACGATATCAAGAAGGTGTGCAAGAAACACGGCTGATGCAGGTGGCGCGGGCGAAGAGCCCGCCCCGCTATGAAGGATACCCAAACGGCCTCAGGTTGCCGCCCTTGCGTTCGCTTCAAATACGGCATCGCCGTTGACCAGCTCGTAGATGATCGACGCCTGACCACAGCCCCTCACCACTTGCAGGCGCTTCTCGGCGTGCTCGCGAGCCCGGTGCGGCGCGTTGATCTCCAGGTAGATCCGCGCCAGATGGATATGTGGCTCGGATGCGACGTCCGCATCGGTCTGTTCCGTGACGGATTTCAGCGCCAGATTAAAGTACTCGATTGCTGCGGAGACGTCTTTTCTGTGATACCACTTGATGATCCCCAACCGCGTATAAGACTCCGTGAGGTCGGCGCCCCGCTCGCGCGACCGCTCTGCGATGTGGTGTTCGAGGCAGGTCTCGGCGGCATCGAAATCGCGCAGCTCGCAGTAAATTCCGCACAGAAACCGCCCCAGGAAGGTCGACTTGGGATGTTTCTTCAAGCCACGCCGGACCACCTGCATGGCCGCGCGGATTTTCAGTTGCGCTCGGGCGATCTGTCCCGCTTCGCGGTAGCTTCGCGCCCTTGAAAGCAGGTCATGCGCCTCCTTGACCACAGCCAAGTGCACGCCACCATCCTCATGTTGATGAGAATGCTCGTCGTCATGCTCTCCAACGCTGAATAAGCCCATAACCTGTTCTCCCGTTTAGGTGCATGAAGAGTCTTGTCCGATCGACGTCAATCCCGGGCGGATCATGGAGAAGCCGGCCCCGGGATCGGGACCAGCTCGGCTCGGCCAAATCAAGAAATGTGGACGTTGCGGCGCCGTAGGGGTTGCGCCGGAAGTTCGCAACGTGGGGCACGTTCGAACAGTTCGATGAAGGATTCCAGATCCTGAGCCACGGCGTCGATTAAGCCCATGGGGCCTGCCTCATTGACGGTCTGCTGCCGCCATGCGCTTTCGTTGGTATCGGTCGAGCCAAGCAGCGGGCTATTGCCCAAATAGTAGGCGTCCATTTCCTTGCATTTCTTCTGACGAATATCGTGCTCACGGATGTGTAATTCCGCCAATTGCTCGTAACTGATCATTTCCTCTAGCCTCCAAAAGGTTCGCTTTTTATCCCCGGCCTTGAACGGCGCCGGACCACGGCCGCGACGGCGTTCACGCCGCAACACACCGCTGGTCCGGCACGCAAGCCGATCTAGCGCACTTGGATTCTGAGCACCTCCTCGCCGTCCGGGTCGGTCAGATGCACGGCACAGGCGATGCATGGGTCGAAGCTGTGTACCGTGCGCAGGATCTCGATCGGCTGCTCCGGATTCGCCAGAACATGCCCCTTGAGCGCGGCTTCATAGGGGCCGGTCTGGCCCTCGGCGTCGCGCGGACCGGCGTTCCAGGTGCTCGGCACCACCGCCTGATAGTTGGCGGTCTTGCCGTCCTCGATGACGATCCAGTGTCCGAGGGCGCCGCGCGGGGCCTCCATGTGGCCCACGCCCTTGGCCGACTTCGGCCAGGTCTCGGGATTCCACAGGGTCTCGTTGAAGGTGCGGATGTCGCCCGCGCGGATGTTGGCCAGCAACTGGTTGTACCAGCCGTCCATGGCCTCGACCATGTACTTGGTCTCCAGGGTCCGCGCCGTCGTCCGTCCCATGGTCGAGTAGAGCGCGTCGAAGGGCAGATCCAGCTTCTGGAGCGTAGCCGTCCACCAGTTCCTTCATGCGCGCGTCGCCGTTGGCGTAGAGCATGAGGATGCGCGCCAGCGGGCCGACCTCGACCGGCTTGCCACGCCAGCGCGGCGACTTGAGCCAGGAGTACTGGTTGTCGACATCGAGCTGGGTGTAGGGCGGCTCGGGACCGGTGTAGGCGAAGTTCCGTCTCGCCCAGATAGGGATGCAGACCCTTCCCCTTGCCGCCCGGAATAGTCATACCAGGCGCGCGAGACGAACTCCTGGATCTCGTCCTCGGCGTGCAGGTCGACCTCCTGGATGTCCGACAGGTCGCGGTTCAGGATGACCCCGCCCGGCACCAGGTAGGAGCTGCGATCGCCGAAGCCCTTGGCCGGGAAATCGCCGTAGCACATGAAGTTGCCGACGCCCTCCCCCTGGGTGAACCAGTCCTTGTAGAAACCGGCGATGGCCAGGGTATCGGGCACGTAGACCTGCTCGACGAACTCGTGCATCTGCGCGATGAGGTTGCGCACCAGTTCCAGTCCGACGACATCCACCGCCGTCCCGGCCTGATTGCCGGAGTCGATGCTGATGGCGCAGGGCATGCCGCCCACGACCAGGTTCGGGTGCGGATTCTTGCCGCCGAAGATGGCATGGAGCTGGGCCACGTCGCGCTGCCAGGCCAGCGCGTCCAGGTAATGCGCGACCGCCATGAGGTTGGCCTCCGGCGGCAGCTTGTAGGCCGGATGTCCCCAGTAGCCGTTGGCGAAGATGCCCAACTGCCCGGCCTCGACGAAGCCCTTGAGCTTCTTCTGCACGTCCGCGAAATAACCCGGCGATGACTTGGAGTAGCGGCTGATCGACTGCGCCAGCTCGGAGGTCGCCTTGGGGTCCGCGCTCAGGGCCGAGACCAGGTCCACCCAGTCCAGTGCGTGCAGGTGATAGAAGTGCATCACGTGGTCATGCACGTACTGGGCGCCGACCATCAGGTTGCGGATCAGCTCGGCATTGGGCGGGATCGGATACTTGAGCGCATCCTCCACCGCGCGCACCCCGGCCAGGCCGTGGACCAGGGTGCAGACCCCGCAGATGCGCTGGACGAAGGCCCAGGCATCGCGCGGGTCGCGTCCCTTCACGATGGTCTCGATGCCGCGCACCATGGTCCCGGAGGAATACGCCTGCTGGATGACACCGCCCTCCATCTGCGCCTCGATGCGCAGATGCCCCTCGATCCGGGTGATGGGGTCGACAACGACTCTCGTACTCATGCAGCGACTCCATGGATCGGGGTAACGGACCCAACACGCTGGTCATCGATCAGATGATCGGCCACCAGCTCAACCAGACTCTCGACCTTCTTGTCCCAATTGTTCTTGTAGCGTCCGGACTCGAAGTTCAGCCGGCAGCTCGCGCAGCTCACCACCACCGTATCCGCACCCGTGGCGTTCACCTGCTGCATCTTGATCTTGAAGGACTCATCGCGCAGATAGGTGGCCCGTTCGAGCAGGAAGATCCCCGCCCCGCCGCCGCAGCACCAGTTGAACTCCTTGTTGGCCGGCATCTCGACCAAGTCCGCGCCCATCGCCTTGAGCACCGCGCGCGGCTCATCGAAGGCACCGCCGCGACGCCCGGTCTTGCAGGGATCATGGAAGGTGATCTTGCCCTTGACCGGACTCAGCCGCAGCCGCCCGGCCTTGGCGTGCCGCCCCATGTACTCGGACATGTACATCATCTCGAAGGGCAGCTCGCCGCTCTTGAGCATCGGATTCCAGCGCAGCGCCGGGTAGGCGTGCCCGCACTCGGCGATGACCAGGGTCTTGGCCCCGATACGCTCGGCGGCCGCGACGATGGGGCCGACCTGTTTCTTCCACAGGGACATGTCGCCGGAGAGCAGGCCGAAGTTGGCGCTCTCGAAGCCATCGCTGCACACCGTCCAGTCGACACCCAGGTGGTTCATGACCTTCGCGGTCGCGAGCAGCCCATTGCCGTTGCCCATCAGATCCACCGCCGAGCTGAGCACCATGACCTCGGCCTTGGGCTTGTCCAGCGGGACGATGACGCCGGCCCGATCACGGATGGTGTCGATCATCGCGTGCAAGGCATCTGCCGAGGCGCCAAAGACCGTCCCGCGATACTTCTGCTCCAACCGCAGCGCCTCCAGCTCGGCCGGAACCAGCTCGGCCGCCACCAGGGCGCTGCGCTGATGATGGACCAGGGTGGCGGTGTCGATCCCCATCGGACAGACCATGGCGCAGCGGCCGCACTCGGAGCAGGAGTCGTAGACCAGCTCTTGCAGATCCTCCAGATCCTTGAGCTTGACCTCGCTGGTGATCAGCCGATACCACCAGCGGAAGGGTCCGATCTCACGCTGATAGACCTTGCGGTAGAGGTTCATCTTGCGCATCGGGGCGTACTTGGTATCGCCCGTCGCCTGGAAGTAGTGGCAGGCATTGGTGCACTGGCCGCAGCGGATGCAGCTCTCCAGCCACACCGCCTCGTCGGCGTTGGTCTCGGCGATCAGGGTGTCGATGGCACGCCGCACCCGCACATCGTCGGCCAGGGTCGGCTTGGGCGCCATCTCGCGCAGTTGGGTGATCTGTCCGGCGAAGCCCTGGAAGACCTGATCGAACGACGGGAAGACGGGTGCTTGCGCGGTGACGGTGCTCATATCCGGACCCCCTTATGGGCGTAGGCGACGCCGCTCTGGGCGCGCGAGAAGACGAACCAGAAGGCATGCATCAGCTTGCCGAACGGGAACCAGGCGAACAGCAGAGCCGCGCTGAGGATGTGGATGCCCAGCATGGTCTCGTAGCGCGGACCCAGGTGGGCAAAGGCCATCAGCCCCGTGACCAGCGGCGCGGCCACCACGATCCAGGCGAAGTAGTCGCCCCAGTTGGAGCAATAGACCTCCGGCTTGGAGACCCGGCGCATGATCAGGGCCAGCAGCGAGGTCAGCCCGATAACACCCAAGGCCACTCCAGCGGCATTCGGCAGCCCCGGCCAGCTCGCGCCGGTCAGGCTGGTGATGAACTCGATGTGCGGCGTGATACCGATTACCACGATCAGGGTCGCGATATGGAAGGCATAGGCCATCGCGGTCTGATAGCGGGTCGCGGTGGTGAACTCGCCGCTCGGCCAGGCGCGGCTGAAAACCGTTCGATAGCCCTTGAAGTTGCCGAAGGCGTCCCGCGGACGGGACAAGTCCGCGCCGCGTGTCAGGACGAGCACGCCAAGCAGGCGCCAGATGGTGCCGGTGGCGAGAATGATGAGCGACCAGTGAATCGCCGGTCCTCGCGCAAAGTCTAAGAGCGTCATACGACCCTATCCTCCAAGTTCGTCTAGCTGTGTGGACGGTTGATCACGCCCGGGCGGCATCACTCGCCCGCGTGCAGATCCGCCTCTGATTTATGCTTCTTGCCGCGCGCCAGGAGCGCGGCCGCAGCGCCTGCGGCGGCACCCAATCCGGCGGCCACGGCGATCCTCGGACCCGAGCCGAACTGACCCATGGGAACGGATTGATAGATCCCGCTCTTGTCCCAGAAATTCGGCTCCGAGCAGCCGATGCAGCCATGACCGGACTGGATCGGAAAGCTCACGCCCTGATTCCATTTCACATGGGCGCAGGCGTTGTAGGTCTCCGGGGCCTTGCACCCCAGTTTGTAGAGACACCAACCCTTGCGCGCGCCCTCGTCGTCGAAGGTCTCGGCAAAAAGTCCACGATCGTAGAAGGGGCGCCGATAGCAGCGGTCATGGATGTTTTCGCCGAAGAAGGACAAAGGACGCTTGAGGTGGTCGAGCTCCGGCAGCGTCCCCATGGTCAGGTAGTGCGCGATCACGCCCGTGATCGCCAACGGGAGCGGTGGACAGCCGGGGATGTTGATGATCGGCTTGTCGGTGATCAGCTCCTCGACCGACTTGGCCTGGGTGGGATTGGGCGCCGCCTTGGGCAGCCCGCCGTAGGCCGCGCAGGTGCCGATGGCGAGGATGGCGGCCGCGCCGGCCGCCGTTTCCAGCAGCATGTCCAGATTGCTGACCCCAGCGATGGTCGAGTACGCCTTGACCGTCGGGATGGAGCCATCGACCAGCAGCAGATACTCCCCGGCATGCGCATGCATCGCCTCCTCGCGGGCCGTCTCCGCCGCGTGGCCGGATGCCGCCTGAAGCGTGTGGTGGTAATCGAGCGAGATGAAATCGAAGATCAGCGACTCGATCGAGGGTGCGTGCGAGCGCAGGAGCGACTCCGTGCAGCCCGTGCACTCCTGGAAGGACATCCAGATGACCGAGGGTCGGGTGGCCTTCTCCAGCGCCTCGGCCATGGCGGGGATCATCCCGGCGGGAATCGCCATCATGGACGCGGTCGCCGAGCAGAACTTCAAAAAGGCGCGTCGACTCACGCCTTGGCTGCGCAATAGCTCGCCCAGGGTTGCACCTGTAGCCATCGCTTCCTCCTTCGTTTTTCACTGTTATTGTGTGGCGCCCAATCCGGGCCGCTGGGGCGATCTTGTGCCGCCTTCCAGCCCTGGCCCGGTCATGACGCATGCTTTACGAAACCACCCACCACACTCCTCTAATTCACCATTTGCTAATAAGAAGACATTGCCGCTGAATCTTCGCTCATTACGGAGGATGTCGTCTCTTTTCGCGGTCACACGAAATATAAGCACGCGAACACCAAAATGTCATTTGATTTATATCAAGTCAAGGACGAACTCACAGCGCTCGCGAAAAAAGTATACACATTCCATGCAACATCCAGAAACCATTGATTCCGAAGACAAACTAATTAATTAACTCGCGTTATAAGCAAATACTTAATTTCCTATTTACCTATTCTCGTCGCAATCCGCGTGAATCAAATAAAACAGTTGGTTATTCCCCATCATTGGTTACTCATTCGATTGGCATGGTGCGCCGCCCTGAGAACCCGGGGAAATCGGACGGCCACGAAGGAGCCGACGCGGCGGATGACGCAGGCGCGGTCAGGTCGCTTGAATCGGAATGCGCAACACCGGCGACAGTCACGCGGCGGTCAGGCACGCCAAGGGGCTATGATGTGTAAGTTGCCCCAGCAACTCCGCAGCACCGCGCTGATCTGGCAAGGGAGCGAGCGCGGCAATGGCGCGGACGACGCCACATCCGCGCGCGCCAGTCAGGCGTCCGCGCCGAACCAAACGACAGGAGACCATCAATGCTGTTCGACCTTGCGCAACTCTGCGACGCGCTGCGAATTCCAGCGCCAGAAGCCAGCGGCGGAATGGCGCCGATCCGGATCAGTGGGGTCAACACCCTCGCCCTCGCTGGCGCGTCGGATCTCTGCTTCGCGGAGCACGCGGCGCAGGCGGACGCGGTGCGGGCCAGCCGCGCGGTCGCGATCCTGGTACCCGAGGCGTTCCCGTCCCTCGCGGACCGGCTGTTGCTGCGCGTACCGGCGCCACGCCAGGCGTTCTTCCAGATCGCCGAGCACTTCGTGCCCAGCAGCGAGTTCCAAGGGATCCACCCCAGCGCGGTCATCGACCCCACGGCGGTTCTCGGACACGCGGTCGCGGTCGGCCCCTGTGCCGTGATCGGCGCCAATGCGGTCATCGGCGATCGCTGCATCATTGGTCCGGGCTGCTATCTCGGCCCCGAGGTCGCGCTGGGCGCGGATTGTCTGATCAAGGCCAATGTCACCCTGCACCGCGACACCCGGCTGGGCGAGCGCTGCGTCCTGCACTCAGGGACGGTGATCGGCGGGGACGGATTCGGCTTCGTCTGGGATGGGAGCGGGCACCGCAAGATCCCGCAGCTCGGCCGCGTGGTCATCGAGGAGGATGTCGAGATCGGCTGCAACTGCTGCGTCGACCGGGCCACGCTCGGCGAAACCCGCATTCGGCGCGGAACCAAGATCGACAATCTGGTGCAGGTGGCCCACAACACCGACATCGGGGCGCACGTCATCCTCGTCAGCCAGGCCGGCGTGGCGGGCAGCAGCAGGGTCGGAACCGGGGCGGTCATCGCCGGACAGGTGGCGATCTCGGATCACGTCGCGGTAGGAGCCGGCGCGCGCATCGGCGGTCAGTCCGGGGTCACCAAGGATGTACCGGCCGGTGCCAGCGTCTTCGGCACGCCGGCCCGGCCCATCAAGGACACCCTGCGCGAGCTTGCCGCGCTCGCGCAGTTGCCCGCGCTACTCAAGCGGATCAAGACGCAGGGGCAGGAACTGGAGGCGTTGCGGGAGCGTTTGGCGGCGTTGGAGCGGACGCACTAACCGGATCCCAGGACAAGCGGAGCGATTCGTGGGGGCGCGTCAGCGGTCAGGGGCGGTGCACGGAGCCAATCGGAAAGAAGCGGCGGAGAAGCAGGGAACTACGGAAGTGCAAATGCCACGGCGCTCGGCGAGGAGAGAGAACTCCGTCGAGGCACCGTGGCGGGGGCTTGTGATGAGCCCTGCTCAGAACACCAGCGCATAGAGCATCCACAGAGGAACGATGACAACCAGGGCAATCGAGGTAAGCTCACTGAAGGTCAGTTCCTTAACGACGGCTGCGTATTTCATGATTGGTACTCCTATTCGACGTTTTTCAGATGGACGAAACCGAATCCCTGGACCGAGAGGCCGCGATTCGGCGCGTGGCTATCGGACTTGAAGCCGTGTCTCCACATCAAAATATTAGTTTGTTCTAATATTACTGTCAAGCTAATCAGCGCGGGGATTGCGCACATCCTGGCTACCCCTCCGTGACACGATTGTTCCGCTCGATGTATGGAAACAACATCCCTGTCCAATGCGAAGCTCCAGCCGAATCTCCCGACTTCACACCGTCCTTATCGGCGGAAGGCGCGTGATCCCGAGCTTCAAGCGAATTAAAGTAGATCTATGAATTCAAGAACATCGACACCGTCACAGTCTCGCATCATGGTCGGTCTCTCGGGGGGGGTGGACTCCGCCGTCGCGGCTCATCTGCTGCTGGAGCAGGGCCATACGGTCGAGGGGCTTTTCATGAAGAACTGGGAGGAAGACGACGCCGAGGGTTACTGCGCCGCCGCCGAGGACCTGGCGGACGCGCGCGCCGTCGCCGAGCGTTTGGCAATCCGGCTCCACACCGTCAACTTCGCGACCGAATACTGGGATCGGGTGTTCGACGATTTTCTGCGCGAGTACCGGGCGCTGCGCACGCCCAATCCGGATGTGCTCTGCAACAAGGAGATCAAGTTCGCGGCCTTTCTCGACCACGCGCTCGGCCTGGGGGCCGCTGCCATCGCCACCGGACACTACGCGCGCGTCAGCCATGACGCCGAGGGCAGTCGTCTGCACTGCTGCGCCGACGCGGACAAAGATCAGACCTATTTCCTGCATCTGCTGAATCAGGAACAGCTTGCGCGCGCGCTGTTTCCGCTCGCCGCGATCACCAAGCCCGAGGTCCGCGCCCTCGCCCGCCGGCTCGGGCTCGCAAATGCCGCCAAGAAGGACAGCACCGGGATCTGCTTCATCGGCGAGCGGCGCTTTCGCGACTTCCTGGCCCGTTATCTGCCGCACGAGCCCGGTCCGATCGAGACCCCCGAGGGGGTCAGGCTCGGGGAACATCAGGGGCTGGCCTACTACACCATCGGGCAGCGTCAGGGGCTTGGCGTGGGCGGGGTCGCCAACGGACGCGAGGCGCCCTGGTACGTCGCCGCCAAGGAGATGGCGCACAACCGCCTGATCGTCGTCCAAGACAGCCATCATCCCCTGCTGATGTCCGCCGGGCTCGACGGACTCGCCCCCCATTGGATCAGCGGCCGACCGCCCGCCCGGACACCCTTCGGCTGCGCGGCGCGCTTACGTCATCGCCAGCCCCTGCAAGCCTGCGAGGTGCTCCGTGCCGACACCCAGGGGTGTCGGGTGCGTTTCGCCGTCCCGCAGCGCGCCGTGACGCCGGGCCAATCCATCGTCTTCTACCGTGACGGCGAGTGCCTGGGCGGCGCCGTGATCGAGCAAGGATGGCCAGCCCCGGCGACCGGCTGAGCCAATCCGTTGGGGCACGACTTATCAGCCGGGATTTGCGGTCCGCACGCCTTCGGGCTCTAATGTCAGGCTCGTTTCCTCGCCGGAGCCATCAGCCCTATGCCGCACGACAATCTGGACCGCGTCACCGCCCTCGCCGGGATCTATCAGGCGGTCAACTGCGTGATGCGCATCGCACGCCATGGCGCCGCGGACACCGAGACGATGGAGCCCTGCATCCACAGCCTCTTCCAGATCGACGCGGAGAACGTGGACGCCGTCTTTGGCGCGCCGGGATCTGTCGTCAACGGCGCGCGTCAGATCGTCGCCCAGTTGACCGGCCAGCCGGAACGGAACCTGGAGCTGACGCGCTACGTCGTGCAGATCATCAAGCTGGAGCGCAGTCTGGCGCGCCGCCCCGATCAGCTCGCCCTCATCGGTGCCGGCATCCAGGAGGCGCAGGCCAAGCGCGAGCACTTCGCGTCACAGCACCCCAACCTGCTCGCCCACTTCGCGGACCTCTACAGCAGGACCCTGAGCCATCTGGAGCCGCGCATCATGGTTCGCGGCGAGACACTGCACCTGGGCAACCCGGACAATCAGAACCGCATCCGCGCGCTCCTGCTCGCGGGCGTGAGGGCGGCCATGCTGTGGCGCCAGGTCGGCGGCACCCGCTGGCAGATCCTCTTCAAGAACAAGCAAATACTCGAAGACGCCCGGCGCTATATCAGCGGCCACACGCATTGAGTCCAGGCAAACGCCCGCGCTAGCACGGATCGCTCACCAGGGGGATGCCGAGAGCACTGGCGGTGCGAAGGGCCGAAACCGATCGGTTACTTCTGTTCTATCTGTTCGATAAAGATCGACGCGCTCCAGTCAAGCCTTCGGCGTCTCCGCAGCGACCGAGGCACGGCCCTCCCCGCGGGCAATGCTGACGATTTTTTGCGCGATCTCCTCCGGTGAGAGCACGAAATCGATGCACCCGGTGGCGATTGCGCTCTCAGGCATGTCCGGCCGCGCGGCGGTGTCGAGCCGCTGCGCGATGGTGATGCCTCCCACGTCCTGAATCCCGCACAGCGCCTCGGCCCCATCGCCATCGTAGCCAGAGACGATGACCGCGATCAGCTTGCCATCCCAATGCTGGGTGAGCGAACGCAGAAAGACCGTGATCACGTCCGGCCATCCCCTCGGCTTTGAGATCGGCTGGAGACGGAATTCGCCATCAAACACATGCAGGTCGCGCTGCGCCGGGATGATGAACACCTGGTTCGGCTGAATGAGCAGACGTTCCGTGATCAGCTCGACCGGCATCGTCGTGACGTTCGGGAGAATCTCGTGCAGGTGGGTGGCGACGGTTCGCAGGTGATTCACGATGACGATCGCGACCCCCATGTCGTTGGGCAGAGCGCGCAGCAACCGGGTATAGGCGTCGAGGCCACCGGCCGAGCCACCCACGCAAATGATCGGGAAATCGGCTTCAAAACGCTTGGCTTTCATCTGGCGGATCCGGTGCGTGGGGGAGGTTCTTTCGTTGGAGCAGACCGTTTCAGACTCAACGCCAGCAATCGCTGCACAGGATGCAACTCCTCTTAAGTTCGCTAGCGCACTGAAATGCGCGGCCCATACGGCATAGATTCAATCAAACCGGCTGCAATCGCGGGTTCCGCGCCACACCAGCGAACGGCCCCCGGCGGCGTTGGCAAGCCTGGATTCGGTCGATCGGGAACCGATGCTCGCTGGACAGACCGACCTTGGTACTACGCTAACCGATGGCAAAGACAAAAGGTAATTGAGATGAACAAAATCCTCGTGCTGACGCTGTTGATCGTGATCGGCGGATTGTTCGGCTGCAATACGATGGAGGGCGCCGGCAAGGATATCCAACGCGGCGGTGACGCCGTGAGCGATACGGCCAGAGACGTCAAAAAGGACATGTGAAGGGATTGATCGTGGACAGCCCGGTCATCAGCGCCCCGGCCCGGCGCGCCCGCCGTGATCGCGGCGGAGCTTGAGATGCCGTCCTTACCCCTCGATGCCCTGCTCGCCGAGCTTGCCCGACTGTCCTCGCTCTGGGGCCTGGATGCCCTGGGCCTCGCGCTCCTGATCGGCTATCAGCTCTTTGTGAGCTGGCTCGCGCGCCGTCACCCCGAGCGCACCCACCAGGGCCGCTCCAACCGGCTGCGCCGGGCCTGGATCGAGGCCGTGCGCGCCGGCGGCAAGGACAACCTGGCGATCCAGACCCTGCGCAACTGGGTGATGTCCGCCACCACGTTTGCCTCGACCTGCATGCTGATCAGCCTGGGCATCATGGGCGTGACCTTCGGCGGGATCGATCTGGCCGATCTGTCGCAGGCGCTGAGCGCGGCACCGAGCGGACCGGATCTGGTGCGCGTCAAACTGCTGCTGCTCGCCGCACTCTTCTTCGCCGGCTTCATGTCCTTCCTGCTGTCGCTGCGGTACTACAACCAGGGCGGCTTCGTCATCAATCTGCCGGACGGCTTCTTCAACGGTCCAGCGATCGACCCCATCGCCGAGACCCTCGATCGCGCCGGTCGCCACTACAACCAGGGCACTCGGGTCTTCATCCTGGCCGTGCCCTTCGTGCTCTGGCTGATCGGTCCGGACTGGCTCCTGGGCGGGGCCCTGGCCGCCATCCTCTTGCTCTATCGCTTCGATGTGCATGACGACCGCGCGCTGGCGCCCGCGGCGGCGCTTCCCAGCGGGCTCGCCGTCGGTGCGCCGCACGCGCTGCCGGCCGAGGAGGTCTTGCAGGCGCTGCGCAGCCGACTCGACGGGCTGTCAGCCGCCGAGGCAGCCCAGCGCCTCGCGCTCGTCGGTCCCAATCGGCTGCCCAGCCCGGCGCGAGCCGGTCCGATCAGACGCTTCCTCAGGCATTTCCACGACAGCCTCATCTACATCCTGCTCGCCGGCGCGGTGGTGACGGCGCTGATGGGGCACTGGGTCGATACCTGGGTGATCCTGGCGGTGACGGTCATCAATGCCGTCATCGGCTTCATCCAGGAGGGCAAGGCCGAGCAGGCGCTGGCGGGCATCCGCAAGATGCTCGCGCCGCAGCGCCCAGTGCCGGCGCGATGGCCAATGGGTGCTGATCGACTCGGCCGATCTGGTGCCGGGCGACCTGGTGCGGCTGCGCGCCGGCGACCGCGTCCCCGCCGATCTGCGTCTGTGCGAATCGGCCAGTCTGCGCATCGACGAGTCCGCGCTGACCGGCGAGTCGGTGCCCGCCGACAAGTGGACCGATCCGGTGGATCTGGCGGCGGGGATCGGCGACCGGCGGGGCATGGCCTACTCGGGCACCCTGGTCGCGGGCGGCGCCGGGCTGGGTGTGGTCACGGGCACCGGGCCGACCACCGAGCTGGGGCGCATCGGCCGCCTGATCGCGGAGGTGCAGACGCTGGCGACCCCGCTGACCCGGCGGATGACCGCCTTCGGCCGGGTGCTCTCCTTGGTGATCCTCGCCATGGCGGCGGGGATGTTCCTGATCGGCTGGCGGCTGCACGACTTCCCGCTGGGCGAGCTGGTCATGGCGGTGATCGGTTTTGCCGTGGCCGCCATCCCGGAAGGTCTGCCGGCCATTCTGACCATCACCCTGGCGCTGGGCGTGCAGCGGATGGCGCGGCGCAATGCCATCACCCGCCGGCTCCCGGCGGTGGAGACCCTGGGCTCGGTCACCGTCATCTGCACCGACAAGACCGGCACCCTCACCCGCAACGAGATGACCGCGCGCCATCTGGTCACCCGCGTCGGCCAGTACGAGGTGACGGGGATCGGCTATGCCCCGGACGGCGAGATCCGCTTCAATGGGCGGGCCGTCGTGCTCGCGCAGACCCCGGACCTCCAGGCCCTGGTCGAGGTCATGGCCCGCTGCAACGATGCCGACATCGCCGAGGAGGACGGCCACTGGAAGGTGATCGGCGAGCCGACCGAGGGCGCGCTGCGCACCCTCGCGCGCAAGGCCGGTTTCGCGTCGGGCGACGCCCGGCGCCTGGCGGTCATCCCCTTCGATTCGACCCGCAAGCTCATGGCCACGCTCGACCAGAGGCCGGACTCAGCGCCAGGACAGGCGCGGCGGATGCTGATCAAGGGCGCGCCCGGTCCGGTGCTGCGGCTCTGCGCCGAGCAGCGCGGCGTCGACGGCGGCCGCGAGCCGCTGGACCTGGCGTTCTGGGAGGATCAGATCGAGTCGCTGAGCGCCGAGGGGCTGCGCGTGCTCGCCGCCGCCGTGGGTGCCGCCGCGGACGACAAGAGCGATCTCACGCCCGCGGACCTCGATGGCGGGCTGCTGTTCCTGGGGCTGGTCGGCATCCTCGACCCGCCGCGCCCGGAGGCGGTCGCGGCCATCGCCGCCTTCCGGCAGGCCGGCATCCGGGTCAAGATGATCACCGGCGATCATCCCGGCACCGCGATCGCCATCGCGCGGGAGATGGGCATCGGCAACGGCCACCGCGCCGTCACCGGGGCCGAGCTGGAGGCCGCCGACGAGGCGGCGCTGCGCCGGATCGTCCAGGACCATGACGTCTTCGCCCGCACCAGCCCGGAGCACAAGCTGCGTCTGGTGCAGGCGCTCCAGGCCAATGGCGAGGTGGTCGCCATGACCGGCGACGGGGTCAACGACGCCCCCGCGCTCAAGCGCGCCGATGTCGGCGTGTCCATGGGCATCAAGGGGACCGAGGCGACCAAGGAGGCGGCCGCCATCGTGCTGGCCGACGACAACTTCGCCTCGATCGAGCAGGCGGTGGAGCAGGGCCGCACCATCTACGACAACCTGCGCAAATCCATCCTCTTCCTGCTGCCGACCAACGGCGCCCAGGCGCTGGTCATCCTGGTCGCGGTGCTGTTCGGCTTCGCCCTGCCGCTCTCGCCGGTGCAGATCCTCTGGGTCAATCTGGTGGTCGCCGTGACCCTATCGCTCGCGCTCGCCTTCGAGCCCGCCGAGCCGGGGCTGATGCAGCGCCCGCCGCGCCGGCCGGACGCGCCCATCCTCGGCGGCTGGCTGCTGTGGCGCATGGTCCTGGTCTCGCTGCTGATCGGCGCGGCGACCATCGCCGTCTTCCTCGTCGAGCAGGGCCAGGGCTACAGCATCGCCTCGGCGCAGACCATGGCGGTCAACACCCTGGTGCTCGGGCAGGTCTTCTTCCTGTTCAACTGCCGCTCGCTCTACGAAACGAGCCTGAGGCCGCGTCTGTGGCTGACCAACCCGGCGGTCTGGATCGCGGTCGGGGTGCTCGCCCTGCTGCAAGCCCTGTTCGTCTATGCGCCCTTCATGAACGCCTGGTTCCACACCGCGCCCCTGGCCGCGCGCGACTGGCTGCTGCCGGTTGGACTTGGCGCGGGGATCTTTCTGCTGGTCGAGATCGAGAAGGCGATCGGCCGGTGGTTTGCGCTGCGCTCGGCGCCGCGTCCAGCCTCGGCCCGCTCACGTCAGCGCCCCCTCGACCGCAAACCGAGCGGAGGAATCATCGAGCCTTCGTGAAGCAGAGTTTCTCAGGACGTCCCGTCCGCCCTGCGGCCGGGGGAAGGACCGGAGCCGCGACCCGATCCCAACCGATCCCGTCACGGACCGATCCGGCACGGAGGCCGCGTTCTATCCTCAACCACTGGAGCATACGTTATGCATTTCGATATCACCAAAACCAACGTCGGCAACATCGACCGTCTGATTCGCGCCATCGTCGGCGTCCTTCTGATCGTCGCCGTCTTTCGCGGCAGTAGCTGGATCGGCGGAGTGATCGGCGCGGTGCTGCTCGCCACCGCTTACTTCCGTTTCTGTCCGGCCTACACCCTCGTCGATTTCAGCTCCAACAAGGACGTAGCCCCCGTGAGCAAATAGGCCGCGCGCTCGCCCGCCGCAGGGGCATCAGGCCCGGCGGTGGGCACCGGTTCAGATTCAGGTTCAGGCATTAAGTGTTGCGATGGACTATCCTTATGATAGTTAATGAAAAACCATCAGAGGACACCATCATGCGTACCGAAGCGTTTCGCGACTGGCTGTCCCAGGCCGACGAGCTGACACCCGTGCAACGTCAGCATGGCCTTGAGGCGCTGCGACAGGAACAGCCGCTTCCCGAACCCTGGGTGGCGGCACTCAATCCCCACCCGCCTTGCCCCCATTGCCATCACACTCCGTGCGGACGTTGGGGCCAGGCGCATGGCTTACCGCGGTTTCGCTGCGCGGCCTGCGGAAAGACCTTCAATGCCCTCACCAACACACCACTGGCCCATTTGCGACACCGCGAGTGCTGGGGCGAGTACGCCCAGGCCCTCATTGATGGCGACACGGTGCGCGGCGCCGCGCGCCGCTGCGGCATTCACAAGAACACGTCCTTCCGCTGGCGCCACCGCTTTCTCGCCCTCCCGGCTGAGTCACACCAGCGAATCTGCAGGGCATCGTGGAAGCCGACGAAACCTATTTTCTGGACTCCCACAAGGGGGAGCGCCATCTCTCACGCCCGCCACGCCAGCGTGGCGGGGTGGCCAGCCAGCCCGGCCTGTCGAGCGAGCAAATTCCAGTGCTCGTGGTGCGCGACCGCAGCACGGCCACCACCGATGCGGTGCTGGCGCACGCCGATACCGCGGCTATTCGCACGGTCTTGGCGCCCGTCCTTGATGCCGATGCCATGCTGTGCTCCGATGGCAACCCGATCTACGCCTGTTTTGCCAAGGGAGCGCACATCGCTCACACGCCGCTGAACCTCAGCGCCGGGATTCGGATCATCGACCATGCCTTCCACATTCAGAACGTCAACGCCTACCACAGCCGACTGAAGGGCTGGATGGCGCGCTTCCATGGCGCGATTCCGAACCCCGCATCCAGTCTTCGACGTACTCGACAGACCTGGCGCGTACCCTCAGCGCCCACTTGAGGTTCCCTCTACATGGCTGAGCGCGATTACTCCATGAAAATCTGGCGGAAAGTGTTTCCGCTTGGCCACTTCATCATTAGCCTGCTGTTCGTCATCTGCGCCTTCGTTCTCATCCTGCTCGCGACCCTGCAACTCTGGCAAAGCCTGCAACTGGATAGCCATCTGTCGCTCATCCAGCGGCTGAATAGCGTCTTGGAGAGCATTGCCTTTCTGACCGTTGCCGTCGCCGCGCTGGAATTGGGTCAAACCCTGCTCGAAGAAGAAGTCCAGCGCGAAGCGCACATGAGCGCCCCGACGCGGGTGCGCCGGTTCCTGTCCCGCTTCATGGTCGTGCTGGTCGTCTCGCTCTCGATCGAAACGCTGGTGCTCGTCTTCAGAGTGGGACATGAGGCGCCGGATCAGTTGCCCTATGTGGCATCGATTGGCCTCGTCGCTGCGGTCCTGTTGGCGGCCTGGGGCGTGTTTATTCGCTTCAATTGCAGCGCGGAGGAATTGGAGCCAGAAGCGATGGCACTGGCGAAGCAGGAAGACGAGAAGCTTGAGTAAGCCGCATCGGTGGCCAAGACCCGCATGCTGGCGAAGGTGCTTTGGAGACCTGATGTGAGACTCAGGCATCCTCGTGTCGCCGGTGCCCGGCGGGCGGGGCTGAAAAAGCCCCGATGCCTGAAAACCACATTGGATGACGCTTCTCCGCCGCTGAAATCTTGCCGCTGCGTTCGCTAGCGCACCGACCTGTGCCGGCCATGGGACTTAGGATGATTGGAAGCCGAGTGCGACTCGCAAAGACGCATCGGCCGTTCGCGGAGCGTCCGATCCCCGCGCCACAATCATCCAAATCCGGAGAAAGTCCCATGAATCGTTCAATACTGATGTCGGCGCTGCTTGCCTCGCTCTTCACGCTGAGTCTGGCCGCTTGCGACAAACCCACCGTCGTCAATGTTCCCGCCGCCACGCCTGGACCGGCTGGCCCGCAGGGTGCGACCGGCGATCAAGGCAGCAAGGGCGCCACCGGGAATCAAGGCATGCAGGGCGAAACCGGCAAGCCGGGTGAAGGCACGGCGCCCGCGCCGGCGGCCCCAGCGGCCCCACCAGCGGCCCCAGCGAAATAGGTCAACGCACTCACCACCTTGAGGAGAAGACCATGAGCCTAAGTAGCATTCTGTTTATCGTGCTGATCCTGATGCTGATCGGCGCCATTCCGGCCTGGCCGCACAGCAAGAACTGGGGCTACTACCCCAGTGGCGGCATCGGGCTGGTGTTGCTCATCCTGCTGGTGCTCCTGTTGCTCGGACGCCTGTGATGGCTCAGCGCCCCGCGTCGGTCGGGATCACGCACTAGCGATGGCGCGTCCCATGGGATTGGCGTGGCGGCGCTGGCACTGACCGCCTGCGGCGACATCGCCAAACTGGCCGTTGCGGCCAATCCCGGTGGCCTGCCGATCGCGCTCAGCGGGTCGAGTCACAATGCCCCGCGCTGACTGACGTAGGAACTTTTCATCGCTTCTGTGCGATGGCGTACCGATGCGCGGCACCGTCTCGTGTCATCGTCCCCTGAACTCAATTGTCTGGAGACTCCTCATGGCCCTTCCTCCTGTCGGGACCGCTGACGAATTCGGGTGTGAAGGCTCGCTGCCAAACGCCCCCCACGAGCACCTGCAAAGTCACGCCAGTGCCGTGTCGTGGGGTGCCATCGTGGCCGGCGCCACGGCGATGGCGGCCCTGTCCCTGATCCTGTTGATCTTGGGAACCGGCTTGGGACTGTCCTCCGTGTCGCCCTGGGTGCGCACCGGGATCAGCGCGACGACCTTTGGCGTCTCGACCATCCTGTGGGTAACCTTCACGCAACTGGTGGCGTCCGCCATGGGCGGCTACCTTGCCGGCCGGCTGAGAACCCGGTGGGTGGGGGCGCAGGCGGACGAGGTCTATTTCCGAGATACCGCGCACGGCTTCCTGGCCTGGGCCGTCGCGTCGCTGGCGACCGCCGCGCTGCTGACGTCCGTGATCGGGACCATCGTGGGTGATGGCCTTCAGGCGGGCGGCGTCGCCGCCACGGCCCCGGTCGGGTCCGAGCAGGCGACCTTCGACCGCGACGCTGGAACGATGGGCTACTTTGTCGATTCACTCTTCAGAGCGGATCCGCAGGCGACGGACGCGGTCTCCGCGAGCCCTGACGACCTGTTGACCGATGCCACGGCGCCCGCCACGGCTGAAGCGACCCGCCTCTTCCGCTATGCCATGCACACCGGAACCCTGTCCGCGGAGGACCGTCACGCGCTCGGCCAGATGGTCGCGCAGCGCACGGGCCTCACCCAAGAGAAGGCCGAGCGGCGGGTGAGCGCGATCGATGCGCGCTTGCAGGCCCAGGCGCGTGACACAGAAACCGCCGACAGAGCCGCCGCCGACAGCGCGCGCAAAGCGTCCGCCACCGCATCCCTGTGGCTCTTCATCGCGCTGCTCAGCGGCGCCTTCGTCGCCAGCTTTACGGCGATTTACGGTGGTCGGCAGCGCGACCTCTGACCGCAGCTCCAACCATCCCTCGTGCGGAGACAGCCATGCGTTCACTTCTTCTGTTCTTTCTCGGCATTCCGATCCCGATCATCATTTTGATTGCCTTGTTCGTGAAGTAGCCACCAGCGCCAGGCACCCGAGCGCGCCGAGACCAGTGCCCACCGCAGTTCCGATGCGGAAGCGTCCGTGCGATGGCGTACAGATGCCAAGCGGCGGCCTCTGTACGCGACCGATATCAATCATGGATGGTTGGCGGGGAGTCTGATTCGCGCGGTGGTTCTGGCCAAAGGCTGTCCGTCTTGATCAGCGTTCAGGTTCCACGACCCTCGGATCTGGATCCGACCCAGGTTATCTGCCTTGACTAGTCCCCATCAGGGCACGAGGGCCGGCAACGGCACTTGACCAAGATGCCGGATCGATGACCGCAACGATTTCCTTCACCTGAACAGTGGGTTCCTCTTGCATCGCGCGGCGGACCATAGATGACTCAACGGTGTGCGGGAGGCGCTCTGCAGATCCCCTCTGCGCCTTCGGGTCTGCGCCCCTTCGCCACTGCGGCGCGACGCCCGCGCCCACACCGACCGGGGGCCACTCGGCTTCGCTTCGCTCTCCATGCCTCGCGGCAGGTGCGGATGCTCGAGCGCGACCCAGAAGCTGTCCCAATCGTTGAGCAGCTCATGGGCGAGGGCACGGGCCTTCCGGGTAGGCGCCCTCGGCGACGCGCACGCATCCCTGCCAGAGTCGCTCGAGACGGGCGTGCTGGGCACTGTGGGCGCGGCGCGGGCGGCATAGACGGTGCATGAGGGCCTCGAAGGTGCTGAGGACCTGGTGACCAAAGCCTTGGGTCTGGGTGTCAAGGCTCTCGCCCAGGCCGCGCGCCTTGCGCAGGATGTGCGCCCAATACACAGGCGTTGTCCGTAGGCCCGATAGACCGAGTAGCCATCACTCATGATCCACTGGGTGGGCGTCTCGCCGAGGATCGACTGCAGGACGCCACGGGGGCGCCGCCCGATCAGATAGCGCTCGGTGGTGGCACTGACGAAGACCCACAGCCACAGCGCTTGGTCGTGCTGCGGCCAGCCGGTCTCGTCGACATGCACCAGTTTGGCCTCATTGAGCGCCTCGCGCAGCGCCGCTTCGACCACCGGCTCCAGCGCTCGCCCCAGCTCATGGCGGCACTGACTGATCAGCGCGGTTGACAGCGAGAGACCAAACCAGTCGTGGAGGAATTCTTGGATGCGCCGGTGGGATCCACCCAGACGCAGCGACAGGGCGGCGATGAAGCTCGCCAAGCGCGGCCCAATGAGCTGCCATTCAGTCAGCTCGACGCTCCAGTCCGGCTCAGACGGGCAACGTCCAGGCAGGGCGCGCGTGCGATGTCCGCAGGCGCAGACATCCTCGAAAGACAGGTGCTTGGTCTGACAGACCAGCAAGCCGGCGTGTCCGGCGCGCGGGGGGCACTAATTCAAGTTCATGGCGCGCCGCGCGCGCGCCTCGGTCCCGTCAAAAACCGCGCCACAGCAGGCACAGGAGTCAGGCCGATGCGGCTGCTTGACGTCGATCGGCAGCACCTAAGTGCGGCTCGCGCCCGGCGTGCCGGGACGTCGCCCCGGACGCTCGCTCGGCTTGACCCGGGCCGTCTTCGCCGGTTGGCTCGCGCCAGGCGCGCCGCCAGTCTCGGGTGCGTCAGCCTCCGTCGGGGGCTGCGACGCCTCATCGCCCGCGACGGGGGTGGGTTCTTCGCCGTCTTGCTCAGACGGTGCCGAGTGAGCGCGCTCCCACGGCGCCAGCGTGCTCGGTGGGCGGGAGCTGTTGTCCGGGGTCTGATTGAGTCGCTCACGCGCCTTTTTGAGGTCTGCCAGCAAGCGTTTAGACAACTCACGCAACGCCGCGCTTGTCCATCGAGACGTGTCTCGTCGAGTTGGCGAAGATCGTGATCGGTCAGACGCATCGCGGAGCGTCGCTGAGAAGCCACGACAGGGTGGATATGGCAACCTTATAGCAAATCCGCGCCGCGTCGTCACGCTGTTGTCACCGGGGGCAAGAACGGTCGGGGAAAGATGGGGGGATAACCCCTCCCCTTCCACACATCTCGACCGTTAGGGTGCAAGCCATAGGATAATGCTCCCGGCAGCAGACAGGGGGCATGATGAGCTGGGCGGACGCGGAATTGGCGGGGCTGAGGTTGGGTGACAAGCGGCGCGAGCGGCGGGCGGTTCGGCTGCTGGAGCGCTTGGGTGAGCGACCGACGGCGAGCATTCCGGGTGCCTGCCGCGGCTGGGCCGAGATCCAGGCAGCCTACCGTTTTCTCGCCCATGAGGGTTACGACTGGCTCGACCTGCTGGAACCGCATCGCCTGTGCACGCAGCGGCGGATGGCCGAGCAGGCGGTGGTGCTGTGTCTGCAAGACACCACGGAACTGGACTTCAACGGCCAGGCCATCACGGAACTTGGCCCCTTGAGTTATGAAGCGCAGCGCGGGATGTATCTGCATCCGACGCTGGCGGTGACGCCGGGGCGCGAGCCGCTGGGGGTCGCGGACATCCTCGCCTTGATGGTACGTGCCGAGCGTCTGGGCACCCCGACCGACTGGCTGGTGCGCGCCCAGCACCACCGTGCCCTGCCCGACGGGGCGCGGCTGTGGGAGGTGATGGGCGCGAGCGCCCCGCTGGGCGAGATCCGTTTCAGCGCCCCGCGCGGCACAGGCCGACGCGCGCGCACGGTGCGCCAGGCGTTGCGCATCCAACGCCTCGGCATTCCGGACCGCGGCGGTGGTGAGCTTGCGGTCACGGCACTGATGGCCAGCGAGATTGACCCACCGCCCGGTGTCACCCCGATCACCTGGCGCCTGTTGACCAACCGAGAGGCCACCAGCCTGGAGGCCGCGCGCGAGCTGATCGAGTGGTATCGGGCGCGCTGGGAGATCGAGCTGCTGTTCTTGGTGCTCAAGGAGGGCTGTCGGGTCGAGGCCCTGCAATTGGCCAGCCGTGAGCGCCTCGAGTGCGCCTTGGCGCTCTATCTGTCATCGCCTGGCGCGTGACACGCCTGATGCGCCTGGGCCGCACCGTCCCCGACCTGCCGGCCGACCTGCTGTTCGAGCCCGAGGAATGGCAGGCGGCCTACATCCTGGCCAAACAGCCGCCGCCGGCAACGCCACCGCGACTGAACGAGGTCATCCGCCTGATCGCCCGCCATGGCGGCTTCCTTGCCCGCAAGGGCGACGGGGAGCCTGGCACCAAGAGCCTGTGGCTCGGCTTGCAGCGGGTCCAGGACGTTGCCATCGGGCTCCAATACGCCAATCAACTCATGCGGTTATGAGATGTGTGGAAGGAGATGGGTTATACTGGCATAATGTCCTGGATTCGACCGAGGTTGAGGTGCGCGAGAAGCTGCGGGTGTCCCATGAAGGGCGAGAAACCATGACTCTTGCCCCACGCACTGTTTCGACTCCACCGTCACCGGCAATTTTGGCTCTCCGGTTTAGGGCTTTCGCCCGTCGGGTCACTCAGAAGCGGTTTCCGATTGACTCGCTCCCCGCTCTGCAAGCCCTTTCGCCTCCCCCCAAATATTGCTTGGCGCAAGACTGGGACGATCTTAAATTCGGAACGGCTGTTATCTCCAGTTGACAACCTTCGGAGAAGTTCGTTTAATACTAAACTGAGCTGCAGCTTAGCGCTAAGCTTCTCGCCATGCCGAGAAACGCCCAGGTAGCTCAGTTGGTAGAGCAGAGGACTGAAAATCCTCGTGTCGGTGGTTCGATTCCGCCCCTGGGCACCAACAAGACCTTAAAAATCCTCGTGTTTCTCTGAGACACGGGGATTTTTTATGCCTGCAAGTCACTGGCTCTGGTGCATTTCCGGGGTTGCGTGGTCCCTGAGCCGCGCAGTGGCTGCGTTGTTCAGCCGTCAAGCCTGTATCGCCGCCCCGGACAATCTAAAGTGGACCCCATGTCCAGGACAGTTTTTCCCCGAATTTAAGTTGTGCTGCCGACCTCAATCGCAGCGGTTTGGCGCTGCCCCCGTGTGGTCTCGCCGAAGCGATCCACGATGTTGGCTCCCCCGCCTTCCCCCGAGCGGTCGACCGCCTCCGGCGTCCGGTACCCCAGGGATTGGTGAGGGCGTTCGCCGTTGTAGAAGGCGAAATACTCGGTCAGTCCCAGGAGCAACTCGGGCAAGCTGGCGTAGCCCTTGAGGTCGATATCTTCGTCCTTGACGCTGCGCCACAGTCGCTCGACGAAGATGTTGTCGAGTGCCCGCCCACGTCCATCCATGCTGATGGCGATTCCTTCGCGTAAGAGCACGCCCGTAAACGCCGCGCTGGTGAACGGTGCCCCCTGGTCGGTGTTGAAGATCTCGGGCCTGCCGTGGGCACGCAGCGCCTCTTCCAGACAGTCCACACAGAATCCGGCATCCAGGGTGTTGGACAAACGCCAGGCGAGCACACGGCGCGCGTACCCGTCGACGATGGCCACCCAGTAGGCAAAACCAGGCGCCAGACGGACGTAGGTGATCTCCGTACTCCACACTTGATTCGGGCGCGTGACCTCGACTCCGCGCAGCCGAGACGGGTAAATCGTGTGCTCGGGGTGGGGGGCGCTCGTGGCGGGTCCCGGCGCCATGCCCGCGAGACCCAAGATCCCCATCAGTCGCTGCACGCGCTTGCGGTTCACCGCCTGGCCGTGCGCCTTCAGAAAGACCACCAGGCGCCGGCTGCCATCGAACGGGTGACGGGTATACTCGGCGTCAATCAACGCCAACAGGATCCGGTCCAACTCGCTCACAACCTCCTCCGTGGAGCGGGTATAAACCCCGGAGCGCGCGACCCCGATCAAGGCACATGGCCGGCTGACCGCCACCTCACCTTCATGCTCGATCCACCCGCGACGGATGCTCACAGACTCAGCCCGGACTTTTTTTTCAACCAGTCCAGGGCGTTGGTGCATAAACCTGCCGACAGCGGCTAATCTAGCGGTGGTTTCTGCGAAGCGTATTCCCTGACATGTCATCGACAGTTCCCGACGGTTGCGAAGACGCCTCTCCCAAGAAAGCGACCTACCGCGTCACCCACTGGTCGGCGTACGACCGGGCACTGGTGGCCCGCGGGGACATCACGTGCTGGTTCGATCAGGAGGCGATCACGCAGCGCTGGACGCCGGAGCCAACGGGTCAGCGAGGTGCGCCGTGGCGCGACTCGGACGGGTCCATCCAAACGTTGCTGGTCTTGAAGCAAGTGTTCCATTTGCCCTCTCGTGCCCTGGAAGGGTTTGGACGTTCCTTGATGCGCTCGATGGAGTTGGACTTGCCGATCCCGGATCACACACACCTGTCGCGTCGCGCCAGGGCCTTGACGGTCCAGATCCCGCGTCAGGAACGCACGGGGCCGATCCATGTCGTCGTCGATTCTACCGGGCTCAAGGTCTTCGGCGAGGGGGAATGGACGGTGCGCCAACACGGCGCCGGGAAGCGGCGCACCTGGCTCAAGGTTCATCTGGCCGTCGATGCTCACGCCAAAGATGTCATCGCAGTGGAGGTGACCACCGCTGCCTGGACGGATGGCGAGGTGTTTGGGGATCTGCTGGGCCAGGTCGAGGGAACGATCGAACAGATGGATGCCGATGGGGCTTACGATACCCGCGAAGCGTATGACGTGGCGGCGCAACACCAGGCGACGCTGGTGGTTCCGCCCAGAGAAAACGCGGTGGCTTGGGACGCCGATCACCCGCGCACGCAGGCGCTCGCGGAGATCCAGGAGAAGGGCCTGGCACCGTGGAAGAAAGACGCGGGTGACCACCATCGCAGCCTCGCTGAAAACGCCATGGACCGCCTCAAGCAGCTCTTCGGGACGGGCGTTGCCTCACGCCGGTTCGACGCCCAGGTGAACGAGGTCCATGCGCGGATCGCGGCCATGAACAGGATGACCTACCTGGGAATGCCGGTGTCGGTCCGGGTCGGGGCCACTGCGTCCTGAGAAAATGGGGAAAGGGGAATCCTGTCCCAATGCTTCTTTATGCACCAACGCCCTTTGCTAGGGCGTGTCATCAATTCTGATCGTGTGGGATTATCGGGCCTGCCACTTCCGCTGACGAACGATCATGGAGCCCCGTGAGATGACACCGCGCCGCTACGCCTTGCGTGATGACCAATGGGATCGCATCAAGGATCTCCTGCCGGGCCGCCCCGGTGACGTTGGGGTCACTGCACGGGATAACCGATTATTTGTCGAAGCGGTGTTGTATCGCTACCGGGCCGGGATTCCCTGGCGCGATCTGCCGGAGCGCTTTGGCGATTTTCGGGTGATTCATCCGCGGTTCTCGCGTTGGGCGCGCACCGGGGTGTGGTTGCGGATCTTCGAGACCTTGGCAGCGGACGCCGACAATGAGTACGCCATGCTCGACAGTACCATCGTGCGAGCGCATCAACAGAGCGCGGGCGCCCAAAAAAAGCCGGTGGTGACCAAGCGATCGGGCGCAGCAAAGGCGGCTTGAGCACCAAGATCCATGCACGCACGGACGCTTTGGGTAACCCCACCGGGTTTTATCTGAGCGGGGGGCAGGAGTCTGACTTGGTGGGTGCCGATCACTTGCTTCCCGGCCTGGAGGCCGAGGCGTTGCTCGCCGACAAAGCCTTTGATGCCGATGAGCGGGTGCTCGCGGTGTTGGACGCGATGGGAACCGTCGCGGTGATCCCCCCGAAGCGCAACCGCCTCGTTCAGCGTGACGATGACGAGGAATTGTACAAAGCACGCCATCTGATCGAGATTTTTTTTCAAAAACTCAAGCAAGACCGAGCGATTGCGACGCGCTATGACACGTTGGCCCGCAATTTCCTGGCGGGGGTTCATTTAGCAGCGGCGAGCATCCTGCTCACGTGATGGACATCTCCTTGATCTCAGTGCTAATCCCACACGATCAGAATTGATGACACGCCCTAGGAC
>CAWFSC010000019.1:0-28053 GCA_963818415.1 uncultured Gammaproteobacteria bacterium | reverse complement strand
GCCGTGCCGGATCGAGCGATTCCGCGTGTGCGGCGGGGCCGTGGAGGCTTGCGCTTAACGCCAGAAGTGAGACAGATACTTTCAACAGAAGGTGCATGGAAGTGGTCTCTCTGTGGAAGGTTCGATGTCGCTGCAAAGTTTGGGGTAGGCATGGGACGAAAGCCCGACCGTCGTGGGTTGACGAGCCGGAGGACCATGAACGTCGGTCCGATCCGCCGCCGATTCGGTCTTGCGCGTCGCCATGCCAGCAATGCCTGTAGGAGCGGGCACTCGAAAGGTGACCCTTGGGACGCCGAGGCTGAGAACGGATGCGCCCGAACCGGTGCGACGATCTGAAAAGGCTGCATTTCCTCTCCTAGACAACCTGTCCGCCGGCCACTGAATCGCCTTCTTCGTCGCGTCTCTCCGAGAAGCGAAACGAGCCTTCGCAACCCGCCGTCCCTCTTTATCCGGTTCGACCTACAAGGCGAATTCCAAGGACAATAAGTGTAACTCGTGAGTAGGTCGAGCGTCGGTTGTGCGCGTGACTGCGGACTCCGGTCGAAGAGCCACCAGTGTCTGGATCTGGGACGTATTTGACGCCCGAGCCGATGAGCCGATGAGCCGAGCGTCAGCAATGGGGCGAGTCCGGACCTTGCCACAGCTTCTCAGCCGGTGTCGCAAGGCAGAAAAAATGCCGGGAGTCGGGTGGGCGAATATCAGGGATTCGTGACGAGATACTGTTGGAAACAATCAGAGCTGACGAAGATGCCGCCAGCCTCCGGCGGGCGGAAACCCGACGGCGACAGGGCGGCAATGAGGGAGGTCGAGGGCGGCTGGGATCAGCCCTTGCCGCTTCCCATCAAGGGTTTCGTCTCCTGCTTCGATTTCTTCGCATTGCGCTTTTCTTTCAGGGTCAGGTTGGGTTTCTTCTTCGCTTCCTTGTTACTTTTTTGCTCTTTGGTCATGAGATTGTCTCCGCATGTGATGAAACACTGCCTGTCCAGTATAGGCGCCGGCGGGTTCGCTCGCGGCGTCATCTTTACTCCCCGCCCGACACGCCTATGATGGGGATCAAGGATGAATTCTTCATCCATCGACCGACACATGAGGCGCTCCGCGCGATCCGCGCCTATCCAGAAAGCGAGCAAATCTCGGACACAGGCGCGCCGCCGCGGTTGGTGGCGAGCGAGGTGAAACATGCAGCGCTATCGAATCCTCCATCGCACCTACTACAACTTCCCGGCCGAGGTGTTGCTTTCACCGCACGCCTTGCGCCTGCGCCCGAGGGAGAGCCATGAGCGCCGCGTCGAAGCCTTGGCCCTCGTCATCACCCCTACCGCGACCCTGCGCTGGCACCGCGACGTCGAGGACAACTCAGTCGCGATCGCGACCTTCGACGCGCCCGCCAGTCAACTGCTGATCGAAAGCAAGGTCGTCATCCAGCAGTTCGACCAGCGCCCGCTCGATTTCCTGATGGACGATGATGCCGTCCACTACCCCTTTGACTATCCGCCCGAGGATAGGACGGTTCTGGCCCCTTACATGGGTGTTGTCGGGCCTGAGAATAAAGGCCCTCTGGCCGAGTGGCTTGCAACCCTGTGGCGACCAGGCGAGCGGATCCAGACCTATGGCCTCCTGCAGCGTCTTTGCGTCGGCATCCAGCGCCGGCTGACGTATCGGCTTCGCGAGGAGCCCGGCGTGCAGTCGGCCGAGGAAACCCTGGCGCTCGGAACCGGCTCCTGTCGCGACTCCGCCGCGCTTTTCATCGTGGCCGCAAGGCGCCTGGGCTTCGCCGCGCGCTTCGTCAGCGGTTACCTCCAGGCCCCGCCAGCGGAAGGCAATTTCGGCGCGA
Source organism: uncultured Gammaproteobacteria bacterium (assembly GCA_963818415.1). GTDB lineage: Bacteria > Pseudomonadota > Gammaproteobacteria > Chromatiales > Chromatiaceae > CAWFSC01. The sequence goes on along the minus strand of CAWFSC010000019.1, from coordinate 26,219 downwards.
CCCATGCCTGGGCCGAAGTCTACCTGCCCGGGGCGGGCTGGAAGGGTTTCGACCCCTCCGTGGGCGAGATGGTTGGAACCAAACACATTGCGGTAGCGGTGGCGCGCCTGCCCGAGTCGGTGCCGCCCGTCGCTGGCGCCTACCTGGGACCTCCTGGCGCGACGCTGAATGTGGGTGTCTGGGTGACCGCGCTTTAGCGCGAGCCGATTCAGCCGAATGCTTGCTTTCTCCTCCGTCGCCCCAACCATTAGCATGTTGAGATTGCTGGAGCACCGCCGCTCGGTTCATCCGTATTCGTGCAGCCGGTCATGCCTGGTTCAGCGCATGGCTATACCGATCATCGCCGATCAGGATCCTCCCAATGTTCTCGACAGTGCCCGATCAGCATTCGCCCGCGCCCCAAGACGGGGCTGAAAATCTCGCGGCCACGCCCTCGGACGATGATATGCCCACCACTTTCCTGCGCTACCGCTATGCGCTCGCCGCAGTGGAAGAAGCCGCCAACCCTTCCGGCGACCCGGGAAGCGACTGGTATCGCTACATCCTCGCGAGCGGAACCGCCAGCATCATTGGCTATCACCGGGGAACGCTGGAAGAAGTGACGGCGTTCGCTCACAGTTGCGCGGAAGACTTTAATGCGCGCAACGCGGTGGGATGGAAAACGATGTCCGGCAGCCCGCGCAAGACACGTGCATTGCCCACCGCGCCAACGAAAGCGCGCTGCATTTGAAGCCCATCCGATCGTTGGCCATTGCGCGCCAGGGCGGCGCGTGCGTTGCCACTCGATACCTGTTACCGTGCCCAGCAGTGAGATACACCGATCGCCTGATCGGGATTTGGCGTCTGCCGATTTCGACGAAATCCGAGCGATTTCCCCGCGAGACCTCGTAGCCTCCCCGTCTCCCCACTGCCGCGACAGCGGCATCTCTCTGTCGAAGAGACCCGCGCGCCTGGCGTTCCTCGGCAGATCCAATCAGCACCAATTCAAAGCATTCCGGAGACCGAGCGCCATGAACATCTATGTTGGCAATCTGCCCTACAACATCACTGACGAGGATCTGCGGACGACCTTTTCCCGTTTTGGTGACGTCTCCTCGGTCAGTCTGGTGACAGACCGCTTCAGCGGCGAATCCAAGGGATTCGGCTTCGTCGAGATGACCAACTCCCATGCCGATGCCGCGATCAAGGGGCTCAACGGAACCGACCTGAAGGGTCGCGCCATCAAGGTCAACGAGGCCAAGCCCAAGACCGAGCGCAGCTCGCACCCCCGGCGTTTCTAACCGCAGCGAGAGCCCCCGTCCTCCAGCCGCGCGCGCGGCGAGGACGTCTTCCCTCCCGTTTTTTACCCACGTCGGAACCGTCGGCAGACCAAGACGGCACCACGCTGCCCCCGCGCCTTCGAACAACCGACAGAAGGCAGCCAGTTTCACCCTCATTGAAGCGGTCATCACAGCCAGTGACGAGGCTGATCGTGAACTGGAGAGCGGCTTAATCCGCCAGCTTGGGGTTTCTCAGGGCTTCCACCGCGAGCACCTGAGATTGCGCCGTTTCGATCAACTCCATCAGGGTTTCTGGCTGGAGCTGCAAACGGGTCATGATCTCCGGCTCGATCGGCGGGGCATCGCGCAGATCCCTGGAGTCGAGCTCGGCGAGGTGCGCGAGCGTGTTGGCGACATGCACCAGCGCCACCGCGAGCTGGTGTTCCGCCGGTGCCGCGAGCGGTGCGTGATGGTAGCGCAAACAGGCGCTGAGACTCTCGGGCAGTCCCCAATGATCCGCCAGCGCGCCGCCGAGCTGGGCGTGATCGAAGCCCAATTCGGAGCACTCCGCCTCTTGCGGGGAGAAGCTCGCCAGCTCCCCCAGACTGCAGAGAAAGGCGTGATGCGCGGCCTCGGGCTCCTGCGTGAAGAGGATCAGCAACCCCAGATCATGCAGCAACCCACCGAGAAAGACGGTTCCGGCCAGGCCGGGGGAGATCCGCTCGGCCAGCAGTCGCGCGAGGACCGCGCAGTAGGAGGAATGCCGCCAGAACAGCTCCAAGGGCAACAGATCCTGCATCGGCAGGCGTTCGGCCGCCTGGGTGACGGCGCCAGCGATGACCAGCCGGCGAAGATGCTCCCGGCCCAGCAGCATGATGGCGCGCTCGACCGAATCAACGGTGCGGGCGGGGGCAAAGGCCGGACTGTTGGCTAGACGCAGCAGGATGGCCACCAAGGCAGGATCTTGCTCCAGATGCTTGGCGATCTGGTTCTGGCGGCTGTTCGGATCGTCCAGCAGACGCAACACCTCGCCGACCACCCGAGGCATCGCCAGTAAACGACCAGTCTTCTTGACCAGATTTTCAAGGGTTGGCGATGACACGCATGAATGCTCCAAAACCCCAGACGGAACCATTGCCTCTAAGGATGCAAATCTTGCCGAGCGGGGAGAATCCGTGCCCCGTCGTCACAGATTGAACATCGACTTCAGCGACTCCAGCAACTTACCACTCGCGGCCAGTTCGGCGATCGGCTCGCCGGGCGCGGGCGGCGCGAGCCCCAGGGTCGCGAACGCTGGCACCTCCGTGGCATTCGGCGTGTCCTTGCCCTCGCTCTGCAAGACCGCCCAGCGCGCCACGGTGGCGATGCTCGTGTAGTCGGGCGACTCGGATTGATAGTCCCAGTCGCCATAATGCTCCGCCACCTCCAGAAGATCGTCCCCCAGGCCCCAGTAGTTGATCACCAGAACCCCGGTGATGCTCGACAGCTTGCCGACGAGCGACTGAATCAGCGGCAGCTTCGGATTGATATCCCGCATCTCGATGAACTGGATGATGGGCACGGCGCCGATCCCGGCCACCAGTCCCGCGAGCAGGGCGCGCTCACGGTTGAGGCAGTTGCGGATGTCCGAGATGATGTAACTATAGGCCGAACAGAGCACGCTCTCCGTCCAGACCATTTGCATGGCCTCCCGCGTCACCTGGTTCTTGGACACGAACGCCTGACGCAGGGCCAGATTGACCGCCAGCATCCGGGTGTTGCGAAAACCCAGGCGCACGACCGCGTCGCGAATCGTCTTGATCTCCTTGGCGGCGCGGAAGAGCGGACTGTTGGTGGCATGCAGCAAGGCGCCCGCGATGGTGCCGTCGCGCTGAATGATCTCGGTCAGCGCGTCCAGACCCGCGTTCGGATCGTTGGTCATCTCCTGGATCTTGAGGGCCACCTCGGGTCGCGCCGGGAGCGTCAGCCGATTGTTGGTGATGAGATGATAGAGCTCGGTCAGGAATTCGCTTTCGGTGGGGTCGAGGTCGATATCGCTGACTTCGAGGCTACCCGAGAGCGCGGCTTCAAGCGCGGCCGCCGGGATCTTCAAGAGTAGACAGGGCGTCTCGGTGATGATGCTGGCGTCGTCCCCAACAACATCGCCAAAGAGATCCACCGGCTCGCTGAGCCCCTGAAAGGTTTGCAGCCGCTCGCCAGCCCCGTTAGCGAGCCGCACCACATGACCATCGACCAGGAACAGCCGCTCCCCCGCAAGATCCGTGGACTTGACTCTCTTCTTGGGGGGGATCTCCTCGAACCGGCACTGGCTGGCGAGCGTCCCGCGGGGCTCGTCCGCCAGGTCGCGGGTCAGCTCAATGTCCGCCAATAACGCCAGCGCCTCGGACGTCTGCTGCATGGATGGATTCCCTTGAGGATGCGTCTGCATACATTGGCTAGTCTAGCAGTATCGACTCCCCATCTGGCGACCCCGCAACCGCGAGTTTTCAGGGATGTGACCAAGGCGACAGACTGGCCCTCGGCCTGCCCCGGCCCGAGGGCTTTACAGGACGCGGATCATGCGTGATCGCGATACCCCAGCAGCACGTCGGCCGCCTCGCCTTGGCTACCGTCCTCGCGGGTAAAGTGGCTGGTTTGCGCTACTTGATCGTAGAGATCCAGCGCCTTGCGGGTATTCTGATAGCCGAGCGCGATCGAGGTCACGCCCGCCTCTCTCAGCGTCTGGGTGACCTGGCTGCCATCGTCCTTGAGCTGGACCAGCCGCAAGCGCGAGAAGGCGGGGTCGGCGGCATCCATGGCGCCATCGCCGTTCGCGTCATGGCGCGCCAGCTCGGCGAATCCCTGGGCGGCGCCGTTCTGATCGCCGAACAACTCGCGACCGTCGTCGATACGGCCATTGTCGTTCCAGTCCAACGCCAGAAACCAGCTATCGCCGGTCACGGTGCTCATCTGCTCCGCGCGACCATCGCCGTTGAGATCGAAGCTGACACCCGCGTCGAGCCCGGTCGTCATGAGCCCCTGCCCGCCGAGGTCGAGCACCAGTGGATCGCCGAGCTGCACCGGGGCCGGATCGCCCTTGCTCACATTCAGTTCCAGCGTCTCGCGCCGCGCGCCCTGGACTTGCAGGGCAAAGTTGGCATCGCCGCTGAATGCCGAGAGCTCGAAGCGAATGTCCGAGACCTGCGTCCAGGTGGCCTGCAGGTCGACCGTATTCGTGGTCGCGGCCGCCTGACCCAGGTGGAGATCGAGCGAGTCGAGGTTGCGGCCAAGTGTCGCGCCGGCCGACGCCTCGGCCTCCATGCGACTGGCCGTCACCTTGCCGGACTCCAACGCGAAGCACTTGCGCAAGATCTGATAGTCCAGATCCTGCTCCAGAGAATTGGCGATGGCCGTGGCCAAATCCACGGTATCGGCGCCCGAATCGGCCTGCGCCACGCTCGCGTCGGTCATTCGATTGACCGTGCGTCGAACGGCATCGCCCTGGTTCGTCGCCCTCGCCGTCGCGGACGGGGTCGCAATGTTGGAAGAGGCAGGCAGTAACATCGTCTCACCCCACTGAACCTTAGGACTTAACCAGGGCACGCCGTCTAACCCCGTCGCGCTCATCTGGGAGTGGGCAACCGGCGCGTATCTCAGAGATTCGGCGGCTCATTGAAGCAGACCGCCACCCCTTCCACCGCATGCCGGACCACGAGCGCCTCGACCAGAGGCGCGCACTCATCGCCTCCCAGTGGACCGGACACCCGCACCTGAACCCGGCTCCCCACCGGCGGCCAATCGGCGTCTTCCAGGATCAGCAGCACGCCGCCATTGCTGAGATCCTCGGTCCGCACCACGCAGACCGGCAGATCCGGCCGATGCAGCTCGACCTCGACCTCGAAGGGCAGACGTGGGTGAAGTCGTCTATCGTTCAACGGGTTCATCGGTCGACAGGTTCCTTGATATCGTTACGGGGCGGGCGTTACCGCTCGCGGCGCAACCGGCGTGTCATCCATCCAGGGCCGGATGAGCCAGGTCTTCGAGACTCCAGAACTGAATCCCGCGCAGAAATCCCGGTTCCACCGCCGCCACCATGATCGAGGGGCGACCCTTGGCGTCGCGCTCCAGGATCCAGTGGTCAGGCAGTCCGTCCAATAGATGCTGACGGGAGAGGCGGCCGTCCGTGAGACGGCAAAGCCTGACCTCGCCGGTTTCCAGATGGCGGAATCCCGGCATAAAACCCCGTGCCAGCCCCGCCGAATCGACCCGGCGCGGACCCTGGACCGAGGCATTGGAGGTCGCTACTGAAAAATCCCGGTTCAGGTTCATCGCCATGCTCTCTTGGAGGTTGTAATGGGCTAACGGCCTTCGCGGGGGAAACTTGAGCGGACCCTCCGCGCCCGATCAGGCATGGGTGCAACCAACCTGGTCGGCTTCAACCTGTGGTCTGTTCCACAATCGCGAAAGCCGCCGCAGCCTATCCTAATGGCTGGGCTTCGCCGCATCGCGTTCCCGATCACTCAGGCGCGGCGCGCCAAACCCTGGCTTCGACGCGCGCAAAACTCTTCACACAAGCGGAATCCGGACCATGGAACTCTCATCCGTATCGGCCATTGCCGGCTACGCCAGCGCAATGTCCAGCAATAAGCTCGAAAGTGACGTGAGTGTCATCATGCTAAAAAAGTCGATCGACTTACAGGAGCAGATGGCGACACAACTGGTGCAGGCCATTCCGAATGTCACTCAGACAGCCCCGGGCGACACTGGCCAGACCATCGACGTCACGGCCTAGAACCAGCCGCGCGAGCGCGGTTCCTGGGGACGCGCGCTCCGCATCAGGCATATCGGCTCAACGCGGCATCCGCCGGTGCCGCGAAAAGACCCGCAATCCGCTGCTCAAGACTGGCCCGCGTCCCGCTCATCCGGCTCGTGGAATCCGCGTCCCCGGCATCCGTGGAGGCCGTTCCTGAGCTGCCGGAAGCGGCGTCCTCGGAATCCTGGGTCGTTTGCGTCATCTCCGCGCGCAACATCCGCTGCTCATCGCCCAGCTCGCGCTGCGCCTCGACCTCCATCGCCCTGGCCGAGGCAGCCACGCTCTGATCTTGCGTCGAAGGCTCGGCTGGAGCCAGGGCGGCCCGAATGATCACACGGGCCTTGGCGAGACTGGCGGCGGGATCCCCAGACACCATCGAGGTATCGATGCCGACCTCGCCCCCGATCGCATAGCTCTGGCCGTTTGGGCCATCCTGATATTCGTAAGTCGGGCCGCTGGTGACATATTGTCCACCCGCCGCGACATGCGCCTGCTCATGCGCGCGCACTTCGGAATCGCGTTCCTTGAGTTGCTCTACCTCGCTTTGCTCATCGGGAGTGAGTTCCAAGGCGGTATCGCCTTGGTCTTCCTTGGGTTCGACGGTCGCTTGCGCCTCCTCCACCGACTGATCCTCGGCAGTGTTCTTGGCATCCGTCGTGACATCGAGCGCCGACGCCGGCCGTGGCGACGCCTGCGCCTGCGAGCGCATCAGGCCATGAGACTGGATTGCGATGGCGGAATGAATCTCCAAGGGACCATCCTCGTTCCTCTTGAAGACAAGTCTAGCCCGTCACGCCAGCGCACAGCGGCCGGAATTCCCCCAGTGTGACGCGGACCCCAACGCGTTCGGCGCAACTCAGGGCAGCGAGTCCCGGATCGAACCGATCGTGCGGATCCAGGGGCCGTTCTCGCGCAGTGCCTTGGGTAACCCGGGCAAGGCGCGCGTCGCCTGGGCGCGATCGGCAAAGCTCCCAAAGAGCGCGATCACATGGGCGCGCGTGCGGATGTAGCGGACACCGCTCAGGGCGGAGGACGCAAGGAAGGCTTGCGAGGTGGCGAGATCCCGCGCGGCGACCAACTGGATGGTGAAATGGGCGGGATCCTCATTCATCAACCAAACCAGATCCTGGGCTGGATCGCTGGTCGCCGCGGGTGGCTGGGGTGCAGGCTCGGGCTCCGAGGCGGGCGTTGGCGCCTTGTCAGAAGCCACTTCCGGCTTCTGATCGGCCTGTGCGACGGGCGTCCCGCTGGTCGCGGGCTTCGCCGGACTGGCGGTCGCTAGCGCCGCATTCGCGGGCGTGGGCGGTGCGGCATCCACCGCCTTGACCTCGCTGGGAACGGGTGCTGGCGGCGGCTGGGACTCCGGCCCGGCGCTTGTGGTCGACTCCCGACTCGGCGGCGATGCGACCGTCTCCTTCGGCAACGTCGGCGGTTGCGGCGATCGCGCGGACCCACCCAGCAACTGGATGGCCACTGGCGCGATGCTGGAGACCAGCACGACCCCAAGGATCGCTGGAATGAACCAGCGGCGGTTCCAGTAGGGCACCTTGGAGACGCCGGGCCTTGGCTCGGCGCTTGCCGCGTCCGCCGGACCCGGACTGGATTGGGCATCCTGACGGCGCTGATGCTGTCTGACGTGCCTCAGGATCTGCTCGAAATCATCCGGATCGGAGCGCTCACCCTCCCCCACCAAAAACTCCGCAAGCTGCGGGTCCAACGGCCGTTGGTCACCTGAGGACTCATAGGTGTCGGCCTCCAGCTCCAGGATCCCCTCGGGGGGCTCGAAGTCGCTTTGGCCCAGGTCGGGGGGCGGCGACGCGATCGGCGGCCTCGGCCGCGTCACCACCGCGCCGGACGGACCGACCAGATCGTCGATCTTGGCGGGCGCGGCCTGCCTGAAGCCGCCCACGCTGCGACAACGTCGCGCCAGCCAAGCGGTCGCCTGAGTGTTGAGCGCGGCCGGGATGCCCTTGCTGCTGGTCTGGAGCACCGCGATGTCGCCGGCCATCAGGAGGCTATCCGGATCCTCGACGCCCGCGACCCGCAGCCGGTGACGCAGATAGGCCCCTGCCTGTTCAAGATTGAAGGGGCGCAGATTCAGGCGCATCACCTGGCTTTCCTCCACGAGATCGGGCAGCGGCAGTCGCCCGCGACTCAGGGAAGGATCGCCGACCAGGATCAGTCGGAGCCCGCGTCCGGCGACTTCGAGGATCTCCGCGCGCATCCGCAGCAGCAGGCGAATACTCTCGGCCCCCAGGAGATGGGCGTCGTCGATGGCGAGCACCAGCTTCGCACCCGCCTTGGCGCGCTCGGCAAGCAGGTCGGAGAGGGACCGATGGGGATTTTCCAGGCCCCCGGCGCGCAGATGGTTGCGAATGGTGACGTCGACGGCATCGAAGGGTATGTTTGGCCGGCCGCGGAAGGCGATCAGCTCGTAGCTGTCCCCCAGGATGCCGAGCAGCCGCATCAGTTGGATGCTGCGTCCCGAGCCGTCGGCCCCCGCGAGGATGACGATCGCCCCCGGCGGCGTCAGCGCGCGCGCGGCGGTCTCGATCAGGCTCTCCAGCAGAGGGTCGCTGTAGAGGAATTCCTCGCTCGGAATGGCATCGAAAGGATCCTGCCGTAGCTTGAGCCGAGTCAGACAATCGCGATCCAGGGGCATGATTTCAGTTGTGGATTCAAGCAACTCGGGTGAAGGGGGGCGCTGATGCTACACCCCGCGCAAGGGGTGTTCAAGCGAGTGAAGTTTCTGTCCGTCCAGCCGTTACAGAGTGGTGAGTATGAAGGATCCCAGGCTCAACATGCAGGATATCGCGCGCTCCGGGCACGTCACCCGGTGGCATTCCGTGCGGTGCGCGCGCAACCAGACACTGGCCGAGCATCACTATCTGGTGACCATGATCGCCCGCGAACTCATGCAGCGCATCCTCGGCGACAGCCTCTCCGCCGAGACCCAACTGGGCGTGCTCGAATACGCCCTGACCCATGACACGCCCGAGCTGCTGATGGGCGACCTCCCCTCCCCGCTCAAGCGGCGGATCGCCGAGATTTCCGGCGAGCAGGATCCGCTCGCACGCATCGAGCGCGAGATCGCGCCCGAGATCGCCGCGCGCAAGGCGGCGCTGCACGGCTCGGCCCTGGCCTATATCGTCAAGCTCGCCGACCTGATGGATGGCTGTCTCTTCATCCGCGAGGAAGGAATCGGACGCCACGCATCCATCGTTGCCGAGAAATCGGAGGCCGCGCTCCAGGACAAGATCAAGGAGGCGCGCGAGCGCTTCGCGGAGCTGGATTGGGATCAGGTTCTGGGGCTTTATTCACAGATGCGCGGGGAGGCTGGCGCCGATAATCGGGTTCTGTTCGAGGGTGCGACCTGAACCGGCGAGGAGCCCGAGCTCCAGACGCTGACGCACCCGCCACGGGATTGACGAGGATGAGACCCCGAAAGAGGCTCGCTTAAACCGCCACACGACACTGCTACGCGAGAGCCGATATGCGACGAATTAATGATCTCCCGATTTGGATGCGCCTGCTGGGATCCATGTGGCTCATCCTGCTGCCGGCCTGGACTGGCCTCATCCTCTGGGCGGCCGACCAGCAACGCCAGACCGCGATCGAGCAGGCCGAGGCGTTCACCAGCGCCCTGCACGAGATGACGCTGGCCGGGCTCACCACCATGATGATCACCGGCACCATCAGCCAACGCGCAGCCTTCTTGGATCAGATCGTCGAGCTCAAGAACGTCAATGATCTGCGCGTCCTGCGCGGGGAGAACGTTTCGAAGCAGTTCGGCGCGGGAACCGAGCATGAAAAACCACGCGACGACATCGAACGGAACGTCCTGACGACGGGTAAGCCCTATCTCAAGGTTTCCGACGACGGCCACCTGCTGCGCGCCGTCACCCCGGCCTTCGCCCGCAAGAATTATCTCGGCAAGAACTGCACCTCCTGCCATGCCCTGCCGCCGCCCGATTCGGTCCTCGGGGCGGTCAGCATGGAGATCAATCTCGACGAGGTGAACCAGAACGTCAAATGGTTCGCCATCAAGATCTTCAGCATGGCGGCCATCCTGAGCGTTCCCGTGCTGCTCGTCCTCTACTTCTTCACCAACCGCTTCGTCTCGCGCCCATTGCGGCAGATGACCCTGGGGCTGGACGGCATCGCCCACGGCGACGGCGATCTGGCGTGCCGGCTGGAGAGCAAGGGCCGCGACGAGATCGGGCTCGCCTGCCATGCGTTCAACGCCATGATGGACAACTTCCGCGACCTGATCGCGCGCATCCTCGCGTCCACCGCGCAGCTCGCCCAGGCAGCCCAGAACCTGGCGGGCGCCACGGAACAAACCAACGCCGGCATCGCGCAGCAACGCAACGAGGTCGATCAGCTCGCCTCGGCCATGAACCAGATGAGCGCGACGGCCCAGGAGGTGGCGCGCAGCGCGCAACACGGCTCGGATGCCACCCATGCCGCCCAGGAGGCGGCCGTCTCCGGCAAGGAAGTGGTCTATCGGACCATGTCGCAGATCGCGCAACTTGCTCAGGAGGTGCAGAAGGCCTCCGAGGTCATTCGCGAACTCGGCCGCGACAGTCAGGAGATCGGCAAGGTTCTGGATGTGATCCGCGGCATCGCCGAGCAGACCAACCTGCTCGCGCTCAACGCGGCGATCGAGGCCGCCCGCGCGGGCGAGGCCGGGCGCGGCTTTGCCGTCGTCGCCGATGAAGTCCGCTCGCTGGCAAATCGCACCCAGACCTCGACCCAGGAGATCCGCGCCATGATCGAGCGGCTCCAGCAGGCCAGCCGCCGGGCGATCGCCGTGATGGATGAGAGCCAGCGTCACGCCGAGGATAGCCGTGGCAGGGCCGTCGAGGCCGAGCATTCGCTCGACGCCATCACCGCCGCCGTCACCACGATCAACGACGTCAATACCCAAGTCGCCAGCTCGGCCGAGGAACAGAGCGCGGTCGCCGAGGAGATGAACCGCAACGTCACCAGCATCTCCGACGCGGCGGAAGGCAACTCCCAGGCCGCCCGTCAGACCACGGAAGCCTCCGAGCAACTCGCCGGACTCGCCACCGAGCTACAAATGCTGGTCGGCCGTTTCAAGGTGTGACAGATCGGCCGCGACTTGACTCTTCGCCCAGAGAAGCGCGTTTGGCCGGACCCGATGTCTGCTCGGCTCCCAGGGCGATCCGCCACTCGGCGAGCGCGGGTTTCGGGGCCTGCTTCACGGCGACTTTCCACCAGTAGCCAAGCAGGTTGTCGCCATGGGAAATGGCCTTGCGCGGCAGGACCAGCGGATGGTCCAGCGACTCGGCCGCGCCGCGCAGGCAGGTCGTCGCGCTCCGGTAGCCGGCGTCCGCCGCCTCCCTCACCGTGTTCAGATCGAAACTCCCGAACGGGTAACAGAGGTGGTGGACCGGCTCGCCGAGCACATCCTCCAGGTCCGCCTTGCCGCGCCGGAGCTCGCGGCGCTGGGTGTCGGCGTCGACCTCGCCCAGCTTGACGTGGTTGACCGTGTGCGAGCCGATGGTGATTCCAGCGCCACGCATGGCACGCAGCCGCGCGCCGCTCATCAGGGTCGGAATGGGCCGGCCAGGATCCTTGGCGAACCACTCCGCCTTGCGCCCAAGCCAGCCGCTGATCGCATAGACAGTCGCCGGGAAGCCATGCCGCTGAAGCACCGGCAGGGCGTGGTCGGCGAAGTTGTCGTAGGCATCGTCGAAGGTCAGCACAACCGCCTTCCTCGGAGTCGGCCGCTCGCCGCGCAGACAGAGCAACGCCTCGTCCAGACTCAGGACTGAGTAGCCGAAACGCGCGAGGAAGGCCATTTGAGCGGCGAAGCGCCGATGGTCGCAGTAGTTCGCCCGGTGGGCCTTCATGGGCGCGAACTGGCCGACCTGGTGATACATCAAAATGGAGATGCGGGGCCTGGACATCCGCCAGCCGCTCGGGCTAGGTACCCAAGGCACCGAGCAGACCCTTGAGTAGATCGATCGGCGTCGGCGGGCAACCGGGGATCCTGACATCCACCGGGATCACGTTCTCAACCGCCCCGCAGCTCGCATAAGAGACACCGAACTCGCCCCCGGTGCAGGCGCACTCCCCGGCGGCGATGACGAATTTGGGCGATGGCGTGGCCCGCCAGGTACGGCGCAGCGCGGTTTCCATGTGGCGCGAGACCGGCCCGGTCACCAGCAGCGCATCGGCATGACGCGGCGAAGCGACGAAGTGGACGCCGAAACGCTCGACATCGTGATAGGGGTTGTTGAGCGCATGGATCTCCAGCTCACAGCCGTTGCAGGAGCCGGCGTCGACCTGGCGAATCGCCAGACTGCGGCCGAAGCGTGCGTCGATCCGTCGGCGCAGCTCGATGCCTAGCTGCTCCAACTCCGCATCCGGATGATCGGGTGGTGGCTCGGTGACGACGCCGGTGCGCAATGATTGCTTGAGGATCCGAAACATGAGTGTCTAGCTCCGCCGAAGACGATTGGTCTAAGTCAGGGTAACCGAGAGACGAAGACCCTAGGCTGGGTTGAGCGGGAGCGAAACCCAGCATCCCAGGCGCGGGGCGCACTGGGATTCACGCAATTCATCCCAGACGGTCTCTACGGCCCTCAGTCGTCCGGCCACCAGGCCGGATTCAGGGTCTCGTCATCCATGACCCAAGGGCAGGTTTCGGGAAAACAGTCCAGGTCGGTTTCCGCCACCGCCTGCGCGACGGCCTTGGCCCAGACCATGTCCAACCAGCGCGGTTCCGCCAGCTTCGGCCTCAGGCTCGGCGTCTCGCCCAGGTAATAGGCAAGCTCCTTGCGCTGGGCCTTGATCGTCCGTTCCCAACTCACGCCACGCCGCTCCGGCTGATATTGCCATTTCAGCAGATGGGCCAATAGCACCGCCACCCGGCTGGCCGACTCGCGTTGTTCGCTCTTGCCCACGTCCTCGATCTCCTCCGCGACATGCTCCCGGTCCACCAGGTCAAAGCGGCCGACGCGGATCAGCCGAGCCTGTTCCCGCGACCAGGCGAGGATGTCATCTTCATAGACGTGCATGAGGCACCTCTTCATCAGGGAGCGGGCGCAGAACGCCGCGCGGTTGCGCTCTACCGCGCTTGCTGGTCATGTTGGAGTTGACTCTCGTCACCCCAACTACGCGGGCAGCTAGACCAATGCTTGGCTGCAAGACTTGACACCAATTTTCGCAATTTTCGCAATTTTCGTGGAACGTCCTATCGGATTTCCGCCCTACGCGGGCTGACGTTGAAGATACAAACTGCCACCAGAATTTTTAACACACAATGGCATTTTCTCTTTAATCAAATCGCCAAAAACATGGTGCACGTATGAATTAAATAACACAATTCTCCACTCGGAGTTATAAGACAAAAACGCACGAAGGAAGTAATTTTCATTCCAATATCTTCCTTCATTCAGCCAGTCGGACGGATAATCGAATGGATAAAACACATCATGGAAATGCACAAAGACGCCTGGCTGCAGACGCGGCAAGATTTCAAACATTAATAACTGAAGGTCACTGCCACATTTTACAACGTGACTTGAATCAATAAATAACAAATCACCGGCCTCTAACGCCAAGAAGATGTCTGACGGAACCTCTTGAATCTTTTTATCGATTAATTTTATCTGTTGCCTATCCTTCTCTGTGAGCAAGCTATTTAGTCTATCTGGATACGGTTCGACAAAAGTCATCTCCGGGCGCCGCGAATAAACACTGTCGATGGTGTCCAACATCACGGCGGATGAGAAACCCGATCCTACCTCAATGATTTTTTTTGGAGTAAACTTTTTTAAAAAGCAATAAAGAAAGATAGCATCCGAATAGCTAAACCAGCTATTCTCGTAATAAAAACGCAGTTTAGGCCCCTGTTTTTCCGGGAACGGCAGATCTTTGTAGAATAGCGCATACTCGTTCAGCAGATCGCGCTGGCCCTGAGCATTCATCTCGATTCCGACAAGCTCGCTTCCTGGCACTTGTCTGGATTGTATATACGCAAGAACCTCTTCCATTGAAGGAATGGGGGAATAGTAGTGTCCAGCCGGATAAGCTCCTTGCATTTTCAATTGCGTTTCGAAATTGCCAATGAATGGCATTCTTTCGATAAGTTTTTTGATAAATCGTTTCATAATTTTTTCCCTTTGAATGCCTGCGCGAAGGTTAAGCGGCCCCGCTGGCTCGACGTTTCAGAAGGACCGTACAAGGCTGGGTTGAGCCGAAGCGAAACCCAGCAATGACGCCGCGTGAATTGCTGGGATTCACGCTGTTCATCCCAGCCTACGGCCCTGAGAAAGCGATATTCTCCAATAGAGTGATCTGGACCCAGTATTGTGAGCTCAGAATGGATCTGAAAAAACGCTGCTTGCTTCGTCGAAAGACACACCATGCTTTTGAATGTTTGATCCGGCTTTCGTCGTGTCTCACTCGAAATCAATCATTGATGGCTCGGAATATAGAGAGTTTACGCTCGGCGGGCCTGCTATAGCTTCTTTACAACCAACGCCCGATCAAGCGGCCCGCGCGGCAGAGCATCGCAGCTTCTCGCGAGGTCCGCTCTTTAACCGCTGGTTAGGCAGTTTCACGCAATCGCTTTACGCCATTCACGAATAAATATCTCTCGGCCTGGCGTCCCCGTGTTGTCATTGGTAGGGAGGATGCCCGATAGGGCGATCTGCCATTCAAACGCCGAACCGATCCAGCAACATTGGTCGCATCCAAAGCGCTGCGCCGACGGTAGCCAAGTCAGTGGCACCCAAATGGCGGAACCTCCTATCGGAGTTCCACCCTAGGGCTGTCCCCAGATCGCGCCATTTTTGGAGGCCGGTTGAGCGCCTTCTTGAGCATTGTTGAACAGATCTTGATGTCTATTCTCCATGCCCATTTTTGAGAACAGATCATTTAGATCAAATAAGACTGATTCGATGTCTTCAAATTCAAATAACTTCTTGATGAACACGTCGACCTCTCTTTTCGGCACACTTCAATGCCGCCCGCTCACACCAGGCATCTGTTGTTTGCCAAACGGCTCTTATGCGAAGATCGGGAATGACTGTGCGGTAAGCTGAAAGGCGGTCAGAAATACTATCGCTCCACCCTATCTTTACTCTTATTGTCCCTTCGTAAGATGGAACTTCAATAAAATATACCCCGCTGACTTCTTGATGGAGAAATACCAATCTTAGAAACCACCGCATTATTTCGTTCATTCTCTATCTGCCGCTTAAATAGATCAGCATCTTCATGACTTAAAAAAAGCGGCTTGTTTTTTTCGCCTGACAACCGAAAGGCATGAAGCCTCTGCGGACAACAGTTTTCCGAACCGATGATGTATGAAACCCCAATTCCTCTGCAAGTTGTTTCAAGGACACCGGCCGATTATTTGTTTTATCTGGCGTTTCAGTCATCATGTTTTCCGATACATAAAATGGCGTCACACACGCTTGCCGCACTATACAGAATCGGCGTAATCGCAAAACGACAGGTTCAAGTCTTTCAATTCGAACATCGGGCGCGGGGAATGATGGGTTTCGCTGCGCTCTACCCATCCTACAAATCCTGCCCCGAATACGACCCATTGACCGACTTATTACAGACCGGAAAATCGGGAACGATGTTGCCGAGAATCAGCCGCTCCAGCGCGGGCCAGGTGTGCCAGCTTGGGTCGCGGGGGAAGTAGCGGGCGATGCGGCCTTGGGCGTCGAAGCGGATGAAGCTGAGGATCTCGCCGCGCCAGCCTTCGATGATTCCCAGTCCCATGGCGCCAGCGTCGGGCGTGGGCAGCGGGACGGCGATCTCGCCCTCGGGCAGGGCATCGAGCAGGCGGTCGAGCATCCAGAGGCTGCCGCGCACCTCGCCGATGCGCACGCGCACCCGTGCGGCGACGTCGCCCTCGGTCTGGACCGGCACCTCGACGCGCACGCTGTCGTAGGGCGGGTAGACGTGGTCGTGGCGGACGTCGAAGGGGAGTCCGCTGGCCTTGCCGACGTAGCCGGTGCAGCCGAGCGCGCGGGCGTCGGTCTCGGCGAGGATGCCGGTGGCGATGAGACGGTCGTCGAGCGAGGGGTGGTCCTCGATGACGTCGAACAGGGGTTCGATGGCGCGGTGCAGGGCGGCGTGGTCCTGGCGCAGGGCGTGGAAGCCCTCGGGCGTGAGGTCATGGGCGACGCCGCCGGGGATGACGCAGTCCATCATCAGGCGGTGGCCGAACAGCTCGCGGCTGCGGCGCTGCCATAGCTCGCGCAGCCGCGCGCACTGGACATGGGCGAAGGCGAAGCCGACGTCGTTGCAGATGGCGCCGATGTCGCCCAGGTGGTTGGCGATGCGCTCGCGCTCGGCCATGAGGGCGCGCAGGCTGAGCGCGCGCGGCGGCACGCGTGCAGCGGGCGGCGCGCTCCATCGCCTGACAGGCGGCCCAGGCGTGGGCGACGGTGGAGTCGCCGGAGACGCGCCCGGCGAGCCGCGCGAGTCCGGCCGGGTCGCGCCCGACCGCGAGCTTCTCGATGCCCTTGTGGACGTAGCCGAGGCGCTCCTCCAGCCGCAGTACGTCCTCGCCCATCGCCTGGAAGCGGAAGTGGCCGGGCTCGATGATGCCGGCGTGCACGGGGCCGACCGGGATCTCGTAGACGCCCGCGCCCTGGACGCGCACGAAGGGGTAGTCGGCGTCGGCCGGGGTGCGGCGGACGGACTCGCCGCCGAGCGGGAAGTCGCGGCGCAGCGGGAAGCGGTCCTCCGGCCACGCCTGATGACGGGTCCAGCGGCGCTCGTCCGGGTGGCCGGTGAAGACCACGCCGGTCAGGTCGTGGGCGTGGCGCTCCAGACGGTCGAGGCCCGGATAGACCGGCGTCTGGGAGCCGAGCAGCGGCCGGCCGAGCGGGACGTCGGTCTCGATCACCAGATAGTCGCCGCCCAGCTCCAGACAGGCGCGCACCCGCACGCAGGGCTCCTCCGGGGCCTCCTGCCCGGCGCGCGCCGCCTCGGGCACCAGCCCGGTGTCGGGACAGACCTCCTCCAGCGGATCGGCCCAGACGCCGGCATGACGCATGCCCATGCCCGCCGCCAGCCGCGCCGCGACCACCCAATCCTCCGGGTCGAGCTCCAGCCGATGGGCCGGGGCGAGGACGCGCGCGTCGCCGTGGTGGGCGATGACGTGCTCGTCCTCCAGGCGGGCGAGGTATTCCGAGAGCCAGTCGAAGCGATGCACCTGATTCGAGTCGGTCATAGCAGATGCGCCCCCGTGATCAACTGCGTCGCCCGGTCGAGCCAGGTGGCGAGGAAGCCGGGGATCGCGAGTCCGAGCCAGAGCACCAGGCCCGAGATGGACGATCACCGGGATCATGTTGGCCTGCACCGGCTGCTGGCCCTCGGGCGCGGGGCCGTAGACCATCGGGTGCAGATGGCGGAACAGCCCCGCGAAGGCGATCGCCAGGCCGCTCAGGAGCGCGACGCGTGAACCAGGGCTGCGACTGCATGGTCGCGGTCAGCAGCAGGAACTCGCTCATGAAGACGCCGAAGGGCGGGAAGCCGGCGATGGCGACGACCCCGAGCAGCAGCGACCAGCCGACCGCCGGCTGGGTGCGAATCAGGCCGCGGATCTTGTCGATCGACTGGGTGCCGGCGATGTGGGTGGCGTGCCCGACGGTGACGAAGATGGCCGACTTGGTGAGCGAGTGCACCAGCATGTGCAGCAGGGCGCCGAAGGTGGCGAGCGGCCCGCCGAGCCCGAAGGCGAAGGTCATGAGCCCCATGTGCTCGATCGAGGAGTAGCTGAACATGCGCTTGATGTCGCGCTGGCGATGCAGGAAGAGCGCGGCGACGGTGAAGGAGACCAGCCCGAAGCCCATCAGCAGCGCTCCGGCCAGATGCGGCGTGGCGGTCTCGGCCATGGAGCCGTCCACCAGCATCTTGAGCCGCACCACGGCATAGAGCGCGACATTGAGCAGCAGCCCGGAGAGCACGGCGGACATGGGCGTCGGGCCTTCCGAATGGGCATCCGGCAGCCATTGGTGCATGGGCACCAGACCGACCTTGGTGCCATAGCCGACCAGCAGAAAGACGAAGGCGATGCGCATCACGGTCGGGTTCAGCTCATGGGCGCGTTCATAGAGCGCGCTCCAGGTCAGGCCGGCGCCCGGATCGGCCATCACGTGCTGGGCGGCGAAGTAGGTCAGCACGGTGCCGAACAGCGCCAGCGCGATGCCCACGCCGCAGAGGATGAAATACTTCCAGGCCGCCTCGACCGCCTCCGGCGTGCGGTAGAGCGACACCAGCAGCACGGTCGCCAGCGTCGCCCCCTCGATCGCGACCCAGAGCACGCCCAGGTTGTCGGTGGTCAGCGCCACCAGCATGGTCAGCATGAAGGCCTGGTACATGCTGTGATAGACCCGCATGCTGCGGGCGGTGATCTTGCCGGTCGCGCAGACATGGCGCATGTAGGGCCGCGAGAAGATCGACGTCGTCACGCCGACGAAGGCGGTCAGCACCACCAGATAGACGTTGAAGTCATCGACCCGAAAGCCCATGCCCGCGATCGTCCCGACATGGGCCACCGACCAGGCCAGCCAGACCGCGCCGCCGAGCGTGATCACCGAGACCGCCAGATTCAGCCAACCGGCCAGCGCCAGCGGGCGCAGCACGGCCAGCACCAAACCGCCGAGCAGGGGCGCGAGCAGGATGACCAGAAGCGCGGTCATTCGCTGGTCTCCTCGGCCACCGCGAAGGCGTCCGCGCCACCGCGCTCTGCGGTCTCGGTCAGCCGATTGAGCCGATCGACATCGAGCGAATCGATACTCTCGCGGATCTGAAAGAAGAAGACGCCGAACAGGACCATGGCGACCAGCACGTCGAAGGCGACGCCCAGCTCGACCACCAGCGGCATGCCGGAGGTGGCGGAGACGGCGGCGAGGAAGAGTCCGTTCTCCATCGACATGAAGCCGAGCACCTGGGCCACCGCCTGCTGGCGGAAGACCATCATCAGCAGGCCGATCAGCACCACCGCCAGGCTCACGGCGACGATGTTGCGGGTGAAGGCCAGGCCCTCCGCCACCATGGGCTCCACCAGCCAGTAGCTGAAGATCACCAGCACCACCCCGGCCATGACCACCAGCGCCGGCCAGCGCAGGGTCTCGGTGTGGCGCTCCAGCCCCAGCCGGCGCGACAGCCGGTGCAGCATCCAGGGGATGAGCAGCGCCTTGAGCACCAGGGTCAGTCGCGGCCGAGAAATAGAGATGATGGGCGTCGCCGGTCGAGCGCCACCGTCAGCGTCACCGCCGCCACCAGCGCGCCCTGCCAGGCGAAGGTGTGGATGGCGGCGACCAGGCGCGGCTGGGCCAGCAGCACGAAGGAGAGGAAGAGCGCCAGCGCCGCCAGCAGCAGCACGAACTGTTGCAGCAGGGTCAGGAGGGCGAAGCTCATGCCCCCACCTCCAGGATGACATGGCTCAGGAGCCCGAGCAGCGCCAGCAGCAAGCGCCAGGTTGAGGAAGGCCGGCACGCGGAACAGGCGCATCTTGGCCAGCACCGTCTCGCCCGCCGCCAGCGCCGCGCCCAGCAGGGTCAGCTTGACCAGCACGGCGGCCAGACCCAGCCCGAGCGCCAGCGGTCCGAAGTCCTGTCGCCACCCCCCAGGGCAGGAAGACGTTGGCGATCAGCACCCCGTAGAGCAGCAGCTTGATCCAGGCCGCCCACTCCATGAGCGCCAGATGCCGGCCGCTGTACTCCAGCAGCATGGCCTCATGGATCATGGTCAGCTCCAGATGGGTCGCCGGGTTGTCCACCGGGATGCGCCCGCACTCCGCCAGCGCCACCAGGATCAGGGCCGCGAAGGCGAACAGATAGGAGGGGCGCAGGATGAAGCCGTCCGCCAGGTGATGGTCCATGACGCTCACCAGACTGGTGCTGTGCGCGGTCATGGCGAGCGTGAAGACGGCCATCAGCATCGCCGGCTCGGCCAGGCGCCGAGACCAGCATCTCGCGCGAGGCGCCCATGCCGCCGAAGGCGGTGCCCACGTCCATGCCGGCGAGCGCCAGGAAGAAGCGCGCCAGCGCCAGCAGTCCGACCAGCACGATGATGTCCGCGATCTGGCGCGGTCGGCAGATCCAGCGCGATCAGCGGCACGGTGGACGCGGCCAGCCAGGTGGCGACGAAGACGATATAGGGCGCCACGCGGAACAGCGGCGAGGCGGTGTGCGGCAACCCGGATCTCCTTGACCAGCAGCTTGCGCAGATCCGCGTAGGGCTGAAGGATCGGCGCGCCGCGCCGGTTCTGCAGCCGCGCCTTGACCTTGCGCACCCAGCCGATCAGCAGCGGCGCGAGCGCCGCGAACAGCAGGGCCTGGACCAGCGCGATCCCCCAGGTGGAGGCGATCAGGAGATGATCCATAACAGCACCAGTAGCGTCCCCAGGGTCCAGCCGAGATAGATGCGCACGTTCCCCGATTGCAGCCGCACCACCCGCCGCGAGGCCGACTCCACCGCGCGGGCGATCGGGACATAGAGCAGCGCCCAGGTGCGGTCGGTCAGCTTGAGCCGGTAGCGCGGCGCGCTGTCATCGAGCGCGGGGCGGGACTCGTCGATCGCGAACAGCAGCCCGAACACCCGCCGGATCGGCTGGGCGAAGGCGGTCGCGGTGTACTGCATGCGCGGCGAGGGCGGCGCGAAACCGCAATCCCAGGGATCGCTGCGGCGGATGCGGCGCGGCACCCCGCGCAGGAACCACCAGAACGCCAGCCCGGCGATCAGCGCCAGCAGCAGGATGGTCAGCGGCGCGCTGTAGCTCGCCGTCTCCGAGGAGATCGGCGTCAGCCACAGCCAGCCGTGGGCGCCGGCCTGCGGCAGCCCGCTGCCCAGCAGTTGCTCGGAGACCGGCGTCGATCAGCGCGATGACCTGGGTCGGCAGCACGCCGAAGAGCACGCAGAGCGCGGCCAGCATCCCCTGTCCCACCCGCATGCCGAGCGCCCCCTGGCGCGCGTGGCGCACATGCCGCGAGCGCGCCTGACCGAGAAAGGCGACGCCATAGACCTTGACGAAGGTCGCCGCCACCAGCGCGCCGGTGAGCGCCAGCACCGCCGAGGCGATGGGGATGAGGCTGCGCAGCACGCCGCTTTCGAGCTGCCAGGCCTGGAGCGCCGCCTGGAAGATCAGCCACTCGGAGACGAAGCCATTGAAGGGCGGCAGCGCGGAGATGGAGAGACAGCCGATCAGGAAAAAGGAGCCGGTCCAGGGCATGCGCCGCAGCAGACCGCCCATCTGCTCCAGATCGCGCTCGTGCGAGCTGTGCAGGATGGCGCCCGCGCCCAGGAACAGCAGACCCTTGAAGAGCGCATGATTGATGGACGTGATAGAGCGCGGCGATCAGGGCGAGCGCGCCCAGCAGGGCATGCCCGGTGCCGAGAAAGACCAGCGACAGACCCAGCGCGATGAAGATGATGCCGAGGTTCTCCACCGACGAATAGGCCAGCAGCCGCTTGAGATCCGTCTGCATGAGCGCGAACAGCACCCCCATGAGCGCGGAGACGCTGCCGATCACCAGCAGGCGTCACGCCCCACTCCCACTGGAGCTGGCCGATCAGATCGAAGACGACGCGGATGAAGCCGTAGACCGCCACCTTGAGCATGACCCCGGACATGAGCGCCGAGATATGCGAGGGCGCGACCGGATGGGCCTCCGGCAGCCAGGCATGCAGCGGCACCAGACCCGCCTTCATGCCGAAGCCGAAGAAGGCCAGGGCGAAGGCGACGCTCGCCCAGGCGGGCGAGAGCGCCGCCGCGCGCAGCGCGTCGAAGTCGAAGCCGTGGCCGAAGGCCGCCAGCACCCCGAAGCCGAGCAGGATGGCCAGCCCGCCGACATGCGCCATCAGCAGATAGAGAAAGGCCGCGCGCCGGTTGGCCGCGTTCTCGTGCTGAAAGGCGACCAGGAAATAGGAGGACAGGGACATCAGCTCCCAGGCCACCATGAAGAGAAAGGCGTCGTCCGCCAGCACCACCAGCAGCATGCCGACCAGGAACAGCCCGGTGAAGACGCCGAGCGCCGTCAGCGAATCGCGCCCGTGCTCGAAGTCGCGCACATAGGAGCGGCCATAGATCCCCACCGCCGTGGTGACCAGACCGATGATCATGAGGAAGAGCCCGGACAGCGCATCGAGGCGCAGATGCCAGGGCAGCCAGGGCAGACCCAGCGGCAGGGTGGTCGAGATGCTGCCGCCCGCGATCAAGGCCCAGATCCCAGCCGCCACCGCCGCCAGACCGGAGAGGGCAAGCAACGGCATCGCCACTCGACGCACGACCTTGCGGCTCATGGCTGGCGAACAGCGATACAACGGCGGAGCCGAGCGCCAGGAGCACGGCCAGTTCGGCGAGTTCGGCCATCAACAGCGCAGGTGTCGCGCTCATTGGGCATCGCCTCCCTCTGACGGACGATGGATGGTCGGCGACGACAGGCTCGCCTCCGCCGCGAGTGGGCGTTGATCGAGGCACGGCAGTGCGCGGGTCGCTCGCGGTGGCGACGCCTTGAGCCGTACTCCGCGTCCCCTGGCGGTACTGACCGCGCCTTCGGCGATCAATTCGACACCGGATTTATCAAAGGTATCCATCAGCTTAACCAGCGACTCCATGTTGCCGCGCACCCGGCTGTCGCTCGCCTCCATCCGCCGGATGGTGGGCAGAGACAGGCCGGCGGCCTCCGCCAGATGGCGTTGGTCCAGGCCCAACAGGGCGCGGGCGGCACGAACCTGAGCGGCGGTGATCATCGTTCAAACATCAAAACCGCTTGGAAGAAGTCGCATCATCGTGATGTTGTCTCCACGTCAATCATGTCTAACTTCGAATGGGGCGTTAGCGTCACGTTAGCGCGGTCGACGGTGGTGCGCTTACCCTGACGGAATCAAGTTCCACTAAATGGTCGGTTGAGTCTTCTTTTTTCTAGGCTTTCTCGCTTTTGGTTTTCTGACCGGGGTGACGGCTGGGGCCGATCCGGTCGCTCGGCAGAGCGTCCCTTCGCTTTTCTCGCCATTGATGAACCGAATCGAGCGACAAGTCACGATGTCGCCCCTTTTCGCAAGCTCCGATAGACGAAGGCGCACCTCGGCGAGCGGGATGCCGGTCGCCGCTGCGATCTCCGCGTCGAGTTGCTGACCACGCTGTCTAAGGTATTCCAGAACATCCTGCAACGTCAGCACCCTCTTAGAGTTGGGAGAAAGACCGGGCGCGGGGGAATCGGCGCAGTCCCCGTTGCAGATCCGCTCCGGCGCGAAGCCTGCCAACAAAATCAGCAAAGTCCAGAGGGATGAGGTCTGCCAGCATCGTCGCCCGTTTCTCCAGTTGCGCCCAGTTGAAGGGAAATCCGGGATCGGCGAACGCGAAGGCAATGTAATTATCGCCCAATGTCACGCGCACCACATGGACGCGGCCTTCAAAGGCATCGTCAAGCAGCTGAAAGTGCCGATACCAGCGCTCGGGCGGGCCGGAGAAGTTGGCGACGAGCAATCCTCCCAGCCTCAGCCGGCGATACGCCGCCTCATAGAAGCCGCGACAGAGAAATGTCGGGGCGATGCCGTTCGCGTCGAAACCATCCAGCAAGAGCACATCGGTGTCGCTCTCGGTGGTCGGAAGATACCTGGCGGCATCCGCCTGGATGATGCGCAGGCGCTCGTCCTCGGGAACGCTGAATTCGCCGCGCAAGGCGATGACGTCGGGATTCACCTCGATCACGGTCAGGCGTGTACGGGGCAGATAGTGGTGACAGAACTTAGCTAGTGAACCGCCTCCCAGTCCGACCATCAGGACATGCGTCGGATCAGGGACAAACAGAAGAAAGGCCATCATCTTGCGCGTGTAGGCAAAATCGAGCACGACCGGATCATCGAAGCGCATGGAACTCTGGACGTAACGCAGGCTGAAATAGAGGCGGCGTGTCCGCCCATCGTCGACGATGAACGGCTTGCTGTAACGCTCGGTCAGAATCCGCGTGTAAATCTGTCGCGGATCGCACCGATCCGATTCGAGCACGCGTAGAGTGCCACGCTCGCCGACCGCCTCCCCAGGCAAATCCAGCAGCTTTACGCGCGGATGCTTGGTCTCATTGTTCATCGGCATTCTGGTCGGGAGCCTTCCGTTGTTCTTCGAGATCCGGCGGGCGATCGGCTGCTGCCTGGTCAGGAGGCGGGTCAGACGGCACGTCAAGCCCAAAAAATTTGCGCGAGATGTCGAGGAAATGCTGGATCCGATCGCTGTGATGACCAAAGTGTGGAACGTGTCTATCGCCCATAAAGCAACCGGCCCGGCCTCGCCCGCAAGTGTCTCTCCATCAGCATGGAACATATTATATGGCATATATATGATAATGCAATTATCATATGAAGCGCATCAGATGCACCACGAGAGATCTTCATGGAAAATCGCACCGCACGCATGACGTTTCTGATCGATCCGATCAAAAAACAGATCTTCGAGGACATCTGCGCCCAGCAAGACCTCACCTCCTCACAAGTCATCCGCAAGCTGATGCGTCAGTACATCATTGAGCACGCGGGTTCGCGCGAGCTGCCCGAGTGGTTGACGGGGAATGCGGGGAAAACCGAGGAGGGGTCGCCCTGAGCGAGCGATCACCGCGCGTCAGCGGCTTGATCGGCGCCGGCACGGCGCCTCCTTTACTTAACTCAACGCAGGCACAACACGCATGGCCACACCCAGAAACGATACCTTTCTGCGAGCCCTACTGCGCCAGCCAACCGAGTACACCCCGGTCTGGATGATGCGTCAGGCGGGTCGTTATCTACCGGAATACAATCTCACTCGGGCCAGAGCCGGGGATTTTCTCGACCTGTGCAAAAATCCCGAACTGGCCACGCAAGTCACCCTGCAGCCGCTCGCGCGCTTTCCGCTCGACGCCGCCATTCTCTTTTCGGACATCCTCACCATTCCCGATGCCATGGGGCTAGGACTCTATTTCAGCGACGCCGAGGGGCCACGATTCGCGCGGCCGCTGCGCGAAGAGCGCGACATCCACGCCTTGGCGGTCCCAGACCCGACGCGCGAATTACGCTACGTCATGGATGCGGTCCGCCAGATCCGCCGCACGCTCGATAACGAAGTCCCCCTCATCGGTTTCGCCGGCAGTCCGTTCACGCTGGCCTGCTACATGGTGGAGGGCCAAGGCACGGCGGACTTCCGCCAGACCAAGTCCATGCTCTATCAGCGCCCGGACCTGCTACATCACATCCTGGACGTCAACGCGCGCGCCGTGACCGCCTATCTCAACGCGCAGATCGAGGCGGGCGCCCAGGCGGTGATGATCTTTGACTCCTGGGGCGGGATCCTGTCCGAGGCCGCGTTTAGCGAGTTCTCCCTGGCGTACCTGGAACAGGTCATCCAGGGGCTGACTCGCGAATACGATGGTGCCATCGTCCCGACCATCATCTATACCAAGGGCGGCGGGTTGTGGCTGGAGCGCATGGCTACCATTGGTTGCGACGCGATCGGTCTGGACTGGACCATCGACATCGGCGCCGCGCGCCGCCGGGTGGGTGACCGGGTGGCGCTGCAAGGCAACCTCGATCCGACCGTCCTGTTCAGCAACCCCGACACCATTCGCGCCGAAGTCGGCAAAGTCCTTGAAAGCTATGGCCAGGACCAGGGCCATGTGTTCAACCTGGGGCATGGGATCGACCGCTTGACCCCGCCGGAGCATGCGGCGGCCATGGTGAATGCTGTGCACGAACTCAGCCGGGCCTACCACGGCTAACGGATGTGTCATCAGCCAACCGGTACGACGGCACCGTCCGGCGCAAGATCGAGTCACCCGATGATCGGCCACCATCCGACACTGCGTTTGTTGCGACGAAAGATCCCCGTGTTCGACTGCGAACCCGGCTGTCATGACTGTTGCGGACCCGTGACCGCCTCCAGCGAGGAGATCGCCATGCTCCCGATCAAAAGCGACGCGGAGCACGCGACGGCGCTCGCCGACTGGAGTTGCCCTTATCTGGGCGCCGAGGGTTGCCAGGTCTATGCCGAGCGGCCGCTGATCTGCCGCCTGTTCGGGACGACGCCACGACTCGCCTGCCCGCGTGGCAAACGCCCCGAGAGCATGATTGATCCGCGTATCGAGCAAGCGATTGATCGTTATTTCAGGCGAACGCGCCAGGTGCTTGTCTAGGGC
>CAWFSC010000018.1:0-160881 GCA_963818415.1 uncultured Gammaproteobacteria bacterium | reverse complement strand
ACTAAAGTGGACCCCATGTCCAGGACAGTTTTTCCCTGAATTTAAGCTGGACTATCCACGTCCATCGCAGCGGTTTGGCGCGGCCCCAGTTCCTGTTCTGCCTTGCCGAAGCGATCCACGATGTTGGCTCCCCCACCTTCCCCCGAGCGGTAGACCGCCTCCGGCGTCAGGTACCCCAGCGATTGATGCGGACGTTCGTGGTTGTAAAAGGCGAAAGACTCGGTCAGCCCCAGGAGCAGCTCGGGCAAGCTGGCATCGCCCTTGAGGTCGATATCCTCGTCTTTGACGCTTCGCCACAGCCGCTCGACGAAGATGTTGTCCAATGCCCGCCCGCGCCCGTCCATGCTGATGGCGACCCCGGCCTCCAAGAGGATCCGTGTGAACGCCGTGCTGGTGAACTGTGACCCTTGATCCGTGTTGAAGATTTCGGGCTGGCCGTGGGCACGCAGCGCGTCTTCCAGGCCCTCCACGCAGAAGCCCGCCTCCAGGGTATTGGACAGGCGCCAGGTGAGTACGCGGCGCGAATACCAGTCGATGATGGCGACCAGGTAAGCAACGCCGTGCGCCAGGCGGACGTAGGTGATGTCGGTGCTCCAGACCTGGTTCGGGTGCGTGACCTCGATCCCGCGCAGCAGGTAAGGATAGACCTTGTGCTCCGGATCGGGCGTGCGGGTGTTCGGCCCCGGCGCCATGCCGGCCAGACCCAGGACGCGCATGAGCCGCTGGACGTGCTTGCGGTTCACCACGTGGCCCTGTGTCTTCAAGTACACCACCATGCGCCGACTGCCGTAGAAGGGGCGCCGGGTGTACTGCTCATCGATCAGGTTCAGCAACACCAGGTCTGACGCGTCGCTCGTCTCGCCCGCCGAGGCGGCAGAGACCCAGGCGCGCGTGACCCCCGTCAGCGCACATTGCCGACTCACCGCCAACGCATCCTCGCGCGCGATCCACTCACGCCGCGTGCTCACAGGCTCAAACCAGACTTTTTTTTCAACCAGTCCAGTTCCATCTTCAGCCGCCCGATCTCGCTGTCGAGTCGTTCCGGCGCACGCTGATCATCCGCAGGCTTGCGCCCGCGTTTGATCTCGAACAGCGTCCCAGCCTGCTCCAGGATCTCCTTCTTCCACTGCCCGACCTGCGCCGGATGAACCCCGTGGTCCTGACCAATCTCGTTGACCGTCTTGATCCCGCGGATCGCCTCCAGACCCACCTTGGCCTTGAAGGCTGCCGTGTAACTTTTGCGCTTTGCTTCGCCCATCTCAACCTACCCCTTCCGGTTCAGTGTCGAGCTGAAATGACTGTCCGGTTTGAGGGGTCCACTTTAGCGGGACCGGCGCACCACGGACCTGATCCTGGTCGACAGCCATGCCCTGATCCTGTTCGTCAGTCAGATCGGGCATCAAGCCAACGCGCGGATGCTCGCGGCAAGTACGCGCGAAAACCTGACCCTGGGCCTGATGCTGGCGGGCATGGCCGCCCTGGGTCTGGGGATTTTCCTGACGCTTCAGCGGACCATCCTGAACCCCGTGCGAGCCTTGCACGCGGCCGCGCTGCGGGTCACCGCCGGTGAGCTGGACCAGCGCCTACGCAGCCATCGGCCGGACGAACTGGGCGCGCTGGCGGATGCCTTTGACGCCATGTTGGACCGGCTCCAGGAGACCACCGTCTCGCGCGCGCGGCTGGAGGCCGAGATCGTCGAGCGCAAGCGCGCCGAGGCCGAGATCCAGCACCTCAATGTCAATCTGGAGGAGCGGGTTCGTCTCCGCACGGCGGAGCTGCAGGCCGCCAATCTGGAGCTGGAGTCCTTCGCCTACGCGGTCTCCCATGACCTGCGGGCGCCGCTACGCGCTCTGAGCGGCTTCAGTCAGGCGCTGCTGGAGGACTACGGCGAGCGCCTGGACGGCGAGGCGCTGGACGATCTCCAACAGATCGACCTCGCCAGCCGGCGCATGGGTGAGCTGATCGACGGCATCCTGACCCTCTCGCGCAGCACCCGAGGCGAGTTGCGGCGCGACCCGGTGGACCTGACCGCGCTCGCCGAACAGCGGCTCGCGCAACTGGCGGCGGCGGAGTCGCAACGCCAGGTGGCCTGGGAGGTGGCGCCGGGGCTCAACGTCCTGGGCGATCCGACCATGCTGGAGGTCGTCATGACAACCTGCTTGACAACGCCTGGAAGTACACCGGCAAGACCCTCGCCGCGACCATCCGGGTCTATGCTGAGGATAAAGCCGGGATGCACTGGCTGTGCGTGACCGATAATGGCGCCGGATTCGACATGGCCTACTCGGAGCGCCTGTTCAAAGCCTTCCAGCGTCTGCACCGGCAGGAGGAATTTCCGGGCATCGGCATCGGGCTCGCCACGGTGCAGCGCATCGTTCACCGTCACGGCGGCACCGTCGAAGCCAAGGGTGTGCCAGACCAGGGCGCCACCTTCCGCTTCACCCTGCCTGCGGCGACCCGTCAGGAGCCAGCATGAAAAACAAAGCGATCCTCATCGTGGAAGACAACCCGCAGGACGAGCGGCTGATCCTGCGCGCCCTGCGCAAGGCCAACCTGGCCAACACCATCGACGTGGTGCGCGACGGTCAGCAGGCGCTGGATTATCTGTTCGTCGAGGGCGAATTCGCCGCCCGCGCACCGGGGCTGCCGGCGGTGATCCTGCTCGACATCGGCCTGCCGCGACTCTCTGGCCTCCAGGTGCTGGAACGCCTGCGGGCGGACCCGCGCACCCACCTGCTCCCGGTGGTGATCCTGACCTCTTCGGATGAAGAGCGGGATCGCTTGCAGAGCTACGAGAACGGCGCCAACAGCTTCGTGCGCAAGCCCGTGGAATTCGCCGAGCTGGCCGAGACCGTCGCGCGCCTGGGGATCTACTGGCTGCTCATCAACGATCCGCCGGATCTGTGAGCCTGGACCGGATGCCATGAACGCCTCGCTCAACCTCTTGGTCATCGAGGACGATCCGGCGGATTTCATGCTCATCGCCCGTCATCTGCGCAAGCAGGGGCTGGCGACCGAGTGTACGCGGGTCGCCAGCATCCCGGAGCTGGAGGCCGCCCTGGAGACGGACTCCTGGACGCTTGTGCTGGCCGACTACCGGGTTCCGGGCATGGACTTCGAGTCGACCCTCACGCTCATTCGCCAGCGTTGGCCGGACCTGCCGGTGATTCTGGTCTCCGGGACGGTGGGCGAGGAGCGGGCGGTGGAACTGTTGCGGCTCGGGGTCGGGGACTTCGTCCTCAAGGACCACCTGATCCGTCTGGTTCCCGCGATCGAGCGCTGCTTGCGCGAAGTGGCGGAACAGCGCGCCCGCCGGGCCGCGGAGGCGGCACTGCGCGAGAGCGAGGAGCAATACCGCATCCTCGCCGACTACTCGCCCAACTGGGAGTACTGGGTGGCGCCCGATGGCCGCTACCTCTACGTGTCGCCCGCCTGTCTGGAGGTCTCGGGCTATGCGCCAGCGGATTTCTTCGCCGATGCCGGTCTGATGGACAGGCTCATCCATCCGGACGACCTGGACACCTGGCAAGCACACCTTCCAGGCCCGGCGAGCGCCGATGCCGAGCCGCTGATCTTCCGTATCCAGGCCCGCGATGGCGGCGAACGCTGGATCGAGCGTGTCTGCAAGCCGGTTCTCGATGAAGCGGGCCGATTCCTGGGGCGACGCGGATCGAACCGCGATATCACCGACCGCCACCTGGCCGAGGAGAAGCTCGATTACGTCACCCATCGTGACTCCTTGACCGGCCTGCCCAATCGCTCGCTGTTTCGGGAGTTTTTGACCTACGCGATCACGCATGCCGAGCACACCCAGACCCAGTTCGCCCTCCTCTTTCTCGATCTCGACCATTTCAAAACCGTCAACGAAAGCCTCGGCCACAGTCTGGGCGATCGGTTACTGATCGCGGTGAGCCGGCGTCTACAGGGTGTGCTGCCGAACAGCAACCCCATGGCGCGCATCGGCGGCGACGAGTTCAATCTGATCCTGGAGCAGGATCCGAGTCTGCCCGGCATCGACCTGATCGCGCAACGGCTGATCGACGCCCTGGCCGACCCCTTCCCGATCGATGGACATCAGGTCTATATCGGCGTCAGCATCGGCATCGCCCTCTATCCCGCCGACGGACTGGATGGCGAAACCCTGCAAAGCAACGCCGACGCGGCGCTCGACCAGGCCAAGCAGCAGGGACGCGGCATCCTGCGTTTCTTCTCCCCGGAGATGACCCATCAGGCGCGGGATCGCCTGACGCTCGAAGCCGACCTGCGCCGCGCGACCGAGGGCGGCGAGCTGCTGCTGCACTATCAGCCCCAGATCGATCTGGCCAGCGGCCAGATCGTCGGTCTGGAGGCGCTGGTCCGCTGGCAACATCCGCAGCGGGGGATGATCCCGCCCGGCGCCTTCATCCCGCTGGCCGAGGAAAGCGGGCTGGTGGTGAGACTGGGCGACTGGGTGTTGCGCAGTGCCTGCCACCAGATCAAAGCCTGGCTAGACGCCGGGCTGGCACCGCGCCAGACGGCGGTGAACGTCTCCGCCGTCCAGTTGAGCCGGGGGCATCTGGTCGAGTCGGTCAATGACGCCCTGCGCGAAACCGGCATCCCGCCCGAGCGGCTGGAGCTGGAGATCACCGAGAGCTTCCTGATGCTGGACCGCGACCAGTCTTTCCGCTCGCTGGCGGCGCTGCGGGCGCTCGGCGTGCGCCTCTCGATCGACGACTTCGGCACCGGCTATTCCTCGCTCGCCTACTTGCAGCAGATCGAGGTGCATAAACTCAAGATCGACCTCTCCTTCGTGCGCGACGTCACCACCAACAGCGGCAACGCCTCGATCGTCAAGGCCATCATCGCGCTCGGCCACAGCCTGGGGCTCGAAATCATCGCCGAGGGTGTCGAAACGCAAGCGCAGGCGGATTACCTGCGCGCGCTACAATGCGACGTGATGCAAGGCTATCTGGTCAGCCGGCCACTGCCGGTCGATGCAATCACCCACTTTCTCATCACCAACGTCCCAGCGACGACCATTCAGGCTTCACATTGACCCCATGACCATCACCTCGAAACAAAAACGCTGGCTCAAGCAGCAGGTCCACCATCTCAAGCCCGTCGTCCTCGTCGGTCAGCACGGCATCACCGAGTCGGTCCTGGCCGAGATCGAGATCGCGCTCGCCCATCACGAATTGCTCAAGATCCGCATCAACGCGGGGGATCGCGAGGAGCGCGATGCCGGGATCGAACTCATCCGGGAGCGGACCCAGTCCGATCTCGTCTCACGCGTCGGCAATGTCGCCGCCTTCTATCGAGCCAATCCAAAGAAACGCGACCCCATCGTTCTACCCAGACTTTAAGCGTCTGTCCCGAAAACGTTCAAACAGGGTTTGCCAGCGTGCTTCTCGCCATCGCGATGCGGTTCCTGTTTTTGGCTCGCCGGTCCGAAGCGCGACATCCTGACTCCCTCGGCGATCCTGGCGAGCGGCGTGCATCCCCTCACTGGCCCGCGCGGGGATTGGATGCCGGACGCTCATCCTGAAAGTACGAGCGCGAGCAGCGGCACCAGATTCAGCAGCAGGATGCCGAGCTTGTAGGCGGCCATGCCGGCATAGTGGATGGTATCGAAGGCGTCGACGGAGAGCCGGAACCAGCGGCTATGGAGTCGATACATCCACTCGTGGGCCGCGACGAAGAGCAGGAACCAGAGCAGTAGCAAGCCGTAGTTGATCGCGAGCGACCAGAGGAGCAGGTCTTTGAGCAGGGTAATGGTCATGGCGTCTCCGTATGGTTGCCGATCCCAGGCGATCCGCGCTCCAGCCTGAAGCCGATGGCGGGGATCGGGCTGTCCGCTGATGCTGGAGCTGTCGGGTTATCTTGGACTCTTTCTCGCCGCCTTCGGCGCCGCGACATTGCTGCCGTTGCAGTCGGAGGCGGTCCTGGTCGGGCTGCTGCTCTCGGGGGCCTATCCGCTCTGGGCGCTACTCCTGGTGGCGACGCTCGGCAATGTGCTGGGTGCCCTGGTGAACTGGCTGGTCGGGCGATCCCTGGCCCGCTGGCGGGATCGGCCCTGGTTTCCCGTGAAGGCGCACCGGCTAGCTCAGGCAGAGCGCTTCTATCAGCGCGGCGGGCACTGGTCCCTGCTGTTGAGCTGGGCGCCCGTGATCGGCGACCCGCTCACCCTGATCGCCGGTCTCCTGCGCGAGCCACTCTGGCGCTTCCTGGGACTGGTGACGCTGGCCAAGGGCGGGCGCTATCTGGTGCTCAGCGCCCTGACCCTGGGATGGGCATGAGGCCGGACACCGGCGGCGGCCCGCTCAGCGCGTCACCTTGACCCCGCGCCAGAAGGCCACTCGCCCCTGGATATTGGACGCCGCCGGCTTGGGCTCGGGATAGAACCAGGCGGCATCGGCGTTGCGCTCGCCATCGACCACGACGTGGTAGTAGTGGGCCTCCCCTTTCCAGGGGCAGCGCGTGCGCGTGGGGCTCGGCTCCAGATACGCCTGCTGAACCGACTCGGGTGGAAAGTACAGATTGCCTTCCACCACTTCGACTTGATCGCTCTCCGCGATCACCCGATCTTTCCAGATGGCGGTTGCCATGGTGTGAAGCCTCGGTGTTGTGATGCCAGATCTTGGACATCACGTCCCGGCTCGCTTTCTTCAAGGGTGGCCGCCTGGCGATCCGGTGGGCGCGGATCCTTGCGGCCACCCGGACCGCGAATCGGCGAGAATGGCGGCTTTCCACTCCAGGTGCCCGCCCCGATGTCGCCGCCCGATCTGCTCGGCTATGCCGCCGCCTTCCTCACCACCTCCGCCTTCGTACCGCAAGTGGTACAGACCCTGCGCACCCGCGACACCCGGGCGATCTCGCTCGGGATGTATCTGCTGTTCTCCGCCGGGGTCGCCCTCTGGGGGATCTACGGCCTCCTGCTCGCGGCCTGGCCGATCATCCTCGCCAATGGGGTGACCCTGCTGCTTGCCCTGGTCGTGCTCGGGTACAAGCTCACGGAATCCCAGCGGTTGTGAGAGATAACCGGCACGTCGCGACGCCGGGTCACCATTTCGCACCCCGGCAGCCGGTAACGCTCAGGCCGCCAGCCGGCCCAGCTCGTAATCCTTGATCGCCTGTGCGATCTCCTCCTGGGTATTCATCACGAAGGGGCCATAGTGGGCGATTGGCTCGCCCAAGGGGCGGGCGGCCAGGACCAGGGCATGGGCACCCTCCTCTCCCGCATGGAGCGCGATGCCCTCCCCCGCCCCCAGCACCGCCATCTGCCGGGGGATGAGTCCCTGATCGGCGACTTGCGAGCCGACCGGCGATCAGGTACACCAGCGCACGATGACCGGCCGGGATCGGGACGGCCAGTTCAGCCTGGGCCGGTAACCGCGCATCCAGATAGAGCGGATCCGTGGCAATGCCCTGGACTGCGCCGTGGGTGTGGGTGTCGCCATCCGCGAAGGTACCGGCGATCACCTTCACCTGAATCCCATTCGCCAGGGTCACCACCGGGATGGCCTCCGCCGGGAGATGTCGGTAGGCCGGATCGGTCAGCTTGTCCCGGGCGGGCAGATTGATCCAGAGCTGCAAGCCGTGCATGCGCCCGGATTCCTGCTGCGGCATCTCGGAGTGGATCACGCCACGCCCGGCGGTCATCCATTGCACGCCGCCGGACGACAGCAGGCCCTGGATGCCGAGATGGTCCTCGTGGAGCATCCGCCCCTCCAGCATGTAGGTCACGGTCTCGAAGCCCCGGTGCGGATGGGGCGGGAAACCGGCGATGTAGTCGTCCGCCGACTCCGAGCCAAACTCGTCGAGCAGCAGAAAGGGATCCAGTCCGCGCATCCCGTTGGGTCCGACGATGCGGTAGAGCTTGACGCCGCCCCCATCGGAGGCCGGGCGTGGCGGTCAGGATGCTGTTCGATGGTCATGGTTTGCATGGCGTCTTCTCCTCAAGCGGCGGCGAGTTGCTGAAGGGGTGATTGGGCTTGAGAGAAACCATAGGCCAAATGAGACGATCGTTTTATGCTGATTTCTGGTCTATCCCATCGAGAAATTTGATCAGTTATGACCACTGAACTGCCCCGTACCACCCTGGAACAATGGGCCGCCCTGCGGGCGGTGGTCGATCATGACGGCTTCGAGGCCGCCGCCGAGGCGCTGAACCGCAGTCAGTCGTCCGTCAGCTATACTCTATTCATTGTAGCCGTTCAGAGACCCGCTACCGGCGTCGGCAACGGAGCTGCCGCGCGACCGGCACGGCGGTCGGCGATGACGCCAGCGAGATAGGTCCAGGGCACATGGCCGCGTTGGCGACAGGTGTCGATGACGCTGGCGAGCAGGGTGAAGGTGCGCGACCCGGCCTCGCTGCGGGTGCCCATCATGATGCGCCGCGCGATCACCCAATGGCGCAGTGCGCGCTCGGCGTCATTGTTTGTGAGCGGCCACTCGGGGTGCTCCAAGACCCGGAAGATGGCGTCCCAGTCGTTCCACAACTCCACCGCCAGGGCGCGCGTCTTCGCGTGCCGGTGCCCGAGCAGACGCACACAGGCGGAGTGCAACTCGGCCAGCAAGTCGGCGTGGAGGCGCGGCAGATCGAGCGGTGGTCCCTCGCGGGCCGCCTGGATGGCATCGATCAGCGTGTCAAAGGTGGTTTGCACCTGGTGCCCGAAGGCTTGTGCCTCGCGATCGAAGCTGTCGATCAACCCCTGCGCCTTGCGCGTCAGATGCGCCCAACAGCGCAACCGCTGGGGCAGATGGCGGTACGCCTGCCAGCCGTCGCTCATCAGCCAGCCGCCGAACCCCGGCAGCAGGCGATCGAGCAGCTCGCGCCCCCGACTGGCGACGACGAACAGGGTGACCGTGGCGCTGGCGAACACCCACAGCCAGCGCAACTGGGCGCCTTGCGGCCACGCGGTCTCGTCGACATGCAGCAGGTCGCTCGCCACGACCGCCGCGATCAATTCCGCTTCCAGGGGCGCGGCGGCCCCTGCCGCCTCGCGCAGGGTCCGATCCAGGGTGCCCACGCTCAGGCGCAACCCCAGCCAGTCGTGCAGAAACTCCCGCATCCGCCGCCGCGACAGGCGAAAGCGCACATGCAAGGCCACGATCAGGGTGGCCAGCCCCGGCCCGACCAGGCGCCATTCGCTCAACGCCACCGGCGCCAGTGTGGGATCCGCGACGACACCTTCGCCGGGACGCGCGCGCGTGACGTGACCGCAAGCGCAGGGGGTCTCATGATAGCGATGGTCGGTCACCTGCAACCGCAGGCCCGGCGGCGCGGGATCGCCCCACACCAGATCGATCGACTGGAAGCCGGCGTAGGCGACGCTGGAGGCGTCCTGCGGCAGCGGTTGACCGCACGCCGCGCAGACCGTGGGACGATGCTGTCGGGTCTCATGCGCCTTCAGCACCTGGGTGCGTCCGACCCCCGGCGCGCCAGGTTGCTTGCCGGCTTGGCGTTTGACCTGAGGTTTCGTGCCGAGCGGATCGGGCGCGGGCGCCTCGGCGGTGTCGGGCGGATCCGCCGGTGGCTCCAGCGGCGTCTGCGCCGCCGCGTCGTCTTCCGCAACCTCGTCGTCCGCCGCCGCGTCCTTCGCCGATGCACGATCCCATGGCGCACGACTGCTCGGCGGTCGGGAACTGTTGTGCGGAGTCTGCCGCAACCGCTCGCGCGCATCTTTCAGATCCGCCAGCAGGCGCAACGACAAACCACGCAACGCACCCTCGTCGAGGGTCTGGACGTAGGCTTCGTCAAGCTGGTTGAGGCTGTGGTCGCTCAGGTGCATCGTCCGACGTGCGGCATCGTTGGGCAGCGAATGGATGGGCGCTCATCCTGATCGGGTTGGGTGGCTGCGATCAAGGGGGTCTCTGTACGGCTACTGCAGGAGCATATTCATCGAGTAGAAAGATCAGGCTGTCAGCAAAAGTGCATCTCGAAAAGCTCTAGTTGATTATCTGGCAAAATTCGAATGATCGGCTTATTAGACGCTCTAAACAGATCGATTTCGCGCCTCATCCCGCAGCTTTGCTTCCAACCGGGTAGTGGCAATAATACCAGCTCCGAGCAATGCGAGGAAATAACCTGCTCTAAATTCTTCCAATATCCTTTTGGATACAACAACTGTCGAACTCGGATGTTTTCTTCGACATGATGGTTCATTATTACCGGGCAAATGACAAATCGACCCATGAGCATTAGGTCGGCCGCAGCATTCACTGCCTCTCTATATCGAGAATCGCGAATTTCTTGGCAAGGGTCTGAGTATGGGCACGACAAGTAAGTTAGATGAGTCATGTATTTGTTGTTTGAGTCTATTGCTTGGTATTGCCTCAGCCACTGGGAAGTGAGAGACGTTTTTCGTCCCTGGGGTATGACTAAAGTCGTACGGCAGGGCTGCTATACCTCATTATGAGGTAGCGGCTGCTCGCCCCCTGTCGTTCATCCAGACTGTTCGTCTCACCGGGGTGAAACGAGCGCTGTTGCAAACGGCCAGTCGTTCACGACGGTCAGATGGGGAACGCTGACTAGGTGTCAAGACCCGTAAGATTATATACCTTTCTTTTGAAGCGTTCTGGGCATTTCTCCTGCCAATCTTGCAGGGCCTGAACCGGCGCGATGTGTCCTAACGCGCGCTGCGGAATCTGGTGATTATACAACCGCACATAGCGGCTCAGGGTGTCCGCCAGGCTCTGGGCAGAATCGAAGCGGGTGGTGGCCAGCACCTCGCTGATGCGGCCATTGAAGCGTTCGACCATGCCGTTGGTCTGGGGATGACGGGGCTTGATGAGCCGGTGGTCGATGTCGTGGCTCGCACAGCCCCGGTCGAAGCGATGACGTCCGGTGGGTTCACGTTCGCCGGTGGCGCAGAAGCGATCGGTGAATTCCTTGCCGTTATCGGTCAGGACTTTTTGCACCTGGTGAAGGGCGCCTTCGCGACGAGTCGCTGGAGGAAATCGCGGGCATTCGCGGCGGTTTTCTCGCCGAGAAGATCTCGACGTACACCCAGCGTGAGGCGCGATCGATGCCGACGAACAGATAGCGATGCGCGGCTTCGTCCGGCATCTGCGGCAGATACTTGACATCGACATGGACGAAGCCAGGCTCATAATCCTTAAAGGTTTTCACCGGTTGGCCTCGTCTTCCGGCTGGCGGGATCAGGGCCTGGAGATTGGAGACGCCATGCCGCCGCAGGCAGCGATCCAGACCGGAACGCGAGACAGCGGGATTGATGAATTCGCGCGTCACCGCCAGCAGGTCATCCAGGGGCAGGAGCAAGGTTTTGCGCAACTCGACGACCACCAGCTCCTGGGCCGGGGTCAGCGTGGTGTGCAGACGATGGGGACGATGCGAGGCATCCTGACCGGTGTCGCGGCGCCGCCATTTGCGCACCGTGGCGCGGTTCAGGTGGTACTCGCGCGCCAGTTCGCGCTCCGACTTGGTGGATTCACGCAGTTCCTGGCGAATGGCCGGCGTGGTGCGCGCGTTCTTATGCAGGTTCAGATTCATCGTTGCCGGTGTCCGGTCAGGTCGGTGAAGGCGTCGTTGGCTGCGGACGCTTGGCCACGCTCAGCTCATCGCGCAGGGTGCGCAGCGCCTCGCGGGCCTGGAACAAAGGATAGCTCCTGTTCGGAATATAATCATACGGGACGCAACAACTAGGATACAGCGATGAGCCGGTCGAGTCTTCCAAGGCCCTCGTTCCCGATCCGGGACGTCTCATTGTCGCGCTCAGGCAAATCGGTTACAGCCTCGAACAGGCGCTCTCGGACCTGATCGATAACGCCCTGAGCGCGGGTGCGGCTAATGTACCAGGGCAATCGCACAGCCTTACAAATCAATGCTTTACAGTGCATTACCAACTTTCACGGCGTCGCGTAAGGCATTGACGGATAAGCTATATAAGCGTTTCTTGATGCGATTGCCCTGGCTAATGTACTGATCCGTTTTCTATGGAGTGGCGAGCGTATCACTGCGGTAGCGGTGATCGACGACGGAGACGGCATGGATGCGGATCAAGGGCGCAACGCCATGCGCTTCGGTTCCACCGGGCATGGCGATCAGACCTCGCTCGGCAAGTTCGGTCTGGGACTGAAGCTGTCCTCGTTCAGCCATGCCCGCAAGCTGACCCTGGTGTCGCGGCGGTGCGGTCTGACGGTCGGTCGGCGCTGGACGCTGGAGGGGATCCGGCGTCACTGGGACTGCGACACCTTTGAAGAGCGTCAGGCCGCCGAGCTGATCGGTGCGCCCTGGTCGCCCATCGACCTACGGACATCGGGAACCCTGGTGCTGTGGGACGACATCGACAAGCTGCCGGTCTCGGGCCGGGGGCTGCGCTACACCCTCAACGCGCTGCACCGGCGACTGGAGCTGCATCTTGGCCTGCACTTTCATCGCTTCATCCAGCAGGGTGCGCTGCGCATCCAGATCGACCAGCAGGAACAGGGGGAGCCGGAACACCACATCCGTTCAACCGTGCCCGCGCTTGACCCGTTCGGGTACGCGGAGGCGTCCCTCGAAGGCTATCCGCGAACCTTTATGATGCGGCTCGCCGGTGTCGGCGAGATCCCGCTCGACGGCCACATCTGGCCGCCCAACAGCGATCGACCCGAGTACCGCTGCACCGGGCGGCGGCGCGTCAGGGTTTCTATTTCTATCGCACCACCGCCTGATCCAAGCCGGCGGCTGGAACGGGCTGGTTCAGAACGAAGCCGAGCCGCACGGTTCGCTGGCCAGGGTGCGAATCGATCTGCCGCCATCCTTCGATGACGCAGGCAGAAGTCATGCGTGATCGTGCCGCCGGGATTCGTCGAGGCCGCCGCCGATGCCTCGGATCGCGACGGTGTTTCTTTCGAGACCTATCGACAGACCGCCCAAAAGGTCTATCGGTCCAGGGATGCGAAGGCGTTCATACGCCGGACACCGGTACCTGGCGCTGGCCTGCCGGATTCGGTCGCTCGCCAGTTCGCGTCCGCATCAGAAAGCTCAGGTGAAACCCGGCCGATCGACCTGCACTGGGAGACGTTCGACCGGCAGGATGTTTTCCGTCTGGATCAGGAGAATGGTCGCCTGCTGCTGAACCGGCAGCATCGGGACAGTATTCTGGCCGGGCTGTCGCCATCGACGAACGATGTGCCGCTCTTCAAGGCGCTGCTGTTCTGCCTGCTGGGATCGGATTTCCAGAGCGCGAAACCCTCGGAACGCCGTCGCCGCGAACTGGCGCGGATCAATCGGATTCTGGTCGCCGCCTCCGCGCTCGGGCAGGGATGAGCGCGGGCGGCGGGCCGGGGAAATCCGGAGATGTGCTGACGCCGGAGCAGCGCTCGCGCTGCATGTCACGCATCCGTTCGCGCGACACCAAGCCGGAGATCCTGATTCGTCGTGCCCTCTTTGCCCGAGGCTACCGCTACCGCCTGCATGATCGCAAACTGCCCGGCCGCCCCGACATCGTCTTTCCCGGACGCCGGGCGCTGATCATGATTCATGGCTGTTTCTGGCATGCGCATGGCTGTCATCTGTCCGCCATCCCGGCCACCCGCCGCGAGTTCTGGGAGAACAAGCTCCGGGAGAATCGCGCGCGTGACAGCCGCGTGCTGAACGCCCTGAGTACGGCCGGCTGGCGGATCCTCATTGTCTGGGAATGTGCGCTGCGGGGAAAGGACAGGCAGGATCTGGTGGCGGTGATCGACGCCTGCGAGCGGTTCCTGAATCATCCGGAGATTCGCGACGCCGTGATTGAAGGATGGCGAAGCGGAGTGGCCGGATTGGTGCGCATCAGACTGCACGGTTGTTCGCCTCGGCATGCAGTCGGATCCCAATGTGCGGAGCAGTTTCAGGAAGTTACGAAGCCTGGAGTACGCTCACCAGAACGAGCCTTATAGAGGCTTTCCCGCGATAGGCCAGCTACCCGAACCTGCGCCCTGCCCCTGGCTCGCGCCCTGTCACCGAGCGCTTTGGCAACACAGGCCGCATCGCCATCGGCCTCAGCAAGGCAGGCATCAAGATAGGCGGCCATCTCCTCACCGGGTACTGCGCAACCTGCTGACCGACGTTACCGGCGACACCCACCGCACTGAGTTCTGCATCGACAAGTGCGTCGATAGGTTTTTTCGTTAGCCTTGTGGAATATTCGGTCGACCCAACCCTTATCTTGGGTGGCCCGATCACCCGATTTGCAACCAGGAGCTTGAGTCGATGATTTCCGAAGAGATGGCAACGCACATCAATGCCCAGATCAACCGCGAGATGTATTCAGCAAATTTCTACCTGGGGCTTTCAGCTCAGGCCGAGACCATGAATTTGAAGGGGGTCGCCGCCTGGTTCTTCGCCAAGCATGGGGAGGAGCTGACGCACGCTCTGAAGATGTACCGTTACCTGGTCGATCAGGATTCGGTGGTGAGATTGTCCGAGGTTGCCGCGCCCGCGGCGGTGGATCGGGCCGTGATCGAGATGTTCGAGCGTACGCTCGCGCACGAGCGCCAGGTGACGGCGGCGATCAACGCCATGGTCGATTTTGCCCTGGCTGAAAAGGATCATGCGACCAACATCTTTCTGCAGTGGTTCGTCACCGAGCAGATCGAGGAAGAGGCGACGGTCAAGGATATCCTCGGGCGCGTGCGCCTCTTCGGCGATCAGGGACAGTCCCTTTTGATGATCGATAACGAGTTGGCGAGCCTCGCCAAACAGATGGGCCAAGCCATCGCCTTGCCGGCTGCAGGCGCCACCTGAGCGGGCATTCGCCACGCGAGGTTTGCGATGAGTAAGAAGTCCGATAAATGCTGCAAGAAATACCGCGAGGGGAAGCGCTGTAAAAAGTGTCCGAAGCGCAAAACCGATGGGGTTAAATCTGGAAAGCTGTCCTGCGCGGTGTCGCCTGTCTGGGAATGACCGGCGGGCAGCCCAGAGCCGGGCGAAGGATCGCTCGCACTGGCAGGCTGAAGTCCAGCACGATTCGCGGATCGTCGAGGGCGAGCAGACATCACTCGGCCTCGCCCGGCGAGATACCGACCGCTGGCCTTCAATCGGTCGCGACTGGATCAGTCGGACAGGACATTGACGAGGGTTCTCCAGATCGGATTCTCCGCCCCGCCAAAACCGGGCAGATCCTCGATCACTACCAGAGCACGCCCGGATTCGTCGTAGAGTCGGATCTGACGGTTCCGCGCGAAGGTGTCGGCACGCTGGAAGATCCAGGCGCTGTCGATGGCCCCGGCGTCCAAGCGCAGTCGCACGTCATCGCCCATCAGGTGGATCCAGGAATCTTTCCGCCGCTCGTGGATGTGGAAGGCTCCTTCGAAACGATGGGCGACGCCGGCCGTGCCCATCAGTATCCGTACCGGCAGCGCCTGATCCGTGAGCGCCTCCAGGAAGCAGGGGATCAACTCAGCGTCCACCAGGGTGAGCCGGCCGCGGGCGTGCAGTCGCGCTGACGTGAACCGCCGCCAACCACAGACTTCCGCGAGATCGGCGAGCAGCGGATCCCCTTCGCCGTCCGGCCCGCGCTTTGCCAAGGCTTGGATGAAGGGTGGATGACCCAGGGTTTCCGGGGGGGTTGCGATGCGGCGCGGGCAACGGCAACACCCGCTGGTGCTCGGCTTGGTGGGTGCGCACCAGGGTGCGGAGCGCGAAGCCGTTGGCCTCTGGATCGAGCGAGAGGGTCAGAAGCGCGTTCCGGTCGCGGTCCTCGATCTGAAGTCGACGGAGCGCCTCACCGTCGTGATCTCCCGGCACCCGCAGCGCATACCATTGTTCCAGAAAGAGGTGGAGGGCGTACCGCCGGCCGGTGACAATCCCGATGTCTTGATGCATCCGGATGCCCTGGAGCACGGACTTCTGTGCCAGCTCGATGCCGGGGGTCGCGGTTTCGATCCAGACCCGGCCTAGACACACCAGATCCCAGAGCAGCTCGGGCCAATGCCCGGTCAGGCGCAAGGCATCGGGCATCGTCCCCGGAGTGGGCTGGGCGGGGCAGCGGCGCGGGAGGGCGGGACGAAATCTTCGCAAGTTGGGTGGCGGCGGTCATCGGAAACTCCAGGTCCATTCGGCTGCAGGGATAAGGATTGCTCGCACGCATATCAGGCGATTGCGGCGTTGGCACCTGACCGGGCGCCGTGCTGGGCGTTCAGTAACCGCCAATGGTGGGCGAAGCGCCGGTAGGCGCAATGCCGTTCGGGATCCCGATAGATGTCTGGGTGCAGGTAAAGCGCCTCGATGTGGCGGATGACCGATTCGGCCAGCTCGGCGGAGCACTGGCGAACATAGCGGCGGATGAGGTCGCCGAGCCGGCGCTCCAGGATCTGGGGCTCCAAATGGGCGAGATCGTCGGCGATGAGTTGGGCGGTGAGGTGTTGCATAGCCTGTCTCTCCTTGGATGAGGGCTTGTGGGCGAACACCTGGCTGGGCGGCCCGGATCTGGATCCGGGAGTGCTGGCGGGGCGACCCCGGCCGGGGCGTTTCGATCGAACGCTTATTTGGTCAGGATCAGTTTGTTGTTGCGAGTCATGCGCAGGACATAGTTGCTGCCGGCGTGCTCGATCAACACCAGGTTCTCGCCACCGAGCAGGGTATGGCTGTCGATGCGGCGCGCCTGCGGGAAAGTGGATCGACCTTGGGTCGGGATCTGGGGACGGCTGTCGGTCGAGGGAGCGGATGGCATCGTCAATGTCCTCTGAACGGGTGTTGCGAGAGATGGCTGTCGCGGATCTTGAGTTAACAAGAACCATTCGCGTTAAGAATAGGAAGCCGTCCTCGCTCTGTCAATCAGGAATTTTGGTCAAGGCAATCCGGAAGCCAGGTCGCCCGTTGGCGCTCATACTGCTTGCGCTGAAGAGAAGAGTCACTCCGTGCTCTGCGCGAGTGAAAGATTCGACATTGGGGCGCATGAAACTGCACGCCGCGATTTGACCCGCACGTACTCGGCCAGGAGGGCACGGCGCACGCCGTCGACAGTTAGGTCGAACGCATTCAGGTGAAGGTTAACGGCATGGTCGGCGACCGGCACATCCTGGTCAGCAACGGCTGGCGCATCCCCAGTGCGCCCGACCGGTCGCACAGCCGAGTTGGTCGCTGGCATCCGCTTGACGGCTTGGAGCCTGCCATCCGGTCTGCACCCAGCGATCCCGTCGCACAATCCGCTTGTCTTTGATATCGTCGACCTTCGGAATCGCCAAAAGCCTAGTCGGCGGTCACTTTTATGTCGCTTGTCCCGGCGGTCGCGGCGAGCGCAGATTCGCGGTCAACGCCTGCGAAGCGAAGGGTCGGCGCATCG
Source organism: uncultured Gammaproteobacteria bacterium (assembly GCA_963818415.1). Classification (GTDB taxonomy): domain Bacteria; phylum Pseudomonadota; class Gammaproteobacteria; order Chromatiales; family Chromatiaceae; genus CAWFSC01. Next base: position 143,632 of record CAWFSC010000018.1, on the reverse strand, counting down.
CCCGATTCCGGCTGATAGGACAGACGACTGGGGAGGTCGGCCGCCCAAGAAACCGGCCGGAGAGAATCCCTAACGGCTGGATCTGCGTTATCGGCCGGGCTGCTAACTGGCAGGGATCCGCCACCCGGCAACACTGCCTTGCGGACACCAGCCACCCGCAACTGGAGACACGATGACAAAGCAGCAAAGAATGTGGACCTCCGCTCCGACGAAACCCGCAAAACCTGCGGTTCCAGCATCCGTCAAGGACGACCTGGAGGCACGGGCGAACACCTTGATTACCTCCGTCTTGAAGCCCCGACACATCGCCCCGGCGCCCGCGGACCAACGGTTCAACTACATCACTGATATCCATACGAAATGGCATCGGAACTATTTCTACTTTTGTGCCACCTACTGCTGCCCAGGTCCAGGGGCCGTCTCGCCCTCCTTCGAGACGAAATTTGCCCGTCTCGAGTACATCGGTCATCAGCATTTCAACCTGTCCTATCTTCGGCACACCGGGCAATGGTTTGAGATCCATACCGGCCTGTTGGTGCAAGACTGTCTCGACGCGATCAGCCAAGACCCTAATTTCCTCGCGTAAAGTCGGATCGCCCTCGCACTGATCGCACACTCGCGAATCGTTCACCTCCGCTCATCATCCAGCGATTCATTTAATCCAGTCATTCTCGATTATCGTCATGAGAAACGCCCAACTGCTCCCGCTCTTTCTGCTGCTGGCCTTGGCCCTGCCGAGCCAGGCAGCCGAAAACTCCTTCGCCCTCGATCCCGCGCCGCCCGGCCCCAAGGACGTGGAGCCCGGAGCGCCCTGGCGCGAGGCGTCGGTCCGACTGCCGCCCTGGCCGGCCGACGCGGACCTGGTCGAATTCAAGCTCGATGCGCGGGAAGATGCGTTTCGCTATTTCATCGACGGCAAGCATCTGGACATCGGCCCGGATCAGGTCGTCCGCTATACCCTGGTCGCCGAGGGTCGCGGCGGCACTCGCAACCTCTCGGTCGAGGGGATCCGCTGCACGCCCAAGGGACGATACAAGGTCTTCGCCTATAGCGCGGGGGACCGCTTCAGTCCCTTGGAAGGTGTCGACTGGCAACCCATCTCCAGCGAAGAATCCGAACGCTATCGCCACGACCTCTGGCAATTCCACTTCTGCATCCCGCGCGAGTTCAAGCCGAGACCGAGGAAAGACATGATCCGCTCCTTGCGGGGACACATCGCGCCGCGACAGAACACCGGATTCCAGGCCGACTAACCACTTTTTCATTGACCAATAGCCAACCATGTCCAATCCCCTGATCGACCAAGCCGGTCTGCCGGCCTTCTCCCTGATCCGCCCGGAGCATGTCGAGCCCGCCGTCGATGCGCGTCTCGCCGCCTGCCGGGAGCGCATCGCGCAACTGACCGGCGAGGTCGCGGTCCCGACCTGGGAGACCGTCATCGAGCCGCTGGAGGAGATGGACGATACCCTGAGCCGGACCTGGTCGCCGGTCGGCCATCTCAATAGCGTCCTCAACAGCGACGAACTGCGCGCGGCCTACAACGCCTGTCTGCCCAAGCTGAGTGACTACGGCACCGAGGTCGGTCAGAACGAGGATCTGTTCCGCGCCTATCAGGCGGTCGCCGCGCAGGAACATCTGGATCAGGCCCAGCGCAAGCTGCTGGACAATGCGCTGCGCGATTTCCATCTCTCGGGCGTCGATCTGCCGGCGGACCAGAAGGCCCGCTACAAGGCGATCAGTCAGGAGACTGTCGCAGCTCACCAGCAAGTATTCCGAGAACGTGCTGGATGCCACCAACGCCTGGAGCAGGCTGATCGAGGATCCGGCCGCTGCTCGCGGGTCTGCCCGAGTCGGCGCTGGGTCTGGCGCGCCAGAATGCCGCGCAACAGGAGACAGGACGGCTGGCTCTTCACGCTCGATATGCCGTCCTACATCCCGGTCATGACCTACGCGGACAACCGCGAGCTGCGCTTCGAGATGTACGAAGCCTTCGGCACCCGCGCCTCCGATCAGGGTCCGCACGCCGGGCAGTGGGACAACAGCGAGAACATGGAGCGCATCCTCGCGCTGCGTCACGAGCTGGCCCAGCTGCTCGGCTTCGCCAATTACGCCGAGCGGTCGCTGGCGACCAAGATGGCGCGCTCGCCCGACGACGTGCTGGCCTTCCTCAACGACCTGGCCGAACGCTCGGTCGACGCAGGCGCGCCGCGAACTGGCCGAGCTGGAGGCGTTCGCCCGCGAGCAGCATGGCGTCGACCAGACTGGAACCCTGGGATGTCGCCTACTACTCCGAAAAGCTGCGCGTCCATCGCTACCAGATCAGCCAGGAGGAACTGCGGCCCTACTTCCCGGTCTCGCGTGTCCTGTCCGGGTCTCTTCGGCGTCGTCGAACGCCTGTTCGGGGTGCGGATCCAGGAGGTCCGAGGCCTTCGAGACCTATCACCCGGACGTGCGCTTCTTCGAGATCCGCGACGGCGCTTCCGGGGCGCTGCGCGGTCAGTTCTATCTCGACCCCTTCGCCCGCCAGAACAAGCGCGGCGGGGCCTGGATGGATGTCTGCACCAACCGGATGCACACCACCCGCTGCGATCAGATCCCGGTCGCCTATCTGGTCTGCAACTTCACCCCGCCGGTCGGCGACAAGCCCTCGCTGCTGACCCATCAGGAGGTCGAGACGCTCTTCCATGAGTTCGGCCACGGCCTGCACCACATGCTGACCAAGGTCGACTATCCGGGTGTCGCCGGGATCAACGGGGTGCCCTGGGACGCAGTCGAACTGCCCAGCCAGTTCCTGGAGAACTGGTGCTGGGAGCGCGAATCGCTCGACCTCTTCGCCGCCCATTGGGAGACCGGCGAGCCGCTGCCCGCAGGATCTCTACGAGCGCATGATCGCCGCGAAGAACTTCCAGTCGGCGATGCAGATGGTGCGTCAACTGGAGTTCGCGCTGTTCGATTTCCGCATCCATCTGGAATACGACCCGGCGCGCGGCGGGCGCATCTACGAGATCATCGAGGAGGTCCGCGACCAGGTCGCCGTGCATCCGCCCGCCCGCCTTCAACCGCTTCGCCCACGGCTTCTCGCACATCTTCGCGGGCGGCTACGCGGCCGGCTATTACAGCTACAAATGGGCCGAGGTGCTGTCGGCGGACGCCTTCTCGCTGTTCGAGGAAAAGGGTGTCTTCGATCCCGGACACCGGGCGATCATTCCGCGAGAACATCCTGGAGAAAGGCGGCTCGGAGGATGCCATGGTCCTCTATGTGAACTTCCGCGGACGCGAGCCGAATACCGATGCCTTGCTGCGGCATTCGGGCATTGCGGCCTAGACTGCATGTCCGCTGACGCACCACTCAGGGCGATATCCGATGCAATGGCAAGACGTTTGTGAGCACCCAAGCCTGCGGAATCTTCCCTTCAAGATCGAGCTCAATGAACGGGGACAGATCCTGATGTCGCCCGTCAAGGTGTATCACTCCGCGTTTCAGGGACGGATCGCCCGCTTGCTGCCAGAGCACGGGATTGTCCTTGCCGAGTGTGCGATCAAGACCTCGAAAGGAACCAAGGTCGCGGATATCGCCTGGGCTTCCAAGCAGCGTTTCAACTTGATCCAGGACGAGACGGAATGCTCGATTGCCCCGGAGTTGTGCATCGAAGTCGTTTCTTCGAGCAATACGGCCGGCGAAATGGACGAGAAACGGCTGCTCTATATCGAGTCAGGAGCCATTGAATTCTGGATCTGCAACGAGCGAGGAGAGATGGCGTTTTTCGACGTCACGGGCGCCTTGACTCGATCCGCTTTGATTCCGACCTTTCCGAGCCACGTTGAAGTCGTCGTTTAGCCAATGAAATATCGAGACCTGCGCGACTTCATCGACCAACTCGAACAGCGCGGCGAACTCCAGCGGATCAAGATCGAGGTCGATCCCTATCTGGAAGTCACCGAGATCTGCGACCGCACCCTGCGCGCCGGCGGTCCGGCGCTGTTGTTCGAGCGACCGAAGGGATCGACGATCCCGCTGCTGGGCAATCTCTTCGGGACGCCCAAGCGGGTCGCGCTCGGCATGGGCGAGGAGTCGGTCGAGGCGCTGCGGGAGGTCGGCAAGCTGCTGGCCTTCCTCAAGGAGCCGGATCCGCCCAAGGGGATCAAGCAGGCGTGGGAGACGCTGCCGATCTTCAAGAAGGTGCTGGACATGGCCCCCAAGGTGCGGCGCAACGCACCCTGTCAGGAGTTGAGCTTCAGCGGGGAGCAGGTCGATCTGGGGCGGCTGCCGATTCAGCACTGCTGGCCGGGCGACGCCGCCCGGCTCATCACCTGGGGCCTGGTCATCACGCGCGGGCCCGAGAAGCCGCGCCAGAACCTGGGCATCTACCGGATGCAGGTCATCGGCCGCAACCGGGTCATCATGCGCTGGCTGGCGCACCGCGGCGGCGCGCTGGACTACCGCGACTGGCAGCGCGCCCATCCCGGCCAGCCCTATCCGGTCGCCGTCGCGCTCGGGGCCGATCCGGCGACCATCCTCGGCGCGGTCACGCCGGTTCCGGATACGCTCTCGGAATACGCCTTCGCCGGACTGCTGCGCGGCAGCCGGACCGAGCTGGCCAACTGCCAGGAGTCCGATCTACAGGTCCCGGCCAGCGCCGAGATCGTGCTGGAGGGCCATATCTATCCGGACGACCTGGCGCCCGAAGGACCGTTCGGCGACCACACCGGCTATTACAACGAGGTCGACCAGTTCCCGGTCTTCACCATCGAGCGCATCACCCAGCGCCGCGACCCCATCTATCACAGCACCTACACCGGCCGCCCGCCGGACGAGCCGGCCGTGTTGGGCGTCGCGCTGAACGAGGTCTTCGTCCCCATCCTGCAAAAGCAGTTTCCCGAGATCCAGGACTTCTACCTGCCGCCGGAGGGTTGCTCCTATCGCCTGGCCGTGGTCAGCATGAAGAAGCAATATCCGGGACACGCCAAGCGGGTGATGATGGGCGTCTGGTCCTTCCTGCGTCAGTTCATGTACACCAAGTTCGTCATCGTGGTGGACGAGGACATCAACACGCGCGACTGGAAGGATGTGATCTGGGCCATGACCACGCGGATGGACCCGGCGCGGGACACGGTGATGATCGAGAACACGCCGATCGACTATCTGGACTTCGCCTCGCCGGTCTCGGGCCTGGGCTCGAAGATCGGCTTCGATGCGACCAACAAGTGGCCGGGCGAGACGAACCGCGAATGGGGTCTGCCGATTCGCATGGATGATGGGGTGCGGGAGCGGATCGATCGCCTCTGGGACGATCTGGGGATCAAACTGCCCGGAAAGGACTGACACGAAGCGTTCTGATTGCATCCATCCGAGCATCGCCGGCGCCATCCCTGGTGCCGGATTTGACGGTTAGCGGTTCAGTAGCGTCCGCCTCCACCGCCACCGCGCGGACGCTCGGCACGCGGGCGCGCCTCGTTGACGGTCAGTTTGCGGCCCTTCATGTCGGTTTCGTTCAGCGCCTTGATGGCCGCGTCCGCGTCTGAGTTGTTCGGCATATCCACGAATCCGAAGCCCTTGGATTGGCCGGAGAACTTATCCTTGATGACCTCCGCGGCCGCCAGTTCCCCGAATTCGCCGAAGATGTTCCGCAAATCATCGTCTGTCACGCTATAGGGCAGATTGCCTACGTAAATCCTCATCGCTAGTCTCTCGCGCTCATCATGTGCATTGATCGAACGAATGCTGCCGAGGGCCAACACACAAGCCGACTCGACAGCAGGACGCCACCGTTCACCCGCGCGCTGGTCGCGGGGAAGCCGCTGGCGAAGAAGAGACAATCAGCCGATAAGCACGAAGTCACCCGACGGCAGCCGGGACCTAACCGGGGAATGATCGTGGGGCATCCAAGCAGTCCGCGCCGAATCCGGTCGATCCAGTCGATGCGGATAGGGGCGGGCTTGGTTCCCAACGTCATGCCCCGAAGCGTTCCGGAGCCACAATGGTGCTTGGTACTCGCTCGGGCGCTTTGGGATCCTGGCCGTAGCCGCGATTGGGTCTGAGAAAAAACTAGTGGATAGCCGGCCTTGCGTCAACCATGGCGCGGCAAAAAACCTGATCTCGGCAATGGCTATTGCGATGAGGACTCTTCGACCTGAAAGCCCGCCTGGCGAATGGCGATGACCAGTCGCGTCACATCCAGCCGGTCGCCGCGCACCCTGACCAGCCCCGAGCCGAGATCGGGACTGGCCTCATCCACGGACTCGCAGCGCTCCAGCGCCGCCTTGACACTCGCGACGCAGTGCTGACAGGTCATGCCATCGACCCGCATGACGAGATCGGCCGGCGCCTGCTCGGGCGGTGCCCAGCGCCGACGGATCCGGCGCATGGAGAGATAAGTCAGAAGCCCCGCCAGAAGGAGCGCACTCAAGGTCCCTAGCCAATCGGTCCCGTGGTGATGCGCCAGATGGATCGCGTTGGCTGGGCCTTGCAGCAAACTGTCGAACAGAAAACCGAAGAGGATGCTCATGACCGCGACCGTGCCGAGATAGATGAGGAGGATCGGCCGGCCGAGCGCGCGATAGACGGCGCCGAAGGTGGCGACATTGGTGGCCGGACCCGCCATCAGAAACACCAGGGCCGAGCCGACGGGAAGGCCCGAGGCGATCAGCGACGCCGCGATCGGGACCGAACCCGTCGTACAGACATAGAGCGGCAATGCGATCGCGAGCATCACCAACATCCCGACCATACCCCGCGACCAGGCTTGGGCGGCGAAGAAATCGGCCGGCAACAGCACCGTGAGCAGAGCCGCGACCAGGATCCCGGCCAGGATCCAGAGGTCGATCGCCCCGAGCAGGTCCATCACGGCATAGCGAATGACCGGCAACAAACCCTTCTCGCGCATGTCCTCGGTGGCGCTCTGATCGAACGCGGCCTGCGCCGGCTCAGGATCGGTCAGGCGATTCACCAGCACGCCGCCGATCAGCCCTGTGACAAAGGCCGCGACCAGCTTGAAGAGGGCGAAAGGCCACCCGAGGAAGGCGGCGGTCACGAGGATGGAGTCGACGCCAGTCTGCGGCGTGCTGATCATGAAGGCCGTGGTCGCTCCCTTCGAAGCGCCCTCGGCGCGGAGCGCGAGCGCGGCGGGAATCACCCCGCAGGAGCAGAGCGGTAGCGGGACTCCGATCAAGGAGGCACGCATGACGCTGGCGAGATCGGGGCGACTGAGTCCGCGATGAACGAACCCGGTCGGAAGATAGACGTGCATCAGGCCAGCGATCACCAGGCCGAGCAGGAGCGAGGGCGAGAGCTCGATGAGAATCCGCCAGAACGCCGTCAGGAACGTCTCGAAAAACATGATCCCACCTCGGTCGGCCATCCATGGCGGAACAGCGATCGGCTCGACGAGCGAGCCGACCCTCGGCGTTCAGTCGATATGGCCCTTCTTGTGCTGGTCATAGAGGTAACCGCCCAGCGCGCCCGCGCCAGCCCCGATCAAGGCGCCCGCGCCCGCGTCCCCGCTCAAGGAGCCGATGATCGCCCCGCCCGCGGCACCCATGGCGGCACCGCTTCCGGTACGACTTCCAGTCGTGGTTCCGCATCCGGCGACCGCGACAGTCGCCACCAAGAACAAGGGAATCGCCAGTCTTCGCATTTCAATTCTCCAGAACGCTCTCAAAAATCATTGATCCAACGTCGCTGAACCCGACCATTTCGACTCGGATTCGGCCCGTGAGGTTCACTTGGCGCAGGGGTATTTCGCCGACAGCGCCCGCACCAACCCGACCACGGGCTGCTCGGCCATCAGCTTGGGATCTCCCGAATGCGCGCGGGCCCAGGAGAGGAACGCCAGCTTGCCCTCCTCGATGGTCGCGGTCTTCGGATAGCAGATGAGTCGTTTGAGCTTCTTGCGATCGGTGACCTCGTCGTGATACTGCACGGACGCCTCGATGAAGGCGCGACAGGCCTGGTTGGCGATCGCGTACTCGCCCGTATCCTTAGCGACCGAGCAGACCTCGAAAAGATTGGCCGTGGTATCGAAACTGAATGCCGTGCCCTCCACGGCACTCGCGTCCTGGCCGAGGATTCCCCCGGCGCAGATCGCGGCGAGGGCGAGGACGAACGAAGGTTTGGTTTTCATATCGGGCTCCCTGTCTCATGGTGATGAAAAAACGCCCGCGATGCTCGCGTGAGATACCCCGGGCAACTGTTGTCTCACAGGCGCGGCCTCAAAGCGCGTCGCGCAGCCCATCGGAGAGCGTCGGGTAGCGCAACTCCACACCCAATTCACCGAGCAGCTTGCGGCTCGACAGTCGGCGCGACTCGCTCATATAGCTCATCATGCCCGCCGAGAGGTACTCCGCGGCCTCGGCCAACGGCAAAAGCGGTGGACGCGGCAAACCCGCCGCGTCGGCGAGCGCGAGAAAGTAATCGGTCATGGTGCTCGGATGGCCATCGCTGACGTTGAAGATCGAGCCATTCCGCCCTCGCTCCATGGCCGCGTCGCAGACGCTGACCAAGTCATCCACATGCACGCGGTTGCTGAAAGGCGCCTCCTCGGGGCGCACTAGGGGGAGTCCGCGTCGCAGCCGCTCCAATGGCAAGCGACCCGGGCCGTAGATACCGGCCACCCTCAGGACGACTAGCTCGCCGCCCGTCTCCTGGCTCCAGCGACGCAGCGTCTCTTCCGCGTCGAGACGTCGGCGCGAACGGTCGACGGTCGGCCGCGTCGGCCAGGTCTCGTCGATCCAGGCCCCCTGACAGTCGCCGTAGACGCCAGTCGTGCTCATGTAGAGGATGCGCCGAGGCTGCCCCAAGTTGGTGAACGATGCCACCAAACGCCGCGTATGGGCGTCCTCCGTCCCCGTGTCGCTGGGCGGCACCAGATGGAAAAGACGGACGCCAGCGAGGGAACGACCCACGCGGGGTGCTTGCGCCAAATCGAGGCACCCTCCCGGAATGCCGGCCGCCGCGAGCCGCTCCAGTCCCGCCGAACCACGCACGAGACCAGTGACATGCTCCCCTCGATCGAGGTAGCGACGCGCCAGACGCTCGCCCACATAGCCACAGCCGAGGATAACGATGTCACTCATTGATCCGCTCCCACGCAGCGTTCGATCGCGTTGACGCAAGGATACCCGCGGGGCGCATGACCGTCTGTTCAGACACGCGCCCACGCCTTGCCGCCCTGCCCCCCCGAGGGCACACTAGCTCGCTCGGCATCTCAGCCAACCCGCGATCAGAGGGACCTACCGATGCGTTCTGTCTTTCGCGCCATCGCCATCGGCCTGCTGGCCATGCTGACGACGGCCTGCTCAACCGGGCGCATCTCGTCGATCTGGACCCAACCCACCGACACGCCCACCCGCTACCACCGGCTGGTGGTCCTCGGCGTCACCAACAGCCCCAAGGTGCGCCGCGCCTATGAGGATAATTTCGTGACCGAGTTGCGGGCCATCGGCGTGGATGCCAAGCCGGGACACGACTTCATCTCCGACGCCAATCTGCGCCTGGTGGTCAAACTGACCGAGGCCATCTCGAAGGCGAACGCCGATGCCATCGTGATCACCCATCTGGTCACCGACGGAGCCGGGAGCGATCAGCCGGCTCCGCGCATCAGCCAGATTCCCAACCACTACCGGAACCTGGTGCCCTATTTCGACCAGGTCTACGGCGACGTCAGCGGACCCGATTACTACGCCGACTTCAAGGCCCTGCGGCTCGAGACCAACCTCTACGACGCCAAGCGGGAAACCCTCGTCTGGTCAGGCCGCTCGCAGCGGTTGGATCCCAACTCCGAGCAAACCACTATCAGCCAGGTGATCGCGGACGTCATCGGCCAGATGGCGACGGACGGCTATCTGCCCGCGGCCTCAGTCAGGTCCAGCCAAATCGCACAATGATCGGAGAATGGCCGCATCCTCGGCGCGCTCGGCAACCCTGACGCACTTGAAACCCAGATCGCGGGCGGTCTGGGCGGTGCGCTCGGCGATCACCACCAGGGGCGTCGCGAGCAACAGCTCCCGCGCGTCCTCCCCCGAGCATCGCGGCCAGATTCAGCAGAACCTCGTCACTGGTCGCCAGCGCGTAGTCGACATCCCGCGTCCAGCGCGCCAGCAAGGGTGCCGGATCGAGGCTCGGCCGCACGCGGCGATAGACCTCCGCGAACAGCGACCTCGGCGCCCCTTGCGGTCATGGCCTCGGCGAACAATCCGCGCCCGCCTTCGCCGCGCACGATCAGCACGCGCCGACCGCGCATGTCCGCCAGCTCCGGCATTGCGAGCAGCGCCTCGCTCTCATAACGCTCGCTCGGCACCAGATCCGGCGCGCGGCCGGCTGCTTCCAGCGCCTTGGCGGTCCCGCGCCCCACGGCGGCCACCCAGCTCACCCGCGGCCAGCGGCCATCCGGCACCAGGGCCAGCGCCTGTTCGACCGCGTTGGGGCTGACGAAATACAGCAGATCCCAGGGCTCGGCCAGCCGGGCGCGGGTACCCGCATCCGCCGCCGGCTCGATGGCGATGGTCGGGAAGCGGATCGCCCGGCCGCCGGCCGCCTCGATCAGCCGGCACAGCGGCTCGGCCTGAGCCGCCGGGCGGGTCACCAGCACGCCGCGACCCGCGAGATCACCGGGGGCGCTCATTCAATGCTCCATCAGCGCGCTCAGGATCTCGTCGGCGCCCTGGGCCAGCAGATCCTCGGCCACGCGCATCCCGATGGCCTCGCGCCTCGGCCCGTGCCTCCGGAGGATTCGGCGCGCAGGATGCGCGAGCCATCCGGGTTGCCGACCAGCCCCTTGAGCAGCAGGCGATCGCCGTCGAGGGTCGCATGACCCGCGATCGGCACCTGGCAGCCGCCGTGCAGACGGGCGTTCATCGCCCGCTCCGCCAGCACCCGGTCCGCCGTATCGCGATGGTGCAGCGGCGCGATGAGGTCATTGACGCGCGGGTCGTCGCACCGGCACTCGATCCCGATCGCGCCCTGCCCGATCGCCGGCAGACTCACGAGCGGCTCGATCCGGCCGCGGATGCGATCCTGGAAGCCGAGTCGGATCAAGCCGGCGGCGGCCAGGATGATGGCGTCGTACTCGCCCGCGTCCAGCTTGGCCAGACGGGTGTTGACGTTGCCGCGCAGCGGCTCGATGCGCAGATCCGGGCGCAGATCGGCGAGCTGGCATTGGCGGCGCAGGCTGGAGGTGCCGACGCAGGCGCCCTGGGGCAGCGCGTCGATCGACGCAAAGCTGTTGGAGACGAAGGCATCGCGCGGGATCCTCGCGCTCCATGATGACGGCCAGATGCAGCCCCTCCGGGAAGTCGACCGGGACATCCTTCATCGAATGCACCGCGATGTCGGCCTCGTTGTCGAGCATGCCCTGCTCCAGCTCCTTGACGAAGAGCCCCTTGCCGCCAACCTTCGCCAGCGGCGCGTCGAGAATCTTGTCGCCCTTGGTGGTCATCCCGATGATCTCGATCGTGAGATCGGGGTAGAGCGACTTCAGAAGGGCGGTCACGTGCTCGGCCTGCCACATGGCCAGGGGTGACTTGCGGGTGGCGATACGAATGCTGTTCGACATGTTGAATCCTGGGGACTAACGCTGAGGAAGACGCGCTTTCCGCGACCCGGTCGCGGCGGCGAAAGGCGATTGTGTCATAGGACGACCCGCAAGGTCTCGGGATCCGGGCCGCCCTCGGCATGGAGCCAGACCGGGCGCCCCGAGAACCCCGGGATAGGCCGGCAGGGCGATCAGGGCGCTGGAGCGGGTGCGAAATCCATCGGGGCGATCCTGGACCATCGCCGCCTCGGCGCCCAGTTCCTTCGGGTAGTCGCGGCTCGCCAGGAGAGCGCGCCAGGCAGACCAATCGTCCTGCTCGGGCTTGGGCGGCAGCGCGGCGCGAAAACGATGCAGATGGGCGGCGATGCGCGGATGCGCCAGGTCGTCGAGATCCGTGCTGGCGAGCATGTGCAGACCCGGGGCGATGGGCGTCACCGCAATCCCCGCGCCCGCGACGAGCCGGATCCAATAGGCGGCGCGCGGGTCTGCCACGACCAGATTGAAGGGCCGATAGGCGTCCGGGTGCAGCTCGGCCAGGGCCTCGGCCGCCGCGCTGGCCTCGGCGTGATCGAGCGCCTCCAGGACCAGCTCCCCGCGCGAGCGCTTTCCCGCCAGCCGGCCGAGCGTCCCCTCGCGGTTCATGATCGCGGCCACCAGGCCGTGATCGTTGATCCCGAGCCAACTGCCGCCAGCCTCCCCGTCGAGCCCCGCCACCACCTCCGGGCGGTCCGGCCAATGGCGGGCGGGTGGACGCGATGCCCGCGCCGCCATCTCGTCACGATTGGCGGCGATCAGGACCGGCCAGGCGTGACCGGGGCGAAGGAGAATGACGAGGGTGCACATGAGCAAAGCGCCTGGCGCGCGTCCAAAATCCGGATCAGTTGAGTTCCGCGAAGCGCCGCTTGACCTTGAGGATCTTGCTCGCCACCGTCTTATGCAAAAGATTGAAGACCTTGCGCTGTGCCGCCCGGTTGCTGCTGTTCGCCACCCCGATCAACTCCAGACGCGCCTGGAAATACGCCATGTCCGCCTCGAGTCTGGCAAGGCGCACGCGCTGGCGCTTGCGCTCTTCGGGATCCACCGCCGTGCTTTTCTTATCGTCCATCGTGGCAGCTCGTACTCGATGTCCCCATTGCAACCCGTCCCGTCTCGCCTTCCGACACCAGCGGGGCGAGACGGACGCCCCTCGCGACATTCATTTTATCAGCCTTCGCGGCAACGCCGCAGACCGATGGCAACCACTGGGCTTATAGGACCGAATGGGCTTCATTCGGGAAACCGCAACAGCGCACGCATCGTACCCCACCGGGCCAACTTCATCGCCTCGGCGGCTGACGTCCGGCTCGGCCAGCAGACGCTCGATCTTTCCCGCCATGCGGGTCTTCAGCTCAGGCCGAGCAACCCTTGGGTCATCGGCCTTCAGTCACCAACTCCTTGGATACTCGCTACTCGGACGGCATCGCATCGGGCGCGCCCGCTGGTGACCGCCGCTTGTCAAGTCCCTTGGCGAATATGTTATAAACCCGCGCTCTAAAAAACAAAAACCACCAAAGGCAATCAATACTCAGCATGAGCACAATCCTGGATCTGTTTCGAGGTTCCGGCGCGCTTTATGGCGGCAACGCGGACTTTATCGAGGATCTCTACGAGCGGTATCTCCTCGACCCCGAGAGCATCGACCTGGCGTGGCGCGCGCGCTTCGACACCCTGCGTGGGGAGGCGGCCAACGAGTCGGCGCTCCAGGAGTCGCCGCACGGTCCGGTGCGGGAGAATTTCCTGCGGCTGGCGTCGGAGAGCCGCTCCAGCGCCCGCGCCCGCGCGACCGAACGGCTGGAGCCCGCCGCCGCCGAGAAACAATCGGCGGTCTTGGGGCTGATCAACGGCTACCGCTTTCGCGGTCACCAGGTGGCGGACCTCGATCCGATCAAGCTGCGCAAGTCGCCGAAAATCGCGGATCTGGACCCGGCCTATCACAACCTGGGGCCGGACGACCTCGACATCGTCTTCCATACCGGCTCGCTCTATGCCCCGGACCGCATGACGTTGCGTGACATCATCGCCATGCTGGAGCAGACCTACTGCGGTCGGGTCGGCTCGGAATACATGCACATCACCAACACCCAGGAGAAGCGCTGGATCCAGAAACGGCTTGAAGGCTATCGGGCCACGCCGGAGCTGGATACGGCGGACCGCCGCTGGCTGCTGGCGCTGCTGACCGCCGCCGAGGGGATCGAGAAATATCTGCACCAGCGCTACGTCGGCCAGAAACGCTTCTCCCTGGAGGGCGGCGACGCGCTCATCCCGCTGCTGGACGAGCTGATTCAGCGTGCCGGCCGCAAGGGGCAACAGGAGGTGGTGATCGGCATGGCCCATCGCGGCCGGCTGAACGTGCTCACCAACATCTTCGGCAAGCCGCCCGCCGACATCTTCGACGAGTTCGAGGGCCGGGTGCACATGGACTGGCGTCAGATGGCGGGCGACGTCAAATATCACATGGGCTTTCGCAACCGACCTCGAAACCCCCGGCGGCATCGTCCATCTGGTGCTGGGCTTCAACCCCTCGCACCTGGAGATCATCGACCCCGTCATCGAGGGCGCGGTGCGCGCCCGCCAGCGTCGCCGCCACGACCGCGCGGGCGATCAGGTGCTGCCGGTGCTGATCCACGGCGATGCCGCCTTCGCCGGCCAGGGCGTGGTGATGGAGACCCTGCAACTGTCCCAGACCCGCAGCTACGGGACCGGCGGCACGGTGCACATCGTCATCAACAACCAGATCGGCTTCACCACCAGCCACCCGCTGGACACCCGCTCCAGCGCCTATTGCACGGATGTCGCCAAGATCGTCCAGGCGCCGGTCTTCCATGTGAACGGCGACGACCCCGAGGCGGTGATCTTCGTCACCCGCATGGCGCTCGACTTCCGCAATCAGTTTCACAAGGACGTCATCATCGACCTCATCTGCTACCGCCGTCTCGGCCACAACGAGGCCGACGAGCCGGCCGTGACTCAGCCGATGATGTACAAGAAGATCCGCCAGCATCCGACCCCGCGGGCCGTCTACGCCGACCGGCTGATCGCCAGCGGACTGGTCGCCAAGGACGAAAGCGAGGCGATGATCGCGGATTACCGCGACTCGATCGAACAGGGCGTGGTCATCGCGCGCCCGGTGCTGTGCGGACTCGACCATGACGCGCGGGTCGACTGGAGCTTCTGCCACGGGACAACCTGGGATCAGGATACCGACACTGGCGTGCCGGTCGAAAAGCTCCGGGCGCTGACCGATGCCATGTTGCGGGTACCCGAAGGCTTCGAGCTCCACCCTCGGGTCGAGAAGATCTGGGAGGAGCGCCGCAAGATGGCCCACGGCGACCAGCTCCTCAACTGGGGCTATGCCGAGAATCTCGCCTACGCCTCGCTGCTCGATACCGGGATCCCGGTACGTCTCTCCGGCCAGGATGCCGGGCGCGGCACCTTCTTCCACCGTCATGCCAAGATCCACGATCAGCCGACCGGCGACTCCCACACGCCGCTGCAGCATCTCGGTGCGCATCAAGGCGCCTTCATCGCCATCGACTCCATCCTGTCCGAGGAGGCCGTGCTCGGCTACGAATATGGCTTTGCCACAGCGGAACCGCATGCGTTGACCCTCTGGGAGGCGCAATTCGGCGACTTCGCCAACGGCGCCCAGGTCGTCATCGATCAGTTCATCACCTCGGCCGGGACCAAGTGGGGACTCTGCTGCGGGCTGGTGATGCTGCTGCCGCACGGGCTGGAAGGCCAGGGCGCCGAGCACTCCTCGGCGCGACTGGAACGCTTTCTACAGCTCTGCGCCGAACACAACATCCAGGTCTGCGCCCCGACCACGCCGGCGCAGATGTTTCATCTGCTGCGCCGTCAGATCGTCCGCAACTACCGCAAGCCGCTGATCGTCATGACGCCCAAGAGCCTGCTGCGTCATCGCCTCGCGGTCTCGTCGCTCGACGAGCTGGCGAACGGCCAATTCCAGACAGTCATTCCGGAAGTCGACCCCATCGATCCGCGCGCGGTCGAGCGGGTCGTCTTCTGTAGCGGCAAGGTCTACTACGATCTGCTGGAGGCCCGGCGAGCGCGCGGCCTGACCAATGTCGCGCATCGTGCGCATCGAGCAGCTCTACCCCTTCCCCAAGGAGCCCTTCGCCGCCGTCATCGAGCACTACAATCAGGCCGAAGAGATCGTCTGGTGTCAGGAAGAGCCGCAGAACCAGGGTGCCTGGGATCAGATCAAACATCGCTTCCACCACCTGATCCAGGACGGTAAGCGCCCCTACTATGTCGGTCGGCCCGCCTCCGCGGCGCCGGCCGTCGGCCACCGCGCCGCCCATGTCGAGCAACATGAGCGGCTGATCGACGAGGCCCTGACCGGCCGTTTCAACCCGAGCATGAACAAAAGGATTCCAGCCCAATGAGTATCGAAGTCCGCGTACCCGCCCTCCCCGAATCCGTCTCCGATGCCACGGTCCTCGCCTGGCACAAGGGACCCGGCGATCGGATCAAGGAGGCCGAGAATTCTGGTCGAGCTGGAGACCGACAAGGTGGTGCTGGAGGTCCCCGCGCCCAGCGACGGCGTGCTCGGCGAGATCCGCGCGCGCGAGGGCGAGGTCGTCCGGGCCGACGCCGTGCTGGCGGTGATCGAGGAGAGTTCAGGCGCCGGAGCCAACCCGGTGCCGGCCGCCAAGCCCACCAAAGCCGGGGCGCCCGCAAGGACCGAGACGAGTGGCGGCAAGGCCCAGGTCACCCCCTCGGCCCGGAGCTTGGTCAAGGAAATGAACCTGGATCCGCAAGAAATCCCCGGTAGCGGCCGGGATGGGCGAATCCAAAAGGCCGACGTGCTGGCCTTTCTGGACGAGCGCGAGAAGGTGACGCCCGCCCGCAATCTGGACTCCGCCGCGCTGGCAGCCCAATCGGCGCCGAGCCTCAGCGGCGAGGCCGGCCGCCCCGAGCAGCGCGTGCCCATGACCCGGCTGCGCGCCCGGATCGCCGAGCGCCTGGTTCAGGCGCAGCAGCACGCCGCCCTCTTGACCACCTTCAACGAGGTCAATCTCAGCGCGGTGATGGAGCTGCGCGATAAATACAAGGATCCCTTCGAGCAACGTCACGGCGTCCGCTTGGGCTTCATGTCCTTCTTCGTCAAGGCGGCGGTCGAGGCCCTGCAGCGTTTCCCGGTCGTCAACGCATCGGTGGACGGCGATGATATCCTCTACCACGGCTACTACGACATCGGCATCGCCGTCAGCTCGCCGCGCGGCCTGGTGGTCCCCATCCTGCGCAACTGCGACCAGCTCGGCATGGCCGACATCGAACAGGGCATCGCCGAATTCGGCCGCAAGGCCAAGGATGGCACCCTCAGTTATGAGGAGCTGACCGGCGGCACCTTTTCCATCACCAATGGCGGGGTCTTCGGCTCGCTGGTCTCGACCCCGATCCTGAATCCGCCGCAGAGCGCCATTCTCGGCATGCACAAGATCCAGGAACGACCCATCGTCGACAACGGCCAGATCGTCGCCGCGCCCATGATGTATCTGGCCCTAACCTACGACCATCGCATCATCGACGGACGCGACGCGGTCCAGTTCCTGGTCACCATCAAGGAGTCGCTGGAAGAGCCGGCGCGGCTGCTGCTGCGGGTGTAGACGAGCGGGAGCGTGCGGCGGGTCGGCTGGATGGGTATCGCCCGACAGCCGACCTCGGCCTCTCATCGCATTCTCGGGGTAGTGCCACAACCTATTGGATATAAAAATCCGTCAAGCTTTCGTTATCAATAGCTTAGCTTGATCGCCATCATATGGGCTTGGGCATTACCTAGCGCGGACAGTAGTACCTGTTAAGTGGCCTGCCAACGGGGAAACTTGGGCGCCAACCCG
Organism: uncultured Gammaproteobacteria bacterium; assembly: GCA_963818415.1. GTDB lineage: Bacteria > Pseudomonadota > Gammaproteobacteria > Chromatiales > Chromatiaceae > CAWFSC01. The sequence goes on along the minus strand of CAWFSC010000018.1, from coordinate 126,204 downwards.
CCCTCGACTGCACATTGCGGCCTACGGGGCCATCGGATGCGGTGAGGAGTAAACCGCATCCCACACATCGATGATGCGAGGTGATTCGTCATCATCGGCAGAACATCCCCATCCACACTTGATCCCGGCAGGCGCGTGGGAGGCCGCCTTCACGCTCAGGATTCCGCGCAGTTATAGGGTGTCGCTTCCGTGGACCTTGAAGATTCGATGAGGTTTTGCCTTGGAAGCGTTGCTGGCGTTGACGACGCCGAATCGGACGCGAAAGGCGCTGGGCCAAAGAGCCTGGCCGAGAAACGAAAAACGCGCTCCATTGGCAACCCAATGAAACGCGTCTATCATTGATCTATAAGCTAATTTGGCGCGCCCGACAGGATTCGAACCTGTGACCCCAGCCTTCGGAGGGCTGTACTCTATCCATCTGAGCTACGGGCGCGTGGAATTCGGTAGTGACGCTTGCCTTGCGGCAATCTCTGGGGCATTCGTGTTCTTAAGGGTACTGGCGATGCGCTTTGACCAGAGATTTAGCGATGTGAGTATGGCGTTTTACGCGCCTCTCGTCAAAGGTGGCGGATGAATTTCTCGGTGCGTCGTCCGGGCTGGATGTAGACAGCGTCCCTTCAACCGCTTTCCAGCAAGCCCTTGAGCATGTGGAGATGGCTTAGGCCGCGGGCCTTGCGGTTCTCCGGGGTGTTCGTGCGTGCTCCGTCCCAGTCCAGTTGGTCGTCTGGGAGCTCGCCGAGGAATCGGCTGGGCTCGCTCGGGATCCACTCACCGTAACGCTTGCGGCGGCGGGTCAGCGTGAAGGTGAGTGCCTCGCGGGCGCGGGTGATGCCGACGTAGGCGAGCCGGCGCTCCTCCTCGATGGTGTCTTCCTCAATGCTGACGCGGTGTGGGAGCAGCTCTTCTTCCATGCCGACGAGAAAGACTTGGGGAAACTCCAGTCCCTTGGCGGCGTGAAGTGTCATGAGATGGACGCGGTCGCCGCCTTCGGCCTCGTCCTGTCGGTCGAGCACGTCCATTAGGGTGAGATGGCCGACCATGTCGGCGAGTGCCTTGTCCTGGAAATCACCCTTATGCAGGCGTCCAACCCATTCCAACAGATCGTCAACGTTTTCATGGCGGCGCTCGGCGACCCTTTGGCTGGAGGCGTTTTCGCGCAGCCAGGCGGGGTAGTCGATGGCGTGGACGAGCCCGCGCATCGCGCCGACCGGATCCTCAATGCTCCGGCCCTTGTGCTCGTCGATCAGTCGGGCGAAGGCGCCGAGCCGTTGACGTTGGCGTTCGCTCAAATGCTCGGCCAGGCCAGGATCCACGCAGCCGGCGAAGAGGCTGATCTCCCGCGCGCGGCTGTGGTCCGCGAGCCGTTCAAGCGTGGTGGGGCCGATCTCGCGCCGGGGGGTGTTGACGATGCGCAGAAAGGCGGCGTCGTCCGCCGGGTTGGCGAGCAGCCGCAGATAGGCCATCACGTCCTTGACCTCGGCGCGCGCGAAGAAGGAGGTTCCGCCGCTCAGGAAATAGGGGATGTTGTGCTCGCGTAGCGCCTTTTCGAATGGGCGGGCCTGATGATTGCCGCGAAAGAGGATGGCGATGTCGCCGAAGGCGGTGTCCTCGGCGAACTTCAGATGCAGGATCTCCGAGGCTACGCGCTCGGCCTCGTGCAGCCTCGTCCTGGCAGCGCAGGACACGAGGTCGCTCGCCGGGTCCGAGCTCGCTCCAGAGGCGCTTCTCGAAGACGTGCGGGTTGTTGGCGATGAGGGTATTCGCGAGACCGAGGATGCGCGCGCTGGAACGGTAGTTCTGCTCCAGCATGATGACCTTGAGGGTCGGATAGTCCTGCTGGAGCCGCGCCAGATTTTCGGGTCGCGCGCCGCGCCAGGCGTAAATGGACTGGTCGTCGTCGCCCACCACGGTGAAGGCTCCGCGTGGGCCGGTCAACTGGCGGACCAACTCGTATTGAGCGCTGTTGGTGTCCTGGTACTCATCGACCAGCAGATAGCGGATCCGACCCTGCCATTCCTCCAGCAGATCGGGACGGCTGCGGAAGAGCCGGGTCGGGGCCAGGATGAGGTCATCGAAGTCCACGGCGTTGTAGGCGCGCAGGCTGCGCTCGTAGTCGGCGTAGAGGCTGGCCAGGCGGGTCTCGAAGTCATCTTCCGCGAGCCGCATGGCCTGGGTCGGATCCACGAGGTCGTTCTTCCAGCGCGAGATGCGGTGCTGGACCGCCGCTGGGCTGAGGGCATCCGCGTCGGCGAGGCCGCGGATGTGCTCCTTGATCAGGGCCTCCGCGTCCTGCGCGTCGAGCAGCGAGAAGCCGGTGCGCAGTCCGGACGGCTCCGGGGCGCGGCGTAGGATGTTCAGGCCGAGGGTGTGAAAGGTGGAGATCGTGAGACCGCGGGTCTTGGTCCCCTTGAACTGCTGGGTCACGCGCTCGCGCATCTCGCGCGCCGCCTTGTTGGTGAAGGTCACGGCACAGATATGCCGGGGCTGTAGGCTCAGGCGCTCGATCAGGTGCGCGATCTTTTGCGTGATGACGCGGGTCTTGCCGGAGCCGGCCCCGGCGAGCACCAGCAGGGGGCCGCTGGTGTAGCTCACGGCTTCGAGCTGTCGAGGGTTGAGTCCAGCCATCCTGAATCCAGAGTTGCGCGTGGGATCGACGAGGAAGAGGTGTGCCGATGCTTGTCTCGGCGGGAGGAATTCGTGCCCCGCTCGCGCGGCGCGCGCCACGAGCGGCTCGGTCGGTCTCACGCAAGCCTGGGGTCGATTATGCCTGAGCCGGACCGAAGACGCTCGGACGAGCAATCCCGGCGCGTTCGTACTACCATTCGGATCTGTTTTTCGACACGTAATGGTGATTCCGTGCTCAGTAGAACCCTACCCGCTCTGGTCCTGGCGCTGGTCTTTGGGACCGCGTATGCGCAAGAGGAAAAAATGGAGGACGCCGCCGCTGGCGGTACCCTGCAGGCGCCCACGGTGGAGCCATCGCCGGTGACCGGCGAGGCGGTGGAGCCCGACATCACCATCACCGAATCCGGCGGCGATGTGATCTACGAGTACCGCGCGCACGGCACGCTCTACATGGTGCGCGTTCAACCTCAGGTCGGTCCGGCCTACTATCTTTACGATCTCAATGGCGATGGATTGATCGACGCCGAGGACAGGTCGCCAATGAACACGGCGGTACCCCAGTGGGTGCTTTTCAAGTGGAATTGACGAGGAAAAACAGTCGTATCTAAATTAGCGGTTGAGCGCGCGCAACCGTCGACGCGGCTCTGTGCCGGTCCGGAACATGCGCGTGGCCGATGCCACCGCCGAAATTGCTCCGCTCGGCGGCTAACTTGGATCTCAGGCGTTAAGACTGTGTCCGGCGGACGTACTCGGACTGAACGGATGCGGGGGTGGCACCTCGCTTCCCGCGAGCGATTCGACGAGTACGTGTTGCGGTTCGCGGAACATGACTCCGATGCCCGAGCTGTCACGATGGACCACAATAGCGGGGAACAGCCAGTCCTGGGTGACCCCATGGATCCCCAAGGTCACCATGGTCCCCGTCGGCAGGGTCAGGTTTCGGACCTCCAGGTACATCCCCAGGTGGGACAGATTGCGCCCCTTGGCGCTGCGGAAGTGTCGCTTGCGGTACCGAATCTGCACGTCAATCGTCATCGGGTGGCGCGCGCAATAGCGGTGCTCGATAGTCATCTCGCGGAAGCTCCTGTTACCCCAGTGCATCCGCTTGCATCCTAGACGTCGATGTTGACGGCTGGGTGCAGCCCCGATGACGGAACGATGAAATCTCAGGTGGCGTGATCGGGATGGCGGCGCCGGTCACCCAACCGCTTGGCCACGACGATCGATCATTCGCGACCTTTCGCTCTCCCTCGGCCGCGCTTGTGCAAAACGCTATCTGGGCTGCCCAGTCCGGCGGATCACCATGCTGGTGGGGGACGCGATCCGTTCGGGGTGAGATCGTCGAGGGCGCTCGGCGTTGGCTTGGTCGGGATCTCACACAGCGCGATCGTTTCGACCACCCCGTCGAGAGCGCATTGAGGACCGGACAGGGGACGGAATATCTCCTCTCCCATCGGCGAGAGGCCGAGCATGGCCAGGGTAACGGCATCCGTCACGCCGTCCGTCTTGCGCAAGCCATTGCGCCACTGGAAACCGTTCAGCGCCGCCACGGTCGCCTTGTCCGCCGCGCCAGTGAAGGGGGCCGTCTTATAGTCGACATGCTTCTTGCGTTTCTTGTCGCGCCAGACGACTTTCCGGGTCGGCTGAGTGAGCAGACCACGCGCCGCAAGCGCCCCCTGCAGGACGGAGAGATGAGGAGTCGCGTATTTCCGCAGTCCCGACGGCATGGCCTTGATGCGCTTGAGGTCGGCGGCATCGTTCACGGACGCCTGCTGGCCAGCCTGAAAGGCGGCATAGCGCGCGAGGCGCTGATCATAGAGCTCCAGGGCGACCCGCTCGGCGGGCATCAGCAGGTTGAGCTGCGTTGGGTCGTCCGGCTCGTCCTTGCCGACCAGCTTGCGGAAATCGTGCAGGGCTTTGCGCACCTCGGGATTGGCCGTGCTGGCATCCTGTGCGTCCGGCGGCAGCAGCCCCAGGTGCCGCAGCGCCGACAACGTCTCCGGCGGCAGGGTATCCAGCGGGTGATCCTCGCCCTGGCTGATCAGCACGGCGAGGCGGGAGCGATACTGGCGGGTTTCGTCCGGGCCGAGCGGGCCAGTCACCAAAGCCTCGGGTAACAGCACCGCGCCGCTGATCTCATGACGAAACTCCGCCGCTTTCGATGCTCTCGTCGGGTCGAAGGCGCGCTCGGGCAGATCGCCGCCCTTCAGCTCAAACCCAACCCCATATTTCGCCCGCGCCAGCGCCGGTTGATCCTTGGCCCGGACGCGCTTGGCCAGATTTTCCATGAACTCGGCCCAGGTATAAGGCTGGGTCTGCCCTTTGCCGTCGCGATAGAACATCCCGAGATTGCCGGTCACGGTGGCGGAGTCGGCGGGCAATCCCCACTCCGACGAAACCCTTGGCGGCGCCTCGGGCGCTGGCGAGTACCAAATCGCCGGTTCGGCTGTCACCGGCGGCGGCGCTATCAAGAGCGGATTCGTCTCGCGGGGTCGGGATCGGCGCGGTCGAATCCGGGCCGCTGAAGCTGCGTGGTATCTCCCCTGGCTGGCGAGATCTGTCTCAGCCCATGAGAACCGAATCGCGCCGCCAGGCCGGATTCGGAGAGCATCGAGGGCGCGGTTCGAAGGATTGCCTCTGCCCGACTGGTGGCAATCGCCTCGTCCAAGGGCCGCCGCCGCGACTGGTCGGCGCGCCTCCCCCGCTCCGTCAATCGCACGGATGCGCGAGACCCCGCGGGCGGAAGCAGCGCGGGTTCGGTCGCCACCAGCGAGGCGCCGCGCAAGACGGCACCGGCCTCCATGGCGGCTTCTCCATCATCGATCGCCGCCAACTCCGGCTGAGTTTCCGACGCCGGGGCCGACGCCACGTTCGGCTTGACGGACAGGGTGTCGCGCGCCTGCTCCCCGCGCCAGTGCCAACACGCGCCGGCCCTGTCGCTCACCGAGAAAGTGATACAGATAATCTTCTTCCGGGGTGGCGGCACCAGAGTCGAGACTCAGATAGTGTTTCGCAAAGGCGAGCACGGCGAAGTTGTGGCGCAAGAGTTGGAGCTCCTGATCGCCATCACCCCGCTTGCCGTCCACCGTGTCCTGAATCAGGCTGCGTACCCGCGCATCCGTGAACGGCCCATCACCCAGATCCAGGCGTTCGCGGCCGGCGGCGGCATCGGCCTCGCTCGCGGCCAGTAACTGCGTTCCGAACAGCTTGACGATGCGGTGGAAGGTCCCGGGAACGAACTGCCAAACCCCGGTCGCCGACCCCAGGCTACCATTGTTCAAGGTGGGGCGGACGTGGTCGTTCCAAGTGTGGGCGCTCTCGAACTCTCCAGTGGCGAGGGTCTGCCCCAGGCTGGCGCCGGTGCGCTCGCACACTTCCAGCAAGATGAGCATCTGCCGGGGCGAAATATCCTGCGCGCGCTCATAGTTGCGGGACTGGCTGTCCGACATGGCCTGATAGGCGGCGAGCGCCATCTCCGGCGAAGGTTCGTTTCCCGAGGATGCGGCGGACGTCGCGGGCGGATCGGCGGCCCAAGCCGACGCAAACGTACAGACGACGGCGGCAAGACCGCCAAGGTATTGTTTTCGTGTAATGATATTTGGCACCCAGGCTCCGCGAACGCCGACCATTACTGGAATGAAAGGGCGATTTCCTCAGCGGGTTAGGTGCCGAGACCAGCCACCCATGGAGTCATCCCCGCAAGGTGTAAACGTAGCACAAAAGCGGTGCGCGCGGTGGGCGGCGCTGCTCCAAGGCGGGCGATGGCGGTCGCCTTAAGCCGCCGCGCTCATGCTCTGCAGATAGTCTTCGTAGTTACCACGGAAGTTGACCACGCCCTGGGGCGTCAGCTCAATGATCCGGGTCGCCAGGGAGGAGACGAATTCGCGGTCGTGACTGATGAAAATCAGGGTGCCGGGGTAGTCTTCCAGCGCGGTGTTGAGCGACTCGATGGACTCCATGTCCAGGTGATTGGTCGGCTCGTCCATCAGCAGGATATTGGGCTTTTGCAGCATCAACTTGCCGAACAGCAGACGCCCCTGCTCGCCGCCCGAGACCACATTCACGGGCTTCTTGATCTCGTCCTGGGAGAACAGCAGCCGTCCCAGGGTGCCGCGGATGATCTGCTCGTCGTCGCCTGGCTGTTTCCAATAGTCCATCCAGTCGTAGAGCGTGGTGTCCTCGACAAAATCGGCCGCGTGGTCCTGGGCGAAGTAACCAAGCTGGCTGTTCTCGGACCATTTGACCGTGCCGCTGTCGGGCGTCAGGTCACCGGCCAGGCAGCGCAGCAGGGTGGTCTTGCCGATGCCATTGGGGCCGATGATGGCGACTCGTTCGCCGACCTCGACGGTCAGGTCGAGACCGCTGAACAGCGGCGGGCCGTCGTAGCCCTTGGCCAGCGCGGTCACCTCCAGCGCCAGACGGTAGAGCTTCTTGTCCTGACTGAAGCGGATGAAGGGATTGACCCGGCTGGAGGGCTTGATGTCCTCCAGCACGATCTTCTCCATCTGACGCTTGCGCGAGGTCGCCTGCTTGGACTTGGAGGCGTTGGCGGAGAAGCGGCTGACGAAGGTCTGCAACTCGGCGAGCTGGGCCTTCTTCTTGGCGTTGTCGGCATACTGGCGCGAGCGCGCCTGGCTGGAGGCGGTCATGTACTCGTCGTAGTTGCCGGGGTAGACGCGCAGCTCGCCATAGTCCAGGTCGGCCATGTGGGTGCAGACGCTGTTCAGGAAGTGGCGGTCATGGGAGATGATGATCATGGTGCTGTTCCGTGCGTTCAGCACCTCCTCCAGCCACTGGATGGTGTGGATATCCAGGTTGTTGGTGGGCTCGTCCAGCAGGAGGATGTCCGGATCGGCGAACAGCGCCTGGGCGAGCAGCACCCGCAGCTTCCAACCCGGCGCCACGGCGCTCATGGGGCCTTCGTGCTGTTCCAGGGGGATATCCAGCGCGAGCAGCAGCTCACCGGCGCGGGCCTCGGCGGTATAACCGTCCAGTTCGGCGAAGTGCACCTCCAGGTGCGCGACTTCCATGCCGTCCTCCTCGCTCATCTCTGGCAGCGCGTAGATGCGGTCGCGTTCATGCTTGATCCGCCACAGCTCATCGTGACCCATGATGACGGTATCCAGCACCGTATGGCTCTCGTAGGCGAACTGATCCTGGCGCAACTTGCCAAGACGCTTACCGGGATCCACCGACACATTGCCCGCGCTGGGCTCCAGATCACCGCCCAAGATCTTCATCAGGGTGGATTTTCCACAGCCATTGGCGCCAATCAGGCCATAGCGATTGCCGCCACCGAACTTGACGGAGACATTCTCGAACAGCGGCTTGCCGCCGAACTGCATGGTGATGTTGGCTGTGGAAATCAAAACAGGATTCCGCGAAAAATTGGGGAGGAAGGTCGGAGCGCCATCCCTTGGCGGGCCAGAAACGCAAAAGCCCCGCCGTGTGGCGGGGCTTTTTGAACCAGGTGGCGAGCACCTGGCGCCCAGGTTTACTGGGGGACGACGTTCGTCGCGCTTGGGCCTTTTTGGCCTTGCTCGACGTCGTAGGAGACTTTTTGGCCCTCGGCCAGCGACTTGAAGCCGCCGCCCTGGATGGCGCTGTGATGGACGAAGACGTCCTTGGAACCGTCCGAAGGGGCGATGAAACCAAAGCCCTTTTCGTCACTGAACCACTTAACTGTACCTGTAGCCATTACGGTAATCTCTAGGATGAATCTGAACTTGAATGTATGCAGACGACTGTCGTGATATTTCGGAAAGATCTGCCACGCATCTCGAAGAGGAGGAGCGACCGGAACACTACAGGAAAACACTGCACTGGGCGAATGGTGCCGAATACTGAGTCATTCGGCAAGGGCTTTTTGCGAAAAAACTCGTAAGAACAGTTGGAACAGAATCAAAAATCGAGTCGAATCAAGCCATTAATGGCCGAACGGTCATAGCATTCGGGCCGACGCCGGGTTTGCTCGCAAGCCGCCCGCGCCGGAGCTTAGCGGTGCGTGACGCGATGTCAAACGCCGTGGCGATCCGTTGCCGAACCGGGCAGCAACGGCATGATCTCTGGAGCGGCGGCGTCCAGGTCGTTGCTACGGCCGACCGGTTCGGCGCGCCTCCCCGTCAAGGCCCGCGAGCATCGCGTCGTAGACCTCCCAAGCTGCGGCGGCATCCGCGGCGCTCACCTTGTCGATCGCCTGACCGAGGTGGACCACGATATAGTCCCCGACGGCGATCTCCTCATGCTGGAGCATGAAGAGATTGGCCTCCCGTTCGATACCCTTCGCCTCGCAGCGGGCGATGAAACCGTCGATGGACCTAACCTGCATTGGAATTCCGAAACACATCGAGCGATTCTCCATGGCGCGTGCTTAACCGCTGAGGCTAAGTGGCGGTAGACTCGACCGCAAGGACCTGGATCATCGTTTTTAATCAGCCACCCCGGAAACACTGGAGGGCCCGCCCTTGAGACCCAGCACCTTGATCCTCGGCATCGGCAATATCCTCATGACGGACGAGGGGGTCGGGGCCGAGGTGACCCGCCGCCTGGAGGCTTCGCTCGCTCCCGACAACTCGCTTTGCTTTATGGATGGAGGGACGTTGAGCTTCACCCTGGCCGGGCCGATTGGAGACAATCAACGGCTGATCGTGGTGGATGCAGCGGCCTTGGGCGATGTACCGGGCAGCGTCAGAGTCTTCGAGGGCGAGGCCATGGATCGACAACTCCGGGCACACGCACGGTCGGTCCACGAGGTCAGTCTGGCCGACTTGATGGATATGGCGCGGCTGTCGGATACCCTGCCCGCCCGGCGCGCCCTGATCGGTATCGAGCCGAAGCTCGTCGACTGGGGCGAACACCTGACCCCGGAGGTCGAGGCCGCCGTCCCGGTCGCCATACGGCTGATCGGCGAACTCCTCGCGCGCTGGGATGCCGATTGAATCGGCGAGGCCGAATTCGCACCGAAGCGCCAGCCGAACGTTGCCGAGCAACCCCAGTGCCCGACGCGCCCCTGCGGTTCTTGTCGCTACCGAGAATTTCGTCACGGAAGAATATTCGCGCTTACTGACTTTCCAAGCCGAACTGCGCTGAATCAAGTGCAAGACGGCCGAATGGGCCTAGACTTTTCGCAGTCGATGCCGAGGTCGAACCATGTCAGGCTTGGATCAGATCCCCAACAACCCCGCGCGCGCCTCACCCTGCGCGAAGGTTGCGCGTGACTACGGACACGCGCTTGCCCGTCCTGCATCAGATCCGCCATGCCCTGGAACTCCTCGTTGCGACGGGGGAGGAGACGCGGATCGACCTTACCGCGATGCCCTTCGGACCGGGCGACCTGGAGCGACTGACCGAACTGCTGGGCCGGGGCGAGGTCACGGCCAGTGTCGATGCACTCGGTCCGACGCTGGTCCAGGAGACGGCCATTCCTGGCGTCTGGCGAGTCGATTATCGCGACGCAGACGACCGGCGCCTCACCCTTCAGATCGAAATCGCCCCCGTGCCCGAGATCCTGCGTGCGCACCCGCAAGACCTCGCGGAGGCGGTTGCCATGCTCGACTCCCGATTGGACGAAGCGAACCGGGAAACGAGCGACTCTCCACAATCGTCCTGACACCCGACAGGAGGGACCATGGCTGCCCGCCCGACCCCCGACACGACCCTTGGCGAGAGCCTGCGGGATCACGGCCTGTCGCGCCGTGGATTCCTGAAGTTCTGCGCCGCCACGGCATCGCTGATGGCGCTGCCGCCGAGCATGGCGCCGGCTATCGCCGCCGCGCTCGAACAGGCCCGACGCCCCTCGGTCATCTGGCTCTCGTTCCAGGAATGCACCGGCTGCACCGAGTCGCTGACGCGCAGCCATGCCCCGGCGCTTGAGGATCTGATCCTCGATTTCATCTCGCTGGATTATCACCACACCCTGCAAGCGGCCGCGGGCGAGGCGGCCGAAGCGGCGCGGCTCCAGGCCATGGAGGCGAACAAGGGACAGTATCTGGTGATCGTCGACGGCTCGATCCCAGGGCCGGACGCCAATCCGGGCTACTCGACCGTCGCCGGACACAGCAACTACGACATCCTGATGGAGACGGTGGAGAACGCCGCCGCCGTCATCGCGGTCGGCACCTGCGCGGCCTTCGGCGGTCTGCCCCAGGCGAACCCGAACCCCACTGGCGCCATGTCGGTCATGGATCTGGTCAAGGATAAGCCGGTGGTCAACGTCTCCGGCTGTCCGCCCATTCCCATGGTCATCACCGGCGTGCTGACCCACTATCTCCTCTTCGGCCGGCTGCCCGAGCTGGACGCTGACGGCCGTCCCCTCGCCTTCTACGGCCAGTCGATTCATGACCGCTGTTATCGCCGCCCCTTCTACGACAAGGGCCTGTTCGCCGAGACCTTCGACGACGAGGGCGCGAAACAGGGCTGGTGTCTCTACCGGCTGGGCTGTAAGGGACCAAGCACCTACAACGCCTGCGCCACCATGAAGTGGAACGATGGCACCAGTTGGCCGATCGAGTCCGGACACCCTTGTCTCGGCTGCTCCGAGCCGCGCTTTTGGGATGCCGGTAGCTTCTACGCGCCCTTGTCCGTCCCGATCAACCTGCGGCCAACCACCCTGTTGGAGGCGGGCGCGGCCGGCGCCGTGGTCGGCGGCGGGCTTGCCGCCCTCGCCAGGAAAAAGGTCAAGGACGCGGCGACCACTCGCCAACCGGTCACGGTTGAGGAACTGGAGCAGAAGCTATGAGCGGCGCAATGGATTTCCTGCTGTGGACCAAGGGTCCCATGTTCACGATCGCGATGGCGGTCTTCGCCATCGGGCTCGCCGCGCGGTTACTTGAGATCTTCGTCTTGGGACGCGCGCCAAACTACGCGGAACCCCGCGCCAGCGAATGGCTACCGGGATTTCGGACCATGCTGACCCGCACCGTCGCGGACCGGGGCACCTTCCAGCGCGCGCCCTTCAATGTGGTCGTCGGCTGGCTCTGGCACATCGGGTTTCTGACCGCGCTGCTGCTGTTCGTGCCCCATATCGAGCTGGTGAAAAGCGTCCTCGGGATCTCCTGGCCGGCGCTCGCGAATCCGGTCGTCGATTTCTTCACGGCAGTGACGCTCCTCAGTCTGATCGCAACCCTGGTGCATCGGCTAACCCATCCGGTGAAGCGGCGCATCAGCACGGTCGAGGACTATCTTGTGTGGACGGTGGTCTTTCTGGTCGTGCTGACGGGCTATCTCGCCTATCACCGCCTGGTCAACCCCTACCCGCTGGTGCTGGGGATGCACATCTTCTGCGCCGAGATCCTGCTGATTTTGCTGCCCTTCACCAAGTTGACGCACATCTTCACCACCTTCATCGCGCGCTGGTACAACGGGGCCGCGTTTGGCCGCAAGGGGGTACAGTCATGAGCGAACTCACTTTAAAACGTGGACTTGCCGCCTTCCGCGCCGAGATCGACGCACCCACCGCCGCCTTCTTCTCAAGCTGCGTCCACTGCGGCATCTGCGCCCAATCCTGCCCCTTCTACCTGGAGACCGGCGATCCCAAGTACACGCCGATCCTCAAGCTGGAGCCGCTGCGCCTGGTGTGGGAGAACGAATTCACCCTCTGGGGCAAGCTCAAGGGCCTGCTCGGTCTCCAGCGCAAGGTGACGGATGAGATGCTGGCCGAGTGGGAGGAGTTGCTCTACGACTCCTGCTCCATGTGCGGTCGCTGCTCCATGGTCTGTCCGGTCGGCAACGATCTGGCGCTACATGATCCGCAAGTCGCGCGAGGGCATGGTGCAGTCCGGTCATGCGCCGGAGGGTCTGATCGCTGCCTCGGTGCGCGCCATCCAGACCGGCAGCCCCATGGGGCTCCAGTGGAAGACGCTCGCCGTCCAGATCAAGCACGTCGAGGACAGCACGGGCCTGGAGGTTCCGGTCGACAAGAGCGGCGTCGACTATCTGGTGATGCTGTCGTCGATGGAGATCATCAACTTCCCGGAGTACCTGGAGGCCATCACCAAGATCTTCGACCACGCGGGCGTGACCTGGACGCTCTCGACCCAATGCTTCGAGGCCACCAACGCCGGCATCCAGATCGGCAACAAGGACATCGCCGCCCAGTTGGTCGAGCGCGTCGTCGCGGCGGCCGTCAAGCTCAAGGTGCCCAATGTCATCAGCCCCGAATGCGGCCACGCCTTCACCGCCATCCGCTGGGAAGGCCCGAACCTGATCGGGCGCCCCTATCCCTTCCGGGTCTTCCATATCGTCGAGGTGCTGGACGAACTGCGGGCGACTGGCCGGCTCAAGACCGAGGGCATGGAGACCGACCGGCTCTCGCTGCACGATCCCTGCAACCTGGCGCGCAAGAGCGGCGTCATCCAGCAGCAGCGCAACCTCATGGGCTTGGTGGCCGAGAACTTCGTCGATCTCAAGGAGCACGGCAAATTCCAGTGGTGCTGCGGCGCGGGCGGCGGCGTGAGTTCGAACGAACGCGCCGAAGATCTCAAGATGGCGGCCTTCAAACGCAAGAAGGCGCAGATCGAGGAGGTGGCGCCGGAGCGCATGGTGACCATGTGCGCGACCTGCCGGACCCAGCTCGAAGAGGGCCTGGAGGCGTTCAACATGGAGATCCCGGTGGTGGGCCTGACTGAAATGATTGCCGACCATCTGGTCGAGAAGGAGCCATCATGAGCGAACGACTCGTCGTCGACCCCATCACCCGCATCGAGGGCCATCTGCGCATCGAGGCCCAGATGGATGGCGCCAGGATTGCCCAGGCCTACAGTTCCGGCACCTCGGTGCGCGGCATCGAGACCATCCTCAAGGGCCGCGACCCGCGCGACGCCTGGGCCTTCGCCCAGCGCATCTGCGGCGTCTGCACCCTGGTCCACGGCATGGCCTCCGTGCGCGCCGTCGAGGACGCGCTCAAGATCGAGCTGCCGGCCAACGCCCAGTTGATCCGCAACCTCATGATCGGCGCCCAGTATGTGCACGACCATGTGATGCACTTCTATCACCTGCACGCGCTCGACTGGGTGGACGTGGTCAGCGCACTGAGCGCCGACCCCAAGGCGACCTCCGAGCTGGCGCAATCCATCAGCGGCTGGCCCAAGTCCTCGCCCGGCTATTTCGCCGACACCCAGAAGCGGATCAAGACCTTCGTCGAATCCGGCCAGCTCGGCATCTTCGCCAACGGCTACTGGGGGCATCCGGCCTACAAGCTGCCGCCCGAGGCCAATCTGATGGCGGTCGCCCACTATCTGGAGGCGCTCGCCTGGCAGCGCGACGCCGCCAAGCTGCACGCCATCTTCGGCGGCAAGAACCCGCATCCGAACTTCGTCGTCGGCGGGGTCGCCTGCCCGATCGACCTGGAGTCGGACTCGGCCATCAACGCCAAGAAGTTCGCGGAAGTTCAGAGCATCATTCGCTCCATGCAGACCTTCGTGGATCAGGTCTATGTCCCGGACACCCTGGCCATCGCGGGCTTCTACAAGGACTGGGGCAAGCGCGGCGAAGGCTTGGGCAATTTCCTCTGCTACGGCGACCTGCCGACGGGCGGGATCATGGATCCCGCGACCTTCCTCTTCCCGCGCGGCGCGATCCTGAACCGAGACCTCTCGACCATCCACGAGGTGGATCTGTACGCGACCGGCGAGATCCAAGAGTTCATCGCCCACTCCTGGTACGACTACTCGACGGGCAACGAGCAGGGACTGCACCCCTACGACGGCGAGACTAATCTGGAGTACGACGCGCGCGGCGGCGTCAAGCCGCCCTATACCCAGCTCGACATCGAGGACGGTTATTCCTGGATGAAGGCGCCGCGCTGGAAGGGCAAGGCGGTCGAGGTCGGTCCACTGGCGCGCGTCCTGCTGCTCTACGCCAATGGCCACGCCCAGACCAAGGAACTGGTCGAGATGACGCTCGCCAAGCTAGATCTGCCGGTCGAGGCGCTCTTCTCCACCCTGGGACGCACCGCCGCCCGCACGCTGGAGACCAAGATCATCGTCGACGCCATGCAGGGCTGGTACGACGGCCTGATCGCCAACGTCAAGGCCGGCGATACCCGCACCTTCAACGAGACCCTGTGGGAGCCTTCGAGCTGGCCGCGCCAGGCGCGCGGCGCCGGCATCATGGAGGCACCGCGCGGGGCGCTCGGGCACTGGATCGTGATCGAGGACGGGCGCATCGCCAATTACCAGGCGGTGGTTCCCTCGACCTGGAACGCGGGTCCGCGCGACACCCAGGCCCAGGCCGGCGCCTACGAGGCCGCGCTCCAGGACAACCACCAGTTAGCAGACCTCAAACAGCCGATCGAGATCCTCCGCACCATCCATTCCTTCGATCCCTGTATCGCCTGCGCCGTACACCTCACGGATCCAGACTCCGGCGAAGAGTTACGCATCCAGGTGATGTGAGCGGCCCGACAGGCTAGGCGGCGACGGTGCCGGCCGCCGCCGCATCCATCAGAACCTCCACGCGACCGGCCGAGGTGATCTTCGCCACTGGCAAGTCGATGCCTTGTTGCCAGCGGCGCAAGGCGTCCCGCTTGCCGGTACCGGTGGCCAGGATCAGAATGGCGCGGCTGGAGCCAAGGGCGCGGGGCGTCAGCGAAACCCGATCGGGCGGTGGCTTCGGGGCCTGGTGCACTGGGATGACAAGCGGATCCTCCGGGATCGCATGACCGGGAAACAAACTGGCCGTGTGACCGTCCTCGCCCAGGCCAAGCAGGACCAGATCGAACGGGAGCCGGGATTGGATCAGTCTCTCATAACGCGCGGCCGCCTCCTCGGCCCCCAGCTCGGCCGGGATGGGGTGCCGGTTCGCTGGCGGGATCGGCACCCGGTCGAGAAAGGCTGCGGATGCGGCAAGGCTGTTGCGATCAGCATGTTCCGTCGGCAAACACCGCTCGTCACCGAAAAAGATGTGCCATCCGTCCCAGTCTGAGATTTGATCAACGAGTAGAGTATAGGCGGCCAGGGGGGTTCGCCCGCCTGCAAGCACCAACTGAAACCGCCCGCGGGCAGCGATGGCCCGGGTGGCCGCAGCGAGTACGCGGCGAGCCGCGACGGTGGCCACTTGTTCCGCGGACTCGTAACAGTGGAAGGCGATCCGTGTATCGGCCATGGCACAATTAACCCCTTGACGAAAAGATGGCATCCGGCGGGTTGCCTCGCGTCAGCCGTTCAACACAATCATTGGAAGTGATTGCCCCGATGAAGATACTCCTGGTCGACGACTCGAAATCCGCGCGCTATGCGCTGAGGCTCCAGCTCCAGCGCTACGGTGTGGAAGTTGACACGGCGGATTCCGCGGAATCCGCCTTCGCAAAGCTCAAGACATCTCTACCCGATGCCATCCTCATGGATCACATGATGCCTGGGCTCAATGGCTTCGAGGCCCTCGAAGTCATCCGGGAAGACCCGCGCACCGCCGCCATTCCGGTCATCATGTGTACCTCGCACGAAGAGCCAGAGTTCGTCGCCACCGCGAAGCGGAAGGGCGTCTTTGGCATCCTGCCCAAATCGGCCGCGCCTGATCTGTTGCCGGAGATGATGGAGCGGTTGCAGGCCAAGCTCGGCATGGGGGCCGCGCCAGCGGCGGCCGAACCGCGCCGTGCCGCGCCCGCCGCGCCAGCGGCCGCGCAGGGGCTCTCGGAAGAAGCGATCGCCAAGCTGGTCGATTCCCGTCTGGAGGTGCGTCTGTCCAAGCTGCTTCCCCCCTTGGTCGAGGAACTGCGCCGCGACCTGACCGAAAGCATCCTGAACGAGGCGCATCGGATGATGGAGCAGCGCTTCGCAGCGGAGCATTCAGCCAAGCGGTCGGCCGCACCCCAGCCGACGATGGCAGATCTTCAGGCCATTTCGACGCGTCTGGCAACCGAGACCCTGCCCGATCTGGTCAAGCGCGGTATCCAGGCCGAGCGCGGCCACATCATGGAATCGCTCGAAAAATATCTGCGCGATGTCCAGCCACGCGCGGCGACGGGAGGCGCGGGCAGTCACGAAGGGAGCGAGGAGATCGCGCACAAGGCAATGGCCATGGCGCGGCGCGAATCGAAGGAAACCGTCGATGCAGCCCTCTCCGCCTCGCAGCAAGCCGTTCAGATGCTGGAGCAAAGTCTTCAGAAGGCCATGGGCAAGGTGTATGGACTGGTGGCCCTCGCGGCCATCCTCGGAATGGGTGCGGCAGGTCTGGTTTACTATCTGATCAAGCTGCCTTGATTTCTCGCGGAGGGATCCACCGGCCCCAGCTCGGGGTCGTCGATCCCGAGCCGAGTGCCAGCGAGCGCGGCTGAACAGCCCTTTCAACCAAGCGGCGCTCGCCATCCGGGCGAGCCGCCGGTTCGCCTCCGCACCGCGCGCCCGCGCCGTGACTCCCGATCGCAACGCAACCAGCCTGATCCGCGCTTGACGCGACCGCCCTCAGAATCGACACTCGCCAGTGGCGTCAGGACGACGTCACGGGTGCGCAATGCAGCCGTCAATTTGGCAGTGAGCCAGCCAACCACGGCGCGATTCGATCAATCATCAGGAGGTCAACATGGCAACTCAGACCATGGGTCACATCATGAATCCAGGCACGATCAACGCCGATCCCGATTTTCCGCACGCGCCCGCCCACTGGAGCCCCGCGCTCGCCGAGGCGGCGGCACAAGACGATGGCATGCAACTCGACGAGGACCATTGGCAGACGATCAAGGCGCTTCAGGACTATTTCGAGCGCAATGAGCGCCCCAATGTGCGCGTGTTGCACGATGCACTCGACGAGGCCTTCCACGGCAAGGGCGGCATCAAGTACCTTTATGGCATCTTCCCTGGCGGGCCGGTCGCTCAGGGCTGCCGCTTCGCGGGTCTGCAGCCGCCATCGGGCGCCGTGGACAAATCCTTCGGCAGCGTTCAGTAATCTCTCCGAAGCCGACGGTCGAGCGTCGACTTCCAGGCATCCGCCCCTGCGACGCACCGCGCAACTCCACCAACCGCCAGCTCCCCGCGCGCGCAACGATCGAATCTGGATAAGGCGATGCAGGATTTCGAATGGGACGTCAGCGCGGCTGGAGATGCTGGACGCGGGGGATCGAGGCCCGCGACCGGCGCGGGGGCTACCACGCCTATTCCATGATCGGCATCATCGAGCGTCCGACGAGCACGAAGAACGACGGCCCCTGGATCTGCGCGCCGCGGCAATGTCATCCGCAAGGTCTCGAATCTCGTCTATCTCGCCATGAAGGATCGCCACGCATTGGTCTGAGGCGGAATCCGCGACTGGATCCGCACGCGGGATCATCAAGATGCGCGTCGCGACCGGCTCTCTTCGGCGTCGAAGACCTGCGTTTCATCCGGCCCACTCGGCGCCTCCAGCCGTTGCGCCCGCCAGGCGCCCTCCTCCTGCCAGGCCAGGATCTCCTCCAAGGGGCGCGCCCTGGAAAAGAAATAGCCTTGCGCGATATCGCAGCCCATCGCGCGCAGACGTGTCAGGCTCTCCTCGTTCTCGACGCCCTCGGCGGTCACCATCAGCCCCAGATTGTGTCCGAGATCGACGGTCGCGCGGACGATCACGGCATCGCTCTCGCTGCGCAACATGTCGATGACGAAGGACTTGTCGATCTTCAGCTCGGCGACCGGGAGCCGCTTCAGATAGGCGAGCGAGGAGTAGCCGGTGCCGAAGTCGTCGATCGAGAGCCGCAGCCCAAGCGCATGGATCCGCTCCAGTACATTCAGCACCCGCGCCGGATCCGCCATGAGGCTGCTCTCGGTGATCTCCAGCACCAGCCAGTCTGGCTGGGCGCCGGTGCGCGCCATCAGACCGGCGATGAGATCCGGCAGCTCGGGGTCGTGAAGATCGAGCGCGGACAGATTGACCGAAACCGTCCAGTCATAGCCCGCCCGGTGCAGGCCCGCGCAGTCGTTGAAGGCGTGCTCCAAGACCCACAGCGTCAAGGGCCGGATCATCCGGGTGCGCTCGGCGAGGCCGATGAACTCATCGGGCGGAATGAAACCGTCGCGCTGGTGGTTCCAGCGGATGAGCGCCTCCGAACCCATGACCAGGCCGGTCGCGATATCGATCTTCGGCTGGTGATAGAGCAGGAACCGACCGCGCTCGATGGCTTGGCGCAACTCGCCCATCAGGGTTAGTCGGCGCGGACTCTGGTCATCGAACGCGGGCGAGTAAAGGGCGAAGCCGTTGTAGGCGCGACCGCCGATATAGGTCGCGATCCCCGCCCGCTGCAGCAGCATTTCCCGATCCTCCCCATGCTCGGGATGGAGCGCGATGCCGATACTGGAATGCAGACTGACCTTGATCTGACCGACCTGAAAGGGAGGATCCATCGCCTGTTGCAGCCGATACGCCGCCCGCTCCGCCGCGCCCTGGTCGACGACCTCCTGGCACAAGAGGGCGAACACATGGGTCTCCAGGCGCGCCAGGCTATCCTGGGGCTTGATCCAGCCCCGTAGCCGGCTCGCGACCTGCTTCGCCAGCACGTCGGCCGAGGCCGCGCCCAGGGTGTCCTGGACCTCCTTGAGGTTTTCGATCGCCAGCAAGAGGATACCGAAACGTCGGTCCCGACCCACAAGCCCTCCGATCGCCCGCTCCACGCGATCGGCGAACAGTGCGCGATTGGGCAACTCGGTCACCTGATCGTGGGTCACCGCGAAGGTCGCCTGCTGTTCGAGATCCTTGGCGCGATCACGCAACTCTCTGGTCTGCTCGCTCACCAGCGAATTGGCCTCGCGCGCCAGGGAATGGCCTGCGTACTGGCCGAGGTAGGCGAAGACGAAAGGCATGAGATCGAGCACCCAGAGGGCGAAATTGAGGCGTTGTGCGTCGATGAGACCGCTCAGACTGACCTCGCGGTCCGCCATGAAGGCCACCGCGAGCGTCGCCAGCATCACGGCGACCACGGCAATGAGGACGCCCTGCAAGGAAGCGCGGCTAGCGCGTTCGCGCAGGACGCGGAGATTGATGACCGAGTGGTGGTGATCGCGATTGTCCATGGACACCAGCACCCGCCGCCGCGACATCCCGTCAGCGGACGCCCGGTCCGCGACCTGGACGCCGAGACGATTCCGATGGGTTCCCCCCGAGAGCAAGCCCGCATCCTGCATTGGCGCCTCTCTCCATCAGCTCTTGAGTTGTTCGAGGAACTGTTTCATCAGCGTGACCAGCTCGGCCGCCTCCGCGCGCCCTTCCCACACCGCCAGTAATTGCTTGCGGCGGATCTCCATCGCTTCGGGCGGATTGGAGAGATATCCCATCGACCAGCCGCCGAAGAGCCGCTGCTTGATCGGAGCGACACCGATCAGCACCGAATCGTAATGCCGCCGATCATTGAGGATCTCGCCGTAGAGCCGAAAGAGATCATCCTGATCACCCTCCAGAACCTGAATGAAATGCCCGCCACCACCGCAGAGAATGCCGGTGACGTTCAGCTCCTTGTTCTTCTTGCGCGAGACCTCCAGGATCTGCTTGAGCCCATCGTCGCTCACTCCGAGACTCGCGCGACTCACATACAGCATGCGCGTCAGGTTTCTCATCTTGGTTTCTCTTCGACCGCGATCGCGGTCCTTCAGCTTGGAAGGGGTAATTGAGTTTCTGCGTCGAGGGGATGGTAAAGCATGAGCCGGGGCGAAACCCTCGACTCACGCACAAACTGGGACAGCAGGAGCCGCCAGCGCCAGATCAAGTCATGAAGAGCGAACGCCAGGGGTCGAGCAACCCCCTGGCCAAGGAAGCCGCCGCGGGGGCCATGCGCGGTGGCGAATGTGCTCGGACTCGGTATGGAGACCGATCACCCCACCCAAACCCGCGCATTGCGGAACAGCCGCATCCAGGGCGCGTCCTGGCCCCAATCGTCGGGATGCCAGGAGTTTTGCGCGGTCCGGAAGACCCGCTCCGGGTGCGGCATCATGATGGTGACGCGCCCATCCGTGGTTGTGAGGCCGGCGATGCCCTTGGGCGAGCCGTTGGGGTTGGCCGGGTACCAGTGCGGCGACCCGCCCGTCATTCTCGACATAGCGCGCGATCACCCAGGGCTCGGCCGCCGCGAGATGCGCCGCGTCGCGGAACTCGGCGCGGCCCTCGCCGTGCGCGACGGCGATCGGCATGCGCGAGCCGGCCATGCCGGCCAGCAGCACCGACGGCGTCTCGGCGACCTCCAGCATCAGGGTGCGCGCCTCGAACTGCTCGGAGCGGTTGCGCACGAAGTGCGGCCAGTGCTCGGAGCCGGGGATCAGCTCGCGCAGATTCGAGAGCATCTGACAGCCGTTGCAGATGCCGAGCGTGAAGGTGTCGCCGCGCTCGAAGAAGCCGTTGGAACTGATCGCGCGCGCGCGGGTTGAAGAGGATGGTCTTGGCCCAGCCCTCGCCCGCGCCCAGCACGTCGCCGTAGGAGAAGCCGCCGCAGGCCGCCAGTCCACGGAAGTCGGCGAGATCGACGCGCCCGGCGAGGACGTCGGAGAGATGGACATCGACGCAGGCGAAACCGGCCGCGTGGAAGGCGGCCGCCATCTCGATCTGACCGTTGACGCCCTGGTCGCGCAGGATGGCGATCGGCGGACGGGCGCCGCGCTCGATATAGGGCGCGGCGATGTCGTCGTCCGGGTCGAAGGTGAGCTCGGCATTGCAGACCTGGGTCGTGCCCGGCGATGCGCGCGTAGGTCTCCTCGGCACAGGCGGGATGGTCGCGCAGCGCCTGCATCCGGATAGCTGGTCTCGGACCAGGCCTGCTGCAAGTCCGCCCGGTTGGCCTCGAACAGGGTACGGCAGCGGCGGCAGATGCGGATCTGGTCGCTGTCGTCGAGCATCCCGATGACCGGGCTGAACTCGGCGAGTCCATGGAAATCCAGGATATGCAGCACGTCGTCGGTATCGGTATGGCGCACCTGGATGACCGCGCCCAGTTCCTCGCTGAACAGCGCCGCGAGGTCGTCCGGTCCGACCGCCGCGAGATCCACATCCACCCCGCAGCGCCCGGCGAAGGCCATCTCGCACAGCGTCGCGAGCAGACCGCCGTCCGAGCGGTCGTGGTAGGCGAGGATGAGATCCTCCGCGCGCAGCTCCTGGATGGCGGCGAAGAAGCGCTTGAGCAGATCGGGATGGTCCAGATCCGGCCCCTCGCTGCCGAGATGGTCGAAGACCTGGGCCAGGCAGGAGCCGCCGAGACGGTTCTTGCCGTGCCCGAGATCGATGAGGATGAGATCGGTGTCGCCCTGGTCGGTGCGCAGTTGCGGGGTGAGCGTGCGGCGCACGTCGGACACCGGGGCGAAGGCGGAGACGATCAGCGACAGGGGCGCGGTCATCTCGCGGCGCTCGCCCGCGTCGGTGCGCCAGACCGTCTTCATGCTCATGGAATCCTTGCCGACCGGGATGGCGATCCCGAGCGCGGCGCACAGCTCCATGCCGACGGCGCGTACCGTGTCATAGCAGCCGCGCGTCCTCGCCGGGATGCCCGGCGGCGGCCATCCAGTTGGCGGAGAGCTTGATGTCGCCGAGTTCCTCGATCGCGGCGGCGGCGATGTTGGTCAGCGCCTCGCCGACCGCCATCCGCCCCGAGGCCGGCGCGTTCAGCAGCGCCAGCGGGCGTGCGCTCGCCGATCGCCATGGCCTCGCCGCGTGTAGCCGCGAAAATCGCTCATGGTCACGGCGCAGTCGGCGACCGGCACCTGCCAGGGGCCGACCATCTGGTCGCGCGCCACCAGCCCGGTGATGCTGCGATCGCCGATGGTGATGAGAAAGCTCTTGTCCGCGACCGTCGGCAGCCGCAGCACGCGGAAGATGGCCTCGCCGAGATCGATGCTCGGGGTCTCGAAGGCGGTGCGTCGGCGACGCGAGGCGCGCGACCTCGCGCAGCATCCTGGGCGGTTTGCCGAGCAGCAGCGAGAGCGGCATGTCGATCGGCCGGTCGCCGAACTGGCGGTCGTCGAGCGCGAGATGCTCCTCCTCGGTCGCCGTCGCCGACGACGGCGTAGGGACAGCGCTCGCGCGCGCAGATCGCCTGGAACTCCTCCAGCCGCTCCGCCGCGACGGCCAGGACGTAGCGCTCCTGGGCCTCGTTGCACCAGATCTCCATCGGCGACATGCCGGGATCGTCGTTCGGGACCGCGCGCAACTCGAAGCGTCCGCCGCGCCCGCCGTCGTGCACCAGCTCGGGCAGCGCGTTGGAGAGCCCGCCGGCGCCGACGTCGTGGATGAAGAGGATGGGATTGTCCGTCGCCGCGCGCCCAGCAGCGGTCGATGACCTCCTGACAGCGGCGCTGCATCTCGGGGTTGGCGCGCTGCACCGAGGCGAAGTCGAGATCCTCCGCCGAGGTGCCCGAGGTCATGCTGGAGGCCGCGCCGCCGCCGAGTCCGATCAGCATCGCCGGTCCGCCCAGCACGATCAGCGGCGTCCCCGCCGGGAAGGGCTCCTTGGCGACATGCTCCGCGCGGATGTTGCCGAGCCCGCCGGCCAGCATGATCGGCTTGTGGTAACCGCGCAGCTCCTCGGTGCCGTCCGGGCCGGGGATGCCCTGTTCGTAGGTGCGGAAATAGCCCGTCAGGTTGGGTCGGCCGAACTCGTTGTTGAAGGCCGCCGCGCCGATCGGGCCTTCGAGCATGATGTCCAGGGCCGAGACGATCCGCCCCGGCTTGCCATGGTCGTGCTCCCAGGGCTGCTCGAAACCCGGAATCCGCAGATTCGAGACCGAGAAGCCGCAGAGCCCGGCCTTGGGCTTGGCGCCCTGTCCGGTCGCGCCCTCGTCGCGGATCTCGCCGCCCGAGCCGGTCGCCGCGCCCGGATCCGGCGCGATGGCGGTCGGGTGGTTGTGGGTCTCCACCTTCATCAGGAGATGAATGGCCTCCTCGGACTCGCCAGTAGACGCCGGTCTGCGGGGTCGGGCATGAAGCGCCGTCCATCCCAGCCCTCGATCACGGCGGCGTTGTCCGTGTAGGCCGAGAGCACGCCGGTCGGGGGATTGCTCGGTGGTGTGGCGGATCATGGTGAAGAGCGAGCGCGGCTGCGGCTCGCCATCGATCACCCAATCCGCGTTGAAGATCTTGTGCCGACAGTGCTCGGAGTTGGCCTGGGCGAACATCATCAGCTCGACATCGGTCGGATTGCGGCCGAGGGCCAGGAAGTTCTCGGTCAGATAGGCGATCTCGTCGTCCGAGAGCGCCAGCCCCAGCGCGCCATTGGCGCTCTCCAGGGCCGGACGTCCCGCGCCCAGCACATCGACCCGTTGCGAGGGCCGGGGCTCCGCCGCCTCGAACAGCCGGCTCGCGGCGTCCAGGTCGAAGAGGGCGACCTGGGTCATGCGGTCGTGCAGCAGGGCCGCCGCCTTCTCCAGGGAGGTTTCGTCGATCCCGCCCGCGTCCGTCGTCAGGTAATAGGCGATGCCGCGCTCCAACCGCTTGATGCTATCCAGACCGCAGTTGCGCGCGATATCGGTCGCCTTGGACGACCAGGGCGAAATGGTCCCTGGCCGGGGCACCACCAGCACCAGCGTCCCCTCGGGCGCGTGCGCCGGGAGGCTCGGGCCATAGCGCAGCAGTCGCTCCAGGATGTCGCGCTCCCCGGTGCTGGGCTCCGCCGTCAACTGGGCGAAATGGACGAACTCGGCATAGGGCTGGATCGGCATCCCGGTCTGCTCGCGCAGTCGATCTGCAAGCTTCTGGAGACGGAAATCGGAGATGGCGGGCGCGCCACGAAGGACCAGCATCGGCGGTTGCTCTGGGTGCTTTGGGTTGAGCGACATGATACTGGCTTTGGGATGCCAGCAAAGAGCCGGAATCACGCGTCGGAATTGCCACCATCGGCTGCGGCCTGGTTTCGGCTGGGGTGCAGGTGTGCGACTTTGTCGAGACAGGCATCTGTCGAGCCCTTGGGCGGAGGATCCTGGATTCGGGGCGCGGGATGTCTGCTCTCTAACTCATCCCTCGGCCCCTCAAGGAACCCTGGGGGCCGAACCAATGACGGGCTTGGTGGCCAACATCCGCATCGCCAGCTCGGACTTGTTTTTAACCGCGAGTTTGCAGTAGCAATTCGCGATGTGATTGCGCACGGTGGACGGGGCCAGCCCCAGCGCTCTCGCAATCGCCGCGTAGGTTTCGCCGCGCGCATAGCGTGTGGCGATGTCGTGCTCTCGCGGGGAGAGGTTGTCCACCGCGCTGAGGGCCAGCGCCCGCAGATAGCGGAACTTGCCCTTGGGGACAATCTGCAATTTTATCCGCCCCGCCTGGAAGGGCGTCGCCAAGCGAACGCACTCCAGCAGCACCTGCGGCAGCCGGCTGCCTTGCCAACCTGGCCAGTTGTCGCGCAAACAATGGGTAAAGCCTGGGCTGATCTCGCGCAGAAAGCCCCGCTCGTCCGCCACCGCCCAACAGTCAAACCGCACGTGCGTGCCGTCGAGCAACTCCCGCAGCCGCGCCGCACGGTGCGCCTCGGCCAATTGCGGCATGAGCAATTCCTTGGTTTGTCGCTCGGTCTCGGTGAACGGCTTGCTCCCATCGTGCCGCCACAGCGTGAGAAATTCCTGCAACGACGACACCGGCTCCACCAGCAGGGTGCCAAGCGACCATTCCACCCGATAGCGTTGGCCCACGTCCTGATAGAGCGCGGTGCGCACATAGCACTCGCGGGTGGTCAGATCGGACATGTTGATCGTGGTGCCGGGGGTCGCGATCAGCGCGGTGCGAAAAAAATCCTGCGCCATGTAAGGCACATAGGCTTCCAAAATCGACTCGTCGCAGTTGAAAAGATGCAGCCGGTGGATTTCCATCGGCTCGGCTGCCGCATTGCCCCACCACGCTGAATCGAACGGGAGAATTTCCTGGATCAATTCCAGCGCCACCGACTGAAACTGGGCGAACGCGGCCTCGCGGCCAGCGCGATGCAGTTCCAGAATCGCGTGG
This sequence comes from uncultured Gammaproteobacteria bacterium, assembly GCA_963818415.1. Lineage (GTDB taxonomy): Bacteria > Pseudomonadota > Gammaproteobacteria > Chromatiales > Chromatiaceae > CAWFSC01. The sequence goes on along the minus strand of CAWFSC010000018.1, from coordinate 100,716 downwards.
CAGAGGCCGCGCGTATTCAAGCCGGAGACATCCTGAAGGGGAACGTCAGTCATGTGGAACGCCTCAGGCTCAGTGAGTCGGTTTAGCCCGCGAGGGCATCACCCGACGCGACCCAGAGGCAGACGGCACTGGCGCGAGCGACGGGGATAGATCGGCGGCACAGAACCCGCCTTGACACGCGAGGCGCAGGAGCCGGGAGCGACGAGTTGCCTGCGACCCGGTACAGAACCACAGGCGCAGACTATGCCGAGACGGCTGGCCATACCAGGATTTCCCCGGTCATAGTGCAAATGTATTAGGTCATGTCTTTACAGTTGTTGGCCTGAGTCTTCACGGTCGGAAGTCATCACAAACCGCCGCCGCGTCGGGCGGAATCCCGACAGTCCGAGCGACCGGACGCAGCAGGAGCACGGTACAGAACCACAGGCGCAGACCATGCCGAGACGGCAGGCCATGCCAGGCATTTCCCCGCGAGTAGTGCAAATGCATTAGGTCATGCCTTTACAGTTATCGGCCTAAGTCTTTAAGAAGAATCGATAACGAACTAATAAATAATATTTTTTATAATGGCGCGAAATGTGCTTCAACAGGAAACACAAAAACATCGTCGTTATCGGGTCTATCCGCTGCGGGAGCGCGCCACATGTCTGTCTTGTCTGGATCACACAAAAACGGCTGCGGCGGTGTCGCGCAATCGACCAGTGTTTTTGGATTGGACGCTGTTTCACCCCCCGCCTCTTTCTGGAGAACATAAAATGTCTCATCCATCTGCGTTCAACACGAGCATCCCCCTCGCTCGCCCTAGGAGTCGCGGGCACCACCAAGCCGTGAGCGAATATCCTGGCGGCGCTGTGATTCACTCCTTGGCTGGCGTTTCCCGAAGCACATTGCGCAAATGGTTGTTGGCTTCGATGGCTTTCACTGTGGTAACGACGGCCAGCCCGCCCGGGACTGCGCGCGCCGAAGACGTCAACATCACCACGAGCACAACAACCGGCGTCAATCTCGACTCATTTAGCGGATCGACGGCGCTCGTAATCCCTGGCGTCTCCGTCGACAACACGCTCGGCAACGGCATCAGCGCCACGACTCAAGCCTGGACCCTGACAAACCAGGGGGCCGTCACCGGGGGCAATTCGATTTCTTTCACGCAGGGCGGCGCGGTGACTAATTCCGTCGGTGCGCAGATCAATGCCGGCCTCAGCGGCATTGTGCTCAGCACTTTCAATGCAGGTGGCGCTGGCACCGTCGACAATTTTGGCACGATCACCGCAACCGTCGAGGGTGTGACACTCAAGAACGGCGGCACGGTCACCAATTATCTGGAGGGAACGATCTCGACGACCGGCGGCAATAACGCCGTTTCGGTCGGTCAAGGATCTTCCCGGAGCGTCGTCAACAGCGGTGAAATCCACGCCGACAAGACGACCGGCTTTTCGACCGGCGTGCTGGTCCAGGGCGGCCCCGCGACGTTGACCAACAACAGCACCGGCATCATCACTGGCGGCTATAACGGCATTTCGGGGTCTCCACTTAACCGGACCCAGCCCGCCAAGGGCGTTCCGCTGGCGGCTGATCGAGACTCGGCGGATGGGTGCGGCATGCCTGCGGCGGCGTGGGCGCCACCGCCCGGGGGCGCCGTCCGGCGACAATGTCCGCGTAGCGCACTGGATCGTGAGCTACGGCGAGTTCAAGCACACGATAGAACACCATCCCACGGCTCCGGGAGTGGCGTCGGTTGAAGCGGAACACAAACTCGTTCAGGTAGTTGGGAAGATGTGCGTCATCGACCGATCCTTGATGGGTGCCCAGCAGCCACCGCTTGGCCAACGAGGCAACCCGATGCACCGCGGGCAGGAGCTTGGCGGGATCCTCTCCACGCGCTCGGGCAGCGCGCTGACTGCGCGCTTCGTGGCCATAGCCAAGCTTGTCCAGTCCCTGATAGCCCTGCCACCCGTCTGTGATGACGGTGGCGCCCGGCTCGATGTGATCCGAAACGAAGGCGTGTAGCGAAGTCGAGGAGGCGTCCGACAGCGGCGCCATTCGGCAACGGCCGTACCCCTTCGGTTCGTGGATCTCGACCGCGATGCCTGTCAGGATCTTCTTGCCCTTCGCCCGGCCGCCGCTCAGCCCGGGCTCCTGACCGCCGATGTAGGTCTCGTCAACCTCGACGATCCCGGCCAACCGTTCGCGGCCCGGACGCACAAGCACCGATCTCATCCGATGCAACATCGCCCAAACGGTCTGGTAGGAGCCGATCTCCAGGGTCCGCTTCAGGCTCAACGCCGAGATCCCATCCTTGCCGGTGGCAAACAGCCAGCAGGCAGTGAACCACACCGTCAACGGCGTCCGCGTTCGGTCGAAGATCGTGCACGCCGTCACCGACGTGCGCGCGCCGCACCCGGAGCACTTGAACCGACCATCAGCCAGCCGCCAGCCGTCGCCCACACCACACGTCGGGCACACGAAGCCCGCTGGCCATCGCAGCCATTCCAGGTAGTCGAGACAGTCGGCGTCGGTCCGGAACCAGGCCTGGAACTCGCCCAACGACCTCGGGTAGTCTCTGCCAGCGCGGGGATAGGCCATCCCGGCAGTGTAGTCCGTCGGTCCGGTTAAGTGGAGACCCCGAACGGCATTTATGCCAGCGGATCCGCGCCTCTCACCTTCACGAACGACGGCTCCATCACCTCGGTGCGTGGTCCTGCAGTGGAGGCTGGCGGCGGCGGCATCTTCACGAATACCGGAACCATTCAGTCCGGCAACGACGGCATGAAGTTGACGGGCGCATCTACAGTCAACAACAGCGGCACCATCGGCTCGACCGGCACCGGGCGCTCGATCGCATTCTCCGGCGCCTCGACCCACACGCTTAATCTGCTGACCGGCTCGGCGCTGACCGGCAATGTGCAGGGCGGCACCGGCACCGACAATCTGGTGTTGCAGGGCACCGGCACGGAATCGACAGCGAAGTTTCTCTCCTTCGAAACGCTCTCGATGCAGGGCGACGATTGGACGCTGACCGATAGCGGCACCTTCACCACCAGCACCGCGGTCAACAGCGGCGTGTTGCGCGTCGACGTCGACGGCGAGTTGACAAGCCCTGCCATCACCGTGGCTGCCGGCGCCACGCTTGTGAACAACGGAACGGTTAGCAGCAACTCTCTGATCAATGACGGAACTGTCGAGATGCAGGGAGGAACGCTCGCCACCACGGGCTCAGGCATCGGGGAAGGCACCATCGTCGACAGCGGTGCGCTGTTCAATCAAACGGGTGGCACGCACACGGCGAACAACCTGGTGGTCGGCAATCGCTCCGACGGTACCGCCACCTACGTCCTGTCAGGCGGTCAGGTGACAGTCGACGGCCTGATGTACGTCGGGCTTGGCCACGACGATTACCCCACTTCCGGCGCGCCAAACGGTTTGTTCCAGCAGTCAGGCGGGACCGTTGCCGCTACCCAAATGTTCATCGGCGGCGATGGTTCTGATACCAGTTCGCATTATGGTGCAGGGCGTTACGAACTGAGTGATGGCACTGTCACCAACTCTCTCACCCGGGTGGGGGAACTCGGCACTGGCGTGGTGCAGCAGACCGGCGGAACCTTCAATGCCGGTCAGCTCCAACTCGGCAACTCCGGCTTTTTCTCGGTCGACAACGGCTCGGGACCCGATTTCTATAGCACGGGCGTATACGATCTGCTGGGTGGGCAGCTCAACACCACCGGCACCGACGTCGGACAGTATGGTCTAGGGACAATCAACCAAAGCGGCAGCTCAGAACACAATGTCAGCGGAGACCTGGTCGTCGGTGTTCTGCCGACAGCAATAGATGCTCCTACCGGTCAAGCGAACGGGGGTGTCTATAACCTGGAGAGTGGCACGCTGGCCGTAGAAGGAAACTCCATTGTCGGCGCGGGTAACAACGATGGCGTCAATTTTTCAGGGGCTCCGGGCGCAACCGGCACCTTTATCCAGACCGGGGGCGAGCACAGGGTTACGGGTGACCTGATCGTCGGTCAAGAGGGTACTGAGGCAGGAGGTACTGGATCATATCGTATCAGTGACGGCACACTGGAAGTGTCTGGCACCCTGATGCTGAGTCAGAATAACGGGGCCGTCGGGGGGAATGCCACATTCACTCAAGATGGCGGGGTGGTGTCGGTGTCCGGCTTAGATCAGCAAGGCTATAACGGGGCGAGCAGTGTCTATTCGCTGAACGCCGGCACGCTGAACAGCGGTGGCGGCAGCATGACGGACGCCAGCGTTTTCAATCAGGCCGGCGGCACCCACAACGCCGGCGGGTTTATCATCGGCAACGGCGGCGGATCGGATTACAACACCGTCTACAATCTGACCGGCGCCGGCGCGGTGGCCAACTTCGACGAGTTGATCGTCGGCGGGTTCGGCATCGGCATCCTGAACCAGTCTGCCGGCACGCTGAATGTGTCTGATGCATCTGGAGGGATGCGAGTGGGCACTGGTCCCAACCTCGACCCGGACCGGCGCTACGGCCAATACAACCTATCCGGCGGTGCCATTAACAACGGTGGCAGCCTGATCGTGGGTTCCGGTAACGGGGTCGACCAGGATCCGGGTTTTTCGGGCGAACCGGGCGGTCTGGGATCTTTCGCACAGACGGACGGTGATCACCACGTCGGTGGCAACCTTGTCCTGGGTCAGTCGGGCAATGTGGCCGGAGGCACCGGTACCTATACCCTGAGCGCGGGCAGTCTTCAGGTCACGGGCAACACCTCGATCGGCGGCAGTGGCCTGCCCGATGGGCTGGTTGACGGCACCGGGACCTTCAACCACAGCGGCGGCACCTTCACCACCGACGGGGACATGACCGTGGGCGTCGGCGTTGGCACCGGCACCTACAATCTGAGCGGCACCGCAGTCCTGAATACCGGCATCACCTACCTGGGCGCACCGGGCAGCACCTTCAATCAGGATGGCGGTACCCATAATACCGGTTACCTGAACATCTACGGCGGTCAGTACAACCTCCAGTCCGGCACCATCGACGTGGCCGCCAACATGGGTGTGGGGCACCTCTTCAACAACGCATCCTTCACTCAGACTGGCGGCAACGTCAATGTGGATGGGACATTCGGACTCTCTGTTGGCGGTGACGCGACGAACGGAACCACCGGAACCTATACCCTGGACAGTGGCTCCCTGACCATCGACGCCACCACCCGCATCGGTTCAAACGGGGTGGGCACCTTCAACCAGAACGGCGGGGTCCATACCACCGGGCATCTCGTTCTGGGAGAAAACGCTGCGGGCAGCGGCACCTATAACCTGGCAGGGGGTACCCTGAACGACGATGCCATCGTCGGGGACGCCGGCGTCGGCGTGTTCAACAACTCAGGCGGTACTCACAACGTCACCGGCGACCTGATCCTAGGTAACCAGTCGACCGGCAACGGCACGTATAACCTGAACGGTGGCAATTTGAACGTCACGGGATCCGTGACGGTTCAGGCCGCCCCCGGCAGCACCGGGACACTGAACATCGCAGGCGGCGCGCTAGAGGCGGCCAGCGTGACGAATAACGGCACGGTCAACTACAGTGCCGGATCGGTCGCCTTGGGCGGTAGCACCGGGACGCTGGCCAATAACGCCGGTGGCCAGGTGAATTTCTCCGGCTCCGGAACGCGAGTCGTCACCGGCAATCTTGACAACGCTGGCGCCGTGACGTTGGACACAGCCGCACAAGTGAGCGTCCTGAACAATAACGGCGGGACGATCGACCTGAAGACCAACAATCTAACGGTGACGAAGGATTACACCAATACCGGCTTCGGTACCGGAAACAGTTTCGACGCACACGCCAATGTCAGCGGCTCGGGCCAAATACTGGCCGCTGGCGCGACGCCCAGCACCGCGCAGACGCTGGCCGGCGATATCACGCCCACGCCCACCAGCGGCGATGCGACGATGAACTTCGGCAACCTTCGCGTCGGCAGTTCAAGCACGCTCAACTACCAGATAGGCAACGCCAACACCGGCGGACCCACTCTTGTCGGCGCGATCCAGACCTCCGTTAACGGTGGCAATCTCTCCGATGCGCGTCTGTCGGGGGCGGGTGTGACGGCCTCGAACTGGGGATCCCTCCCCGGCAGCAACACCGGCAATTTGGGCGTCACGTTCGACGCGACAACTGCCGGGGCGCTGGACGGGCAGCAAGTGCACATTCGCAATAATTTCGATAATACCAATAGCCAGAACCTGGCGATCACGGGTGCGGCCTACAACGAGGCCGTTGGCAGTGCCGTGTCGCCGGTCCAGGTGGCCAACCAGCGCGTCGGCGGCAGCAACTCAGCGGCGCTGGCAGTGACCAACACCGCAGCGGCTGGCAGCTTCAGCGAGGACCTTAACGCCGGCATTGTGGGCACGAGCGGCGCGGTCACGGGCAGCGGCGCGATCCTCGGGCGCCTAGCCGATACCAACAACACCGGCAGCGGCGCGATTTCGGTCGGTGTCGATACCAGCAGTGCCGGCGCCAAGACCGGCAGCGTGACAGTCAACTACCAGACTGCCGGCACGGTGAACGGTGTCAGCAACGGCCTGGGTTTGGCTGACGCCAACGCACCGCAGGTGGTCAATGTCAGTGGCAACGTGTACAAAGCGGCCAGCGGCGCAATCCTCACGCCGGCTTTTAGCTTTGGCACCTTGCAGGTCGGTCAGACGGTGAGTCAGAACCTGGTGGTGCGCAATACAGCGTCAGGCCCGGCGGGTTTCGTTGAAGACCTGGGTGCTGGCTTCGGTGCGGTCACAGGCAACGGCCTGGCCACGATCGTGGGCAGCGGCGCTTTCAGCACCATCACCGCCGGCAACGACAGCACCAGCACGCCCGGCATCATGAAGGTGGGTGTCACAGGCACAACGGCCGGCAACTTCACCGGCAGCATCGCGGTCAACTACTACAGCATGGGTTCGGTGAATGGCCAGGTTGTCAACGGATTGGGCACCATCGCCGTGGGCAGCGAAAGCTATGGCGTCAACGGCATCATCTCGGCTGGAGCCAACGTCATCAACCAGGCCAGCCCGGTTATCAACAACGCCCAGCCGATCAGTCTGGGCAACGTGCGCGTCGGCGACACCTCGCCCACGGCGTTCGTGAGCCTGACGAATCAGGCCACCACGGCACCGCAGGCGGCGCTCAATGCCACGATCAGCGGCAGCGGCCCGATCACCGCCAGCGGGGCCGTCAACCTGCTCGACCCAGGTCAGACCAACAGCAGCGGCCTGCAGGTGGGCATGAACACCAGCACCGCCGGGGCGGTCAGCGGCACGGCCACGCTGGGCCTCGTGTCCGACGCCAGCAACATCGGCGGCTGCGGTAGCAACTGCCAGATGAACCTCGCCTCCAAGGACGTCGAGGTGACCGGTGGGGTCTATCAGGTCGCCCAGTCCGCCCTGCCTGACGCCATTGATCTGGGCGCGACGCGCATCAACGGCAGCCTGACGGGGACCGTGAACGTGACCAACACGCAGGACGCCAACGCGGTGGGCTTCCAGGAGGGTCTGAACGTAAACGTGGCCAGCGCCAATGGGGCGACTGCCTCGGGCAGCATCAACAATCTCGCCGCCGGGTCAACCAACAACACGTCCATCAGCGTCGGGCTGAATACCGGCACGGCGGGCAACCTCACCGGCACGGTCACCCTTGGGCTCCAGTCCAACGGCACCGGCACCAGTGGGCTTGCCACGCTGGATCTGGCAAACTCCGGTCCGATCAGCGTGACCGGCCAGGTCTTCCAGACCGCCGTAGCTCAGGTGAATGGCCCCGCCACGGTCGACTTCGGCATCGTGCATGTCGGCGATACAGTGACGGGCAAGAACGTCTCCGTGACCAACGCCGCTCCCGTCGCGGCCCTCAACGACGTGCTTCAGGGCAGCATCAGCGCCAACGGCGCCTTCACGGCTCAAGGCAATCTCGGCGCCGGTCTTGCCGCGAACGTCACCGACGACACCAGCCTGATGCTGGGGCTCGATACGAGTAGCGCTGGCAGTTTCGCAGGCAATGCGCTGCTGTCCTTCCAAAGCCACGATGACACCTTGACCGATCTGGTGCTCGGTACCCAGTCAGTCGCTCTCACCGCCCAAGTCTACAACTATGCCGACGCCGATCTGTGGGGGAGCCTGACCAGCCAAGGCAACGATCTCTTCACCCTAGACTTCGGAAACCTGTTCATGGGCATGGGCGCCGCGTCGCGCAGCTTCAGCCTGATGAACGCGGCCTTCGGCCTGGCGGATCTGCTGAAGGGAACCTTCGATCTCGCCAGTGCCGGTTTGTTCAGCTTCAGCGGCGGTACGGGTGTGACGGGGCTCGGCGCCGGTGGGTCGCAGTCGTTCGGCCTGACTTTCGACCCGACCGCACTGGGATCCTTCAGTGGCATGATCGTGTTTAACGGCTTTGGCTACAATGCGAGCGGTTATGAGGATAATCAGGTGCTCACCTTGAACCTCGTCGCAAACGTCATGGACGGGGCATCGGTGCCCGAGCCGTCCTCACTGGCCTTGATGCTGATCGCACTGATCGCCCTGTTGGGGGTGCGGCGACGTACCATCACCCTGCACTAGTCTGACCTCGCCTAGGGGGCGCCCGCTCGGGCGCTTCTCCTGGGCCGGCGGCGACTGGTTAGACTCCGCCCACCGTTTTTCACCGCAAGGAGTTCAGTATGCTCAGGAATTGGCAGTTCTGGTTACTCAATGGTCTGGGGGCGTTGACCCTAGTGCTGGTGCTGACCGATATGCTGCTCGACAGCGGCAATCGCTCCGCCCAACAGCAGGTCTCTGACCGCGCCCAGTTCATCCAGCAAAGCCAGCAGATCGAGCCGATCTATCAGGGCCTCATCAGGACTCTGGCCGACCTGGCGGCGCAGCACCAGGACGAACAAATCCGTCAGTTGCTCGCGTCGCAGGGGATCCGTTACGAAACCGCCCCCGCGAACGACAACAAGCCTGCGTCCAGTGCCGGGGAGCCAGGCACCGCACCGCCGGCACCCGAACCACGCGCGGCCGAATCCGCGACGCCCAACGCACACTGACCGCCGCGTGACCCGCTCACCATCGGCCACGCCAGGCACCGCCCATTCTTCATCGAACCAGGTCACTCGCCATGTCCGAATCCCTCCAGACGCCCTCTCAGACCCTTTTTGTCCCGCTCCTCCTGGTGTTTGCCAGTCTGGTGCCGTGGTTCGGTTTCCAGACCGTTCAGCTCATCGACGCGCGGACAAATCTGACCAGGCTGCGCGCGAGCCAGGATCCTCTGCTACAGACTGCCGAGAAGATGCGCGCCCAGTTGGACGCGATCGCCAGCGGGACCGCACGTCTGGCCGAGGCTGGCAATCCACAGGCCGCCCAGGTCATCCAGGCACTGCGCGCGCGCAATATCACCATCAACCCCGATGCGGCCCAGAAGCAGCCTTAGGTGATTTTCGGGAAAGACTTTGCCGATGCTCCGTTCGTCCTGAGTCCGCGTAGGGCAGAACGCGCTAGCTGGGCCGCCATCTTGGGATATCGACATGATGGCGGATTGCCCTGCGGGCATAGACCGTACTGCCCCTCGGTGGGCTCGACACTCACCGCGAACGGCTTCATGCACCGATGGCCCGAATTTCTCGTTCGTCTTCGACCCTTCGGTAAGGTGATTTCCGGGAAAGACCGTACCAATTTTCCGTTCGTCCTGAGCTTGTCGAAGGACGGACGGAAAAGTTGCGCTCTGAGCGCCGATATTGCATCCGTTCATGGTTCGACAAGCCTGTCCTGAGCGAAGCCGAAGGGCTCACCACGAACGGATGCGATCTGGGTATAAGCTTTTCACGAAATCGCCTAAGCTCAGGACGCGGGCTGAATGGGAGATTTTTCACGGCGGGCATGATGGGTCTGGTTTTTTTGCGCCATCAATCCATACTGAGAATTTCCGATGCGGGTGGTTGCCACCTGACAACTGAACAACTTTCGACCGTCGACGCTCGACGAGCAGGCCCCCTCGCCATGAAAAACCCCACGATCCGCCAGGGTCACGGCCCCTTCCACGCCGACCAGTTGCGTTCGGGCGATCCCTATGAACTCTCCAATGGCCATCCGATCCAGTGTCTGCCGACCGGAGGGCGCGGCTCCAAGGCCAATCTGATCGGCGGGCTCGTGCTCGGGACCGATCCCGACGTGGAATCCGCCGGCGTCGATACCGGTTACGCACCTACTCCGGGAACCCTGCGCGCGCCGGATGTCGCGGTCGGCAATGTGCCGGACGCGCCGGGCTGGGTCGCGGGCGCGCCGCCGCTGGCGCTGGAATACGCCGACACCGGCCAGGACGAAGCCGATCTGGCGCTCAAAATCACCGAGCTGCTGGCCGCCGGCACCCGTTTTGTCTGGGTGGTGCGACTCACCGGACCACGACGGGTCGAGGTCCATGAATCCGGCCAGACGATGCGAGTCTGCTATCCCGGCGACTGGCTCGAAGCCCCCGGTATTCTGCGTAACCGTTTCCTCGTCGAGTCGCTCTACGATCCGCAGGCGGCGGCAACGGCGGCGCTCCGCAACCTGCTGCAACGTCAGGGTTACCGTGATCTGGACGAAGTGCGCGGTGAAGGCCGAACCGAGGGCCGAACCGAGGGCAGGGCCGAGGGGGCAGTCGAGTCACTGCGCGGCGCCGTGCTCGATGTGCTCGACGGTCGTGGGATGATCGCCGACGCCGCCACGCGCGCCCGTCTCGAGCGCTGCGCCGATCCCGAGCAATTGCGGCACTGGCTGCGTCGGGCCGTGACCCTTGATGACGCGGCGGATTTGTTCGAGGTATAACGCGGTCGCGGGCGGGAAGCTGGTCCGCCCCCCTTCCCGCTTCCACTCAGCCAGCGATGGGTAGAGCGGACACGGTATGACACTATTGATTGGCACAAACGCCGACTGGCCGTGAAACCCATCGACCACTGCTCCGACGCTTGATCAAATCGCCCTCGATCAAGGGGGCGTTTTTCGTTACGCAGCCCGATAGGACGGAACGCGACAGCGATTGCGCCATTTCGGTGCTTGGGACGGCGGATCGCCCTTCGGGCATCCGCCCTCGTGTGCCCGACATAGGTATGTGCTTGTTACCTTAGAGCCGATCTATCAGAGCCTCATCAAAACCCTGGCCGACCTGGCGGCGCAGCACCATGACGCACAAATCCGTCAGCTGCTCGCTTCGCAGGCGATCCGCGACGAAACCGCCCCGGCGAACGACAACAAGCCTGCTCCCACGTCCAGTGCCGGGGAGCCAGGCACCGCACCGCGCGAAGCCAAACCCGCGACGCCCAACGCACACTGACCGCCGCGTGACCCGATCACCCATCGGCCACGCCAGGCGCGGCCCATTCTTCATCGAACCAGGTCACTCGCCATGTCCGAATCCCTCCAGACGCCCTCTCATCAGCGGACTCCCGAGGCGCACAAGCGGGATGACGCCGTTGCGCTCGAAAGGAGAAGCGATTTGAACCCCATTGCCCTCTTGAGCGGTTTCGCAATCGCCTTGCTCATCGCGAGCAGCCACGCGGACACCTCCCCGGACGACCCCCTTCCCACGCTCTACAGCCAGAATCCCCAGCAGCCGATCGAGATCGTCGCGGAACGGCGCTGGACCATGGCGGACGAGGAGCCCAAGGATGCGCGCAATGTGATCAGCAACGCGAAGGTGCAGAATCCGCAACGTCTGCCGCTTGGGCCGAGCACCCGCTATGTCGCGTCGTTCAGGTCACAGGACGGAAAGGGTCCATTGAAGCTGGTGCTCGACTACGCCGGGCATCCGGTGGAGAAATCCAGTAATCCCGATGACCGGATGATCGTTGTGAACGTGCATCTCGACTGCCCGGAGGCAAAAGCCCCCTGCCTGAGATCCATCGTGCAAGATTCCTGGTTTCAGCAGATCTTCTTCATCGATCCGTCCGAGTCCGGGGTGACGAGTCAACCGGCGCTCGCCCCGGATGGCCGGAAGATCGATCGCTATCTCGCCCACGCCCATCTCGCCTACGACCTGGTGCCGGATACGCCGATTACCCTCGCCATCTCCTTCAGCTCGCCCAGGCACTTTGCGACCGAGCAGCTCAGGACCACGCTCCTCTATGGCGATGACGGCACGCAGCCGCTACCGCGTGGGCCGCTGGGGATCAACCTCGTCGGACAGGTCGCGGCGGCGGCGGCCCTGATCCTGCTCATCGCTCTCTGGTGGTGGACGGGGCGAGACAACGGGCGCACTGACAACGAGGATGCACCGAGATTGCTGGGGCTGCTCGTCACGGTCTATGGCGTGGCGCTCGCTGGTGGCGGGCTCTTCAGCGACACGCTTTACTATCTGATCGCTGGCGGGGTGATGGCCTTCAGCGGCCTGTACCTGCATTTCGGCTCCATGGCCGCCGTCTGGTGGTATGCCTTCGGCCTTGTCCTGATGTGGGTCTGGTCCGGGATCGAGGTCGGCCCCGCCTTCAAACCCGTGTTCTATCGCGTCGCTTTCGCCACGGTTATCGGGCTGTATCTCTTTTCGGATCGGATCACGAGCCGCCTTCGCCCCATCGGTTCCTCATCAATCGACGATCCGGATGAAGAATCAGCGTCGCCCTGAATCGCTCCGACATCCGTCCCGGAAGTCGAGTCGATACGCCAATTGAATGCCCGGATGATGGCCGGGCGGAAGCCCATCGGCTGCCGGCTGGCTTCTCCGAGCAACTGCTACCCTACCGCGAAGACGCGGCGTCGTTCAGCATCGACACTCGCCGTTCTGTCGAGAACGACGCTGATCTGAACGACAGCACTTCTTGCTATATTCCGCCGACACAGGAAGACCGTGAAAGTATTCGCTTCCACCATCCAATGGTGGTCTGTCGTAGGCTGGGATGAGCTTGCGAATCCCAGCACTTCAACCACTGACGGAGCAGACGATGCTGGGGTTCGTGCCTCACCCCAGCCTACGAGAATTCTTTCCCGATCTCAGGGGTTATGAGACATGGAGTGGAGCTCTTGATATGAAGGAACGTTCGAGCGGACCCGATTTTTCCCAGCGACCCTGGCTATTCGCATTCCTCGCCGTCCTGCTGGTGCTGGTCACGGAGCAGGTCATCGAGCGCCTCGCCCTCGGCCGCGCCCTGGAGCAGGAGCGGGTCGGCGTCCTCACCTCACTATCAGCCCTGCGCGCGCGGCTGGAAGGCGTCATCAATGCCAACCTGCTCCTGGTGCATGGCTTGACCGCCGTCATCTCGGCGCATCCGAACATGGATCAGGAGGAGTTTGCCCGGATCGCCCAGGGCTTGGTGGATGAGCGCCACGCGCTGCGCAATATCGCCGGCGCACCGAACATGGTGGTGTCGCTCATGTATCCGCGCGCGGGCAACGAGGCGGCGATCGGCCTGGATTACCGGACCCATCCCGTCCAAGGCCCCGCGGCCCTGCGCGCCCTGCGCACCGGCCAGCCCTCGCTCGCCGGCCCACTGCCGCTGCTCCAGGGTGGGACCGGCATCATCATCCGCGAGCCGGTGTTCATCACGCCCGCGACGCCCGACGCGGAGCGGCGCCCCTGGGGCGTCGTCTCCGCCGTCATCGACGTCGATACCCTCTATCGTCAGGCGGGCATCCTGGAGGCCCTACCTCAGCTTCGCCTGGCGCTGCGCGGCACGGACGGGAGCGGACCCGGGGGACCGCTGTTCTTCGGCGACTCGCGGGTCGCGGCCCAGCAACCGGTCACGCTCAATATCAGCGTGCCCGGCGGCGCCTGGCAGTTGGCCGCCACCCCCACGGGGGGCTGGGGACAGTCGCTGCCGCTACCTTGGCTGATCCGCCTGGCGGGAGCATTGATCGCCCTGGCGGCGGGCGTCATGACCTATCTGCTGGTACGCGGCAACCTGGAGCTGGCGCGCAGCCAGGGCCGTCTGCGCGCCCTGCTCGACACCATCCCGGACCTGGTCTGGCTGAAGGATCCCAACGGGGTCTATCTCGCCTGCAACCCGCGCTTCGAGCAGTTCTTCGGCGCGCGCGAGGCGGATATCCTGGGCAAGCGCGACCACGACTTCGTCCCGGACGAGCTGGCGGAGTTCTTCCGCGCCAAGGACCGCGACGCCATCGCCGCCGGTGCCCCCAGTGTCAACGAGGAGTGGCTCACCTTCGCGAGCGACGGTCATCGCGGTTTGTTCGAGACCATCAAGAGCCCCCTGCGCGACGCCCACGGCCGCCTGCTCGGGGTGCTCGGCATCGCCCGCGACATCACCGCCCACAATGAGGCGCAGGAGCGCATCCGCGGCCTCAACCGCGTCCATCGGTTCTGAGCGGCATCAACGGGGCCATCGTGCGGCTGCGCGACCCCGACGCGCTGTTCCGCGAGGCCTGCCGCATCGCGGTCGAGGTCGGCGGCTTCCGCATGGCCTGGCTGGGTCTCTCCGATCCGGAGAGCGGCGAGGTTCGCCCGGCGGCCCACGCCGGGCAGGTGGGCGACTATCTGGATCGGCTGCACGTCTCGCGAGGCGACGATGAGCATGGCCATGGCCCCACGGGGCTCGCCCTGCGCCAAGGTCGGCATGTCGTCTGCAACGACATTGCCCAGGATCCGCGCATGGCTCCCTGGCGGGAAGCGGCGCTGGCATTGAATTATCGCGCCTCGGCGGCCTTTCCGATCATGGTGGAAGGCCGGACGCTCGGCACCTTCAATCTCTACGCGGAGCAAGCCCAGCTCTTCGATACCGCCGAGCTTGACCTGCTCGACGAACTTGCCGCCGACATCGGCTTCGCCCTGGAGCTGATGGAGAGCGACCGCGCGCGCGAGGCCCTGAACCAGCGCATCATCGAACTCCTGGAGAGCATGAGCGACGGCTTCGTCAGCCTGGGGCGCGACTGGCGCTTCCAGTACGTCAACCGCCAGGCCGGCGTGCTGCTCGGACGCAACCCGGAAGAGCTGGTGGGCGAGCATCATCTGGACCGCGTTTCCAGAGAGCTTCGGCCAACCGACCCGGGCCGCCCTGGAGCGCGCGATGCAAACGCGCGAGCTGGTCCAGCTCGAAGACTATTTCGCGCCCTGGGACCGCTGGTTCGAGAACCGGGTCTACCCGACGAGCGATGGCATCTCCAGCTTCTTCACCGACATCACCGAGCGCAAGCGCAACGAGCAGGAACTGCGGCGACAGCGTGACATCCTCGACCGCACCAGTCGTTTGGCCAAGGTCGGCGGCTGGGAGTTCGAGGTCTCCACGCTTGAAGGCTCCTGGACCGACGAGACGGCGCGGATCCAAGACATGGAGCCGAGCCCGAGCGCGAGCGTGCGCCGACGGGACTCGACCTCTTCCAAGGGCCGTCGCGCGCGGCCATCGAGCAGGCGGTGCGGGCGGCGATCGCGGAGGGCCAACCCTACGAACTGGAACTGGAGATGACCACCGCCAAGGGCGCGCGCAAATGGGTGCGCACCATCGGCCTGCCGGTGCTGGAAGACGGGCGCGTGGTGCGCGTCCAGGGCGCCATCCAGGACATCACCACCCGCAAGCTGGCGGAACGCGAGGCGCGTCGACGCGAGGCGATGCTCGACACGGTGTTCCAGGTCCTGCCCGACCTCTTTTTCCTCATGGACGCCGATGGCACCATCCTCGACTACCGCGCCAGCCGGAGCGGCGATCTCTATGTGTCGCCGGAGCATTTCCTCGGCCGGCGCATGGGGGATGTCCTGCCGCCGGCTGCCGCCGAGATCTTCGAGCGCAACCTGGCGCTGGCGGCAAGCGAGCATCGGCTCATCACCTACGAGTACGATCTGCACATGCCCGACGGAAACCGACGCTTCGAGGCGCGCCTCAACCATCTGCCGGACACTGCCCAACTCATCGCCGTGGTGCGGGATATGACGGAGCGGACCCGGACCGAGGCGGCGTTGGAGGCGCAACGGCGCGAAACCGATCTGCTCGCGACCCTGCTGGAGCGTTCCCGGCAGCCAATGGCGGTCGGCTTCCCGGACGGACGGCTGGGGCGCGTCAACCAAGCATTTCTCGACCTGATCGGCCACAGCCGCGAGGAGATCAATCAGATCGACTGGGGGCGAGACCTCACCCCGCCCGAGTGGCTGGACGTCGAGCTGGCCGCGCTGGAGCAGACGCACCGCACCGGCCGACCCGTGCGCTACGAGAAGGAGTATGTCCGCAAGGACGGCCAACGCATCCCGGTCGAGCTCTATGTCCATGAGCTCAAGGACGCCTCCGGCGCGGTGGACTATTACTACGCCTTCGTCACCGACATCACCGAGCGCAAGCGTGCCGAGCTGGCGCTGCGCGAGAGCGAATCGCGCTATCGCCACCTGTTCGAGCACAACCCGGCGCCGATGCTGATCTATGAGCGCGGTAGCCTGCATCTGCTCTCGGTCAACGAGTCCTTCCTCGACCACTACGGCTACAGTCGGGAGGAGGCCGAGGCCCTGCGTCTCACCGACCTCTACCCGCCGGAGGAGCGCCAGCCCATCGTGGATCTCGCCGCCCGGCTGTCCGGCCTCGCCTACGTTGGCGAATGGCATCACCTGAAGAAGGACGGCGCGGTGATCACGATCGAGGCGCGCTCGCATGACCTGGACTACCAGGGACGCTCGGCGCGGGTCGCCGTGGTCACCGACATCACCGAGCGCAAGCGGATCGAGGACGCGGTCCACCGGCTCAACGCCGAGCTGGAGGAGCGGGTGCTCGGCGCGCACCGCCGAGCTGGCCGCCATCAACAAGGAGCTGGAGACCTTTACCTATTCGGTCTCGCATGACCTCAAGGCGCCGCTGCGCGGGATCGACGGCTACAGCCGGCTGCTGCTGGAGGACCATCTGGAGCAACTGGACGAGGAAGGCCGGCTCTTCCTGCACAACGTGCGTCAGGGCGTCGACCAGATGAGCCAGCTGATCGAGGATCTGCTCGCCTACTCGCGCATGGAGCGGCGCGGTCTGCAGGGCATCCCGGTCGATCTGGCGGGCCTGATGGCACGGATCCTGGCGGAGCGCGAGGACGAGATCCAGGCCAGCGGCGCGACCCGTGCAGGTGGAACTGGACGCGACCTGATCGCGCGGGCCGACCCCGATGGTCTGGCGATGGTGCTGCGCAACCTGCTCGACAACGCGCTCAAGTTCCACCGTCCTGACGAGTCGCCGGTGATCGAGATCCAGGGCCAGGCGCGCGAGGATTCCGTTATGCTCACCATCCGGGACCAGGGCATCGGCTTCGACATGCAATTCCACGACCGCATCTTCGAGATCTTCCAGCGTCTGCAACGCGCCGAGGACTACCCGGGCACCGGCATCGGACTGGCCATCGTGCGCAAGGCCATGCAACGCATGGGCGGCCGCGTCCGGGCCGAGAGCGCCCCCGGCCAGGGTGCCACCTTCTTTCTGGAGCTTCCGCGATGACCTTGCGATCCCAGCACACGCCCCATCCTGCTGGTGGAGGACAACCCGATGGACCTGGATCTGACCCGGCGCGCCTTCGCGCGCCGCAAGCTGGCCAATCCCATCGAGGTGGCGCGCGACGGTCAGGAGGTGCTGGACTGGATCCCGCGCTGGGAGGCGGGCGAGCCGCTGCCGCTGGTGATCCTGCTGGACCTGAAGCTGCCGCGCGTGGACGGGCTGGAGGTGCTGCGCCAGCTGCGCGCGCATCCCGGTCAGCCAGGATCTGCCGGTGGTGGTGCTGACCTCCTCCAGCGAGGATCGGGACATCGAGACCGCCTACCGGCTGCACGCCAACTCCTACATCGTCAAGCCGGTCAATTTCGAGAAGTTCATGGAGGTGGCGGCCCAGATCGAGCTGTACTGGTGCCTGCTCAACCATCCGCCGAGGTGAGCGCATGCGCGTCCTGCACGTCGAAGACAACCCGACCGACGCCGATCTGACCCGGCGCATGCTGGCCCGCCAGGCGCCGGAGATCCTGCTGGAGCAGGTGCCGACCCAGGCCGGGGCGCTCGGCGCGCCTGCAAACGCCCGAGTCGCTACGATCTGGCCCTGGTGGATCTGCGGCTGCCGGACGGCTCCGGCCTGGAACTGCTGGCCTGGATCCGCGAGCAGCAGTTGCCGCTGGCGGTGGTCATGCTCACCGGCTCCGGCGACCAGGAGGCGGCGATCGCCGCGCTCCAGGCCGGCGCCGACGACTATCTGGCCAAGGGCGACGACACCCTGGACCGCCTGCCCGTCACCCTGCGCGACGCCTGGCAGCGCTTTCGCGAGGCCCACGGCCGCCGCGCCCGTCCGCTGCGGGTGCTCTACGCCGAGCACAACCTCGCCGACATCGATCTGACCCGACGCCACCTGACCCGTCACGCCCCCCACATCCGCCTGACGGCGGTCGCCGATGTCCAGCAGGTCCTGGCGCGTCTGCCGGCCGATCCCGCGACCCCGGCCGACTTCGACCTGGTGCTGCTCGACTACCGCCTGCCCGGCCTGGACGCGCTGGAGGCGGTCAAGATGCTGCGCGCCGAGCGTGGGCTGGACATCCCCATCGTCATGGTCTCCGGCCAGGGCAACGAGGAGGTCGCGGCGCGGGCCATCCACCTCGGGGTCAACGATTACCTCTCCAAGCACGCCGGCTATCTGCACCAGCTCCCGGCGACCCTGGAAAAGGCCTGGGGTCAGGTGGAACTGGCCCGCGAACGCGCCAACCTGCGCGCGACCTCGGAGCGGCTGGCGTTCGCGCTCGCCGCCAGCCCGGTGATTCTCTACACCCGCCGGACCAGTCGTCCCGACCTGCCGCTGACCTGGGTCAGCGAGAACATCGCCCGCCTGCTGGGCTATAGCGTGGCCGAGATCGCTGCGACCCGATTGGTGGTCATCGCATCTGCATCCCGACGACCGGGAGGCGGACGCTGGCGCGCCTGGCCGATCTGCCCGGCACGGGACGCATGACGCACGACCTACCGGTTCCTCGACGGTCAGGGACGGATGCGCTGGATCGACGACGAACTCAACCTGGTGGACGCCGCCGAGCACGAGCGAGCCCGGCGGGGCGACCGGGGCCTGGCGCGACGTCACCGAGCTGCGGCTGGCGGAGCAGTTGCGCGAGACGCGCATGGCGGTGCTGGACGCGCCTGATCGACAACCGCTCGCTCCCTGGCATTCTTGGCGAGATCGCCGGACGCCTGGAGGACATCCACCCCTACATGCGGGTCGTGGTCGAAACCCTGCCGGAGGAGCTGGGGCCAGCCGCGCCCGAGCGGCGGGCAAGAACAGCCCGTCGATCTGCGCCATGCCTTTCAGGGACGGCAGCGGACAGGAGCTGGGCTCTTTCAACGTCCGCTTCGCGCACGCGCGCAGCCCGACCCAGGCCGAGCAGAACCTCATCGGCGAGTTCGCCTGCATCGCCGGGCTCGCGGTGGCGCGGGTGCGGGCCGATACCCGCTTGCGTCAGGCCGCGACCGTGTTCGAGAGCACGCGCGAGGGCGTCCTCATCACCGACCTCGAGGCGCGCATCCTGACCGTCAACCGCGCCTATACCGAGATCACCGGCTACAGCGAGGCGGAGGTCCGCGGACGCAATCCCAGCCTGCTGCACTCCGGCCGACAGGATCCCGCCTTCTACCAGACGCATGTGGGCCAGCATCGCCGAGCACCGGACACTGGCAGGGCGAGATCTGGAACCGGCGCAAGAACGGCGAGACTCTATCCCCAGCTCCTGAGCATCAGCGCCGTCTACGACAACCAGGGCCGGCCCAGCCATTATGTCGGCGTCATGACCGACATCAGTCAGCTCAAGCAGTCCGAGGCGCGGCTGGAGCACCTGGTCCACTACGACCCGCTGACCCATCTGCCCAACCGCCGCCTGGTCCAGTCGCGTCTGCAACATGCCCTGGAGCACGCCGACCGGCAGGGTCATCGGGTCGCGGTGCTCTTCATCGACCTGGACCGCTTCAAGAACGTCAACGACAGCCTGGGCCACCCGGTCGGCGACGAGCTGCTGGAGGCACTGGCCCAGCGCCTGAGCGAGCGGCTGCGGGAGGACGACACCCTGGGCCGCCTCGGCGGCGACGAATTCCTGCTCCTGCTGGAGCACCTGGAGCGCCCGGAAGACGCCGCCGGGGTCGCCCAGACCCTGCTGCGCCTGCTGGAACAGCCCTTCCACCTGCCCAGCGGACACGAGATCTATGTCGGGGCCAGCATCGGCATCAGCCTCTACCCGGACGATGGCGCGACCGTGACCGACCTCATCAAGCACGCCGATGTCGCCATGTATCAGGCCAAGGAGGAAGGGCGCAGCACCTACCGCTTCTATACCCCCAGCCTCACCACGCGCGGCCAACGAGCGTCTGGCCCTGGAGGCGCGCCTGCGCCGGGCGCTCGCCAACGGGGAGTTCGTCCTGCACTACCAGCCCCAGATCGAGACCCAGAGCGGCCGGCTGATCGGCTGCGAGGCGCTGGTGCGCTGGCGTCTCGCCCGAGGAGGGCCTGATCTCGCCCGTGCGCTTCATCCCGCTCGCCGAGGAAACCGGCCTGATCGTGCCGCTCGGCGACTGGGTGCTGCGCACCGCCTGCGCGCAGGGCAAGGCGTGGCTGGACGCCGGGACTGCCGGCGCTGACGATCGCGGTCAACCTCTCCGGCCGCCAGTTGCGCCAGCCCGATCTGGTGGAGCGGGTCGGCCGCCATCCTGGCGGCAGACCGGCCTGCCGCCCGAGCGGCTCAAGCTGGAGCTGACCGAGAGCATGATCATGGGGCATGGCGAGCAGGCGGTGGAGCTGCTGCACGCGCTCAAGTCGCTGGGACTGCGGCTGTCCATCGACGACTTCGGCACCGGCTATTCGTCGCTCGCCTATCTCAAGCGCTTCCCGATCGACGAGCTGAAGATCGACCGCAGCTTCGTGCGCGACATCCCCGAGGATCAGAACGACATGGAGATCGCCGCCACCATCATCGCCATGGCGCGCAATCTCCATCTCACGGTCGTCGCCGAGGGGGTGGAGACGCCGGAGCAGCTCGACTTCCTCGACCCGCCAGGGCTGTCATGCCTGTCAGGGGTATCTGTTCGGCCGGCCGGTCCCGCCGGAAGAGTTTGTCTTCAAGGATGCCGCGTCATGAGAAAACCATCTTCCCGCGGGGTGCACCGCCGAGCTTTCGCCCGAGTCTAGACAATCACGCTCGTCAAGGAAGCCATGAAAAACGACATCCAGCCGATCTGCGCATGCGGTCCCTGCAATCGGAAGGTACTGATGTTACGAAAGCTTGACGCCGGCATCGTCAGCCATCCGAATTGCGGGTGTGGCGGTGCAACCTGTGAGAAGACCCGGCCTGCCGCCCCAGGCGAGCGGGTGATAATCTTCGGCTCGGTGATGATGAAAGGACTGTCGAAATCCGTCGTTTCGGCGATCAGACCGCCGCCGAAGGCCCGGATGAAAAGACGCATGGCGCCGACTCCCGAGGAGAAGCTCGAAACCCCGATCCGTGATACCTGAACAGAACCGTCAGCGCCTGGCATCGCCGCGTCACGGACCGCCGTCATGATCGCGTTCAGCGTTTCGCTCGACCTCGTTGCGAACATGTAGGCGGGCGCACGCCCGGAAGTCGCGGCCATCGTCATGAACGGAACAATCAACGGCGTTGCGCGCGCGCCGGCGAGTTGGCCTCCCTGCATACTGACATAGCGCTGGAGTTTTCCGGACCATCCGCCGCCAAACGCGGGGTAGTCGCCCTCCGCCGCATGGACCACGCCCGCCTGAACCACGGTCGGGTGGAAGAAAACTTGGACCTTGGAGAAATCGGTCGTGCCCTGCGGCACCGCCGCGCCAATCCAATAGACCTCGCCGTCCTTGCGCATCTCGAAGAGGAACTCGCGTATCGAACCGGTCTGCGCGATTTCCTGAAACAATCCACCGATTGACAGCGGCGAAATGACCATCTGCCGCACATCATGCACGCCAGTGAGCCTCTCGGGATTGGTCTGCCTGAACCTGATGAGCGACGGATCGACGCCGCTTGGTCCAACGAGCCGACCTGAAGCGAGCGCATCGAGCTTTCGCAGGGTTCCGCCGCCTGGGTCAACGACGCCGTCGACGCCGCGCAATTCGCCGCGCGCGCGCCAAAGCTCCTGGAACACGCGGATCGCATCGGCGAGTTGGGGTGGGCACGGCTGTCCCGGCAAAGGCGGCGGTGTCCAAACACCTCGTTTGCCGCCATCACTCGGATCGATGAGCGACAAGAGTTCAATGATTTTCGCCTGATCGACGACAGCGTTGGCGACTTGCTGCGTCCGATTTCGGATACCGACTGGACCGCTGATCGATGTCATCGTTGGCTCCCGGCAAAAAAGGACGGATTGATGACTTCTTATGCCTTTCTCAGCCTACTCCGGTTTCGGTTGTCTATCTATCGAAGAGAATCCGCTACAGACCAAACCCCGCCCATGAGGATCTCACGCGCGTTCCAAGACCGTGAGGGTGGGCTCGGTATTGGCGCACAACGCTCGGATCGCCTGTTGGCGCATCACGAGCGCGCCCATCCTCCCTGGCCGGGAAGACGGGCCGCCGCGATGCGCTAGGCTGCCTGGACGACCGCGAGCGCGGTCATGTTCAACAGCCCGCGCACCGAGACGCTGGGCGTCACGATATGGGCCGCGTGCGCCGTGCCGAGCAGCATGGGGCCGAAGGCGGCGGCCTCATTGGTGGCGCGCAGCAGATTGAAGGCGATATTGGCCGCGTCCTGGTTGGGCATGATCAGCAGGTTGGCGCGACCCTTCGAGTCGCGAGTCCGGGAAGCGCGCCTGGCGTCCCGCGGCGTCGAAGGCCAGGTTGGCATGCATCTCGCCCTCGACCTCCAGCTCGGAATCCTGTCCGCGCAGCAGCCGCAGCGCCTCGGTCATCTTGGTCGCGGCCGGGGAGTCGTCGCTGCCGAAGTTGGAATGGGAGACGAAGGCGACCTTGGGGACCAGGCCGAAGCGCTTGATTTCGGCCGCGCACAGTCGGGTGATCTCCGCCAGATCCTCGGCGCTGGGATCGATCTGGACGTAGGTGTCGGCGATGAAGAGCGGGCCGGAGCGCAGGACCACCGCGTTCATGGCCGTCAGCCGGCACACCCCGGGCGCGGTGCCGATCGCCTCCTCGACGTGCTTGAGGTGCCGGGCATAGCGGCCGACGATGCCGCAGATCATGGCGTCGGCGTCGCCGCAGCGGACCATGGTCGCGGCCAATACGGTCGGATCGTTGCGGATGTACTCGCGCGCCTCGTCGGGGGCATAGCCGCGACGCTTGACGCGGTCGTAAAAGGTCTGCCAGTGGTTCTCGAAGTTCGGGTTCTCGCAGGGGATGACGAGATCGAAATCCCGGTCGGGACGGATGCTCAGGCCCAGCTCGCCGAGCCGGTTGCCGATCACCTCCGGCCGTCCGATCAGCATGGGGCGGGCGATGCCTTCCATGACCGCCTGCTGCGCGACCTGGAGCACGCGCTCATCCTCCCCCTCCGCGAAGACGACGCGCTTGGGCGCGGCGCGGGCCTGGTCAAAGACCGGCTTCATAGTCATGCCGGTGCGGTAGGCGCGATGGCGCAGCGACTGGCGATAGGCATCCAGGTCCGCAATGGGCCGGGTCGCCACCCCGCTCTCCATCGCCGCCCGCGCGACCGCCGGGGCCAGATGTTCCATCAGGCGCGGATCGAAGGGTTTGGGGATCAGATACTCGGGGCCGAACTGGAGCTGGTGGCCGCCATAGGCCTTGCGCACGATGTCCGAGGGTTCCGCCATGGCCAGGTCCGCGATGGCGCGCACGCAGGCCGCCTTCATCGCCTCGTTGATCTCGCTGGCGCCGCAGTCCAGCGCGCCCCGGAAGATGAAGGGGAAGCAGAGGACATTGTTGACCTGATTCGGATAGTCCGAGCGCCCGGTGGCGACGATGGCATCCGGCCGCGCCGCGCGCGCCAGATCGGGCATGATCTCGGGCGTCGGGTTGGCGAGCGCCATGATGATCGGCCGATCCGCCATGCGCGCCAGCCACTCCGGCTTGAGCACCCGAGGCGCCGACAGACCCAGGAAGATGTCCGCGCCCTCGATCACCTGCTCCAGAGTGCGCCGGTCGGTGTCGATCGCGTAACGGCCCTTGTACTCGTCCATCTCCTCGACGCGGCCCCGATGGACGACCCCCGCGATGTCGGTCAGGATCACGTTCTCCTTGCGCAGCCCGAGCGTGACCAGCAGGTCGACGCAGGCCAGCGCGGCGGCGCCCGCTCCCGAGGTCACCAGACGTGCCTGGCCGATGTCCTTGCCGACCACCCGCAGCCCGTTGAGGATGGCCGCGCTGACCACGATCGCGGTGCCGTGCTGATCGTCATGGAAGACCGGGATCCCCATGCGCTCCTTGAGCGCTTTCTCGATAATGAAGCACTCCGGCGCCTTGATATCTTCCAGATTGATGGCGCCGAAGCTGGGTTCGAGCCGGGCCACGGTCTCGATGAATTTCTCCGGGTCGCGCTCCTCGATCTCGATATCGAACACATCAATGTCCGCGAACTGCTTGAAGAGCACCGCCTTGCCTTCCATCACCGGCTTGGAGGCCAGCCCGCCGATGGCGCCCAACCCCAGCACGGCGGTGCCGTTGGTGATGACCGCGACCAGATTGCCGCGCGAGGTGTAGAGCGAGGCGGCGAGCGGATCCTTCTCGATCTCGCGACAGGCGGCGGCAACGCCGGGCGAATAGGCCAAGGCCAGGTCGCGCTGATTGGCGAGCGGCTTGGTGGCCTTGATCTCCAGCTTGCCGGGCTTGGGATAGCGGTGGTAATCCAGTGCGCTCTGGTCGAGTTCGTCCGACATCTGGGTCTCCGGTTGTGGTGCTGGGCGGCGTGGTCAGGGCCAGTCACGGCTGATTATGCCTGGCCATTATGCTGCAGCGCAGCATAAGTCTGCAAAGACTGACGGAGCGCTACAGTGGCGGCGGTTTCGCTTCGGATATTGGCGAGACTCGGCTCAGACGAATTCGATACCGGCTTGGATGGCAATCCGAGACGCCAGCCGCTCGAAATCCTTGTAGCAGCTCTTGACCGCCTCGATGTGCGCCCCGATGGCGCCATCCGCCGACTTCAGGAAGAAGATTGGCTTGTGAGCCTCCATGGCCATGGGCATCAGGCTGCGATAGTGCTTGAGCAACGAAAGGCAATAGGGATCCCGGTCGACCGCTGGGTATGTTTGCGGAGTCTCGTCCAGCACGGCCTCGCGGTAGACCAAGGGGATGCGATCCATCCAGCGCTTGTAGGCGAGGACGGGCCGACTGTCACGCAGACCATGTTGCATCACGACGTACCCAATTGGTTGCATCGATCCCTTGGGCAGTGACAGATCCGGCGGGGCCTTGGTCGCCAGATCGCGCCAGATTCTTCTCCACTCGCGCAGGGTTGGCCCAAGGTTCCTCAATCCCTGAAGAGAGAACAGATCCGGGGCGAGGGGAAGACAGACTTGATCGGACGCGATCAAGGCCGCGCGATTGATGGCGCCCAAGTTCGGGCCGACGTCGATCAGCACAAGCTCGAATGTGGTTGCGGCACCAGCCTGGATCAGGCGATGGAAAGCCGTCATCGTTCGGTACGCCGATTCATCGCCGTTGTGGCAGCGTGGCCAGGCATCCGACAATTTGTCCTCGAATCGGGACAGACCGAGGTCACCAGCAATCAATCCCAAATTCGCTGTCACGCGTTCGACATGGGGTGTCGCGATGTCGCCAATCCCGCGCAGGATGGGTTGAATGCTACCGAATACCGTGTCGGGATGGTTGTCGTCAGGCCACAGGGACTCCAGCCTCGCCTCGTCGAGGAACATCGCAGTCAGGTTGGCCTGCGGGTCCAGATCGACTGCGAGGGTGGCAACCCCATGATCGGCGAACATCCAGGCGAGGTGATAGACCAGGGAGGTCTTCCCCACACCGCCCTTGTTGTTGAAGAACGCAATGGTCTTCATGCCGGCCTCCGATAGACCTTGACCAATACGCTATGCGAGTCGAGCTCGAACTCAGCGGGTGGGTTGCCATTTTTGGCAAGCAATGCCTGCGCCCGTTGCACTCCGTAGCCGAAACGGTTCACGAAGCCAAGTGACTTCATCGCCTCGGCGATGACCGGGTTGCGGTAGCTGTTGCGTGTCGGGAAGTTTTCCGGCGTTGCCTCGCCGTAGAGACCGCCCGGGCTTTGGATCTCGATATGGTCGGTGAAGGCGTAGCAACGTATCGGGGTGTTGCTGTCGTAGTTGCGGTGCATCACCGCGTTCATGAGCAACTCGCGCAACGCCCATTCCGGGTAGTCCGGCAACAATTTCTCCTGTAAGCCTCCAACTGACCGCATGCCAGTTTCAACCAGCAGGCGTAACCGCCCCTCCATTTCGCGCAGGACGCTGGTCAGATCGCCCGAGACCTCGGCCTGATCGAGAGGGAGGTCGGTCAAGTCAGTGCCTGGGAGTCTTAGGTACTGGATATAGGCGCCGGAAAGAAAGAAGCGCGGGTTCTTGCCAAACAACAGAATTCCGGCGTGGGTGAGACAGGCGCACTCCGGATCGTACAGGCGCAAGGACGCCAACTGCAGATCGAGAGGGCGGTGATTCTCGGCGACGGTATCCGCAGCGAGGGCTTCCCGCCGATAGGCGTCGAACTGACCGAGCGCGAGATCTTCCAGCGCGGACTCGCGACAGGGTCGGGCGTCGAAAGTGCGGGCCAACGCCACCCGCCGCTCGCTGAGGATGCGCTCTTCCTGCTCGTTGGCGATCCCTTTTCGCGGGCCGACCCGGATGTAGACGCGCCCCTTGTACCGGACGGGCGGCAGGTCTGAAGGCATGACCTCGACGACTGCCAGCTCACCGCCTTCCAGGGCGTATTTCTGCACGGTAAGAACGGGTTGCGGCAAGACATTTCCGTCGGAGCGGATCGCGCTGAGGTTCTTCAGGAGCTCGTCCGTCACGGTCAACCCAGACAGGATTCCATCATCCTTCGCTCCGACCAGCAGATAGCCGGGCGTGCGGTGATTGGGCAGATCATTGGCGAAGGCGCAGATGGCTTCGGCGAACTTGTCGGTTTTCTGTGTCGATATCGTGCGCTCGATGTAGTCAGCTTCTAAATCGCATAGCAACTCTGCCAAGCGCTGTTGGGTCAGCATGTCGGCCACGTCCTCTCTGTCGTATCGAGGCGATCCGCGATCACCGCCGGGGGGCCAATCAGGCGTTGAACGCCTCCAACCCCGACAACCGTAGCCGATGATCGTCGCGCTTGGGCCGACGCGGCGGCTGATCCTTGACCGCCAGGGCGATCGCCCGGATGTGCGCCGGGGTGCTGCCGCAGCAGCCGCCGACGATGTTGACGAAGCCCGATTGCGCCCATTCGCGCACATGCGCGGCCATCTCGTCCGGCGTCATGTCGTATTCGCCCATCTCGTTGGGCAGGCCGGCGTTGGGATGGAAGGAGGTGTGGAATTCGGCCACCCCGGCCAGATCCTCGACGTGCGGGCGCAGGGCGTCGGGGCCGAGCGCGCAGTTGAGCCCGATCGAGAGCGGCTTCACATGGCGCAGGCTGTTGTAGAAGGCTTCCACGGTCTGGCCGGAGAGGGTCCGGCCAGAGGCGTCGGTGATGGTGCCCGAGATCATGACTGGCAGCCGCACGCCGTCTTCCTCGAAGACCTGATCCACGGCGAAGGCGGCGGCCTTGGCGTTGAGGGTGTCGAAGATGGTCTCGATCATGATCAGATCGACGCCGCCAGCGATCAGCGCCCGCGTGGCCTCGGCGTAGATCTCGACCAGCTCGTCGAAGCTGGTGTTGCGGGCACCTGGATCGTTCACCTCGGGTGAAATGCTGGCGGTCTTGCTGGTGGGGCCAAGGATGCCGGCGACGAAACGCGGCTTGTCCGGGGTCCGGGCGGTGAACTCATCGGCCACCGTGCGTGCCAGACGCGCGGCGGCGATGACGATCTCGGCCGCGTAATCCTCCAGGCCGTAGTCGGCCTGCGAGAGGCGGTTGCCGTTGAAGGTGTTGGTCTCCAGGATGTCCGCGCCCGCTTCCAGATATTGCTCGTGGATCGCGCGGATGACCTCGGGCTTGGTCAGGGCCAGCAGATCGTTGTTGCCCTTGAGATCGCTGGGCCAGTCCTTGAAGCGTTCGCCTCGGTAGTCCGCCTCGTCGAGCTTGTAGCGCTGGATCATGGTGCCCATGGCGCCGTCGAGGATGAGGATACGCTCGCCGAGCAGGTCGGTAATGGTGGGGCGTGGGTTGGTCATGATGTCCTGACGTCGTGAAATCGATGGAAAGGCTTGGCCGATACTGGGATCAAACTCGGTTCCTAGCCTGATCCCGTGCGCCGTGCATTCGGCGCGCCGCGACCCAGTATAGGGAACCGCTGCGGGAGATCGCGAGCCTGGCGTGAAAAAGGCTTTGGGCCTTTAGACGGTAGGGGTTTAGCATCGGCGGCTGCGCATGGGCACTGGATCCGATGAAGAGCTGTCAGCCGTGAAGATTATCATTTTGGGTGCCGGCCAGGTCGGTGCGTCCGTTGCGGAAAGCCTGGTCTCCGAGGCCAACGATATCAACGTGATCGACACCGACACGCGGCGGCTGCGTCAATTGCAGGATCGTCTGGACCTGCGCACCGTGGTGGGCAACGCGGCGTTGCCCTCGGTGCTGCGTCAGGCCGGGGCGGAGGATACGGATCTGCTGATCGCGGTCACGCAGAGCGATCAGACCAATCTGTGCGCCTGCCGCACCGCCGATACCCTGTTCAAGATCCCCACCAAGATTGCACGCCTGCGCTCGGCCGACTACAGCGAGCATCCCGAGCTGCTGGACGCCAAGAACTTCGCGGTGGATTTCAGCATCTGCCCGGAGCAGATCGTCACCGACTATCTGCTCAAACTCATCGAGTTCCCCGAGGCGCTGCAAGTTCTCGAATTCGCCGACGGCCTGGTCAGCCTGGTCGCGGTGCGCGCCGTCGAGGGTGGTCCGCTGGTGGGGCATCCGGTCTCCGACCTGCGCCTGCATATGCCGGACGTCGACGCCCGCATCGCCGCGATATACCGCAAGGATCAGCCAATCACACCCGATGGCGACACCCTGATCGAGGCCGGCGACGAGGTCTTCTACCTAGCCGCGACCCGTGACATGCGTCAGGTCATGAGCGAACTGCGCGGGCGCGATCAGCCCACTAAGCGAATCATGATCGCCGGCGGCGGCAATATCGGCGCGCGGCTGGCGTTCGTTGCCCAGGATCGCTACCAGGTCAAGGTGATCGAGTCGAACGAGGAGCGCGCCAAGGAGCTCGGTTCCAGCTTGGCGAACGCGCTGGTGCTGCACGGAGACGCGACCGACGAGACCCTGCTCGCCGCCGAAAATATTGATGACATGGACTTCTTTCTGGCCCTGACCAACGACGACGAGAACAACATCATGTCGTCGCTGCTGGCCAAGAGCCTGGGCGCGCGACGGGTGCTGGCCCTCATCAACCGGCGCGCCTATGCCGATCTGCTGCAGGCCGATCGCATCGACATCGCCATTTCGCCGGCACAAGTTTCCATCGGTTCCCTGCTTGCCCATGTGCGGCGCGGCGACGTGGCGGCCGTGCATAGTCTGCGGCGCGGCGCGGCGGAGGCGCTGGAGTTCGTCGTCCATGGCGATCGCCACGACCTCCAAGGTCATCGGGCGGCGCATCAATGAGCTGGATCTCCCCAAGGGGGCGAGCATCGGGGCCATCGTGCGCGGAGTCAGCCGGGATACCCCAGGCGCCAGCCTCAAACTGGGTCAGGTGCTGATCGCTCATGGCGAGACCGTTATCGAGCCCGAGGATCATGTGATCCTCTTTCTCGCGAGCAAGGATCTGGTGCACAAGGTCGAGCGCTACTTTCAAGTCGGGCTGGCCTTTTTCTGATGCGCGCGCTCCTGTCGGTTCTGAATGTCCTCGGGCACCTGTTGATGGTGTCCGGCGTTGTCTACCTGCTACCGATCGCCTGTGCGCTCATCTACCGCGACGGCACCCTGCTCACCTTCGTGGTCAGTCTGGCCGCCTGCCTGGCCGTGGGCGGTGCGCTGACGTTGGCGACCCGGCGCTACCGAATGGAGCTGAAGGCCCGCGACGGCTTCATCCTGGTGGTCCTGTCCTGGACGCTGATTTCCGCTATCGCGACGGTGCCGCTCATGCTGCACTCGCACATGTCCTTCACCGACGCCTTCTTCGAGATGATGTCCGCCCTGACCACCACCGGCGCGACCGTCATGGTCGGGCTGGATACCCTGGCGCCCTCCATCAATCTCTGGCGGCACGCGATCAACTGGCTGGGCGGCATGGGCATCATCGTGCTGGCGGTCGCCATCCTGCCCATGCTCGGCGTCGGCGGCATGCAGTTGTTTCGCGCCGAGGTGCCCGGCCCCATCAAGGACGCCAAGCTCACCGCCCGCATCGCCGATACCGCCGCCGTGCTCTGGGTCATCTATCTGGTGCTGACCCTGGCCTGCATCCTGAGTCTGTGGCTCGTCGGCATGAGCTGGTTCGATGCGATCTGTCATGCTTTCGCGGCACTTAGCCTGGGCGGCTTCTCGACCCGTGACGCCAGTGTTGGCGCCTTCGATTCACCGGCCATTGAGGCGGTACTGATCGTCTTCATGGTGTTGGCCGCGCTCAACTTCGCGACCCACTTCACCGCCTGGCGCGAGCGCAGCTTCCGGCCCTTTTGGCGCGATGCCGAGGCACGGGCGGTCTTGGCGGTGCTCTTGTTCAGCTCTCTCGGCTGTGCCGCCTATCTCTGGTTCGGCGATGTCTATGCCAGCTTCTGGACCGCGCTGCGTTTCGTCAGCTTCAATCTGGTCTCGATCGCAACCGATTGCGGCTTCGCCAGCACGGACTACGCCCTGTGGCCGATCTTCGTCCCCTTCTGGATGCTTTTCCTTTCGTCGATCACCGCCAGCTCCGGCTCCACCGGCGGCGGGATCAAGATGATCCGTACCCTGATCCTGGTCCGCCAGAGCGGGCGCGAACTGACCCGGCTGCTCCATCCCGCCATGGCCGCGCCGGTCACGGTGGGAGGGATGGCCATCCCCAACAGCGTGGTCGTGGCCATTCTCGGGTTCATTTTTCTCTACTTCATGAGCATCGTGGCCATGACCTTCCTGCTCATCTTCGGCGGGCTGGATTTCATCTCGGCCTTCACCGCCGTCATCGCCTGCATCAACAACGCCGGGCCGGGCCTGGGTCAGGTCGGGCCGGCGACCAACTACGGCAGCCTCACGGATTTCGAGACCTGGGTCTTGAGCGTGACCATGTTGCTCGGGCGGCTTGAGGTCTTTTCCCTGCTGATCCTCTTCACCCCGCAGTTCTGGCGGAAATAGCCAGCCAGCCGCCAGTCAGCGCGGCGAGCGGCACGGCCAGGATCGTCAAGGGCGCGGCGCAAACCAGGTGACGAGCTTCTCCGGCGGAACGGGCGGGCTGAACAGATAGCCTTGGATCAGGTCGCAATCCAGATGTGCCAGATAATCCAACTG
This sequence comes from uncultured Gammaproteobacteria bacterium, assembly GCA_963818415.1. Taxonomy (GTDB): domain Bacteria; phylum Pseudomonadota; class Gammaproteobacteria; order Chromatiales; family Chromatiaceae; genus CAWFSC01. The sequence continues at coordinate 69,291 of CAWFSC010000018.1, read as the reverse complement.
TTCGCGTGTTTCGACCCCTTCGGCGACAACGCTGAAGCCCAGACTGTGCGCCAGGGTGATGATGGATTTCACGATCGCCTCGTCCTTGGCGCTTTCGCTGATATTACGGATGAAGGACTGATCGATCTTGAGGGTGCTGAGCGGAAAGCGTTTCAGATAGCTCAAGGATGAGTGGCCGGTGCCGAAGTCATCGATGCTCAGCGGGATGTCCAGCGCGTGGAATCGGGACAGGGTCAACAGGGTTCTCTCGATATTCTCCATCGCCGCGCCTTCCGTGATTTCGAGCTCCAGGTGGCTGGCGTCCAGTCCGGTCTCCGCCAGGGCCTTCACGACCATCTCGATCAAGTCCGGCTGGCGGAATTGAATCGGCGATAGATTGACGGCGACCCTCAGGGCTGGATAGCCCTGATCGATCCATTGCTTGATCTGCATGCAGACGCCGCGGATGACCCATTCGCCGATTGGGATGATGAGTCCGATTTCCTCGCAGATCGGGATGAACTGGGCCGGAGAGATCATGCCCTTGCGCGGATGCTGCCATCTTAGCAGTGCCTCGGCGCCGCGGATCTTGCCGCTGCGGGTGTCCACCTTGGGTTGATAGAAAATCCGCAGCTCGTTCCTGCTCAACGCATGTCGGAGGGCATTCTCCAGGTCCAGCCGCTCCAGGGCCTCGGCGTTCAGGATCCCGGAATAGAACTGATAGGTGTCCTTGCCGAGCGATTTGGCGTGATACATCGCCGCATCGGCATTCTTCAGCAATTCGGTTGCCGTGCTCCCGTCGGTCGGGTAACAGGCAATGCCGATGCTGGCCGTCGAGACGATCTCGCGATCGTTGATGACGAACGGCTTGGACAGCTCGAACAGAATTTTTTGCGCGATCCTGCTCGTCAGATCCAGGGATTCATCGCGCAGCGCGAAGTGCTGAATGACGATGACGAATTCGTCGCCGCCGAGTCGGGCAACGGTGTCTTCCTCGCGCAGGATCCGCATGAGCCGAGCGGCGACTTCGCGCAACAGAAAGTCGCCGGAGATGTGTCCAAGCGAGTCATTGACGTTCTTGAATCGATCCAGGTCGATGAAGAGCACGGCGACGAATGATTTCTGCCGCTCGGCGCTCGCGAGTGCATGGCGCAGCCTGTCCTTCAGCAGCAAGCGATTGGCCAACCCGGTCAGGGTGTCATAGTGCGCCAGAGCGTAGAGCTGCTCCTCCCAACTGGCGTTCGCGAGCGCCACCGCGACCCGGTTGGCGAAGTCCCGCGCCAAGTCGATATCCTCTGCGGCCAAGGGGCAAATCGTCTCGTAGCCCAAACAGATGATCGCCGCCAACTCGTCCTTGACGGTGATGGGCAGGATCATGAAGGCATGTGCGCCGAAGTGGATGAGGGTCTGCAAATAGGATGGCAACGGATCGTTGGATGCCTCGATAACACGATAAGGCTGCTCCTTGAGCACCGCGATTTCATGGGCGTCGATCTCAAGCGCGGAAACCTGAATCGCATGTTTTCCCAGGCCGGTGTGACGATGGCTGTGACAGGATGCCTGTCCAGCGTCGTCGAGGATGGTCATGTTGATGTGATGATGCGGAATGACCTCAAGCATCCGGGTCAGTACGATCTGGACAATGTCATCGATCTTGAGGGTCGAGAGGATCAATTGATCGATTTCGGCCATGGTCGACAGGGTATGGAATTGCTTGTCGAGCGTTTCCGTCATGCGATTGAAGGAACGCGCAAGCTCCTCGAATTCATCTCCGCTCTCGACCGACACCGGATGGGTGAAGTCCTTGTTGGCGATGCGGTGGACGCCTTCCATGATGCGTTCGAGCGGAACCAGGCTGCGGCGTATCTGGAAAACACTCAGGAGCGCGATCGTCGCCAGGGTCAGACCGATGACGACGCCAAAGATGTAACGAAAATTCGTCACTGAGAGCAGCGCGCTCGTCTTGGTGACACGGGAGACGACCGTCCATTGGCGAACCAGGAAATTGGGCTTGAGAAACACCGACCAATAGCTGGTCAGGTATTCCTGACCATCCCCGTCCGCCGTGAGAAAGTGACCAGAGCTGGCCTGCGCGATGCGATGCCGCTCCTCATCGCTCGGCTCGAAATCCGCTTGCGAGCAAAACAGGGTGCGATTGCCATCGTCCAGGACACAGAGCCGCGAATCCTGGGCGAAGGCGTTGCCGTCGCCGAACAGATAGGCGCGATCGATCTCGGCCAGCATGACGCCAGGCTCGGGGGAGCGAGGACGAAGGAGCCGGGCGAGATAGATTCGCGATGATGGCTGCGCTGGCGTCTCGGTGAAGAGCAGCGTGTTGCCGGCCGCGAAAAAGGCCGGCTCGCGTCGCATGAGTTCGGCGAGGCTGCTGGAATCTGAGGCGGCGGGCTCGGTTGGATCTGGCTGGGGCAGCACCCGGATGTCGCGCAGACCAAGTCCCTTTTGCCCCGCGATCCAGCGCATGCGCGAGGCTAAAGAGGTGTCTTCGGCAAGCTCGCCATGCTCGGCGATCCAATCGAGCTGTGTCCTGAGCAGGAACAGGCGATCGAGAAGGGCGAGGCCATATTTCTTATTCGTTTGGCGAAGCTGCTCGTAGTGTTGTTCGATGAGCAGCGTGTTGACTTCGTTCAGGGAGAGCAGCGAGAGCAGAATGACGGGGACCAGCGAGGAGATGAAGAAGAGCACGAAGACGCGCCGGGCAACCTTGCTGCGCAGGAATTCCAATTCGATCTTCATGAGGGCATCCAGATGCGCTGGGGATCAATACTCGGAGGCCAGACCGACGAATCCACCATTGTTGGCCCGAACGATATCGTCACGGCTCGCCGAGGCCGTGAGTGGCGACACGCTGCGTCCATCCTCGCCCATGCTGTAAAGATCGAAGTCGCTATTCAATGGAACGAGATTGTGGTCCTTGCGAACCTTGCCATTGCCCTTGGTGGTCGTGATGTTCAAATATTCGTAGGCGTGGCCCCAGGGGTCGAGGATTGCGGCGCCTGGGATATCGCTCAAGGCGTCGGGGTAGCGATTGTTTTCCGTGTAATAGCGCTCGATCAGGGATTCGATCATCTGGATGTCGCTCCGTGCCTGCATGATATCCATGCGCTCGCGATAGGAACTGTAGGTCGCGACGGAGATGGTCAGCAGAATGCCCAGGATCGTCACGGTCAATAACAGTTCGACCAAGGTGAACCCGTGGACCCGGAATGCGTTGAGACTTGTCGCAAGCTGGCCAAGGTGCCAGCGATCGGGGCGATGGGGTTGGACGGCATTGAACATGACGGGATCTGTAATGGATGCGAGCGACGGCTCCATGAATATCGCGTTGATTCGCGCCGCTCCCGGCCTGGATCGCGCGCGAGCGGATGCGCGCTTCGCGGGGCCGTGCGGCACCATCTTCCTCAGGGCAAGAATTGGGTTGTCAGCCCCGCGCGCCGGGCATGTCCATCGTCACGCGGCGCATGATGGAGCGAAGTCTAAAGAAAGGAGTTTGCGATTGCTGGACGTTAGCGCACAGAATTCGAAATGCATGGGCCGCGTGGCGAATCGCGCGGCCAGGTGGCTCAGGCGAACCTGCTGAGCAGGGTTCCAAATGACTCCGAGGAATAGCGCTGAACTTGCAGGCTGTCCGACCAATGGTTCAGCGGCAATCCGGCCTTGCGCTTGAGGTGACTGAGAAAATCCTCGGGCGCTGGCAACTGCTCCCAGACCGATGGCAGGAAGGTGCCGCGATGCCCCCGGTCGCGCAGGATGAGGCCGTCGACGCCGGGACGAAGCTGGCGCAGCAGATCGGCTTCGGACGTGAAATGCATGGGCTCCGCCGGGCTGAGGATCGAGATCTTGACGGTGAGACCCGGATACTCGTCGCGACGCAAACGGCCGAAACGCGGATCCTCGAAGGCGGCGGCAAAGGCGTTCAGCGCAACATCCTCGACCAGGGGACGAAAGGCTTCGAGCACGCCGATACAGCCGCGCAGGTCGTGGTTGAGTTCCAGGGTGACGAAGGTGGCACGGACCGCGCGCAGCGGCTCCGGGTAGTCCGCTGGATCCAGATTCAAGGGAATGCCTTGCTCAAGGCCGCGCGCGATCGAGCGTGCCGCGACATCCAGCAACAGGGCGCGTTGGTTGGCGTCATAGACAGCGGTCGACTCAATGGAAGACATAGGCGCCATACCCCACCACTTGATCCCTTGGCCCAGCGGTATCGCCCGAGTTGCGCAGATCGAGCGTGCGTGCCTGGAGTCCGCGCCGACGCGCGAGCGTCAAGAGGCCCATCATGGGGATTCGCCCGCACGCCTGATCGCGCCCGATCAACTCCGGCCGCAGCGCCTCGATGGCCTTGGAGGTGGCGCTATCGATGTGCCGGGCCGTGTGATAGTCCAGATAGTGAGTCAGATCCGAGCTGATGACGATCAGGGTCTCCGCGCCGCCCCAGAGCAGATCGAGCACCTCGGCCACCTCCTCGGGCGATGCCTCGCCGACCACGAAGGGAACCAGGCTGAAGTCGGTCAGCACCCGCTGCAGGAAAGGCAACTGGACCTCCAGGCTATGCTCCTGGGCATGCGCCTGATCGAGGATCCTGACCTGGGGCAGTGTCAGGGCCAGATCGATGGCCTTGCGATCGATCGCGACCGGCCCAAGCGGGGTCGCGAACAGATCGGCGCTGGTGGTCGCGAGCCCGTGAAAGGGCACGCGGTGCGAGGGTCCCATCAGCACGACGCGATGGATGATGTCGCGCGCGGGCAGCAGGGTGGCATAGGCGGTCGCGGCGATGGGGCCGGAGTAGATGTAGCCCGCGTGCGGCACGATCATGGCCTTCGGCGGCGCGTCGGTCGCGCTGGTCGCGGCGAGCAAGCCGTCGAGCAGGCGCGTCAGTTCCACGGGGTCGCCAGGATAGAAACGGTCGGCCACGGCGGCCGGTCGGATCTGTGACATGGGCGGTTCCTCAGTGCGGTGAAGGTCGATTGCGTCGATCTCCCTCACCATCACTATAGACCGCCACGGAGCGCCTTAGCGTGCCTGCGACTTCATTTGCCCGGCGCGCCTTGCGAGAATTTGGCGACCAGCTTGGCGCAGCCCGAGGCGTCCGCGACCCATTCGATCCCGGCCTCGGCCGGGATGGCCGCGCTCTTGGCGCGGATCTGTCCGATGGTGGTCGCGATCAGGCTGTCAAGCGTCGCCTGGTCCAGCAGCTTTTGCGCGCGGGCGGTCTCGGCCGCGAGACAGACGCCGGCCTGCGCTCCCATCACCAGGCCGCTGGCGGCCCCCATGCCGGCGCCGAAACCGATTGCCAGAACGCCTCCGACGGCGGCGCCGATCAGGAGGAAGACGAGTGCCATAATGGTCGCTCTCATGGATGCTCCAATGGGTCAATTGACGTGTTTGTAAGGCCTCGCCCCATGCTACCGCTTGCGCTGGTTAGCGTCTTGTCGTTTGTCGCCACCTCCGCCGGGGCCGATGAGCGGGCGGATTTTCTCGCGGCGGAAGCGGCGCTCAAAACCGGCGATCTGGGGCGCTTTGAGCTGCTGGTGGCCGGGCTGAAGGACTATCCGCTCTATCCCTATCTGCGGTTTGCCCAGATTAGCCAGGATCCGAGCGGCACCGCGGATGCCGCGATCGAGGAATTCATCGCGACCTATCCGGACAGCCCGCTGTCGGACCGGCTGCGACGCACCTATCTGCGGCGCCTGGCCACCGCCGAGCGTTGGTCCGACTACGCGCGCTTCTATCGTCCGGACGACGGGGTGGAGCCACAGTGCCTCTATCTGCGGGCGCTGATGGAAACCGGGCGTGGCGCGGAGGCCATGCCCCAGGTCGAGGCACTCTGGCTCTCGGGGCACTCCCGACCTATTGCCTGTGATCCGGTCTTCGCGCGGTGGCGCGAGGCCGGGTACCTCTCGACCGATCTGATCTGGCGACGTATCGGTCTCGCGCTGGACGGCGGCGAGACCGGGCTGGCGCGTCGTCTCGGCCAGTTGCTCCAGGCGTCCGAACAGGACGGGTTGAGCCAATGGCAGGCCCTGGAGCGCGATCCGACGCGGCTCCTCGATCCGGATGCATTCCCGGACGCCCAGCCGTGGCATCCCGCGATGCTTGGCTTTGGTGTCCGCCGGCTGGCGCGTCGTGCCCCCGAGGATGCCGCGCGGGCGCTGACACGCTGGCGCGACCGAATCGCCAGGGATCCCGCCGCGTTCGAGGCGGCACAAGGGGCCGTGGGACGGGCTTTAACGGAGGCTGGCGATCGGCGGGGATTGCCCCTGTGGGACGCGGTGAGCGCCACCGCCGCGAACATGCCCGAGCAAGAGCGGCGCCTGCGTGGGGCGATCCGGTTGCGCTCCTGGGACTGGCTGGCGAAATGGATCGCGCGCATGCCGGATGTTCCGGCGAAGCGCGAGCGCTGGCTCTACTGGCAAGGGCGCGCCGAGGAGCAGTTGGGGCATGACGCGGACGCCCGCGCCAGTTTCGAGCTGGCGTCACGCCAGCGCAGTTTCTGGGGATTCATGGCGGCGGACCACCTTGGGCGTCCCTATGACCTAACCCATCGCCCGCTCCCCGCGAACCCGGAGCGGATTCGCCAGATGGTCCAGAGCCCCGCCTACCGACGGATTCGCGAGCTGCATCGCCTGGGGCGCGAGATCGACGTGCGGCGCGAATGGCGGGCGGCAACGCGCGATCTGGATATCCAAGGTCTGCTGGCCGCCGCCTACATCGCCGATGTCTTCCGCTGGCACGATCAGGCGATTTTCACGCTCGCCCGCGCCGGTTACTGGGACGATCTCGATCTGCGGTTTCCGCTGGAGTATCAGGATCAAGTCTCCGAACAGGCGTGGCAGATCGGGCTCGACCCCGCCTGGATCTATGGGGTGTTGCGTCAGGAGAGCGTATTCGCCCCCAGGATCGCGTCCCCCGCTGGAGCGGTCGGATTGATGCAACTCATGCCCGCGACGGCGGCCACGGTCGCCGCCGACTTGGGTCTCGATCCGCCAACGCGCGGCGACCTTTACGACCCCGAACGCAACATCGCCCTGGGCAGCGCCTATCTGGCGCGGATGCGCGATCATTTTGGCCATCCGGCCCTGGCGACGGCCGCCTACAATGCGGGGCCAAGCCGAGTGACCGAGTGGCTGCCGAGCGAGTGCACTCCGGTGGACCTCTGGATCGCGCTCATCCCGTTCGAGGAAACACGCTCCTACGTGGAGCGGGTACTGACCTACCGGATCATCTACACCAGCCGCCTGGGCATGGAGCCAACCCGATTGAGCGATCTACTGCCGCCAATCCCCGCGTTCGACTTCAGGTCGGATGGACGGCGTGCCATTGCGATCAACGCGGGCGCGCCTTGAACACATTCCGGTGTGTCGATGCGGGGCCAGGATTCACCGGGGTCTGATAGACTCGCGAGCTGATATCAACCGGTTGGCGACCGGACGTCTTGGCGCTGGTCCAAGGCGTGGTCGCCTAACCAATCCCACGCTGTACCCAGGTTTTTCCCGACCCATGCCACGCATATCCGCACGCCCAACGCCCGTCTCATCGCTCCCGGCCAGGCTACTGTTGGCAATGGCATTGTTCCTCGCCCTGGCGGAGGGCGTCGCCGCGCAGGAGACCGCGACACAGGCGATGGCCCAGGCGATCGCCCGCATGATGGAGACCATGGGCTTCATCGGCAACGGTGTCTCCGGAATGGCTCCGGGAAATTTCGTGCCAGGCAATCCCGGCTCCATGGGGATGGCGGGGTGGCCATCGGCGTTCGTGCCGGGCGCGGCGGGTACCGGTAGCCAGTCGTCGCAAGCGCCGGGGGGCGCGGTGTTGGAAGGTGTCTGGGAGGACAATCAGAACGGTCTCTTGATCGTGCAGGGGACGCTGTACCGAATTTATTCCTCCTGCAACGGTTATATCGAGGGCGACATCCGCATCGGCAGCGATCGCATCGAGCTGACCAATCGGAAGGAGAGCTTCACCCAGACCTTCGAATTCGCCCTCGATCAGGGCCGCCTGGCTCTGCGCGACCAGAACGGACAGACCTATCTCTACCGTCGGCTGGTGTTGGATCGGGCCAGTCGTTGAGCGCCGTCACCCGCCAAAGGCCAGTCGTGACGCGATCAGGACAAGGAGCACGCCAAAGATGCGCTTGAGCACGCTGACCGGCAGCGCATGCGCCAGACGCGCGCCAAGCGGAGCGGCAGGCACGCTGGCAAGCAGCATCGCGGCAACCGCCGGCCAGTAGACGAATCCGCTACTCAGCGTCGGGAGCCCGGCGCGGCCCCAACCCGCCACGATGAGGCCGAGCGTCCCGGCGATCGCAATCGGCAGACCGCAGGCGGCCGAGGTGCCAACTGCGTGACGCATATCCAGGCCACGACTGCTCAAGAAAGGAACCGTCAGGGTACCGCCGCCGATGCCGACCAGCGCGGACAGCATCCCGATTCCGCCGCCAACCGCCGAGAGCGCCCTCCAGCCGGGAAGCGACCCGGACGGCTGAGCCGTGGCGCGCGTCCACAGCATGCGTGCTCCGACAAAGGCGAGAAAGGCCGCAAACAGCCGCTTCAGCCAGAGTTCGGGAATCCAACCGACCACCGCCGCGCCGATCCAGGCCCCGAGGACGATGCCTGGCGCCAGGCGCGCGACGACGTCCCAGCGGACCGCGCCGCGCCCATGGTGGGCCCAGGTCGAGGCAGCGCCCGTGCCAATAATGGTGGCAAGAGAGGTGCCGACCGCGAGATGCGGGATCCACTGACCGCCAAGACCGAGCTGGGCAAACAGAAAGATCAGTGCAGGGACCATCACGGCACCGCCGCCGACGCCAAAGAGTCCCGCGAGCGCGCCCGAGAAAACGCCGATCGCAAGATAGGCGGCGAGTTCGATCACTGGCCGTGGGCGCGGGTGGCGTGGTGCATGCTGGGTATAATAGGCGACGTTCCTGGCACTCGGGCATCCCTCGCGCGAGCCCGCGTCCATTGGCACCTATCGTCAATCCAAGAGATCATCGGCTGAGTCACCATCGAGATGAAAAAGCACCGCATCCTTGTCCTGGGAGGGACCGGCTTCGTCGGCCGGCATCTATTGAATGGCTTGGCGCGCGCGGGATACGCATCCCGCGTTCCGACACGCCATCCGCAGCGCTGCCGCGATCTGGAAGCTGGTCCAGGGGTGCGAGATTCACAGGCTGGACGCCTGGTCGGAGGCGGATCTTCGCGCGGCGATGGAGGGCTGCGCGGCCGTCATCAACCTCGTCGGCATCCTCAACGAAAGCGCCGGGCGCACCTTCGAGCAATCCCATGTGGCACTCGTCGAGCAGGCCACCCGCGCGGCGACGGGCGCGGGTGTATCTCGCTTCCTGCAGATGAGCGCGCTCAATGCCGATGCCGCATCCGGCGCGAGCGCCTATCTGAGGAGCAAGGGTCGCGGCGAGGCCATCGCCCACGCAGCCGCGGCGTCCGGATTGGCGGTGACGAGTTTCCGTCCCTCGGTGATCTTCGGCCCGGGCGACAGCTTCTTCAATCGCTTTGCCGGTCTGTTGAGGTGGATGCCAGGAGTATTCCCGCTCGCCTGCCCGGATGCGCGTTTCGCGCCCGTTTACGTCGGCGACGTCGTGGCGGCGATGATCAGCACCTTGAATGAACCGACGGCTCACGGGAAAAGCTACGAGCTGTGCGGTCCCCGCGCCTTCTCGTTGCGGGATCTGGTGGCCTATACCGGCCAGAGGATTGGGCGACCGATCAAGATCGTCGGACTGAACGATCGACTCTCGCGGCTTCAGGCGAGGGTCTTCGAGCAACTGCCGGGAAAGGCGTTCACGATGGACAACTATCGGTCGCTGCAAATCGACAGCATCTGTCGCCGGGACGGGTTGGCGGAGCTTGGGATCGCCGCGACGGATATCGAGGTTGCCGTCCCCAGGTATCTGGCGTAAAGCGACTCGTCGAGAGAGTCGAGACCGTGCCGCATGCGGATTTCCCGTATGCCGCACGGCCGATCAGGATCGAGGTCGCTCGATCCTAATTGCGATCAGCACCCGCTACCGCAGCTGCCATTCGAGCCGCCACCGTGGTGGTCATTGCATCCACTATTGCTGCCGCCGCCATGATTATTGCAGTTATTCGGCTGGCAGCTAGATCCCCAGCTCCATGATCCAAACAATAATCCAAGAAGACCGAGGCATCCGCCCGAGACCTGCTTCGTTTCGGCAACGCTGAGTTCACGCACTGTTAATTCTCCTAAATGCAAAAGAATGGATTCCATCAATTTCTCACCCAAGCAGCAAGATGCCGTCGGGAAGCTGATATGGCCAATGAAAATCAGGTACTAGGTATCTTCCTAGCCTTGAGATCACGAATGATCCCGCGCGGAAATCTATCCCCTATGGTGCGCGACGCCAATCCGGCGAAAGTACGGAAAGTGAAACAACCGTGACGGATCGCGAGAAAAAGATTAAGGGCGTCACGAAACAGCCATGAGATAAGGCGATTTCACGAGCCGCAGCCGGCCTTGCTCCAATAATGCAACACGATCCGCGGACGCGATCGTTTCAGGGCGATGCGCGATCATGACGCGCGTGATCTTCAATGCGCGGATATTCTTGCTGATCACTTCTTCCAGACGCGTATCAAGATGGGACGTGGCCTCGTCCATGAATAGAATTCGCGGCTTTCTATACAAGGCGCGGGCGAGCAATACCCGTTGCTTCTGCCCGCCCGACAGGGTTGTTCCCATGTCCCCGATCAAGGATCCATAGCCCATTGGCATGCTCATGATTTCATCGTGAATGGCTGCGATCGCCGCGCATTTTTCAATGCGTCTGGGATTGAAGTTGGGATCGAAGAAGGAGATGTTATCGGCGATGGAGCCGGAGAGCAGCTGATCGTCCTGCATCACGCTTGCGATTTGAGCGCGATAATGTCTCAGGCCGAAAGCCTTAATATCAATCCCATCGACCATGACCTTGCCGCCCGTCGAATCGAGCAAGCCAAGCATGATCTTGCACAGCGTCGTCTTGCCGCATCCCGACGGGCCGATGATGCAGAGCGATTCTCCGGGTTTGATGAACAACCTGACATCCTCGAACAGCATCGGCTCGGAAGGCGCGTACTGGAAACTCAAATTGGCCAACTGCAAGCTGCCCTGCAAACGCCGCCGACTGTACGGGACTCCCATATCGAGTTCGCGCGGCGTCAAGGCGATGTCTCCGATGCGCGTCAGATGCAGGCTCAACATCTTGAATTGGATAATCTTGTCGACGAGTGAAGATGCCTTGTCCGTAAATTGTTGTTTATAAGTGATGAACGCGAAAATCATGCCGATCGAGAGGGTTCCGGCAATCGCCTGCAACGCGGCGAGATAGATCACCGCGATGTGCTCGATGCCGAAAATCAGGCGGTTGACCGATCGATAGGTGATCTCGAACTTGACCAAGCGGATCCGCGTATTCATCGAATCCGCATAACGATTCTGCCAGACGGCCTGGCGCTGCGCCTCGATGCCGAAGAGCTTGATCGACTGCATGGCGCGCACGGTTTCCATGAAGTTGGAGTCTTCCTTGGCCCGGGCCACGATATCTTCCTCGGTCAATCGCTTGAATCGGGAGTAGAGCGCGAAGCGCAGCGCGACATAGAGCGCGACCGCCGCCATGACGATCAGCGCCAGCGACCGGCTGTAAAAGAACATCATGACCAGCGTGCCGATCACCATGGCCCCGTCCACGAGTGATTCGACCAGCGAACTGGTCAGCATTTGCTTGATTTCATCCAGAGAACCGAAGCGTGAAACGATATCTCCAATATGGCGTTTCTCGAAATAGGCCAACGGCAAATGAATCATGTGGCGAAAAAGGTTCGCGGCGATCTGGATATTGAGCTGGGTCCCCGCATAGGTCAGGATGAGTGCGCGTACCGAATCGACGCCGACTTCCATGAGCTTGATGAAGAAAAAACCGAGCGCAAGCAGGGCCAGCAGATTGAAGTCTTGCGACAGAATCACTTCATCGACGACCGTCTGCATATAAAAGGGCGTGGCGATAAGGAACATTTGAAGCAGTAAGGAGAGCAGCAGAACCTGGGTGAGCGTTCGGCGCAGACCGGTGATCTTCTGCCACAGATCGGAAATCCTCAGGCGCTGTTCTTCATTCTTGCGCTCGAATGCCTTGGTCGGGGTTAGCTCAAGCGCAACGCCCGTGAAATGATCGGAAGCCTCCTTCAGTGTGAGTCGCCGCTCGCCGAGCGCGGGATCGTGGATGAGGATGCTGGTCTTGGTCGCCTTTTTCAGGACGATGAAATGATTGAGATCCCAATGCAGGATGCAGGGACAGCGAAGCTGATCGAGCTCGGCGAGCTCCAGCTTGAGCGCGCGCGTTGCGAAATGGAGTTGATCGGCGGTCAGCATCAGACCATGCAGATCGGTACCCTTGAGTGAAACCGGATAGCTCCGGCGCAGGGTGTTCATGTCCAAGCGATGGCCATGGTATTGCGCAACCATGGCCAGGCAGGCGAGTCCGCACTCGGCCGCCTCGGTCTGCAGGACGACCGGGAGCTTGCTGGTCCCGGAATAGATGAGGAGGTCTCGCGCGTTGGTCATGTCAGAGCCGGCCGGTCAGACTGTAAAGCGGGTCGAGCAGCCATTGGCCGAGAGTGCGCCGCTCGAGGACGATATCGGCATTCAAGAGCATACCGGCCTGCAAGGGGATCTCGCGGCCATAGGCTGCGACGGTCTGTTTTCTGGGCCTGACGGTGACCCGATACACGGCCTCGTTCAGGGCAACTGGGATGGGCAACTCATTTGGGGCCAGGACGGTTTCGGTGACCTGTGCGATTTCGCCCTGGTGCAGACCAAAACGCTGGTAGGGGAAGGCGGAATATTGCAGCAGTACGCGTTGGCCGGGTGCGACGAAGCCGATCGCCCGCGTTGGGACGAAGAGCTGTGCTTGCAGCGAGGCATTCTCTGGCAGGATCGCTAGCAGCGGGATGTCGGTCTTGACGGACTGTCCGGCCTGGGTCGTTTGAGCCGTCACGCGTCCCGCCACGGGCGCGCGAACGGTGTAGACCCGACGCGCCTTGATCTCCGCGAGCTTCTGATTCATCTCGACCATCGATTGTTCGAGCGCGGCCTTGCTGAGCGCCGCCTTCATTGGAAGCTGTGCCAGGAGGTTCCGCGCCTCCTTGAGCTGGCTCTCCTTGTCGATCAGGAGTCGTTTCGACTCCTGGGTCAGCAATTGCGCGTTCAAGGTCCGTTCCTGGTGATCCTTGAACTGGTCTTGCGAGATGAAATGCTTGCCCAGCAGCTCCGCGAGGCTGTCGAGCCTTTCCCGCGTGGCCTGGTATTGGGTCTCCCGCACCTGAATCTCTTGTTTGACCTGGATCGTTTCCGCGCTCAACCCCTCGATCCTGTTTGCCAGATCCTGACGCTCGAGCTCGCTCAGATGTCCCTGGTGCGTCAATTGCTCGGCGTAGTTGCGCTGTGACTTCTCCAGCTCGGTCACGATCAGCGAGTCGACGTCGCCGGACTGCAAGGTATTGCGGCGCGTGGAGATCGTGAACAGCAGGTCGTCTTGCTTGACCAGATCGCCTTCCCTGGTGCGAGCCTCAATGGCGATACCCGGTGTCTCGGCGTAGACCTTGGCCAAGCCGAGGTCGGGCTCCAGATAACCGGTGACGTGCTCCTTTCGGTCATAGGTCCCAAGGGTCAGGAACAGGGCCAGGAGCGTGACGATCGCGCATGCGGCGGCAGTGAAGATCCAAAATGGAAACGGATGGATGAGGACGACCTCACCCAAGAGTCGTTCCCGGTGCTGATCGAGTGTTTCTTGACGAAACAGGGAGGGCATGGACGGCAAGGATCCGGTGCGTTGCGCGGACGGGATGTGAGACTGAGCGGACCGGCGCTCGCCCGCGCGACTTGGCGCGCGGGCGCTGGATCTAACCGTGCAGGACGCTTCTTGTCGTCTTTTCGGGAGGCATCGGCAATTCGGCGTCCAATCCGAGGATTTTCGAAATCATGCTGGTTCGGCTGCGCACGTCGATCTTTCCATAGATTCTGCGAAGATGGTCTTTAACCGTCTTCTCATCGATCTTCAGTTCCATTGCGACATCGGCGTTGGAAAGTCCGCGCATGACGCCGAGGGCAACCTCGATCTCACGGCGCGACAGCCGACTCTGCTGCAAGCGACTCCTGACAGCGCGGCGCCTCTGCAATGGCTCCAGGACGACGATCCGCAGCGCCGAAACGCCCGGCGAGTCGGGTTGCGCGGGTTGGCGCAGCCAACTCAACAGGCTGCGCGAGGTCATGGGGATTTCACGGAGTCGATAGTTCTCTGTGTCCTGCTGGCGCCAGATGTATTCCGACGACGCGAGACGAAGGATGCGGTCTGGCTCCAGCGAGGCGAGAATATCGATGGCCGCCGCGTTGTTGAAGATCAGCTTGTCCCGCTGATCGAGCACGAGGAGTCCGGCATCGGCGGTGAGGCTGCGGAGTGTAGCCGAGCTGCTCAAGGCCATGGATGTCGCGATGTGTGGCGTGATGCCGTTGATGAACGCGATTTCCGTGTCCGAGAAATCCTGGTCATCCGCCTGCCGATGCAGCCGGAGCAGAGCGACCGGCCGACCATGCGATCCCGCCAGCGCGCACACGGCATACTCGAAATCGAATGTGGCCCGAATCGTCGCGGCGTCCTTGGCCGACCAATGACGCGACCCGTCGAGGCGAGTCAGGCTGGCGGTCTGGTTCAGCCTGAGTGGACATTCGCAGCTCAAGAGGCAGGGGTCTGAGGCGGCGTGGCGATCGAGATAGATCTGCGAGAAATCCGCAGTACAGTCAAAACTGTACCCAGGCAGAATTTCATAGGTGCTTGGGTCAACCGGCAATAGCGCGGCGCTATGAAAAGGTACGAATGCACGGAGGCGCGCGAGGAATTCCCGTGCGATTTCGGGATGGCCCTGCGGCGAGTAGAGGAGATTGATCAGTGTCAGCAGAGCGTGATTCGAAGCCGAGAGTTGGTCGTGCATTTTCCTTAACCTATACGACGAAAGTGGCGGTCACGGTGAGTCCACCGTCATGGCTGCGACCGATCCTGCTCGCCACGAGCGGACGCGATGCCAGCGAATGGGGGCGATGATCAAAGTTGTCGAGGATTAGACGTCCTGTTCCGGTTGAACGATGCGACTGACCGCGTGCCGATTCGGGCGACCGATGTGCCTGGAGATCTCGTCGAGTGCGGCGGTTTGCTTGCCGTGATGCCGAACCAGATTCAGTGCTACCGCGTGCCGCGCCGCGAGCTCTCTTCTCAATCAGTCTACGGAGATCGCCGGGGATTTTCCAGAACCCGCGTGACCAGCGGCGGCGACGCGAAATGATTACGCATGACGGTCGTCGTGGGGCGCTTGCTTTTCCAGGCTGTCGGTGCTGAACCTCTGGCTGAAGCGGATAATCAGGATCGCAATGCTGACCAGCAGGATCGCCCCGCCTTCGTAGACCAGGTTCGCGGGGGGAATGTTCTCTCCTTGCAGTACGATCAAGCGCGACAAGGCGGTGACGGCGATGAACATCGGATAGGTGAAGGGAACGGTCTGGCGCAGGAAATAGACGTTCGCCATCGCCATGATCTCGATGTAGATGAACATGAACAGCAGATCTTCGAGGCGAACCGCGCCATGCCGATGGATCTCCAGGATGAGCTGCCC
The DNA here is from genome assembly GCA_963818415.1 of uncultured Gammaproteobacteria bacterium. Classification (GTDB taxonomy): domain Bacteria; phylum Pseudomonadota; class Gammaproteobacteria; order Chromatiales; family Chromatiaceae; genus CAWFSC01. The sequence goes on along the minus strand of CAWFSC010000018.1, from coordinate 53,626 downwards.
GATGCCGATCAGCGCAAGGCATCCGACACCGACCAGGACGGCCTTCTCGATATAGTGGAAGAGGATCGAGAGCCCTTGGTCGAGGGGGGTTTGTGACTTCATTCGCTTGACTCCTCTGCCTAGATCCGCACCCGCATTTTCGCACGAATCGCTAACCTGTCTTGAGGCCCATTATACCAATGCGTAACGCGATGATCCTGACCGAGCCGGACGCCTATCAGCACTGTGAAGAGTCCGATGTGCTGCGCTCGCTCGTGCCCGTCGCGGGTCGGCGGGTGCTGGAGCTCGGCTGCGGCGCCGCCTGGATGACGCGGCAATTGGCCACTGAACTGGGCGTGGCCCAGGTCATAGCGACTGAGGTTGATCGCATCCAGCACGCGAAGAACCTCACCATCCTCGACTTGCCCAATGTCGTCTTTCGGGTTGGCGCCGCCGAGGCGATCGCGGAGCCCGATGGCGCGTTCGACGCGGTTTTCATGTTCAAGTCACTGCATCACGTCCCCATGGAATCCATGGACCGCGCGCTGCGCGAGATCCATCGTGTTCTGGTGCCTGGTGGGTTCCTCTATGTCTCCGAGCCCGTCTACTGGGGCGCCTTCAATGAGGTCATGCGACTCATCCATGACGAGCGCCTGGTGCGCACAGCCGCCTACGAGGCACTCGGGCGAGCGATCGACGCCGGCCTGTTCCGGTTGGAGCGGCAAGTCTTCTACGCATCGGAAGGACTCTATCCGAGCTGGGACGTCTTCGCCGAACGCTTCATCCAGGTCACACACACGGCGCTCGACCTCGACGCCGCGCGGATCGCGGAGGTCCGCGCCGCCTTCGAGCACCGCATGACGCCCGAGGGGGCACGCTTTCTCAAGCCGCACCGGGTGGATCTCTTGCGACGCCAACCCTGATGGCGCCTTGGTCGGGCGCCGATTCGGGCCGCCCTGGCCTCAGCTCGTCAGCACCCTTCTGGCCTCGTTGACCTTCGCGGCCAGATAGTCGGAGCCACCGCGATCCGGATGCAGACGCTGGATCAGGCGTCGATGCGCGGACCGGATCGCCTCGGGATCGGCATCGGGCTGGATCCCGAGGATGGCGGCGGCCTCGTTCCGATCCATGGCCAGCGTCTCGGCGCTGGGTGTCGCCTCCGGGCGATGGCGCGGCGGCGGCTCCTGGACGCGGTGTCCGCGCTCGCGGACCAGATAGACCTCCAACGCCTCGGCCGACTCGGCATCCGTCTGATAGCAGGTGGTGAGCAGATCCAGGATATCTTCCGTCGCGACCTGATCGAGCGCGCGCCCCGCCAGTGGGCCAACCCGGATCTCACCGTTCATGCGTCCCGAGAGATGATCGATCGTCAAGAGCACATAACGGGTGGCGACACGGGACTGATGCGGCCCCTGGTAATTGGTCGCGGGCTTGAATTCCCTGACCCACATGGCGGTGGCGCCCGCCACGGCGGCCGGCATCACAATGAAATTGACGATGGGCACCATGCCCAAACCCGCCGCCGCCGCGCCAAAGCCCAGGCTCAGGGTCCGTCGGCTGCGCAGCCGTTGGCGCATCTCCCTGAACTTGAGGCCGTGGTTGCCCATCGGATAGTCGCTGTATTGCACCGCCAGAACCCAGGCGGTGTAGAGAAACCAGAGGATGGGTCCGACCACCGGGACGAACAGCAGCAGCAGAAAGGGGATCGCCCAGAGCAGGGCATAGAGGAGCTTGCGGAGTTCCTCAAGCAGGGTTGGCGCCAGTTCGGCCAGCATGCGGGCGTAGTCGTTGCCCTGGTCCAGCGACCGGCCGGTCAGCAGCAGCTCGACCTTCTCGGCCAGCAGGCCGTTGAACGGCGAGGCGATCAGATTGGCGAGCATGCCGAAGGTGTAGAACACCAGGACGGCGAGGACCAGGACGAAAATGGGCCAGAAGATCCAGTCCAGCCAGCTCAACCAACCGGGGAGCTTGGAGTCCACGAGCGCCATCAGCCCCTCGAACTGGGTGACGCCAAAATAGATGGCCGCCGAGAACACCAGGACATTGACGAACAGTGGAATCGCCACGAAGCGTCTGAGTCCGGGGCGGGCGATGAGCTTGATGCCCTGCAACAGGTATCCGGCACCTGAGATGGGATTGCTGACCATAAGTGAAGACAACGACAAGAGTGGATTGACAATGGGTCATAGGCCGCGTGACCCCTGTGGGTGCGATTTCCCGGCGCGCCGCTGTCCGCTGGGGATCAAGCGAGCGGCAAACCGAAGCGAGCTCCAGTCATGAGCGTCGGGAAAAATAGCGATCGCATCGTGACGGGATGAGAATCGCCAGAATCCCCCGGTCCTCGCACTCGATCGAGTGGCGCGTTCGATAACGGTGGGCGCGGGCGCGAAGGCACTCGCTCGGGATGGCGTCCAGTATAGCGAGCGCAACACACCGACGCAGAATCTTGGTGGACCTCGGCCGTCACGGCCGCGGTGGGATGTGCGTGGCACCCGTCGCCACCCATGTTCGCCAGGGGCGGGATCTCATCCGCCGCGACATCCATGACACAGGCGCCCTGGGCCTGTTCGAGGTGCCATGAGATTGTCGCGCTCGGGTACGCGAAACCCGGAAATCGCCGCCGCTCGTCGAGGGCGAGCGGCGACGCCTTGGATCAGGGGCGATCCCTGCCGAAGCTCAGGGCGCCCAGAACCGTGACGACAGCGCCGAAGAATCGGAACAGGATCTTGAATCCCAGTTCGGCGAGCTGGATGCGGAGGTTGTTTTCCTCTGCGTCGATGTAATCCGTGGCCGTTGGTGGGTTTTGCTTGCTTGACATGCGCTCGTCTCTCAACAGGGTCAGTTGCCTAGCGGGCCGGTAAGGGTGCGACAACTCGGCCACTTGAACCGAGGGGCCGCGCTCGCGCCGAGCCCTTATCCTAACAAAAGGTCTCGCAGGATTTCCGGTGCTTCCAGGAGGGAATTGTGCCCAACGCCTTGCAGGATTCTGAGCCGCGTCGCCGGTCGCCGCGCCAGCACCTCCTGGGCGATCGTCAGGAACGGGCGATCTTCGCGCCCGACGATCCAGCGCAGATGGCCTCGATAACACTCGATGCCATCCCAGGCAGAGGGCATTTCAGCGAGTCCCAGCCGCTCAAGCGCGCTGGCCAAACCTTCGGGTCGTTGGCTCAGTCGCCGTGCCCGCTGCCGGCGCAGGGTCGCCAGCGGCAGTCGGGACTGGGTCGCGAACAGCGGTTGGCGCTCCCAGGCATCCACGAAGGTCTGGATCCCCTGATCACGCAGCAGCCGGATCCAGCCTTGGTCGGCGAGTCGCCGTTGGGCGCGTAGCGCCGGATCCGCGAGGCCCGGATGGGCGGAGAGGATGGTCGCGGCGCGGAATCGCTCCGGGGCGAGCTGAATCAGGCCGAGGGCGATCCGCCCACCGAGCGAGTAGCCGATGACCTCGTCGATCTCGCTCGGTAGGCGGTCGAGCAGATCCCGGACCACGTCCAGGAAATCGCCCTCGGGATCGGCGCTCGCGCCATGTCCCGGCAGATCCATGGCGAGCCGGGTCGGGTCGGCGGGAAAGACGTTGGCCCAATCCCCGGCGCCGCCGGTGAAACCGTGCAGCAGCAGACACCTGGGCCGCGCGGCCGTCAGAGCGATGCCTCGGCGATCCGCGCCTCTGCCGTCTTGTCGCGCTCGATCAGGGCGTAGGCCGAGTGATTGTGGATGGACTCGAAATTCTCCGCCTCGACGATGTAGGCGAGGATGCGGTCGTCGGCATTCAACCGCTTGGCCACGTCGCGCACCATGTCCTCGACGAACTTGGGGTTGCTGTAGGCGCGCTCGGTGACGAATTTCTCGTCCGGGCGCTTCAGCAGGCCGAACAGCTCGGAGGATGCCTCGCGTTCGACCATCTCGATGATCTCCTCGATCCAGACGAAGCCCTGCATGCGCACCTGCACCGTGACATGCGAGCGCTGGTTGTGAGCGCCGTAGGCCGAGATTTCCTTGGAGCAGGGGCAGAGGCTGGTGACCGGGATCAGCACCTTGATCTCCAGTCGGGGCTCGCCATTGCGGATCTCGCCGATGAAGGTGACATCGTAGTCCAGCAGGCTTTGCACCCCGGAGACCGGGGCCTTCTTGTTGATGAAGAAGGGAAAGCGCATCTCGATGTGGCCGGCCTCGGACTCCAGGCGCTCGGACATCTCGGTCAGCATCTCCTTGAAGGAGTCGACGCAGATCTCGCGCTCGTGGTTGTTGAGGATCTGCACGAAGCGGGACATGTGCGTCCCCTTGAAGTCGTGCGGCAGATAGACGTACATGTTGAAGGTCGCGACCGTGTGCTGCTCGGCGCCGCCGCGCTCGCGCACCCGCACCGGGTGGCGGATGTCCTTGATGCCGACCTTGTCGATGGCGATGCGGCGGGTATCGGCGCTCCCCTGTACGTCGGCGATGTCATTGGCCGTCGCGTCGAGGCGACAGCTCGGATTGAGCGCATGCTCCATGGGTCTGATTCCTCGGGGGATGATCTCGGCTGGCCTATCCCGCCCATCTTGGGTCGGGTGACGTCAAGAAAAAGCGGGGTGCACGCGGGGTTGCGGCCGAAGGGTGGAGCGCTGGCGTCTCAGTTCTTGCGCCCGAGCAGGGCTTCCGCGATCCAGCGCAGGGGGTCGGCGCCTGGACCGAATACCTCCACCGAGGCGATGGCCTCGCCGATCAGATGGCTCGACATCTCCTTGGCCTCGGCCAGACCCACCAGGGCCGGGTAGGTGGCCTTGTCGAGCGCCTGGTCGCGTCCGGCGGTCTTGCCGATCTCGGTGGTCTCGCCTTCCACGTCCAGCACGTCGTCCTGGATCTGGAACGCCAGACCGACGCACTTGGCGTAGTGATCCAGGCGCTCGACCTCCTCCGGGGTCAAGCCCGCCCTGGGCGAGCACGCCCATCTGGACCGAGGCGCGGATGAGTGCGCCGGTCTTACGGATATGGATGTTCTCCAGCATCACCAGGTCGAGCGGGGTACCCTCGGCCGCCAGGTCCATGGCCTGTCCGCCGACCATGCCGCGCGCGCCGCTGGCGCGCGCGAGCGCGGCCACCATCTCGACACGCGACTCGCGCGCTCAACCCAGGCGCCTCGGCGAGCGCCTGGAAGGCGAGGGTCTGAAGGGCGTCGCCCGCCAGGATGGCGGTCGCCTCGTCGAAGGCGCGATGGCAGGTCGGACGGCCGCGCCGCAGGTCGTCGTCATCCATCGCCGGCAGGTCATCGTGAATCAGCGAGTAGGCGTGGATCATCTCGACCGCGCTGGCGGGACGGTCGAGCAGCGCCGGCTCCACGCCGAGCGCCTCGCCGGTCGCGTAGGCGAGCAGCGGGCGGATGCGCTTGCCGCTGGCCAGCACCGTGTAGCGCATGGCCTCGTGCAGGCGCGCGGGCTGCACGCTCGCGGGCGGCAGGATCTCATCCAGCGCGGATTCGACGCGTGCCTGGCAGCGCGTCCGGAAGGCATCCAGGTTCTGATCAGTCATGGGTCTCGAAGGGCTCTGGCTCGGCATCGGGCCGGGCATCGGTGAGGATCCGCACCCGCTGTTCGGCGGTGTCGAGCGCCTGCTGACAGACGCGGGTCAGGCCGATGCCACGCTCGAAGGCCGTCAAGCGAGTCTTCCAGACGTCATCTCGCCCTTTTCCAGGGCATCGACGACATCTTCCAGTTCGGCCAGGGCTTGCTCGAAGGAGGGGGCGGGCGGGGTGAGGGGTTTTTTCATGGGGTTTGAATCAGGATTTAGCAGGTACGGTACCGTAGCTCGGTTGAGCGGTCAAACCAGCACGGCTGGTGGGGCCATGCCTCTGTCTCCGACCCTCTCCGCAACAGGAAGATCCGCGCCTTCATGACCGGCAATTACGACGCTTCAGCCATCGAGGTCCTGATGGGCCTCGACCCGGTGCGCAAACGCCCCGGGATGTACACCGACACCACGCGCCCCAACCACCTGGCCCAGGAGGTCATCGACAACAGCGTCGACGAGGCCCTGGCCGGGCACGCCCGGCGCATCGAGGTGGTGCTCTACGCCGATGGCTCGCTGGAGGTCACCGACGACGGGCGCGGCATGCCGGTCGACATCCACCCGCAACAGGGACTGCCCGGGGTCGAGGTGATCCTGACCAAGCTCCATGCCGGCGGCAAGTTCAACTCGGACAACTACCGCTTCTCCGGCGGACTGCACGGCGTCGGCATCTCCGTGGTCAACGCCCTCTCCCGCCATCTGGAGGTCTGGGTCAAGCGCGGCGGCCAGGAATACAACATGGCCTTCACGGGCGGCGACAAGGTCAGCGACCTGGACGTGGTCGGCGCGGTCGGCCGCAACAATACCGGGACGCGGCTGCGCTTCTGGCCCGATCCCAAGTATTTCGACACCCCCAAGTTCGCCGCCCGACCGCTGACGCATCTGCTGCGCGCCAAGGCGGTGCTCTGTCCGGGGCTTGAGGTCCGCTTCCGCGACGAGTCGACCGGCGAGGAGTCCGATCTGGTGCTATCAGGACGGCCTCAAGGACTATCTGCTGCAATCCCTGAACGGCGCCGAGACCATCCCGTCCGAGCCCTTCGTCGGTGATCTGGAGGGCCGCAGCGAGGCGGCGAACTGGGCGCTGGCCTGGCTGCCGGAGGGCGGCGATCCGATCGCCGAGAGCTATGTCAACCTCATCCCCACCGTGCAGGGCGGCACCCACGTCAACGGTCTGCGCACCGGGCTGACCGAGGCGGTGCGCGAGTTCTGCGAATTCCGCAACCTGCTGCCGCGCGGCGTCAAGCTCGCGCCGGAGGACGTCTGGAGCCGGGTCAGTTACATCCTTTCGCTCAAGATGCTCGAGCCGCAGTTCTCCGGTCAGACCAAGGAGCGGCTGTCCTCGCGCGAGAGCGCCGCCTTCGTCGCGGGCGTGGTCAAGGACTCCTTCAGCCTCTGGCTCAATCAGCATGTCGCCGAGGGCGAGCGCATCGCCGAGCTGGCGATCGGCGCGGCCCAGGCGCGGCTGCGCGCCGGGCGCACCGTGACGCGCAAAAAGATCACCCAGGGACCGGCGCTGCCGGGCAAGCTGGCGGACTGCACCGCGACCGACCCCGAGCGCGGCGAGCTGTTTCTGGTCGAGGGCGACTCCGCCGGCGGTTCCGCCAAGCAGGCGCGCGACCGCGAGTTCCAGGCGATCCTGCCGCTGCGCGGCAAGATCCTCAACACCTGGGAGGTGGAGGCGGACCAGGTGCTCGGCTCCCAGGAGGTGCACGACATCGCCGTCGCCATCGGCGTCGATCCGGGCAGCGACGATCTCAGCCGACTGCGGTTCGGCAAGGTCTGCATCCTCGCCGACGCCGACTCCGACGGCGCCCACATCGCCACGCTGCTGTGCGCGCTCTTCCTCAAGCACTTCCGCCGCCTGGTCGCCGAGGGCCACGTCTATGTCGCCATGCCGCCGCTCTATCGGATCGATGTCGGCAAGCATGTCTACTACGCGCTCGACGACGACGAGAAACGCGGCATCCTCGACCGCATCGAGGCCGAGAAGATCAAGGGCAAGGTCAACGTCCAGCGCTTCAAGGGACTCGGCGAGATGAACCCCATGCAGTTGCGCGAGACCACCATTCATCCGGACACCCGCCGGCTGGTGCAGCTCACGGTCGAAGACGATGACCACAGCGACAACCTCTTCGACATGCTCCTGGCCAAAAAACGGGCAGCGGATCGCCGCGCCTGGCTGCAGGAGAAGGGCGACCTGGCCGAGGTCTGAACGAGGATGCGGCTATTCGCCGACTGATTCGAATATCCCACATATTCCTATCTCATCTCAATCCGCCCCTTGTTTAACCGCGGAATTGCCTCATCCGATTAAAGCTAAAGGCCAACAATGAACAGAGTTGCGAAGCCATTGATGATAATCGCGGGAGTCCTCGGTGGAGCCATGATGATGGGGATCATGTACGACATGATGCTCTCCATGCGCGCCATGCGCGGGGCCATGGTGGAGATGAATCAATCCATGCTGACCATGCGTGGGGGCATGACTGGCATGTCGAACGAGATGACGGGGATGAGCAAGGATATCGCTCACATGGACCGCACGATGTCGGGTATGGGTGACAGTATTGCGACGATGATCGTCCTGACAAGGGAGGTAACTGAAATCGACGATCACATGTCAGGGATGTATGGTCTGATGTCAGAAGACTTGGATACGATCGCCAAGAATGTCACCATCATGGCACCATCCGTGGCCATTATGGGACCGATCATGTCGCGAATGGGAGGCGATATGAGCCGTGGCGTCAACTCGTTCACTAATCCTTCGGAATACATGTTCAATATGATGCGCTGAAAACCGGGTGGCGCCCTTCTCTATATGATGTGACATTTTAATGCCTTGGCCATCGTGTCGGCCGCCCTTCAGCACGGGCGCAATAGCACGGCATATTGCGCCGCGTGGCAGGCGGTTACCCTCGTTCGCCGACCATCCCATCGATCCCAAGATCCTCCGCTCACTGGCCCGACAGGGCGGGTAAGGAGTGAGTCCCGGAGCGGAACCCACTGAGCACACGACCAATCGCGTCATCGCAAACCCGCAAGTCCGTTCCCCGACCCCGCTCGCGGCGGATCCGCGCAACCGTGCTCCGAATCAGGCAGGGGCCTCCGACCCAATCGCGTGCGTATAATCCTGGCTGCCACCAACCAACGCACGCGCGCCACCGTGTGTCGACAGTCGCGCTGACGTCGCGATCCAGGGGAACAAACGATGAAGCCATGCCTACCCTTAATCTTTCTCCTGCCGCTGCTCTCGGGATGCTCGCACATGAGCGGATCCGAGCAGCGCATGGTATCCGGCGCGGCGATTGGCGGGGTCATCGCGGGACCGATCGGCGCGGGCGTAGGCGCGGGCGTCGGGTATGTCGTCGACCGATCCCGGTAATCCGGCCAGTCATGCGGAGCGCGCGAGCGGCTCCGGCCAGGATATCGGTCGATCGCAAGCACGCCGGCTCCCTCACGGATTCGCGTGATCCGAACGCCCGATCAGCCTCGCGAGACGATTAATCGCGTAAGTTTCACTCCGGTCGCTGCTGTTTGAGGCGCCCGGCATACTCAAGAGCCTCCTCCTGATTCCCTCGCCCCTGGTTGATGGTGACCAACACCACCGAATGTCGCGATCGTTTGGGTGCGGCTCCAGTGCCGCCTTCAGGATCGCGAGCGACCGATCGACGTCGCCGGCATTAGTCACGGCACCCGCGCGGCGTTCGGTTCGCGCGTATTCATAGAGTGGGCATCTGCCCCAGACGGGGCTGGCATCAGAGGCGTTTTAGGAATCTCGGTCTGTCACAGGTTTGCGGCGTCATCCATCATGGGGATCGACCGCCGAGAATCGACACGGCCACAAGGCCAGGAGTGACGCGCCAACGGCGGGCGTTTTGTTCAGTGACCGAGAGCGTTGCGGGGACAGGGAAGGCGAGCCACCTCACCGCCCGGGCAGTGCGGCGAGGTGGATGGTTCTGCCTGGATCAATCCTTCCAGGGGCCATAGCCTGGAATGTTGATCTGCCGCTCGCTGTAGTTGCCCTCGGGGGCACCGCGATGGCAGGCATTGCACTTGCTCAAGCTGCCGACCTCGGGGTTGCCCTTCACCAGACGCGCCGGGATGCGACCATGCTCGTGCTTGAAATGGGCGGTCTCACTGATGCGCGGCAGTGCGCCGCCAGCGTTCGCGCCGCTGGAGTCGAGGCGCTGAGGATTGCCCTGCAGGGCCAGATCGGCGGCGTTGGCGCCGAGGAAGGTACTGATCTCGGTCCGCAGCGCGTCCGTCAGGGAGGCGTCGTCGCCATAATGATTCGCGCAGCGCGGCGGGCGTCATGATCTCCGCCCAGGCGCGCGGCGGCAGCAGACCCGGTTGGTAGGCCATGTGACAGGAGCCGCACTCCGTGGTCGTAGGTGGCATTGACGACGGGCGCGAGCGGGGAGCGGGACTCCATCCAGCCGCTTTCCTCGCGGCCGCCCTCCCCGCCTTCGTCTTCATCATCGTCCTCGCCGAAGGCCAGGCCAACACTGCCCAGCGACAGCAGGCCGATGGCCAGCAGGATAAGAATGGGTTTGGGATGTTTCATTGATCGGATCTCCGGATTACTGGGTCTTGATGTAGGCGATGAAATCGGCCTTTTCGGTCGCCGTGCATTCGCGTCCGAGGGTCCAGCCGCAGTTGCGCAGCAGCCATTTCTCGATCTTCGCCTGATCGGTCAGGCGCTTGCGGATTGACCGAGGGCGCCATGGGTTCGATCGTCTTGCCGGTCTTGGCGTGACGGCCCGGCTGGGTCAGGTCGCGGCCGTGGCAGGTGGCGCAACTGCGCGCGGGCGAGCCGTCCGTCTGGGCGTATTCCTTGGTCCAACCGGCTTGCCCAGCCGCCGGGTCGGCGGCGAACAGGGTGGTCGGCAGGGTCAGCGCGCCAGCGGCGACCAGGGCGATTGCAATGGCGTTGTTTTCATCAGTCTTCTCTCCGTTTGTACCCGGTGATCATGGCGCCGATCAGGTTTTCCTGATGCGACAGGCTGGAAAAGAGCACGCCAGCCAGGTGAGCGATCACCAGGGCGAGCGTGAAATTGGCAAAAAACGCGTGGACATCTTCAAGCGCATGCGCCGTGGCGTTGGAGACGCCGCTCATCGCCCCCGCCAGGGGACCGGCGAATTCCTGCGCGCCGTAGAGCGCCATCCCGCTGACCCCGGTCGCCGTGACCGAGAGCAGCAGCGCCACCACCATCGCCCCGCCAGCCGGGTTGTGCCCCAGATAGCGCGGCGCGTGCAGGGTGCAGCGCCGCCTTGAGGTAGGCGATGACGTGGCTTGGTCCCCGCACGAAGTCGCTGAAGCGGGCATGTCGGGTGCCGATCAGACCCCAGACCAGGCGCATGGCGATCAGGCTCAGGACCAGATAGCCGGCCCAGACATGCACCTTGAGAAGGTCGTCCTCGACGATGAAGGCCGTGGCGAAACCGGCGGCCAGCGTCCAATGGAAGACTCGCACCAACGGATCCCAGACGCGGATCCGTTCTGGCATGGCGGCCGCCATCCTGTCTTGCGAGGTCTCGCCTGGCGGGGTCTCGATGGGGTTGCTCATCCGCGTGTCATCCGGTCGGTGTAAGGTCAGGGAAGGGGCTTGGTCGCGGTCGGTCTCAACCTGTGGCTAAGACTACCGGGAGGCGACTGACGGACCGCTGTCCGTCACCGTCAGCGATTCGTCAGCTTGGCCCCATGATCGAACGCGGCATCAGTCTTCGCGGCGTTTGTCCCCGGTGATCATGGCGCCGATCAGGTTTTCCCGATGGGCCAGGCTCGAAAAGAGCACGCCGGCGACATGGGCGACGATCAGACCGAGCGACAGATAGGCAAAGAACTCATGGATCTCCTCGAATTCCTCGCCGCCGAGCGCCTGTGCATCATTGAGCGCCATCCCGGTGAGGCCGGTCGCCGCCACCGACAGCAGAAGGGCGATCACCATGGCCCCGCCAGCCGGGTTGTGCCCCAGATAGCGCGGGGCGCGGAAGGCCAGCGCATCCTTGAGATAGGCCATGACCTGGCGTGGTCCGCGCACGAAGTCGGTAAAGCGGGCGTGGCGGGTTCCGATGACGCCCCAGACCAGGCGAATGGCGATCAGGGTCAGGGCGAGGTATCCAGCCCAAATATGCAGGCCGAGCAACTCGTCCTCGACGATAAAGGCGATGGCAAAAGCGGCGGCCAGGGTCCAGTGGAAGGTCCGGACCAGCGGATCCCAGACGCGCACCCGGGGGCTCGCGGCGGCGGTCTCGGAATCCTGCGTTTTGGTCCATGGTGAAGCGGTGGATGGCGTCGTCATCGGTGCGGTCTCCTCGGGTTGATGGTCGCGGCGGATGGCGACCTTGGAGCGCAGGATAAGGAGATGACCCTGACCAAAGGCTGTGGGCCCCTGTCAACGAACCGTCAGGTTGATTGCGGTCAGCAGGCGCGCTGGAGCGAGGGCGATCCTCGGCGATAGAGCTGATCGGACGCCTGGGTGCCGTCGGCTGAGCGTTTGCTGACAAGCCTGTCCAGGGCTCTGTCAGCCGCCGCGCCTTAAGCTCACCCCATGCCGCGACGCATGGCGGCGAAGACCCCTCCACACAGCAGCGACAGGAGCATCCAGCGATGATCAGCCATTCGATTCAGGTCCGCGATCCACGGCCCCTCTTTTCCAACAGCCGGGCGAGGCCAAGTCTCCGAGGCGCAGGGCCTGGCAAGGTGAAGCGGGCGAGCATCCAGAAGATCGGCCTCGCGCGGATCGAGGGACGAGAAATGGTTGAGCCGGTCCTCTCGATCGAGGACGCGATTCGCCGTTACCTCGAGTCGCAGCCAGCGCAGCTCTATCGTGGGGGTCTGTGACGTGCGGTGACGGCTCGGCGCTGGCGGAGTCGGCCGTCAAGCGCGGCCGGATACCGGCGCACTCTCGGCATAGAGCAGGGCAGTGATAGGATTCGCTCCATCCTGGTCAAGTATGGAAATCACCGATGTCTGATTGTGTCTGCGGCTCGGGCCGCGAATTCGAAGCATGCTGCGCGCCGATCCTGGCCGGTCAGCCGGCGCCCACGGCGGAAGCCTTGATGCGCTCGCGCTACGCGGCCTATGTGGTCGGGAATCTGGATCATCTTGAGCGCACGGCGACGCCCGAGGCGCTGCAAGCCTTCAACCGGCTCGACGCCGAGCGCGTTGTCGATGAGACGACCTGGCTGGGATTGGAGATCCGCCGGGTGGTCGATGGCGGGGTGGACGATGAGACCGGCCAGGTGGAATTCGTGTTTCGCTATCGTCAGCAGGGCAAGACCCTGGCTCAGCATGAGCGGTCGGAGTTCCGCCGCGACGGCGAGATCTGGCGCTATCAAGGCAGCGAGATCAATCCGAAAGTGCCACCCACGCGGGTCTCCAAGGTCGGCAGGAATGACCTCTGCGCCTGCGGGTCGGGCAAGAAATCCAAGAAGTGCTGCGGCGCCTGATCGGTGAGGGACGTCCGCACGACGAACAAGGGTGCGACGGAGCAGCGCTTCGCCTGCACCGCCTGCGGCAAGTGCTGTTTTGGATGGCTACCGCTGACGATTGAGGAGGCGTTCGCGCAGGCCGGGCGCTTTCCCCTGGCAATGGCGTGGACGCCGGTCCCTCGCAACACCCGTGCGTTCGACTTGACGGCGCAATTTGGAACGACCGTTGAGCTGCCCAACCGCAAGCAGGTTGCGGTCTTGATCTCGCCGACCGCCTATCTGCCGCCGTCCTTCCCCTGCCCGGCGCTGTCGGAGGAGGGCTTGTGCGCCATTCAGGCGGATAAGCCTCTGCGGTGCCGGACCATGCCCTTCTATCCCAACCGGCGGGAAGAGGATCAGTCGGACACGCTCGTGCCGCGCAAGGGATGGGCCTGCGACGTTTCGGAGCAGGCACCCGTGGTCTATCGGAGTCGGCGCATCGTCGATCGCGCCGACTTCGATAGCGAGCGTGCCGCCTTGCTCGCGCAGGCCCCGGTGCTGCGCGCCTACGCGGAGACCCTGCTGAAACTCTATCCCGCCGTGATGGCGCAGCTGCTCGCGGCGACGCGGAACCCGGCCAAGGGGGCCTTCGTCACCGGGTTCGCGTCATTCTTGCGCCATGGCCGACAGGACGATGCGATCGGCTTCGCCAAGCAACAGCACCCCGTTCTCATCGACTTCGAGGCACGGACGACGGGCACGCCCAAGCTGGCCGAGTATGGCACCTTCTATCGGCAATCGGCGGCGGAGCTGGCGTGGTTCGCGCGACAGGTTTGAGGTGACTTGGTCGGATTCGAACGGACGCCGTCGCCCTCGCTCGGCTGTGATCAATCCTCCCAGCGACCAACGCCCGGGATGCGGATTTGATCCTCGTTGTAGACGCCGTCCGCCGCCCCTTGGTGGCAGCGATTGCATTGGCTGAAGCTGCCGACCTCGAGATTGCCGGTCACCATCCGCGCCGGGATCTCGTCATGCTTGCGCAGGAAATAGGCCGACTGGGTGATGCGTGGCAGGGCTCCACCAGGACCCTCGACGCCCGGGATGCCGACCGCGAAGGCCCGCGCGCGTTGTCCATCCGACTGCTCGGCGGCATGGGCGGTCAGGTAGGTCGCGATCGTGATGACGGTGTCGGCCGGCAGCGATGCCTCGTCGCCGTAGTGATCGGCGAGCGCGGCGGGGTCCATGATCCGCGCCCAGGCCAGCGCCGGCAGCAGCCCCGGCTGATAGGCCATGTGGCAGGCACCGCATTCCTCGGCGTAGGTCGGATGGGTGACTGCGGCGACATCGGGGCGTGCTTGCACCCAGCCCTCGGGCGTGCCCTGCCCAGGGGGCTGATGGCCCTCCGCCGCGCTCAGGACGACACCCACGGCGCCCAGCGAGACCAGACCGACCGTGAGCGTCGAGAGCATCAAGGTGACGCGGAACTTCATGCCGGCTCCCCCCGCGTGCGGCCGGTGATCATGGCCCCGCCGGCCGGGTTGTGTCCCAGATCGCGCGGGGCGCGGAAGGGTGGCGCGGTCCCCTGGGTGACCGTGATGGGTGTCGTCATGGGTCGGTGCTCCAATTGAGATAGTCGTCGTTTAGCGGTCGCGAGGCGTCGTGACCCTGTTGCGCAGACTACCGAGACGACTCTGACCATTGGCTATCGGGCCTTGTCAGCGATCGGTCAGCAGGATCCGACCATCATCGTCCGCATGAACATCCCGCCGATCCGTTTTCATCCTCTCGCTGTCATCCTCTCGGGGTTACTGACCTGCGCCTCGGCCAACGCGGCCCCCCAGCACGACGCGGGGCACGACCATGACCGCGCGCGTCAGGCATTGAGTCGCGGTGAGGTGCGCCCGATCGCCGAGATCCTGGCTCGGGTGGCAACCGAGGTGCCGGGTGAGGTGGTCGAGGTGGAGTTCGAGCGTTCGCAGGGCCACGGCGACGAGACGTGGATCTACGAACTCAAGATCATTGCCGAGGACGGGCGTCTGCTGGAGGTCCAGGTGGACGCCGCCACCGGCCGTATCCTAGTGGCAGAGGAGGACTGATGCGCGACTGAGCCGCCAATCCGCTTGCCTGTCAACTGGGAACTGGATGTCCAGAACCCTCGCCTCCCCCCGAGGCACGCGATTACCCCCTTTCCGCACGGAACGATCGATGACGAATCACCTGTATCGCCCCGCGGTTGCGAGAACCGCCGCCCGGATCCTGTCCTACGCCGAACTGCTCGGCTTGACGGCCATCGCCATCGCGACCTTGATCGCCGGGGGGCTGGAGATCGCCGACATGGTCAAGCTCCGCACGGTCACGCTGGCCGATCTGCTGCTGCTCTTCATCTACCTGGAGGTGCTGAGCATGGTGATGATCTTTCTGGAGTCCGGCGCCCTGCCGGTGCGCATGCCGCTCTATATCGCCATGGTCGCCCTGGCCCGTCACCTGATCCTCGACATGAAGGAACTCTCGGAGTGGCAGATCATTGCCAGCTCCTTGGCGGTCCTGATCTTGGCGGGGGCCGTTCTGCTGATCCGCTACGGCCATCTCCGCTTTCCCTATGAAGTCCCTCGCGAAGGCGCCCCGCGCGGACACGCCGAATCATAACGATCCCATCCAATCGATCCTGGAGGCTCCCGCCTTGAATCCCATCGTGCAGGAAAAAACCTCGGTCGCGCTCGGCTCGGTCTTCGCGAGCGCCGCGCTGACGCTGATGAAGCTGGTGGTCGGTCTGATGACCGGCAGTCTCGGTATCCTCTCGGAGGCGGCGCATTCGCTGCTCGACTTCTTTCGCCGCCGGTCTGACCTATTTCGCCGTGCGGGTGAGCGACAAGCCGGGCGATGCGCGTCACCCCTACGGCCACGCCAAGGTCGAGAGCGTCTCGGCCTTGATCGAGACCGGGCTGCTGTTCCTGACCAGCGCCTGGATCGTCAAGGAGGGCGTGCAACGCCTCCTGTCCCCCGACGTCGAGGTAGAGACGACCTGGTACGCCCTGGCGGTCGTGCTGATCGCGATGTGTGTCGACTTCTTCGCCGCCGGTCTGACCTATTTCGCCGTGCGGGTGAGCGATAAGCCGGGCGATGCGCGTCACCCCTACGGCCACGCCAAGGTCGAGAGCGTCTCGGCCTTGATCGAGACCGGGCTGCTGTAAGCCCTGATCGAGACCGGGTTGCTGTTCCTGACCAGCGCCTGGATCGTCAAGGAGGGCGTGCAACGCCTCCTGTCCCCCGAGGTCGAGGTGGAGACGACCTGGTACGCCCTGGCGGTGGTGCTGATCGCCATGGCGGTGGACTTCTTCCGTGCCCGCGCCCTGATGCGGGTGGCCAAGGCGACCCAGTCGCAAGCCCTGGAGGCCGAGTCCACTTTCGCTGCTTCCGACATCGCACAGCATCCGCCGTTGAACATGGCCCCGCGCAGACACTTGGTGTTCTTGCCGGGATGGCTCTGGTAGCAACTGCTCCATCGCCGCGAGCCGCGCGCCTGGCGGACGCGCCTGGCGGCGTCCTGGCGGGCCGGGATCGCCGGGCAGGCTGCCCGCCAGCGCGCCGCGATGGCCGCGCATCCGGTGGAGGTGCTCTTGTCAGCCGGCTTACGCGCGTTGGCCAGATGCCACGGCACCGGACTGGGGTCCGGCGGAGCCAGATCCAGGGCCGGCGTGTAGTGGCAGACTTGACAGACCACCGGCTTGTTCTGCACCAGCGCCTTGTTGATCAAACAGCTTGCCGTGCCGCTCTGTTGGACGCATTGATGGTGCTCGATGCGGCCGCGCCGGACGGCGAGACATAGGTCGCGGCATGCTTGAGGTCATGCAGACGCAGGACGTTGATTGCGCCGCGTAATCCCGCTGACCCGGGTCGCGCGGGTGGATCGTCCGCGTCGTCCGGCGGGGGCCACCGGTAGTCTGGCGTTCAGCAGGGTATTGGTGGGCGTACTGGTGCGGCTGTTCTGCACATCCGTGGGATCTGAGTGACAGTTGGTGCAGCTCGCTCGCCGGAGATCGGCAGGACCGTGTCCACCGTGGACAGCACATGCCGCCCGCGTTCTTGGCCTGTACTCGGACCATGCGTAGACGTTCTCGCGCCCGAAGTCGTCAAAGGCCGCGAAGGGAACGCCCGCGCCCTCGTACCAGTTGACGTTCTGCGCGATGTAACCGAAGGCGAAACCCGCGAAGAACGGCTTGTTGGCGTAGTACTCCTGGGCGAGCTGTGGAGCGTTGATCACATAGGGGCTGGTGCCGCCAGGCATCGCATGCAGTACGGCGGTGAGGCTTTCGTCGCCGTTCGCGTAGATCCCATCGGCACCAAGACGATCTTCATCGATCTGCTCCTGAGCGTGGGGCGGACCCTCTCCTCGCGGCAGGTGGCCATGATCGCGAGGAGGTGACCACCCGGATCCGCGCCGAACTCCCCGATGCCGACCTCTAATCCAGACCCAACCCTGGCGCTGGACAATGAAACCGTCGCCGATCAGGTCCGCCTGATCGCCAGCGCGCACGGTCGCCGTCCACCATATCCTGGTCCTGCGCCGGATGGGCGGATCTGTCTCAGTTGCGACTGGAGGTGGATGGCCACTCGACCATCAAGGAGGCCCACGAGGTCGCGTGCGGCGTCAGCTTGCGCCAGACATGGCGCCGGCATTCGCGTGGTGAAAGACCAGGCGTAGCTGTAGGGCGCGGTGGTATCGGTCCCCTTGAGGATCGTCCCGTCGTAGAAATCGACCTTCGTCACGCCGACGTTGTCACTCGCGTCGCGTTATGGCGACCGTCTGCGGCGGTGTGAAGGGACGCCGATCTGCGTGTTGACGAGACCGTGGGGCGCACCGTATCCGTCGAGCCAGCCGCCGTGGTGTGGCGTTGACGATCGCGGAGTAGCCCGGCGCCTCGGCCATCGAGGCCGCCGTGCGCGCCGAGTTGGGAGCCGAGGTGGAGGTGGAAAGCCACCTCGATCCACGGCTGCCCGAGCTGATCGAAGAGGCCGAGCCGATTACCGCCGAACGCTTCGCGGAGGTCAGCGCTTGCCTGCAACGCGAGGCCCAATCCTTCCAGGACTTGATCGATGTGCACCACATCCAGGTCCGTGCGGTCAACGGCGGCCTGCACATCGCCTTTCATTGCCGCTTCGCCGACGAGGCCCAGCTCTGGCGGGTCCATGAGACCGCGAATCGGCTGGAGTATCGATTCCGCCGAACGCTTCGCGGAGGTCAGCGCTTGCCTGCAACGCGAGGCCCAATCCTTCCAGGACTTGATCGATGTGCACCACATCCAGGTCCGTGCGGTCAACGGCGGCCTGCACATCGCCTTTCATTGCCGCTTCGCCGACGAGGCCCAGCTCTGGCGGGTCCATGAGACCGCGAATCGCCTGGAGTATCGGCTTTATGAGCAGATCCCGGAGGCCCGGCGGATCGTCGTCCATACCGAACCGGCCGGGCATAAGGATTGAGGGTGGGCGGAGAATCGCATCGCCCCGACGGAGCCGCGAGGCTCCGCCGGGAGACACCGAACGCACGCGGCGCTGAGTTGGCCTCAGCGGTGGGGACTTTTCTTCAGGTGAGGATCGATCGGCGGAATCACCGTCATATTCGGCGTCCCCGGCAGACGCGGCAGGGTCATCTCGGGGAATTCACCGGTCAATCCGTTCAGGAAGGCGACGATGTCCTCTACCTGCGGATCCGTGACGTCCTTGTTCAACTGGGTCTTGGCCATGACGCGCACCGCCTCATCCAGGGTCGGGACGTTGCCGTTGTTGAAGTAAGGGGCGGTCAGGGCGATGTTGCGCAGGGTCGGGACGCGCCACAGATGTTGATCCTGTCTTGGCCTTGGTCACCTCGTAGCGCCCAGTGTCTTTCAGCAGCCCGTACTTGGCGTCGTAGACGCTGCCGGGATAGGTGGGGAACTTCATGAAGAAGCCGGTTCCCACAGGCAAGGTTGGCCCGCTGAAATTGGCTCCGGAGTGACAGGAGGTACAGCCCAGCTCGGAGAAGGTGTTCATCCCCCGAACCTGCTGCTCGTTCAGGGCCGAGGTATCCCCTTTCACGTAGCGATCGTAGGCCGAGTTGGGGGTGATGAGGGTGCGTTCGAAGGCCGCGACCGCTTTGGCGGCGTTGTCCGCTGATAGGGGATCCTTCTCATCGGGGAAGGCGGCGGCGAACATCGGCTGGTAACCCGTGATCGTCTTCAGCCGTCCCATGGCCGTCTCCAGGTCGCCCATCCCCATCTCGATCGGATTGACCACCGGACCCTTGGCCTGGTCTTCCAGCGTGGCGGCGCGGCCATCCCAGAACTGCACCGAGTAGAAAGCGGCGTTCCACACCGTGGGAGCACTGCGTCCGCCACGCGCATCATGCATGCCGATCGAGTTGGGGCGGTTGTCGTCCCCGCCGGACATGACGTTGTGACAGGAGTTGCACGAAAGGGTGCCGTGTTCGGAGAAGCGTGGGTCGAAAAAGAGCGTCTTGCCGAGCAGGATCTTCGAGTCATTTTGTGGATTGTCCGCCGGGATCGGCGGCGTCTCCGGCAGCGCCTCCCAGGTCGCCGCGAACACCGGGGCCGATGAGAGCAGGGCACATTGCAAGAGCAAGATGTTTTTCAGGCGCATGATGGAAATCCTTGAAATCGAATGGTTAGACCCGGTGAACGACCACTGGCGTTCATGTCGGAATATCATCCGTCGTCGCCTCTGAGACGTATCGCGGTCCTACACCGGCGGCTGAAGCATACTCGCCCACGGGAACAGGGTCAGCCAGCAGCCAGTGTCCAAGGTTCCCGCGGTCTTTCGTCGTCCCAGAGGACTGGGGTTCTGACGACCGGCCTTTCCCCCTGAGCCGAGGACCGCGTGAACGCCGCGTGGCGCGAAACGTCGCCAGGCGTCGCGGCGACTCTCATCGCGGGGGATGATGGTGATATGGATCCAGACGACCCACTGTTGGCTGAAGCGACGTAAGTCCCTGAAATAGGGGTTTCCAAGCAGCCCCTAGGCGATGGAATGGAATGGATGTCTCAAAATGAGCATTGCCGGGCGAGCCGCACGTCGAGTCGCTGTCCAGCCAAGTCAGGCTGCACGACAGCTCGCTGCTGCCCAAGGGGCGGCGCGCGGCCACCCCGGCTGTCCATTGAATGTCTTCGCGCCCCTGCCGTCTTGGTGCCCGGTCATACCGCGAATTTGACCAGCCCAATCCCATCTCCAGGTTCCAGCGTCTGACTTGATCGAATCGCACCATGAGTCCGACGCCGCTGCGGCGGTAGGCTTCAACGGGAAGCGGCGAGTCGTGACGGACGAGCGCGAACGAGAGCATGGTTGAAAGATCGGCGCTCCAGTGATGTGTCAGATCGAGTCCGAGTCCAGCCTGCGAATCGTCGCGACCGGCATTGGCGGCACTTTGCCGCCCCCGATCTCCGTTCTCCGACGAATCCGTCTGGTGGCCGGAGCCTGTGTATTCAGAGCAGGATCGCGAGGGGTTGAGATATGCCATTCGCCCCACCTCACCGATGAGACCAAGCATATCTCGGGCCGACAGCGCGCGTTCATAGCGGACCTGGAGCGTCGCCTCGTCGCGCTCGTCCGCCGGGACGAGCTGGTCACGATAGGCCGCGCCGGTCGCGGAGAGGGTCAAGAGACCGGCGCCACGGGCGACTTCATGCGCCCACACGGCCTGCATGGCCAGACGATGGCTGTCGTTGGAGCCCTCGAAATCCCGGTACCAGCCACCCAATCCGAGGGTCAGGTTCTCTCCGCCCAAGGGCAGCGTCCGCGAGGCGTCGAAGGACACTTTGCTGAACACCAATCCCGGACTGTCGTGCCATTGTGCTGGGTTCGAGTCGTATCCCGCGCTGACGCCAGCGTTGAGGTTGACCGTCGGTTGCGCAATGACCTGACTGGAGCAACCCAGGATCAGTGTTCGCATGAGAACCCCGACCAAGGGCCGAATGCCCCGGCCGGGTCTGGCCGCGAGAGGTGGCGCCAAGACAGGCGCCCGCCGTGTCATCGATCGGTTCAGGGGATCGGCGCTCAGCGCTGACTGGGCACGGGCGCGGTCATCCGCTGCCGCATCATTCCCTGTCGATGCTGGGCGCGCGCGGTGGCGAACTCCTGTGGATCGACGCGACCATCACCATTCAGGTCGAGTGCGCTGAACGCTGGTGCGTTTGCCAGATTCCGCATCGGGTAGCCCTGTTGCGACCGCTCCTTGATGCGATTCGCCCGCGCTTCGTAAAACTCCTTCTCGGTCAGAAATCCATCGCCGTTCAGGTCGAATTCACCGAAGTTCGCCATGTTCCTCCCCATCCCCATTCCTCTGCCGGATCCTCGGCCCCAGCCGTAGCCACGTCCCATGCCAGGCCCCGAACCAGCCCCCTGTTGAGCGAGCATCAGTCCAGCCGACGTCCGTTGGCTATCAATGATTGGATCGGCACCAGGCGATTCGGCGACGATCATCCCTGCCGTCGCATGGCCCCCGGCAAGCCCTCTGGTCTTGCCGTCAAGCGGCGGCTGGAAAGGTGCGGCAGCGGTCCAGGGCAGTGACTCAGGAGCGGTTGGGCTGGTATCCAGGGCAAACGCAGGCAAGGCCGCGCAGAACAAACCAACTGCGGTGATCAGATGCGTCTTTCGTGTCATGGTCTTCATCTCGCCCTCCCTCGATTGGTCGTCGGTCAAGGTGCGTCGGTTCCGGTGCTTGGGAGTACGCAAGGCGCTGGTCTTCCCGGTGACGCGCGCCTTCGCGTCCGGGATCCTCTCACATCCTCCAAGGGAACCGGGGGATGCGCGAGGGCAGGCTTTAGCAGTGCTCGATCCGTTTTGTCCATGAAAGGCATCAATCGGCGCGGTAGGTCCCACGACGGAGCGCTTGTCAGAGTTGGGCTGGCTGTTCCTCGACGAAGCGGCGAATCGTTTCCTCGATGCAGAAGGCCGGTTCGACCGCTGGCCGCGCGCTGGTTTCGGCACGGGCGGGCCGACGCCCCATCACCCTCTTGGCCGCGCTGGTCGGGACGTCGAGGAAACGGGGCGTCCGTTTGGACATGACCGGGAGGCGACTCTGTGTGGCGCGCTTGAATCGGTTGAGTCAGCATGGCTCGGTGCTCCAGTAGGGTCGTGGGACGTGGCCTGGCCGCGTTCGATTGAGACCTTGGGCACAGATAACGATGATTGGTGATCGGGAGGCACGCCGTGGCCGTGTTCGCGGACTATCCTTCGGAGATGGGAGAACAACCGTCGATGCGCATGGTCGAAACTCCGTCCACGACCAAGCGGTTATCGCTTCAGCACCAATGTCCCGCGAACATCGGGGTTGACGGCCGCACGCTAACCGTTGCATACAGCCACTCCGCCGCTTGGGCGTTGCGAGCAGTCGGCCCTCTGGTTGACTTCCACGGAATGGACACCTTCGAGACCGACCGGCGTCCTGACCCATCCCGCCACCGCGATCACTGATTGGACGCACTTCGCCTCAACCCGATGCAAATTTCCGGCTCGCGACCTCCGACTTCTCCGCTTTCCGCGGAACCGCTCTGGGACAAGACGTCCCAGAGCGTGTCGCTGGTGGCGAAGAGCAGCGCGCGGTCCTTGATCGCGCGCCCGGTCTTGGATGTCGCTCAGGCCGATGCGGTCACCCAGCGTCAATCCCGCCCCAGCGCGGTCAGAATGACGCTGGCCGACACCTATGCTCAACGTGCCCTGGCGGCCTACGAATCGGTGAGCGGGTTGGGGCAGCGCGATAACCTGCAAATTCTCATGGGCGTCGACGACTACGCCTGAGCGGCGGTTTGGTTGTCGCCTACGCATTTCTTTCGCGATTCACGGTTAAGCTGGCGATATCGAAAGGGCGCCACCATCTCCGGCGGATGCCATCCACTGGAGCAAGTGAATTCATGACCCTCGCTGGCGGACAACCTGACCTAGAGGTCGCGCGCAACATTGGTCTGACCCAGGGCGCCGCGCGCCCACGCCGCCGCTGGCCGTGGGCACTCGCAACGGTCGTGGCGATGCTCGTCCTCGGGGGATGGTGGTGGCGCGGCGGCGGAAACGCCGAGCAGATCGGTTTCAAGATGGCCGAGGCCCACCGTGGCGATCTGACCATCAAAGTGACCGCGACGGGGCAGTTGCAACCCGTCACTCAGGTGGATGTCGGCACCGAGGTCTCGGGCACTATCCAAAGCGTTGAGGCCGATTTCAACGACCGGGTGAAGCGCGGGCAGGTGCTGGCGAAGCTGGATCCGGACCAGTCCCAGGCCAAGGAGCGCCAATCGGCGGCGGCCCTAACGCTCGCCAAGGCCCAGATCGACGAGGCCCAGGCGACGGTGAGCGAGACCGCCAACAAGCTGCGCCGCACCCGCGACCTTATCGCCAAGCGTCTCTCCTCGCCGGAGGAGCTGGACACCGTGTCGGCGGCGGCGGAACGGGCGGCGGCGGCCCTTGCGGTGGCCCGCGCCAAGGTCGCCCAGGCCCAGGCCCAGCTCGACGCCGACCGGCGCACCCTGGAGAAGACGGTAATCCGTTCGCCGATCGACGGCATCGTCCTCAAGCGCGACGTGGAGCCGGGTCAGACCGTCGCCGCCTCCCTTCAGACCCCGCTGCTCTTCACCCTGGCGGAAAATCTGACTCAGATGGAACTCAAGGTGAACGTCGACGAGGCGGATGTCGGTCAGGTCGCGCAAGGCCAGACGGCGGTCTTTACGGTCGATGCCTATGCGCGGCGGACCTTCCCGGCGACCATCACCCAGGTCCGCTTTGCCCCCGAGACAGTCAATGGCGTGGTGACCTTCGGGGCGCTGCTGGCGGTCGACAATGCGGATCTGTCCCTAAGGCCCGGCATGACGGCGACCGCCGATATCCTGGTGCGCGAGGAGCACGACCTGCTCCTGGTCCCGAATGCCGCTCTGAGGTTCAGTCCGCCGACGCAACAGACCCAGAAACGCGATACGAACCTGCTCAGTATGCTGCTCCCGCGTGCGCCGCGCGACACGAAGCCCAAACCCAAACCCGCATCGGCTGGCACGTCGGGACAGGGGGGGCGGGTCTGGATCCTGCGCGATGGCGCGCCGGTGTCGGTCGAAGTCGAGACCGGGATCACCGACGGGGCAATGACTCAGGTCCTAGACGGCAAGCTGGAGCCAGGCGCGCGGGTGCTGGTGGATATCGAGCGGTCTGGAAGCAAGCCGTGAGCAGCGCGAGCCCCCCTGCCCCGGTCACCGCTGGCGAACCCCTGATCGAGTTCCGCCAGGTCAGTCGGAGCTACGGTCGCGGGGCCGCCGAGGTGCGTGCCCTGGATGCCGTGGATCTGTCTATCCAGGCCGGCGAATTCGTCGCCGTGATGGGGCCGAGCGGGTCCGGGAAGTCGACCGCCATGAATATCCTCGGCTGTCTCGACACCCCCAGCGCGGGGTCGTATCGCTTTCGCGGGGTGCCGGTCGAGTCGCTCGACCGCAACCAGCGCGCCCTGCTGCGTCGGCACTATCTCGGCTTCGTCTTCCAGGGCTTCAACCTGCTCAATCGGACCTCCGCCCTGGAAAACGTCGAGCTGCCGCTGATCTATCGCCACATTCCCCGGCTGGAGCGCCATCAGCGGGCGGGACAGGCGCTCGCCATGGTCGGTCTCACGGGCTGGGAGCACCATACGCCGGGCGAGCTGTCCGGCGGCCAGCAACAGCGGGTCGCGATCGCGCGGGCGATGGTGACCCAGCCCAGCCTGTTGCTGGCGGACGAACCCACCGGCAACCTCGATACCGCCAGGAGTCACGAGATCATGGATCTGCTGACCGGTCTGAACCGCGACCAGGGGCTAACCGTCCTTATGGTCACCCATGAGGCGGACATGGCCGCCTATGCCCACCGCGTCATCCACTTTCTCGATGGACGGGTGGCCAACGGCGCGCACGCGGGCGGGCCTGACTGATGCTCTGGAACGCCTTCCTGCTCGCACTGCGCGAGATCCGGCGCAACATGCTGCGCTCGGTGCTCACCATCCTCGGCATCGTCATCGGGGTCGCGGCGGTCATCGTCATGGTGACGCTCGGGGGCGGCGCCACCCGCCAGGTCACCAGCCAGATCGAGAGCCTCGGCAGCAACCTGCTGATGATCCGCGTCGGCCAGCACATGGGGCCGGGGCAGAGTTCGAGCGCGCCGCTCCTTCAGCCTGGCGGATGCCCTGGCGATCCGGCGCGATATCCCGGCTGCGCGGGTGGTCGCGCCCTCCGCCAGCACCTCCATCACGGCCATCGTCGGCAACAACAGTTGGTCGACCGCCGTGACCGGGACCGACAACGTCTATTTCGACGCGCGTAATTGGGACGCTCGATTCCGGCCGCCTCTTCACCGACGGCGATCTGCATGCCGGCCGCCCGGTCTGCGTGATCGGCGCGACCGTGCGTCGGGAACTGTTCGGCTCGGGCGATCCCATCGGCGAGAAGATCCGTTTCAAGGCCATGGCCTGCCAGGTCGTCGGGCTCCTGCGAAGCAAGGGTCAGAGCAGCATGGGCTCGGATCAGGACGATCTGGTGCTGATGCCGTTGCGCACCTTTCAGCGGCGCATCGCTGGCAATCAGGACGTGACCCTGATCCAGGTCTCGGTGCGCAATGGCGAGTCCACCGACCGCGCCAAGCAGGATCTGGAGCGACTGATGCGCGAGCGGCGCCATATCCAGCCGTCCGAGCAGGACAATTTCAGCGTGCGCGACATGAAGGAGATCGCCGTCATGCTGACCGGGACCACGCAGGTCCTCACCACCCTGCTGACGGCGGTGGCGGCCGTGAGTCTGCTGGTCGGCGGCATCGGCATCATGAACATCATGCTGGTCTCGGTCACCGAGCGGACGCGCGAGATCGGCATCCGGCTGGCGATCGGGGCCTTGGAACGCGAGGTGCTGCTGCAATTCCTGGTCGAGGCGGTCGCCCTGTCCTCGCTCGGCGGAATTCTCGGCATCCTGCTTGCCATCGGCGCCTCGGTCGGGCTGGCGTCGCTCCTCAAGGTTCCCTTCGTCTTCAATGGCGGAATCGTGATGATCGCCTTCCTCTTCTCCGCCGCCGTCGGCGTCATCTTCGGCTATTTTCCCGCGCGCCGCGCCGCGCGGCTCGACCCCATCGAGGCGCTGCGCCGCGAGTAGCCTTCGGGCACGGCTTGCCGGGTCGGTCAATAACGGACCCGCAGGATGAGGAGCTCTGACCCCTTGGGATCGAACAGCAGTTGGATGACACCGGTCTTGGTCACCGGCAGCGTCTGCCCGTCACGATAGATCACCTTGAAGACGGCGCTGACGGCGCAGCGATCGCTGTTGGGGATCGGCTTGATCTGAAGCCGATCGAAGCTGATCTGGCGCGCCGAGGTCTTGCCGAACCACTCGGCATAGGTCTGGCGGATCGCGAACCAGGTGGCGAGCGTATTCTCCTTGGCCCGCGGGCTGTAGAGCGCCATGAGCTGATCGAGCGCGCCGGCCTGGTAGGCAAGCTGGAAACGCCGCAATTGCTCCGGCACGGACGCGCAACCCACCGGCGGCGCGGTCACCTCCGGAAGACTGGGCGCCATGACGGGTGCGGCGCT
Source organism: uncultured Gammaproteobacteria bacterium (assembly GCA_963818415.1). Lineage (GTDB taxonomy): Bacteria > Pseudomonadota > Gammaproteobacteria > Chromatiales > Chromatiaceae > CAWFSC01. The sequence continues at coordinate 27,126 of CAWFSC010000018.1, read as the reverse complement.
GATGCGCAGCGGTAACTCGGGCGCGGCCGGAGGCTCGGGCGCGCTCGGTGGGGCCGCTGGCGGGATGACGAGCGGTGGCTCGGGCGGTATTTCTGGAGAGAAGGTTTGCGGCGGCGGCAATGGTTCGGATGACTCCATTGCCGGCTCGGCGGACTCTGGCATGGGTAGCGCGGACGTCGCCTCTGAGCTCGTGATGGACGGGCGATCGACTGCGGTGGCGCTCTCGGGCGGCGTTGCGGTTGGGGTTTGCGGTGCTGGTTCAGCGACCGTCGCGGTGATCGCCGGACGCTCGGACTGGGGGGCCACCGGCCCAGCCGTGGTCTCACTGGTCGCCAACGCGGATGACCGGGCCGCTTCCGCCGTTGGCGGTGGGCTCGGAATCGTCTCCGGCCGATACGGGGCCTCGGCGTCGGTTTCCGCTGTGGACCGGGACGGCTCGGGAGCCGGCCTGTCCGCTGGACCGCCTTGTCTGGGGGATGTCACCGCTGGCGCGAGTCTGGCGGTGATTGGCTCGACTGTATTCAAAGGGTGATGAATGATCTTGGGTATCCGTTTCGGCGGCTCGCCAACCCGGGCGACGAAGACGGCGATCAACAAAAGCGCGACGACGGCCCCGGCCAGCATCGCACGCTGGCCTTGGCTGAGGTCCGCATAGGCGCGCCTTGCCCAGTCCCTGACCAGGGTGATTAGCCCGAGCATCACCTCCGGACGCCATGCCGGTGGCGGCACCGTTGCGCGGGGCCGCGTGGTGGCCCCCCAGCCCGATTTCGCCGCGGGGCGCGATGGCGCGCGCGCGCCCTTGCGGTAGGCGTCGAAGGCACGATTGACCTGCTCGGTGCGACGGGTCGCCCAAACGGTGCGGTTGGGATGGCGGTCGGGATGATAGACCCGCACCAGACGGCGGTAGCGCTGCTTGGCGAGGGTCGGCGGGGCGTCCGCGGCGATCCCCAGACCCTCGGCCGACGGCGGGCCTTCGGCGTCGAAGAGCAGCCTGTCGAGCAGTTGATAGGCCCGCGTGATTGCCTGGTCGCGATTCAGTCGCACACCGCCAATCGCTCGATCCAGCTCCGCCGCGCGCGGGTTGTCCGGGTCGCTCAACCAGGCCAACAGGAGATCGAGGTGGATCTCCAGCCCCGGCGTGACCCGCCCGCTGGAGAGCGACTTGGCAAGCTGTTGCGTCCACTGCGGGCTCATGAGCGAGAGTCTAGGGCTTCCAAGGGGGTGGATAATGGCGATCGCTCACTATATCCCCTGGATGCGGCCTCGGCGAACGCCCGGCACGGGGTCCGAACGACCATGCGGCGCTTGCGTCGCGGTGCCTTCGAGGCCAACCTTGGCTGGACTATGCTTGTATCATCAGGGTCGGCGTCAGGGGTGGAGCATGACTCAGACAAACCGCCAGTATCTCCGTCATCCATCGGATGTGCCCATCAGCTATAGCCTGCGCGAAGTGGTCGCCAATCGCAGCGACTATCTGCGCAACATCGGCGAGGGCGGGCTCTGCTTCGCATCCCGTTTGTCCATCCACCCCGGGACACGGATCCATATCGAGATCCCAATCGCCGAGCCCGTGTTCCAGGCCGAGGGAATCGTCGTCTGGTGCCGACCAAGCGATACGATCTTCGAGGTCGGGGTCCGTTTCGAGTGCGTCGATACTCAGTATGGAATCCGCATGGTCGAACAGGTCTGCCATATCGAGCACTATCGCCAAGAGATCCTGAAGATCGAAGGGCGGATCCTGACCAGCGAGGAGGCCGCGCTCGAGTGGATCCAGAAATATGCGGCCCACTTTCCACGCTGATTGCGCCCGCCGGTTCGACGGCAACGCCAGCTTCCCGAGGAGCCCGAGTGAATATCGACGCCTTGAACGCCGACTTCGGCATGAACGGAACCTTGCGCTTCGTCGAAGGGCGCGGCGGGTTGGTGATGATGGAGATCGAGAACGCGCTAGCCACGGCGACCATCACGCTCCATGGCGGACAGGTGCTGTCCTACCGTCCCCGGGGCACGGCCGAGGATCTGCTCTTCGTCAGCGAGCGTGCCTACTTTGCGCCGGGACAGGAGATCAAGGGCGGGGTGCCCATCTGCTGGCCCTGGTTCGGGCGGGATCCGGAAGGCCAGGGGCGGGTCATCCATGGTTTCGCGCGCGCGCTGCCCTGGTCCGTGCTGGCCTGCGAGGCCCGTCCGGATGGCGCGACCTGGGTTCGGCTCGGGCTCGCGGACGACGACCGGACGCGCGCGCTCTGGCCGCACCCGTTCAAGCTCCGGGTCGAGATCGAGGTCGGCGCGACCCTGTCCGTGACGCTGATCGCGGCAATACCGGTCGACGTCCCCTATCGGATCACCCAGGGCCTGCACGCCTATTTCAAGATCGGCGATCCGACCAGGCTCGGCGGTCGACGGGCCTCGAAGGCTGCCGCTATATCGACAAGGCGATGGGCGCGGGTGACGCGATCATCGTCCAGCAAGGTCCGGTGATCGTCGCGTCCGAGGTCAATCGGATCTACGAGGCGGTGCCGGCCAGCCTTGCGATCGAGGATCCGGCGCTGGATCGCCGCATCCGCATCGACAGCCGCCATAGCCGCACCTGCGTGGTCTGGAATCCCTGGGTCGAGACGGCGCGCGCCATGGAGGATCTGGATGACCTGGACTACCAGCGATTCCTTTGTGTCGAGACGGTCAACACCGCCTCCGAGGTGATCGAAATCCCTCCCCACGGCGAGTCCCGGCTCGCCGCCGACTATCGTATCGAGCCGCTGTGAGCATGCCCATGCACGAGGATGATCCTCTGGAACCGGCGATCGAGGCCCATTGGCGGGATTGGCTCGACTGGGCGAGCGGACAGGGCGTCACGGTTCCGGCCGACGCCGCGTTCGCGTTGGCGCGCAAGCAGGTCTGGGAGGCGAGCGAATACGTCGCCATCTCCGCCGCCCGGCACCCGGCCGATTTCGCGGAACTGATCGCCAGCGGCGATCTTGAGCGGTGCTATTGCGCGGGCGACCTCGCGCGCCGGCTCGCGGCGGTGCTTGCGGAGGCCGCCGACGAGGCGGCGCTCCACAAGGCGCTGCGGCTGTTCCGCCGCCGCGAGATGATCCGCATCATCTGGCGCGACATCGCGCGTGCCGCACCCCTGCCCGAGACCTTGGAAGACCTCTCCGAGTTGGCGGATGTCTGCATCCGGGGCGCCTTGGACCAGCTCCACGACTGGACCTGCGCCGAGCTTGGCACGCCTCGGGATGCGACGGGACGGCCGTTGCGCCTCGTCGTGCTGGCCATGGGCAAGCTCGGGGCGCGCGAGCTGAACCTGAGTTCGGACATCGATCTCATCCTGGCCTTCACGCATCCCGGAGAGGTGCGGGACGGCCCACGTCCACTGAGCCACGAGCAGTTCTTCGTCCGCCTCGGTCAGCGACTCATCCAGGCGCTGGCCAACAAGACCATTGACGGCTTCGTCTTCCGCGTCGATACCCGTCTGCGGCCCTTCGGCGAGGTCGGCCCGCTGGCGATGAGCTTCCAGGCGATGGAGGACTACTACCAGTCCCAGGCGCGCGAGTGGGAGCGCTACGCCATGATCAAGGCGCGTCCGGTCGCCGGCGACGCCGTCGACACCGCCCACCTGATGGCGATGCTGCGGCCCTTCGTCTATCGCCGCTATCTGGACTTCGGCGCCTTCGAGTCGCTGCGCGATCTTAAGCAGATGATCGCCAAGGAACTGTATCGGCGTGGGATGGACGCCAACATCAAGCTGGGTCCGGGCGGCATCCGCGAGATCGAGTTCATCGGACAGGCGTTTCAACTGGTGCGCGGTGGCCGCGATGCGGACCTTCAGGTCAGGCCGATCCGCGAGGTCCTGGCCCTGCTGGCCCGCAAGGGGCTGATGCCCGACGAGGCCATCGCGCGGCTGGATGCGGCCTACTGCTTTCTGCGCCTGGTCGAGAATCGGCTCCAGGCCCATCGCGACCAGCAGACCCACAAGCTCCCGGAGGACGCGATCGGGCGTTTGCGTCTGGCGCGCGCCATGCACTATCCGGATTGGCCCTCGTTCGCGGCCGAGCTTGAAGGGCATCGGCGCCTGGTCCAGGAACAGTTCGACGCGGTCTTCGCCGCGCCCGGCGCGCAAGGCGATGGCGATGAGACTGGCCTGCTCGCGGTCTGGGCGGGCGGTCAGGAGGCCGCGCACGAGATGTGGCTGCTGGAGAATGCCGGCTTCGAGGATCCCCAGCGGGTCTGGACCCGCATCCAGCAGTTCCGGGATACGAGCGCACGCAAGGGGCTCAGCACGCGCGGCCGGGATCGGCTGACCCAGGTGATGCCCCAGGTGCTGCGCATCGCCGCCGGTTGCGCCCATCCGGACCTGGCCCTGGAGCGGGTGCTGCGGGTGATGGAGGCGATCGTGCAGCGCACCGCCTATCTCGCGATGCTGGGCGAGCAGCCGGTGATCCTCTCGCATCTTGCGCGCCTGGCCAGCCTCAGTCCCTGGTTCACCGACCAGATCGGCCGTCATCCGCTCTTGCTGGACGAGCTGATCGATCCGCGTCGGCTTTACGCCCCGCTGCGCCGCGAGGATCTGGAGGCCGAGCTGGATGCCTTGCTCAGCCATGTGGACGCGGACGATCTGGAGCAGCAGATGGAGCGGCTCCACCAGTTCGCCCAAAGCAACCGGCTGCGGGTGGCGGCGGCGGATCTGACCGATGTCATTCCGCTGATGGTGGTCAGCGACTATCTCACCGAGGTCGCCGAGGTCTCGGTCGGGCGGGTATTGCGGCTGGCCTTCGAGCATCTGGTCGCGAGGCACGGGCGCCCGACCGCGATCCAGGGCGAGGACAGCGGCTTTCTCGTCCTGGGCTACGGCAAGCTCGGCGGGATCGAACTGGGCTATGGCTCGGATCTGGACCTGGTGTTCGTCCATGGCAGCCAGTCCATCACCGCCATGACCGCCGGTCCCAAGGACATCAGCAACGAGCAGTTCTACGCCCGCCTCGGTCAACGCATGATTCACATGATGACGACGCAGACCGCCTCCGGAACCCTCTACGAGGTCGACATGCGGCTGCGGCCGGACGGCAATAAAGGCATGCTGGTGCGCTCGCTGGCGTCCTTCGACGAACTATCAGGAGCAGGATGCCTGGACCTGGGAGCATCAGGCGCTGGTGCGCGCCCGCCCGGTCGCCGGCGATGCCGAGCTGGCGCGGCGGTTCGCCGAGGTGCGGCGCGCGGTTCTGTGCCGTGTGCGCGATCCCGAGACCCTGCGCGCGCAGGTGCGCGAGATGCGCGCGAAGATGCGCGAGAGTCTCGACAAGACCCGCGACGGGCGTTTCGACCTCAAGCAGGGCGCGGGCGGTATTGCGGATATCGAGTTTATGGTTCAATACGCGGTACTGCGCTGGGCGGCGGAGTACCCGGCGCTGGCCGACTGGACCGACAACATCCGACTGCTGGAGACGCTGGCACGGCTCGACCTGCTGCCCGGGCGGGCCGTTCAAGACCTGACCGATGCCTACAAGGCGCTGCGCGCGGCCTATCACCGCAGTGCGCTGCAAGAGCAGCCGAAGACCATCCCAGACGACAGATCTGTTGCCCGAGCGCGAACGGGTGCGGGCCCTGTGGCTGGAGCTGTTGGTGGACTGACCGGCCCCGGGCGAGGTCGTCGCGCGGGCACGAGGCGCGGCGGATTTTCTGAATTCTTTATCGCGCTTGGGGCAAGACCCCGAGCCTAGCGGAGTTGAAGACATGGCGACGATGGCGGACCGTGATGGCCTGATCTGGCTGGACGGCGAAATGGTGCCCTGGCGCGAGGCCAAGACCCACGTACTGACCCACACCCTGCACTACGGCATGGGTGTCTTCGAGGGCGTCCGGGCCTACCAGACCTCCAGGGGCGCGGCCATCTTCCGTCTGGCGCGAGCACACCGATCGGCTCTTCAACTCCGCCCATATTCTTGGCATGGCCATGCCCTGGGATCGCGCGACCATCAATCAGGCGCAGCGCGACGTGGTGCGCGAGAACAAGCTCGACTCGGCCTATATCCGTCCGATGTGCTTCTACGGCTCGGAAGGCATGGGTCTGCGCGCGGACAACCTGAAGGTCCACTGCATGGTGGCCGCCTGGTCCTGGGGCGCCTATCTCGGCGAGGACAACATGCGCAACGGTATCCGCATCCGGGTATCGTCCTTCACCCGTCATCATGTGAACACCACCATGTGCCGGGCCAAGGCCAACGGCAACTACATGAATTCCATGATGGCGCTTGCAGGAGGCCCTGCGCGACGGCTACGACGAGGCGCTGCTGCTGGATGCCTCCGGCTTCGTGATGGAAGGCAGCGGCGAGAACATCTTCATCGTGCGCGATGGCGTGCTCTATACCCCGGACCTGACCTCCGCCCTCGACGGCATCACCCGCCGGACCGTCGATGACGCTGTGCGACGAGCTCGGCCTCAAGGTGGTCGAGAAGCGCATCACCCGCGACGAGGTCTACATCGCCGACGAGGCATTCTTCACCGGCACCGCCGCCGAGGTGACGCCGATCCGCGAGGTCGACGGACGCGCGATCGGCAGCGGCACGCGCGGCCCCATCACCGAGCGCTTGCAGAGTCTCTACTTCGATCAGGTGCATGGCCGTCGCGACCAGCACCCGGAGTGGCTCGCGCTGGTCTAGGATCGACCGAACGCCGGGGTACACCGGCGTTGGCCCCTTGGCCGTTTTCCAGATTCCGAGCAGTGAGGTGCCACCCATGTCCAACGCCGCCGCCGCGCCCCTCATCGAGAAGCGCCGACCAGGGTCAGTCGCAAGGATTTACCCCTGTCCTGCCCAATGCCCGGAGTCCCTGTCTGGGACATGCATCCGCGCGTCTATCTGCCGATCGAGGACGAGCCCAGCCATGAGGCTGTTTGCCCCTATTGCGGCGCCCACTACGTGCTGATGGACTGAGAGGCCGCGAAAAACCTACCCGCCCGGGGCCTCTAGCGGATCCATGGAAAGCAGCCCCATCGAAATGGCCGCGAGCGGGGCAGCCATGGCGGAAACCACCCAACCAAACCTACCCAGATGCCCGAGCCAATGGGATGCTTGGCGCTTCCATCGCCGGAGCCGGCCTGACCATGGCCGGGTTTTACGCACGGGACTGTACAATGGTGGCCCTTCCTTTTGAACGACGGAGCCACCATGGCGAAATATCACATCTACGGGATCGGCAACGCGCTGGTCGATATGGAATATGAGGTGGATCACGAGGATCTGGGCATCCTCGGCATCGACAAGGGGGTCATGACCCTGGTCGACGAGCACCAGCAGACCGCCATCATGAATCATCTCAAGGAGCATCACCACCAGCGCGGCTCCGGCGGCTCGGCGGCCAACTCCATCATCGCCTTCAGCCAATTCGGCGGAAAGGGTTTCTATTCCTGCAAGGTCGCGGACGACGAACTCGGCCACTTCTATATGCAGGATCTGATCGACGGCGGGGTCGACACCAATCACCACACCGAGAAGGACCAGGGCCACACCGGCCGCTGCGTGGTGCTGGTCACCCCCGACAGCGACCGTACCATGTGCACCTTCCTCGGTGTGAGCGGCAACCTCTCCGCCAGCGAACTGGTCGAGGATGCCTTGCGCGACTCCGACTGGTTTTACACCGAGGGCTATCTGGTCACCTCCGACGCCGCCCGCGCCGCCTCCATCGCAGCCAAGGGCATCGCCGACGGGGCTGGGGTCAAGACCGCCATCTCGCTGTCCGACCCCAACATGGTCAAGTTTTTCAAGCACGGCCTGCTGGAGATGATCGGCTCGGGCGTGGATCTGCTGTTCGCCAACGAGTTCGAGGCCATGGGCATGGCCGGCTCCGATGATCTCGATGACGCCGTGACCTACCTCAAGACCATCAGCAAGAGCTTCGCCATCACCCGCGGCCCCCAGGGCGCGCTGGTGTGGGACGGCCAGGCGCTGATCGACATCGATCCGGTCAAGGTCAAGGCGGTGGATACCGTCGGCGCGGGCGATATGTTCGCCGGGGCCTTTCTCTACGGTCTGAGCCAGGGCTGGAGCCACCAGCGCGCGGGCGATCTCGCCTCCGCCGCCTCGGCCAAGCTGGTGACCGCGCTCGGGCCACGCATCACGGCCGAGGAGACGCGCGCGATCCTGAAGTCCTTCGCCTAGCCGAGGAGCAAGACAGCACCAGGGGCACGCGCGGCGATTGAATTGCGATCGACTCGACATTCCAGTTCTGGCGATCACGCTAGGATTGCGGTCAATGACGACCCATTCATGCTGGACACTCAGGTTCGTGCTTGGCGTTTGCCGCGTGGGTCTTGACGTATCGCGACAGGAGTAGCGTCATGTTGAGCTTCAGTGCCCCCTCGCTACCGTCGCCGCTGGCGCTGCGCGAATGCAAGCGACCGCGCTTCGAGAATGATCCGGACACCCTGCGGGACTGGCTGGCCGAGCTGAGGGCATCGGGGGTTCGGCAGGCCGGGCCGGCGCTCATCATGGCGCTGGAGAACCTGCGTAAGTCGACGCTCTCCGCCAATCGCCGTCTCTCGGTGTTGTCGCTCCTGAAGGTTCCGGTCCTCAAGACCTGCGCCGGTCTTCCGAAGCCCTATGTCGACGCGGAGAGCGAAGCCGACCGGGGCGCCGGGGTCACTATCGAGCTGCGCCTCACGCGACTGATGTTCGTCAATCTGCACCAGACGCTGCGTCAACTCGATCAGGAATATCCCGTCCTGACCAACCGCCAAGGCCGCAAGCGCCTCTGGGCGATCCGCAATCTGTTCCGCTTCGCCACTCGTCAGGTTCGCTATGCGGCGCTCTGGAAGACGCCCCTGCCCGCCGGGGCCTGGCGCGATCTCCATGAACTCCATCTCTACCTGACGACCCGCAACACAAACTCGCCCTGGGCGCGCAAAACCCCGCCTCACGCGCTCGGCGATTTCGACCACGAGACGGAGTATAAGGCGCTGCTGCTGTTTGGGCTGGCCGAGCGACTCAAGGAATCGGTTATCCGTAGCGAGTACTTCATGGATGGCCTGGAAGGCTGGGCGGCTCAGACCCGGCTGGTGGATCCGCATAGCCTCCTCGGCAGACTCAGACTCTTTCTGGTCGAGATCTCCGAGGACGCGCCACCGCGCCAACTCGACGGGACGCTGGATGCGCCATTCCGGGGCTGGGTGCTGCAACCGCCCTACCCTTACATCCATGAACTGGAAGACGCCGGCTTCGGGATTGGCCCCTTCGGCTACCAACCCAGTGACTTCGCACTTTCCGCCTGAACCCCCATGAAACTACTCGCCATCGATACCTCCAACGACGCATGCTCCGCCGCCCTCTTCCTTGATGGCGAAGTCGAGCAGCAACTCGAAATCGCGCCCCGCCGCCATGGCGAGCTCATCCTCGCCATGATGCAGCGGCTCCTGGACCAGGCCGGTCTGGAGCTGGGCCATCTGGATGCCCTGGCCTTCGGCTGCGGCCCCGGTTCCTTCACCGGGATCCGCATCGCGGCCTCCGTGGTGCAGGGCGCCGCCTTCGGCGCGGATCTTCCCGTGGTCCCCGTCTCGACCCTGGGAGCCATGGCGCAGGGCGAGTTCCGTCGCACGGGACAGCGGCGACTCCTGGCGGCACTCGATGCCCGCATGGATGAGGTCTATTGGGGCTGCTACGAAATCGGCGAAGGGGATCTGGTCGAACTCTGTTGCGCCGAGGAAGTCTGTCTGCCCCAGCGGGTCGGGATACCGCCTGGAGATGGCTGGCAAGGGGTCGGTCCGGGCTGGGCCGCTCATGGGCCGACACTCGCGAAGCGCCTCGGCCAAGCCCTGACTGGGGTCAACCCGAATGGGATCTGCGAGTCGCGCGATATCGCGGTGCTGGCCGCCGCCGAGATGGCGGCTGGTCGCTGGGTGCCGCCGGAGCGCGCCATTCCCGTCTATCTGCGGGATCAGGTCACGCGCGTGGCACAAACCTAGCTCGGCCGCTCGATTCGCGCTGGATGACCCAAGCCCAGCGCGTTAGCCGAGGGATCGATCAGGCCGATTGGTGCCCGTGGCGACAATGACGCCTGAGGCAGCCGACGACATAGTGCAGCAGGGTGCCGCCAACCGCCAGAAAGACGACCGAGGCGATCCCCAGGCGTTGCACGGGATCCGCGATCGAAAGCCCCAGAATCAGCCAGGTCAGAAAGGCGATGACACTGGTGATGCCGAGGATCACGACGAAGGGCCATGGCGAACGACTGCATTGCGGACAAAGATTCATGACGTTGGCACCCGATTGGGCGAGGCGTGAGAGCCCACTGAGGCATCCCGGAGACAGAAAGGCGATGCGGAGTGAGTGGTGGCGATCAAGCAATCTGGTCGCCGATCGATACTCAATTTGATTCGCTCACCGCGCAAAGTTCATTGAAATCGGTCAATATAAGCGAATAATTCTGGACTGACGCGACCAACAAACCCGCCAAGACCTGCACATGCTGTCCTCCACCCCGTTCGCGGTCCGCGTGCCGCGCGCGCAAGCCGATCGCGGCACGAACCTCGGACCGCCGACCTCGACGAAGCCCATGGAGACACCCTTCCGCAATCCCGCGCGCGCAGCCTTGGGCGATCCCTCCCACGCGCGGCGCCTGCTCCTCGAACTCCTGGTCGCGGCGCTCGACGCGGCCGACGGCGCAAGGTCGGTCCGCGAGGCGCTGACCAGGCATCCGATCCAGGGTCCGGTCTGGCTCTGTGCCATCGGCAAGGCCGCGCAGTCCATGACGCTTGGCGCCTGTGAGGTCTTGGGCAATGCCTGCATTGGCGGATTGCTGATCACCAAGCCGGGCCACGCCGCCCCAGACCGGCTGCGATGTCGAGGCATCGCAACCCTCATCGGCGGTCATCCGCTCCCCAACGCCGGCAGCCTCGCGGCCGGCTCGCGGCTCATCGCGGATATCCAGAACGCACCCTCGGACGCGACCCTGCTGTTTCTCATCTCGGGCGGCGCATCGAGCCTGGTGGAGGTTCCGCTCGGCGGGCTCGGGCTCGCCCAATTGCGACGAATGAATGAGTGGCTGCTCGGCAGTGGCCTGCCCATCGGGGACATGAATCTGGTCCGCAAATCGGTCTCCCGAATCAAGGCGGGGGGCCTGTTGACCAATCTCTCCGGCCGGCCCGCCCGGCTACTGGCGATCTCGGACGTACCCGGCGATACCGCGAGCGTCATCGGTTCCGGGCTCCTCGTCCCCGAGCCCGACCTGGCCGAGCGGGTCGGGCGTCTGGACCTCCCGGACTGGCTGACGAATTGGGCAGGTCGCGGCCTCGCCGAGCGTGGCACACTTCCGTCGGCGGGTCCGGAGCTGGAGCTGGTCGCCACCCTCGCGCACGCCCAAACAGCGGTCGCCACTGCGGCGGATCGCCATGGCCTCGCGGTCCGGATGCATGAGGATTCCATCCAGGGCGATGCTGCGGACGCCGGCCGGCGCCTCGCCCGCGCCTTGCTGGACGGCGAGCCCGGCCTGCACATCTGGGGCGGTGAGACGACCGTGTGTCTTCCGGACTCGCCGGGGCGCGGCGGGCGCAATCAGCATCTGGCCCTCGCCGCCGCCATTGAGCTGGCCGGCCACTCGAACTGCCTGCTCATGAGCGTCGGTACCGACGGCACGGACGGGCCCACCGAGGACGCCGGCGCGATCGTCGACGGCCAGACCCTGGAACGCGCCGAGATCGCCGGCCTGGATGCCGAAGCCTGCCTCGCCCGCGCCGACGCCGGACACCTGCTGGGAGCCAGCGGCGACCTCATCCGCACCGGTCCGACCGGCACCAATGTGATGGACCTGATCCTGGGACTGAAATGGTGAGCGAACCATCGACCGAAAACCTCTTCGACATCGCGGCGCGCTGTCTGCGCGAGCCGGATCCCGAACGCAAAGTGACCCTGACCCTGCGGGCCGCCGCCGACTGGCGGGCCGGGCGGCTCCGATTGGACCCGACCACGGCGGGCCTCGTGACCGATTCGCCTGGCCGGCCGGAGCGGCTGGAGCTGGTCGCGCCCCGCCAGCTCGCCACCCGCAAGCCGAGTACGCGGGAGGGTCGCGCGGCCTTGATCCACGCCGTCGTCCACATCGAATTCAACGCCATCAACCTGGCCTGGGATGCCGTGCAGCGCTTCAGGGAGATGCCCGAGGAATTCCATGCGGACTGGATCCGGATCGCCGCCGAGGAAGCCGAGCACTTCGGGCTGATGCGCGAGCGGCTCCAGGATCTGGGGCATGACTATGGCGACTTCCCCGCCCACGACGGGCTATGGGAGATGGCCCGCCGCACGGCGCACGATCCGCTGATCCGCATGGCGATGGTGCCGCGCGTGTTGGAGGCGCGGGGGTTGGACGTAACGCCAGGGATGATCTTGCGCTTCGAGGCAGCGAACGATGTGGAAACGGCCAAGCGACTGGGCGTCATCCTGCGCGAGGAGGTCGGGCATGTCGCCGTTGGCTCGCACTGGTTTCGAACGCTCTGTCGCGCGCGTGGAGAAGAGCCCGGCCGGCGCTATTTCGAGCTGCTTGGGGACTACATGACGGGCGAGATCCGCGGTCCGCTGAATCTCGCCGACCGCCGCCGCGCCGGATTCGACGCGGAGGAGTTGGAGCGGCTAGAGGCGCTCTGTTACAGGTAACCGAGCTGATCGACGCCAAAGTGGGTCGGCGTCAGGCCGAGTCGCGCGAAACTGTCGTTCTCGGCGCAGACGTTACCTTCCATCAGCATCTGGAGCTGATCGCGCGAGATGGGAAACCAGGCGAAGCGGTCCAGCACCTTGGCCGTGGCCTTGATCGCCATCGCCGGGGCCGGCAGCATCAGCTTGGTCTTGCCGGAGGCGGCGGCGATGAGGGTCAGAATCGCCTTCCAGGTCAGACGCTCGGGTCCGCAGAGGCTGTAGGTCTGGGACTCGGTGCGCGCTTCGCCGAGCGCCAGTACGAAGGCATCGGCGACATCGGAGATGCACACCGGCGCCAGCTCGAACCCGCCCGCCTTCAGCGGCAGCAGGCCATCGTAGAAGAGCGGGGCCGGCAGGGGACTGTCGATGATGTCCTTCTTGAGCTGGGAGCAGAATTCCATGCGCCCCTGGGGATCGCCGAAGATGACCGAGGGCCGGAAAATGGTCCAGCGCAGGCCCGATGCCTTGAGGGCCATCTCCGCCTGATATTTGGTGCGCTGGTAGGGCGTGCCGTCGGCGCGGATCCCGTTCGCGGTCATCAGCAGGAACCGCTCGACGCCGGTGGCTTGGGCGGCGGCGATGGTATCGAGCACGCCCTGGTGCTGCAGCGCCTCGAAGGTAATGCCGCGCGCGGGAAACTCGCGGAGGATGCCGATGAGATAGATCACGGCATCCGCGCCGGTGAGACAGTTCCGCAGCGCGATCGGATCCCCCACGTCGCCGTGGACAATCTCGCAGACGATCCGGGCGCTCGATCTTCCCCTCGCTCCCTGGTCGCACCAGCAAGCGGGGCACATGGCCGGCCGCGATCAAGTGGCGCGTGAGATACAAGCCGACGAACCCGGTACCGCCGATGACCGCAACCTTCATGGTGACTCTCCTGAACGATGAATCGGATTTACCCGCTACATGGGTGCCGACCCGATTCAGTCAAGACGGACAGGCGGTTGAGCGGAGGATTCGCGTGGTCACCAGACGGGGCTGTACGGCGTCGAGCGAGTCATGTCTCGGATTGGAGCAACCGGAGAGACGGGCGCGGCTAGTGACCGGCGAGTTGAGCGGCCCGCGTCGCCATCTGGGCGGTTGACGCCAAGTCCATCACACTCGGTCGACGCAATCGCCTGACGCTGCGCCGGGCCGTGCTGAAGACCTCATTGATGGCGGCGGCGGGGGTCTTTTGGGCATCCCGGAAGAGAACCTGACGGCCGGCTCCGAGCTTGGCGCTCAATTCGCAGCGGACGCGATGACCATGAAGCTGGTCGAATTCTTCTTGAATCGTGACTTGCGCCTCGATTGGCTCGGCGGGAAAGCGGTCTGCGAACTTTTGCGCTTCCGACTCGATCTGACGGCGTATCGTTGCGTCGAGCGCAAGCATGTCGCCGCCTATCTTTAAGATCATACTTGAGGTTCTCCAAAGACTCGGCCGGAACCTTGCGAGCTGTGTCGCCGAACGGGGACCGAGTGGATCTTGTTCGAGGGCCAGTGCCTCGGTGAGTGACGTCGTCGCGGGGTGTCTCTAGGGGCGGAGGAGCGCGGCATGAGACGTGCGGCGGTGTCGGAATCATGGCGTCCGGGCGGATGAATTGCAAGACCGGAAAGTTCATTCCTGTGCGCGAATCGACGAAATCCGCGTATCGTTTCATTTTCTGGCCTCGAATCGACTCCCCGCATGCCCGAAGGCGACATCCTCCATAAGCTCGCGGCCGCTCTGGACCCCGAGCTTCGCGGCCACACCCTGGATGCGATCCTGGTGCGACACCGACGCCATGCGGAGTTGACCGACCGTCGCGTCGCTCGGGTCACCAGTAAGGGCAAACACCTCTACATCGAGCTGGACGACGGACACTCGATCCGCAACCACCTGGGACTCCATGGGACCTGGCACCGTTATCGCGCGGGGGAGCCCTGGCACAAGCCGGAGCGCCAGGCGAGCCTGATTCTCCGGCTGCCGGAGCGGGTCTATGTCTGCTTCAACGCCAAGGAGGTCGAGATTCTCGCCACCCAGGGCTTCCATGACCGCGACCAACGCCAACGCCTGGGGCCGGATCTGACGCGGGAGTCGCCCGACGCCGCCGACCTGATGCGCCGCGCCCGCGAGCGGCTGGAGCCCGAGACCCTGGTGGTCGACCTGCTGCTCGACCAGCGGATCGCCTCCGGGATCGGTAATGTCTACAAATCCGAGGTTCTGTTCCTGGAAGCCTGCCCGCCCCGCGCACGCTTCGGCGACCTGCATCCGGCGCGCTTCGCGCGTCTGTACCAGACCGCCGAACGCCTGCTCGTCAACAACCTGGGCGGTGGACCGCGCATCACCCGCGAGGCGCGCGACGGTCGCGGTCCACTCTGGGTCTATCGGCGCGCCGGTCTGGCCTGTTTGCGCTGCGGCGCACCGGTCGCGCGCGAGATGCTGGGCCGCAACCCCCGCTCCACCTACTGGTGTCCAAGCTGCCAGTCGGTCGACACGACCCACTGGCAGCCCGGATCCGCCTAGGCATGCACCGCCGACACAGCCGCTCCGACTGGGCTATGCTGCTGGGCCTCACCGTGATGTGGGGCTCGGCCTTCATGCTGACCAAGATCGCGGTCGCGGGGATCGCGCCCGATCTGGTCGCGACGGGACGGCTCCTGGTCTCCAGTCTGCTGCTCGTGCCGACCGCCTTCCTGCTCGCCAAGCGACCCGCGCCGAGCCCAAGGCTGTGGCGGTTCCTGCTGCTGATCGCCGTCTTCGGCTATGCCCTGCCCTTCTCGCTCGTCTCCTGGGGACAGCGGTTCATCGACAGCGGCCTGGCCGGTATCCTCATGGCCGTGATGCCGCTCGCCACCCTCAGCCTGGCCCATTTCTTCGTTCCCGGCGAACGTCTGACCCCTTATCGCGTCGGCGGTTTTCTCCTGGGTTTCGCGGGCGTGGCCGTGCTCATGGGCCCCGCCGCCTGGTCGGGGATCGCCGATGGACAGACCCAGTTGGTCCCGATGCTGGCGGTCCTGGGCGGCGCCTTCAGCTATGCCGTCTCCTCGATCCTGGCCCGGCTGCGTCCAACCAGCGACGCGCTCTATACCGGCGCGGCCACCACCTCGCTCGCCGCCTTGATGATGCTGCCCGCGGCGCTCTCCAGTCTGTCCGTCGAGGTGCCGCCCATGCCAAGCGCAGGCCAGATCACCGCCGTCCTGGTACTGGGCGTCGTCTCCACCGCGCTGGCCGCCATCTTCTATTTCCGGCTGGTGAAGAGCGCCGGCCCCGCCTTCGTGTCCCAGCTCAACTACCTGATCCCGCTGTGGGCCGTCGGTTGCGGCATCCTCTTCCTCGGCGAACGGCCCGAAGCCAAGCACCTCCATGGGCTCGGCCTGATCCTCGCGGGCATTCTCACCACGCATTTCGAGCGGGGCCGTCGGTGATGCTCAAACCCGCCATCGTATTGACAATGCAAACGCGCCATGTTGAACCCCGCGATGCCGTCATCGGCTACGACGCGACTGGCCGGCTACTCTTTGTCATGCACATCGAATTGGCGGGCGAGACGATCCGCCGGATTTCCGCCCGGCGGGCGACCAACGAGGAGAGACGAGCACATGAGCATTCCTGACCGGATCAAGACACGGTTGAGCCAAGACCGGCCGATGACGACCATCACGCTGCGCATCCCGGTGGATGTGGTCGATTCGCTCAAGGAGATCGCCCCGCTCAAGGGGTTTTCGGGCTATCAGGCATTGCTGAAGTGGTACGTGAGCGAGGGGCTACGACGCGACGAGGCGCAATACACCTTCGGGTCGACTGCGCGCCTGATTGCAGCACTCAAGAAGCGCGGGGTTCCGGAGGCGTTGTTGGACGAGGCCACGCGGGAAACGGCGGAGGTCACATCGGGATGATTCCCGAGACGCGCTCGGCGGCGATGCCGTCGCCAGCGAGCTTACCCCGACCGGCCAACGACTGACGGTCACGAACTTCATGTTCGAGTTTCTCTTCGAGGTGCTGGGCGAGTTCTTGCTCCAGATCGTTCTGGAGATCTTGGTCGAAGTCGGCTTTCGCCCACTGGCCGAGCCTTTTCGCGAGGCGCCAACACCCTGGGTCGCGGCGATTGGCTATCTGCTGTTCGGCGCGGCCATGGGTGGCCTGAGCCTGCTTGTCTTCCCAACTCATTTCGTCACGAACCAGGCACTTCGCGTGGCGAATGTCTTCCTCACCCCCATCGCGGCAGGCATCGGCATGGCGACGCTGGGCGCCTGGCGAACTCGCAGGGGGCAAGTGACGATGCGGCTCGACCGCTTCTCCTACGGTTTCCTGTTTGCCATTGCGCTTGCAGCCGTCCGCTTTTTCTTTGCAACATGACGAACCCCGCTGCCGGGACTCAAGGCCCAGGGCCGTCACCCAGGGGCGCGGCCGAGTCCCATGATGGCGGGACGCCTGCTGGAGCGCCTGAAGGGCCTGGTGCGGGACAACCGATAAAACGACGCCTATCGAGGACAGGGTCCGTCCAAGATTCAAAGAGACGAAAATCCGATGACATCTACGCGCGAGACGGACCCGACCGAAACCGACATCCGCGCCCAGTTGGCGGTCTTGCGGGAAAGCGAGCAGTCCTACCGCAATCAATTCGCGGCGAATTCATCGGTGATGCTGCTGATCGATCCCAGCGACGCGGCCATCATCGACGCCAATGCCGCCGCGCTGGTGTTCTACGGCTATTCGCGCGAACAGTTGCTGGCCATGCGGATCACCGAGATCAACACGCGGCCGGTCCCCGAGATCATGCTGGCCCTGCAATCCGTCCCCAAGGGTGAGGGTCTGCGGTTCGAGTTCGAGCACCGTCTGGCGGATGGCTCGTTGCGGAACGTCGAGGTGTCGGCAAGCAGTATCCAGTTTGGCGGACGCGACCTGCTGCACTCGATCATCCACGACATCACGGCGTCCAAGCGGGCGAAACAGCGGCTGATGGAGAGCGAGGAACGCCATCGCCTCTTCTTCGAGCAGTCCCGCGACGCCATGATGACCCTGGCACCGCCGGTCTGGAAATTCACCTCGGGCAATCCGGCGGCGCGCGCGATGTTCGGCGCCAAGGATGAGGCCGAGTTCACCGCCCTAGGCCCCTGGGATGTGTCCCCCGAACGCCAGCCCGACGGCCGCCCCTCGGACGAGGAAGCCCGGGCGGCGATCGCGACGGCGATGCGCGAGGGATCCCATTTCTTCGATTGGACCCACCGCACGCTCGACGGCCGGGATTTCCCGACCACCGTGCTGCTGACCCGGATGGTGATGGCGGGACAAACCTTCGTTCAGGCCATCGTGCGCGACATCACCGCGCAACGTCAGGCGGAACAGGCATTGCGCGCGGAGCGGGATCTGTTCTCGGCCGGACCTGTTTGCACCATCGTCTGGGAAGTCTCCAAGCATTGGCCCGTGCGCCAGGTCTCCAGCAACAGCGCCGCCATCCTCGGTTACACAGCCGACGAGATGATGGCGCCAGCGTTTCGCTACGCTGGGCTGCTGCATCCGGAGGACCTCGATCGAGCCCTCCAAGAAGTCGCGGATCATATCGAACGGCATGAAGATACCTACGAGCAATCCTACCGGCTGAAAACCAAGAACGGCGCCTATCGCTGGTTCTATGACTTCTCCAGGCTGGTTCGCAATGACCGCGGCGGCGTGGAGTTCATTTGCGGTTATCTGTTCGATCAGTCGTGGATGAAAGAAGCCGAAACCGCGCTGGATCAGGAGCGCCAGCGCCTTGACGACATTCTCAGAGGAACCCGCGCCGGCACCTGGGAGTGGAACGTCCAGACCGGCGAGGTCGTCTTCAACGAGCGCTGGGCAGAGATCATCGGCTATACGCTGGAGGAACTGGCGCCGGTATCGATCGGCACCTGGCGGCGATTCGCCCATCCGAACGATCTCAAGAAGAGTCGCGCCTTGCTGGAACGGCATTTCCGGTGCGAACTGGACTATTACGAGTGCGATTCACGGGTCAGGCACAAGGATGGTCACTGGGTCTGGGTCCAGGATCGCGGCAAGGTGGCGACCTGGACCCATGACGGCAAACCGCTGCTGATGCGGGGAACCCATCAGGACATCAACGAACGCAAGCTGGCCGAGGAAAAGCTCCAGCTCGCCGCCAGCGTCTTCACCCACGCCCGCGAGGGCATCGTGATCACCACCGCCGACGGCGCGATCATCGAGGTCAATGACGCCTTCACCCACATCACCGGGTATCGCCGCGAGGAGGTGCTGGGCCGCAACCCGCGCGTGCTCAAGTCCGGCCAGCATCCAAAAGCCTTCTATGTCGCCCTGTGGCGCTCGCTGATCGACAAGGGTCACTGGTCGGGCGAAATCTGGAACCGACGCAAGAGCGGCGAGCTGTTCGCCGAGATTCTCACCATCAGCGCGGTGCGCAATGACCAGGGCAAGACCCTGCACTACGTCGCCCTGTTCTCCGACATCACCGCGTTCAAGGAGCACCAGCGGCAGCTCGAACACATCGCCCACTACGACGCGCTGACCAGGCTGCCCAACCGCGTCCTGCTGGCCGACCGTCTGCACCAGGCCATGGTGCAGACCCGTCGGCGCGGTCAACAGTTGGCGGTGGCCTATCTCGATCTGGATGGTTTCAAGACCATCAACGACACCCACGGGCATGCCGCTGGCGATCAATTGCTGATCACCGTCGCGGCCCGCATGAGTCAGGCCCTGCGTCAGGACGATACCCTGGCCCGTCTGGGCGGCGACGAATTCGTCGCCGTGCTGGTCGATCTCACCGACATCGGCTCCACCGAGCGGCTTTTAACCCGCCTGCTCGCCGCCGTCGCTGAACCGGTACCGGTCGCGGACTTTACCCACCGGGTCACCGTCAGCCTCGGCGTCACGCTCTACCCGCAAGCGGACGAGGTGGACGCGGATCAACTGCTGCGCCAGGCCGACCAAGCCATGTATCAGGCAAAGCTGGCTGGCAAGAACCGTTATCACCTCTTCGACGCCGAGCACGATCGCAGCGCGCGCGGTCACCACGAAAGCCTGGAGCACATCCGCCACGCCCTGACCGAGGGCCAGTTCGTGCTCCATTACCAGCCCAAGGTGAACATGCGCGCGGGGACGGTCATCGGCGCCGAGGCGCTGATCCGCTGGCAACATCCGGAACGCGGTCTGCTGCCGCCAGCGATGTTCCTGCCGGTGATCGAGAACCACCCGCTGGCGGTCGAACTCGGCGAATGGGTGATCGAGACGGCCCTGACCCAGATGGACGACTGGCGGGCGCGCGGACTGGACCTCCCGGTCAGCGTCAATATCGGCGCCCGCCAGTTGCAGCAAGTCGATTTCGTGGAGCGTCTGCGCGCCCTGCTGCTGGCGCATCCGGGAATCGAGCCGTCCAGTCTCGGTCTGGAGGTACTGGAAACCAGTGCGCTGGAAGACCTGGCCCACGTCTCCCAGGTCATCGCGGCCTGCCGCGAGTTGGGGGTGGCCTGCGCCCTGGATGACTTCGGCACCGGCTATTCCTCGTTGACCTATCTGAAACGCCTGCCGGTCACCCTGCTCAAGATCGACCAGAGCTTCGTGCGCGACATGCTCGACGATCCGGAGGATCTGACCATCGTCGAGAGCGTCATGGGTCTGGCAGCCGCCTTTCGTCGGCAAGTCATCGCCGAAGGCGTGGAAACCCTGGAACATGGGGAGCTACTGCTGCGACTCGGCTGCGACCTGGCCCAGGGCTATGGCATCGCCCGCCCCATGCCAGCCCAGGAGATCCCCGGCTGGTCGGCCGCCTGGCGCGCCGCGCCGCAGTGGATCGATCTGCCCCTGGCGAGCCGTGTCGATTTGCCGTTGCTCTATGTCGGCGTCGAGCATCGCGCCTGGATTGCCGCCATCGATCGTCATCTCCAGGATCAGCGAGACGCCCCGCCGCCGCTGGATCCCGGGCAGTGCCGCTTTGGTCAGTGGCTGCTCGCCGAGGAGCTGGCGGGACAGCGCGAGGAGCCGGCCCTGGAGTCCATCGCCGACTTGCACCAGGGGGTGCACGCGCTGGCGGCCGAGCTGCTGGAGATCAAGGCGCGGGGTCGTACCCAGGAGGCGCTGGGCCGACTGGGTGAACTCCATCAACTGCGGGCCGGTCTGTTGGACGGTTTGCGGACGCTGATGCGGGGAGACGGTTAGCCGCTTGTACGCGATGGCCCGTGCTTCGATGCGGAGTATCGGTTGAAGAGAACGATGAGACTGAAGACGAGCATTCGCCGGGCATGACCAAGCTGGTTGCGCGCTTGGAGCGGCTCAAGGGGTGGCGCTTATCGACGCTCGTGACCGTCGGCACCGTGCTGTGCGCGGTGCTGATCGTGTCCCTCATGGACCTGCTGTTGAAAGGCGAGGTGACGGTCGATTATCTGCTGACCGGTCTGGTGACCGCCGCCATCGTCGCGCCGCCGAGTCTGGCGCTATTGAGTCATCTGCTGCGAGAACTTGCCCGGCGGCAGCAAGACGCCCTGTCAAACCAGCATTCGACCGAGGCGCGGCGGATCGCCGAACAGTATGCCGCCCAACTCGAAAAAGCCCATTCGCAACTCCAGACGCTGATCCGAACCCTGCCCGACCTGATCTGGCTAAAGGATCCCGAGGGCCGTTATCTCGCCTGTAACCCACGCTTCGAGCAGTTCTTCGGCGCGACCGAACAAGCGATCGTCGGCAAGACCGACGATGACTTCATCGCCTCGGGGCCGGCCGATTCCTTCCGCGCATACGACCCGATCGCCGTGGTCGAGGGCAAGGCCCGCTTCAACGAGGAATGGATCACCTTTGCCTCGGATGGCCACAAGGAGCTGCTGGAGACCACGAAGATGCCGATGTTCGATGCCGAGGGCTGCTTGATCGGCGTCCTGGGCATTGGGCACGACATCACCGCGCGCAGGCAGGCCGAAGAAAAGCTTCACCTCGCCGCCAGCGTTTTCACCCACGCCAGCGAGGGCATCCTGATCACCACGGCGGACGGCTCGATCATCGAGGTCAATGATGCCTTCAGCCACATCACGGGTTACAGCCGCGAGGAGGTTCTGGGCCGCAACCCGCGCCTGCTGGGTTCGGGCCGCCAGGACCGGGCGTTCTACGCGGGCATGTGGCGCACCCTGGTCGAGACCGGCCACTGGTCCGGCGAAGTCTGGAACCGCCACAAGAACGGCCATCTGTTCGCCGTGATGCAGACCATCAGCGCGGTGCGCGATGCCCAGGGCCACATCCGGCAATACGTGGCCCTGTTCTCCGACATCACCCCGCTCAAGGAGCACGAGCGGCGGCTCGAACACATCGCCCATTACGACGCACTGACCACGCTGCCCAATCGCGTCCTGCTAGCCGACCGGCTGCATACCGGTATGGCTCAGACCCAGCGGCGGGGCCACCAGTTGGCCTTGGCCTATCTCGACCTGGACGGCTTCAAGGCCATCAACGACAGCCATGGACACGACATCGGCGACCGCTTGCTGGCGGCCCTGGCCGAGCGGATGAAGCGGGCACTGCGCGAGGGCGACACCCTCGCCCGTTTGGGGGGTGACGAGTTCGTCGCCGTGCTGCTGGATCTGACCGATCTCGACGCCAGTGTGCCCTTGCTCTCCAGACTGCTCACGGCCAGCGCCGAGCCGGTGCGCGTCGACGATCTCATCCTGCAGGTCTCGGCCAGTGTTGGCGTTACCTTCTACCCGCAGGCGGAGGAGATCGACGCCGAGCAACTCCTGCGTCAAGCCGATCAAGCCATGTATCAGGCCAAGCTGGCGGGGAAGAACCGTTACCACGTCTTTGATGCGGCGCAGGATCGCAGCGTCCGCGGTCATCACGAAAGCCTGGATCACATCCGCCATGCCTTGGCGGAGCAGGAATTCGTGCTCCATTACCAGCCCAAGGTGAACATGCGTACCGGGGTGGTCATCGGCGCCGAGGCGCTGATTCGCTGGCAACATCCGGAACGCGGTCTTCTGCCCCCGGCGGTCTTCCTACCGGTGATCGAGAACCACTCGCTCGCGGTGGATCTCGGCGAATGGGTCATCGACACGGCCCTGACCCAGATGGAAGCCTGGCGGGCGGGCGGACTGGACCTGCCGGTGTGCGTGAATATCGGCGCCCGTCAGTTGCAGCAGGCGGATTTTGTCGAGCGTCTGCGCGCGCGCCTGGCGGCCCATCCGGACATTCAGCCCGGCCGTTTCGGACTGGAGGTGCTGGAAACCAGCGCGCTGGAGGACCTAACCCGCGTCTCCCGTGTCATCGATGCCTGCCGCGAACTGGGGGTGATGTTTGCGCTGGACGACTTCGGCACCGGCTATTCCTCGCTGACCTACCTCAAGCGCCTGCCGGTCACCCTGCTCAAGATCGACCTGAGCTTCGTGCGCGACATGCTCGATGACCCCGAGGATCTGGCCATCGTCGAAAGCGTCCTGGGCCTGTCAATCGCCTTCCGACGCCAGGCCATCGCCGAGGGAGTCGAGACCCTGGAACACGGTGAAATGCTGCTGCAACTCGGCTGCGACCTGGCCCAGGGCTACGGCATCGCTCGCCCCATGCCGGCCGATGAGATGCCGGGCTGGTTCACCGCCTGGCGCCCCGATCCGCGCTGGACCGATCGCCCCGCCGCGAACCGTGCCGATCTGCCGCTGCTGCACGCCAGTGTCGAACACCGCGCCTGGATCGCCGCGATCGAACGCCACCTCAAGGACGACCAGGAAGCCCCGCCCTCACTGGATGTCCGCCAGTGCCGCTTTGGCGAGTGGCTGGACACGGCGGGACTCGCCGGACACCCCGCGCATCCCGCCATCCAGGACATCGAAACCCTGCACCAACAGATTCACGCACTGGCGCGAGCGCTACTGGAGCTCCAGGCGCAAGATCGGAGCCCGCTGGCGCTGGCGCAATTGGACGATCTGCATGCCCTCAGCGACACCTTGCTGGAGCGCATCCGGGGGTTGATGCACGAAGGAACGACCGTCGGGAAGGAGCGCCGTTAAAGAAGCGACGAAATACGGCTCAGCGACCACGGACACCGCGCCATCACTCGAACAGATTCCGATAGGCCTTGGCGAACGTCTTGTAGGCATCCCAGCCATCCCTGTCCATGACCTGATCGATTACCCAGCGGTTTTCCTCCCCGTCGCCCATGAGCATCTGGATCTCGTGGCCCAGGTGACGCAACAAGGCGTAACTCGGACCGTCATCGGCGAGCTGGTACTCGGCATACTCGCCCGAACGCTCGTTGAGCAGGGCGATGAAGGGGCCGCCATAGTCGCCCGGTCCCAGCAGATCCCGACTATTGTCCTGCACATGAGCAAAGAGCTGTTTGGCGAATGCGGTGATGAGGATCCGGCGGTTCTCGTCGTCCAGATCGCCATGCGCGAGTCGGTCGGCGATCTGGATCAGGAATACCAGGTACTCCTGGATCACCGCCAGCCGCTGCTCGTCACTCTGGTAGACGAAACGCTCGCAGTGGAGATTGATCGCCTTATCCATGGCGATGCGCCAGGCGATGTAGGCCAGGGCGCTGGCGATCTCCGGCAGCGAGCGCTCCCGTTCCTCATCCTGCCAGTGACTTTTGATGCGTAGGGCCACGGGGTTCTCCGGAATCGAAAGTGATGGCCGAAGATTTTACTCGGATTTTTCGCCCGGTGGGGCTGTGCGAGATCTCGTCGCGTGCCAGGGGAGTTCTGCCCACGGCGACCACCTCCCCACCCATTACCCATCGGAGGCATGATGCGAGACCTTAGAAGACTGACCGACATGCATGGGCGGCTCCTGGCGCTCTCCCTACTCACGGCGCTCAGCCTCGACGGCGCCGCCGACCCGCCAACCGTCCCGCTGGTCGTGCCCGCCGCGGCCACCCTTCCCACTGGCCCCTTGGGTGACAGCGTCATGCGCGGCCGTGATGATCTGGCGCGGACCGCGCAGCGGCTGCCGGCGTTCGTCGGCAATGGCCTGACCTGCAAGAACTGCCACCTGGGGAACGGCACCGAGGTGGGCGTCGTCGCCAATGCCGCGCCCTTGATCGGCGTGGTCGCCCGCTTTCCGCAGTACAGCGCGCGCCACGGCGCGATGCAAACCCTGGCGCAACGCATCAACGACTGCTTCGAACGCAGCCTGAACGGTAAGCCGCTTCCGCTCGATCACCCGGCCATGATGGACATGCTGGCCTACATGAACTGGCTCTCCCAAGGAATCCCGATCGGGGCCAGGGTCGCCGGACAGGGGATCCCCCGGCTGACGTTGGCGCGGGCGGCCGACGCCACCCAGGGCAAGGCGATCTACACCACGCGCTGCCTCCCCTGTCACGGGGCCGACGGCGGGGGAACCAAGGGATCGGATGGCGGCTACCTCTTCCCGCCCCTGTGGGGGCCGCTGTCGTTCAACGCCGGTGCCGGGATGGCGCGCCACGGCACGGCGGCCGGCTTCATCAAGCACAAGATGCCCCTGGGGGCCGGCGATTCCCTCGGCGACGACGAGGCCTGGGATGTCTCGGCATACGTGCTCTCCCAGGCGCGGCCGGAGGCGCCCGGCCAAGAGTGAGCGCTAATCGGCGCGACGGGCAGAGGACTCCGGAGCGAGTGCAACCGTCGCCGCTTCCTCGTCGGATGCGCGGGTCGTGGCAATGTAGTGACTGCCTCGGAGTAGAAAGCGTTTTTCGACCAGGTGCCACATAGCGACCGCTGCCGCCATGGTGATGAAGACGACGGCGCACAAGAAATACCCAGGGCTTTGTCTGGGCCATTCAAGCTGGAGCAGAAGCTGAATGATGGGGAAATGCAGGATATAGACCCCGTAAGAGAAATCGCCGTACCGCCCCAGATTTCCCGCGTAAAGGAACAGCCCGAAGAACGCCACGATGGCCGCGAGCGCGAATGGCTCAAGAACCGGCAAGGGATGGATTCGATCGATCGCGAGAATCAGAATCGCCGCGCCCAGGAAGACGCCAACATAGCGCTCGAACAACGGCAGGAAGTAATAGAAGAAGGCGCCCGCCATGAAGTAGACAAGCTGCCCCGGAAGCTGGTGGGCCAGCTCCTCATGGATTCCGGAGCCGGTGCGCGCCGCGAGCGACGACAACACCCCGGCATACACCAGGGACGCGACATAGAAGAAGAGCAGCACGGGCAGACGCTGGAATCGCCCAAACAGGAAGACAAAGAAGGGGACGCTCACATAGAAGAGAACCTCGATCTTGAGTGTCCATAGCGCGCCATTGACAGCCGTCAGCCGATTGGCATCGAAGACGCCCGGCAGGCTGAGTTGAAGGAAATTCAGAAAGGTCAGATTCGCGAGCACATACTTGACCCAGGCGAGCGAGAAATACGCGCCGAGTCCCTTCGAGCTGACCGCCGCCAAGCCGACCGCGCAGAGCATGACGACGGTGAAATAGGCCGGGTAGATCCGCCTGATCCGCTTCGCGGCGTAGGAGGCAAGCGATGTCGATCGCTCATAGCTCATGAAGATCAAGAAGCCGCTGACGATGAAGAACGCCTTCACCGCGACCGTGGCTGACAGGATGTCGGAGATCCAGCGAAGCGACTCGAATCCCGACAGCTCATAGGCGTGAATCAGGCAGACAGTCCCCGCGAACAACAGACGCAGCAGGTCGAAGTTGTTACGGGCGAGTCGAGGATGCTGGTTCTGCGACACATCTGGCTCCTCGGGATCGGCGCAACCCGCCGTGCGCGGCCTGCTTCGGATTAGCCCGCACACTATGCCGCCCACTTCCGGTGATTGATGGCGAGATCGAGCGTCAGCTCGAAGACATTGTCCCGCTTCTCGGCAAAGAGCGCCTTGTCGTAGCCCTCGCCGGGCAGATAGGCGTCGAGGATCTTACCGACTTCGTCGCGGACGGCCAGTCGCGTTTGGCTGTCCTTGAACCAGTCCTGGACGAGGATTCTGGGGGATTCCTCGGTCAGCCGCTTGAGCAGCGCCTTAGCGGCGAGCCGAACGGTCTTCTCCTCCTCCTTGGTCATTTTGTCCTTGCGGAGCAGGTCGTAGATTTCAAGCTCGTCCTCGGTGAGACCCAGATCGAACCCGGTGAGCCACATGGCGCAGACGAAGACGATCTGGAGCGGATGGTTCGGATCCTTGAAGTTGTATTCGAGGTCGTGACCGTTCTCGTCCACCTGCTCCATCCGTTTGCGGTGCTGGCCGATATCGAGGTGTTGCCGGTCGAATTTCTCGTCCTCGCCGTTCTCCGCGCTGACCACTACCGCCATCTCGACCTGGCGCATGTAGTCGACGATCCGCTTGAGGCGTGCCGCATGCAGCTCGTCCTGGGATTGCTTGATCTGGCCGCGCAGGACCTTGATCTCCTCCTTCCACAGCCGCTGGACCTTGTCATACATCTTCACCGCCGTGAATTTGTCCACCGCGATGACCATGCCCTTGCCGAGATACCCCCGGCGCGGAAAGTGGTCGACGATGTCCCTGGCGATGGTTTCGAGCCGGTCATCCCGCTTGATGACTTCCAGCTCGCAGGCGAA
>CAWFSC010000017.1:0-66251 GCA_963818415.1 uncultured Gammaproteobacteria bacterium | reverse complement strand
GGCGACCCGAAAAGAAGCCCGCCAACGGTTGTTCCCCCAACCAGGAATACATGGTTAGGGGGGATTGGCCAGGCTGAACCCCAGACGCCCCTCTCCGAGGGGCGTTTTTTTGCCTTCCCTTCATGGGTGCGCCCATGGCGCGGCGCGTACTCCCTTGCGCGGGTGCACCTTGGGAAAACGGCGAGTCTGCCGGGTCGAGGCGCCGCGTCTGGTCGCCCGCCTGGGTGGATTCTTGCCAGGCTGCTTTTCGGCGGGGGTACCCTGGATGAGGCCATCGACAAGGCGCGGGAGGCGGTTGACCTGTGGTGCGAGACCGTGATTGAAGACGGCGGCGATCTTCCGGCCGCCAAGACCTTGACGGAACCTCAAGCCAATCCCGATTTTGCGGGTTGGATTTGGGCGGTGGTCGAGGTGCCGGTGGAGCGTTATTTCGGCCCGAAGGAAAAGCTCAACATCACCCTCCCGCGCCTGTTGCTCGCCAGGATCGACGATGACGCCCGCGCACACGGCGCAACCCGATCCGGCTTTCTGGCCGAAGTGGCGCGGGCGGCGATGCGATCAGGCGCGGACCTGCGATAGCGGCACCTCACCAGTCCGTTTCATCGTCCTCGTCATCCGGCCACGGACCTGTGTCGTAGTGCGGGTCGGTGCCAAAACGCAGGCACTTTCCCTCCAGGCCGAAGGCCGCTTGCAGTGCGGCCCGGATCTCCGGCAGAGGACCGCGCTCGGGCGTGGCGTCGACGAACAGCGTCGCGTCCATGTAGACCATGAAGGTCTCGGTTCGGGTCTCGAAGAGGATGCGCCCACGCGGCACCTCGTCGTATTCGAGAATCTCCAAGACGGGAAATTCGCGCCTGTAACGCGCCACGACACGGGGCCAAGTGTCAACATGGGCATCCGGGCTGTCGAGCTTGGTCTCTCGCCGCTCGGCTTGGCTCAAGAGCACCGGCAGTGGAATCAAGCGTTGCTGGTGGACCCAGAAGATCCCGATTTGGCCTTCAGGCGTTGTGCCGGGCAAGGTGTTTGGCGCCGCTGTCCGGTCACTGGTCATGCCGGGCACCGTCGTGAGGGCGGACACAAAATCGATCCGCTCCCGCGCTTTGCGTACCGGAGCATGGCCCGCTCCGGCGTCATTCCACACGCGCTCAGAAGGCGACTGGTCATGACGCTGACAGGATTTAGTCCAATGCCTGTCGTAGCCCCGTCGCGGGGATACTCAGGCGCGGGAAGCCGCGCCCCAGCCGTCGCCAGGGTAGCCAGACCGCGCCCCCGAGTCCGGCGAGGGCGTAGAGCGCCCAGGTCGGGAGCTGCATCAGCCAGCGCGCGATCAGGCGGGTCAAATCGCCCTTGTAGACGATCTTTGAGGCGTGCGAGGAGTATTCGTCGAAGTTGACGGCACCCACCCGGTCGAGTGTGCGCAAGCCTTGCTGACCAAAGGTCGCGGCCAGCTTGATCGTGTCCTGGCCCAGCTCACCGGCGCGCCGCGCGGTGTTCAGCGCCGCGTCGCCGCCGATCCGGTACAGCGTCGCGCTGTGCTCGCCGAAGGTCTCGGCGAAGACGGCCATTCGCTTGAGTGAGGCCGCGTCCTGGGTCTGGCCGAGGAGGGTCATGCCGCCGCGTGTCTTGGCCAAGGTGTAGACGTCGCCGAACAAGGCAGTATCCAGCGAGCGGGTCTCCTTGACCGTCTTGGCCGACTTGAGGAGCGTCGTGCCCAGCCAGGGCGGGAGCTTGCCGAGCTTGCGCGCTGCCTTGAGGATGGTCGCGCCGCCTTTGACGGCGGTTGCCGCCGCCACAGTCGGCGCCGCCGCACCCGCAGTGCCGACGGTCGCGGCCCCGCTCAGGATCTGCGCCGCGCTGGCGACGACGCCGATCGTCGCCAGCGCGGCGATCACCTCATCCATCTCCTCGCCCTGGACCCAGTTGGCCCCCTGCTTGCCGAGATCGCGCAGATCGCCGATGACGAAGAAATCCGTCGCCACCCCAGCGGCTTGCCCAAGGGTCTCGTCGCTGGTGCCATCCAACAACCCCTCGCCGAGCTTGCCCGCCTGATAGCGCAGACTGCCGCGAACCGCATCGACCTCCTGTTGCAAGGCTTGGGCGGCGGGATCCGCCTGGACATAGGCGTAGTCCATGAAGAAGCCGAGATAATCGGCCGCCTCGGCATAGCG
Organism: uncultured Gammaproteobacteria bacterium; assembly: GCA_963818415.1. GTDB lineage: Bacteria > Pseudomonadota > Gammaproteobacteria > Chromatiales > Chromatiaceae > CAWFSC01. The sequence continues at coordinate 64,083 of CAWFSC010000017.1, read as the reverse complement.
CTTCTGCTCGACCAGTTGGCGCGCCTCCGGAACCGGATCGATCCGACTGAGCGCCAATACGCTCAGTTGCGCCCGCTGCCAGAGAACACCCACCGCGATCAGGGCGATGAATAGGAGGATCAGTTTTGGGATCAGCTTGATCATTGAATCGGTCCCTCGCTTGCTATTGATCAGTGTTATCTGGTGTCGTGGGCTGGGATGAACAATGCGAAGCCCGGCAAACTGCGTGTTGTCATCGCTGGGTTTCGCTATCGCTCGACCCAGCCTTTTACGCTACCCGCTAATAACTTGGTCCGTCTCAGATTTCCTGATGCGAATACGATCCAATTTGCCATCGACAGCATCAATGATGGATTGAATACGCCGAATGTTCATTATTGTGGCCTCCATATCCAAGAGGCCACTTTCGTCTGTTAGGCGATAGTCTTCTTTCAGTTTACCCCCCCTCCCCCCACTACCCCACCAATTCGCAAAGATGCCAATAATAGTCGAGTATAATATCATTACTTTTCTTGCCATCTGTTGCATCCACGTAATCCTTGAGGATATTCAGAAACTGGTGTCTTAAAACGACCCGGTATCCCGACTTGTCGATGCCTGACCAGATTCCTTGCTCTTCCAACTTGAAGTAGACGGGAACAACAGTCATTCCTTTCTTGCTGTAGTGATCCTGAGCAGTCTCTAAATATCTTTGCAATTGATTCGAGTGCTCTCGCGTACCTTTCTTGTCCTCAATGAGAAGAAAATATTCATCATTGATCTCTGCCCATACGTCAATTCCTTTCCACTGTCGACCAACTCTCACCGACTGGATACCATATTTTTCCGACTCTCCCAGAAGAAAGCGCAGGAAATGGACGGCGCATGCATGCAGGTTTCCATCGAACTTTTCACACTTGGGATCTGCCCAGCGTAGTAGCCATACGAGGAGGGCATCCTGCGACAACTCCGAGGTTGCGACAGCAAATAGATTCGGTTTTCCTTCTGTCATCTGGCCTCTCTGGTGCATAATGGCTGCATTAGGCCACGTAGGATACGGTATGCTCCCCGCATCCTACGCTGGCTAAAATACTTAAGACGCTTCTTTCAGTTGCGCTACAGCCTCGTCTCTCTGGCAACGTAAATTTAATATACGATCCCAGAGGCTTTGTTTGTTTTCAACTTTTTCGACTCTATCTACTAAATCTTCTATTGCCTTTGTTAATGCCTCAATTGTTTCTCTTAGCTCGTTCTTTGTCGGTGCAGTCATTTTTCCTCTAGGCATAAAAATACCTCATGATTTCTTAAGCGGAACAACATTTGGTGAATTAGCAACCAGTTTCTCTTCTGCTGCTTGTTTTTCCTCGCACTTCATGCTGACTCTTTCAAGGCGGCCACGGCAATCAGTCAAAGTATCAACCAAATCTTGCTCAGCGGCTTCGTCTTCAGGGTCATAGTCTTCATCGTATTCATCCCAGCTTCCACAGGTCATTGCTTTGTACCTCAGGCATCTTAATGTGCGTTTTCATTTGCCGCGAAATTGGCAAACGTCAAAGTCCATGCCAATATCTTGCATCGCGGTAGCGCGGCAGGTTGGGATGAACAACGTGAATCCTGGAAAATTCCGCGTCGTCATCGATGGGTGTTGCTATTGCTCAATCCGGACTACGACCCTCTTGGCTTTTCTGTCTTTGTATCCTGTTCAAATAAGAATGCGCTCACTCCCAATTAATTTCTTCAGGTTTCTTGCCCATTTTTTTTCCTGCCGCTTTCTCTATTTCCGCATCACTCCAGCATACAATTTGGTGCTGTTGTTTGCTCCCAGAAATACCGACTGCACCACCAGCAATGGATGTCGTTGGCTGAACAGAGCAATAATACTGCTTTGTCTCGTCACCATCAGTGCACTCTACTATGAAGTTCTGGGCATCGATCACTTTTTTAGTACATCTCACCTTGCCTTGTTTTTCTGTACTCATTTCCTGCTACCTCAGCTATTTTTTACACGTTGTAGGCAGCGCTAGAGTGCCCCCGGAAACCGGACTATTTAAGTTGCAAGCCGGCACGAAAGGGTTGAGTTAGCGCGGTAGGCTGGGATGAACAACGTGAATCCCAGCAAATTCCGCGTCGTCATGGCTGGGTTTCGCAATCGTTCAACCCGGCCTACGTCGCTATTGGCGGTCATGAACCGGACACGCATAACAGTAGAACCTCAGGAAAAATGAGACTGTGAACTAGGTTTCAGATCCACTGCGGGGCGGTTCCCACCCCCCCTCCCTCCCTCCAGCACATTGTCCGCAGCTAGATCGTGCTCCAAGCGGGACGGAATATTCACCCCGCCCCGCACGTTTTTGACAGCCGTTTGGCACGGTTCAACCCGTTTCGGACGTGGCGACTGCCCCGTCCGGCTGGAAGCACCCGGAGATGTCACGGCGTTTGCTCTACACGGGCGAAAGCAAGCCTTCAATCAATTCAGTCAACCAAGCCCGGATCCCGACCATGCCCACACTAACCATCAACCCGGACTTCGCTCCGGTGCTGGACTCGCTCGGAAACCGCGCCAGCGATTTCTTCCTCGCCGCCGGTCTCTATCATGCGCACAAGATCAGCTTCGCCGCCGCCGCCAGCTTGGCGGGGCTGGGCTATGAGGAATTTCACGCTCGACTCAAGGAGCGCTTCGGTTGCGGCTTCATCATCGCTGACGAAACCGTGCGGGAAGACCTTGATGTCGTCGATGCACTGGTGGGTTGAGCGGAGATCACCCGAATGCAATACTTGGGGTGATAGAAGAAGGTGAAGTCACGCGCGTGAGGATCTTCAAAAATCGCCTGGTTCGAGCGCTTCGCGCGTCAGCAGAAGATCCCGGAGGCGATGTTACGTGAGGCCGTCCTGCGAGCCGAACAGGGCTTGATCGATGCCGATCTCGGCGGTGGTGTCATCAAGCAGCGCGTGGCGCGTCACGGGCAAGGACGTTCGGGTGGCTATCGAACATTGATCCTGTACCGCCAGGCCCATCGCGCCTTCTTCGTCTACGGATTCGCCAAGAGCGAGCAGGCCAATATCAGCGTTGTGGAAGAAGCGGCCTTCAAGAAAGCCGCCCGTTACGTCCTGGATCTGACGGATGGGCAAATCGCGGCCCTAGTCCAGAACGGGCAATTTCGGGAGGTGGACCATCATGGCTAAACAGTACCGCAGTGAAGCGCTGGCATCGATCCATGAAACCATGGAAGCCCTTCACGAGTTGGGCGTGATCGACAAGCAGACCCTGCGCGAGTTCGACAATGCCTGCCTGACGCCGGTCGAATCTTTTCCGCCCGAGGCCATTCGCGCCCTGCGCGAACGCGAACATCTCTCGCAGCCGGTCTTTGCTCGGTATCTCAATGTCAGCAAAAACCTGATCTCCGACTGGGAACGCGGCGTCAAGCGCCCCGGCGGTCCAGCGCTTCGCCTCCTGACCGTCATCGAGAAGAAAGGCATTCAAAGCATTGCTTGAATGTCGCCGTTCCCGTGCTAATCAGGAGTGCGGGTTTCGGCCATGTGGGAGCGGTTGGGTTGGGAATTCCAACCGCCACCCCGCCCGCGCTCACTGCATCCGCACCTCCTCCCCCTTCAACCGACACTCCGCCATCAGCCGCTTGAGGAACTGCTCCGGCGTCAGTTCCTCCCCAAGCAATGTCCGCTGCCGACAGACGTTGGCGAAGTCCCCCGGCGTCAGTCCCTGGAGCCCTTCCAGATGCCGTGCCAGCGTCGGCGGGACCGGCGCGATGGCATCCCCCAATGCCTCCCGCGCGAAGAGCCCCAGCCGCTGCGCCGGGGTCAAGGCCCGGAAGTGCAGCTTGAAGTCGAACCGCCGCAGCGCTGCCGCGTCGATCCCGCTCATCAGATTGGTCGCGGCGATGAAGATGTTTCGCGACGGGAATCTGTCCTTGGCGCGGGCGGCGACGCCTGGCGGAGATGTCGCTGAGTCAGTTCATCACTCACCTGTTCCGCGCGGGCATTCCCGTGCTCGATCTTGCCGAGGAAGATGCCGACCGCGACCTGGAGACCCTCGACGAATGGCTCGCCTCGTCCTGACCGATGCCAGTTCCTTCCAAAAACCGAAGCATTTTGCTTGGTGCGAACCGACCGGGTCGGCGCGGGACTCGATGGGTTTCGCTGCGCTCTACCTATCCTACGCCCCCGCCTCCAGCGCCTCGGCCAGCGTCCGCACCGCCGTGATCTCCAACCCTTCCACGCCTTCCTTGGGCGCATTGCCCTTGGGCACGATGGCGCGGCGGATGCCGTGCTTGACGGCCTCGCGCAGACGGTCCGGGCCATTGGGGACGGGGCGGACCTCGCCCGATAGACCGACCTCGCCGAAGACCGCGAGATCCAGCGGCAAGCGGGCGGTCGCGATAGCTCGACAGCACGGCCATGATGAGCGGCAGGTCGACGGCGGTCTCGGCGATCCGCACCCCGCCGACGACGTTGACGAAGACATCCTGATTGAACATGCGCGACGCCCGCCGTGACGATGCAGCACGGCCAGCAGCATGGACAGCCGATTCTGATCCAGCCCCAGGGCGACCCGGCGCGGATTGGCGAGCGGGCTTTCGTCGACCAGCGCCTGGACCTCGACCAACAGGGGCCGCGTGCCCTCGCGCGTGACCATCACCAGACTGCCGGAGACGGGCTCGTCGTGGCGCGAGAGAAAGATCGCCGAGGGGTTCTTGACCTCGCGCAGTCCGTGGTCGCCCATGGCGAAGACGCCCAGCTCGTTGACCGCGCCGAAGCGGTTCTTGATGGAGCGCACGATGCGAAAGGGTCCGCCGTGCTCGCCCTCGAAATAGAGCACGGTGTCGACCATGTGCTCCAGCACGCGCGGCCCGGCCAGCGAGCCGTCCTTGGTGACATGGCCGACCAGGAAGACGACCGTGTCCTGCTGCTTGGCGAAGCGGACCAGTTGCGCCGCCGACTCGCGCACCTGGGAGACCGAGCCGGGGGCCGATTGCAGAGTCTCGGTGAAGAGCGTCTGGATGGAGTCGACCACCATGATGCGCGGTCGCTCCTGGGCCGCATGCCGCCAGGATCGCGCTCGACGCAGGTCTCGGCCAGCAGACGGATGCCGTCGCCGGCCAGACCCGAGCCGATGGGCGCGCAGCCCGATCTGCTGGGGCGATTCCTCGCCGCTGACATAGAGCACCGGCTAGGCGCCGTCGCCAGCGCGGCGCAGGCCTGAAGCAGCAGGGTCGACTTGCCGATGCCGGGATCGCCGCCGATCAACACCACCGAGCCGCGTCACCAGACCGCCGCCGAGCACCCGATCCAGCTCGCCGATCCCGCTGCTGGATGCGCTCGCGATCCTCGGGGCTGACCTCGGTCAGGGTCTCGATCCGGGTCGCCTCCGCCGCGCCGGCATAGCCGCCGCCCCGCAGCGCCGGGCGTGCGTCTCGGCGATCTCCGACCAGACTGTTCCAGGCGCCGCAGTCGGTGCACTGACCGGCCCATTTCGGCTGGCGCGCGCCGCAGGCGTTGCAGACATAAGCGGTGCGGGGTTTGGTTGCGGCCATTTGGTCTCGAGTCGGGTGCGCGCGTTATCTCTGTGTCAGATGTCAGTGCGTGATCGGCGTTGTGCGCTGCCGACGATCCATCAGGCCGATGCCGGATCAATCTGCCACACGCACCTCGTCCTCGATGAGCGCCTTGAGATTCGAGCATCATCCGGTCGGTGCTGTCCTGGGCGACCCGACGGACCATGCCGACTCGAAGGGCCGCAGGCCGGGGCTCAGGTGCCGGAGTTCAAAGATGAAGATGACGCGGGTCTGGGCGCCGGCCGGCTCGAACCGGTAGTCGATCTGATAGGGATCGTCGATGCCCTGAAAGATCAGACTGGCGTTCGCGGCTCGAAGGTGATGACGCGGAAGCTGGCTTTCGACTCCGGCGTCCGGTGTCGACCCGGACCTGTCGCCCGATCCAGCCGACCTGAATCGGACCATCGGTCAGCGCGCTCCATGCGTTCCACCTCGCGGCGACCAGCGCGGATAGTTGCGGACGAAATCCTCGGCGACGAAGCCGAAGACCTGCTCGGGCGGACAGCTCGATCAGGGTCTCGGCCTCGGTCTTCACCATCGTCATCAGTCTCCCAGCAAGTCGGCGTTTGGCCGCATTGATCTGCGCCGCCAGATAATCGGAGCCGCCGCGATCCGGGTGCAGCCGCTGCATCAGCCGGCGATGGGCGGCGCGGATGGTCTCGGGATCGGCGTTGGCCTCGAGCCCCAGGATCGACCTGGCCTCGGCCTCGGTCAGCCTGGCCGTCGTTCGACGGCGGGCGTCCGGCGCTGGCGTCGGGCGTCGATCCGCTCGCGCCAGTCGGCGTCACGCTCGCGGTCCAGATAGGCTTCCAGCACCGGCGACCGACTGGGGATCGCTGTCGCGATAGAACTCCAGCATCCGCAGCAGCTCGCTCAAGCTTGAGTTCGCTGAGCTGGCGGCCCTTGAAGGGGCCGTCGAGCACGCTGCCATCGAGCACGCCGGTGGCATGATCCAGACGCATCGCCAGAAAGCGGGTGCGAATGCTCGATGCCTGACCCGCGCCGCCCGTCCGCGCGAAGCCCGCTGACGCCGCCGAGCCCGAGTCCGCGCAGCAGTCGTTGCAGCGCGGGGAACAGGCGCATGAGCTGCGCGACCCGCGTCAGCAGCGCGATGGCCGCGCCCAGCGTGGCGCCAAAGAGGCGAGGATGACGGCAGACGCCCGGTCAGCACCGCCAGCACCAGCAGACCGACCACCGCCCCAGAGCAGCGTCTTGCGCAGGATCCGGCTGACCCGCTCCGGCGGCAGTACGGCGGAACCAGTAGAGAAACCAGAGGATCGCCAGAATCAGCGCGATCAGGAGCAGCAGACGAACGAGCATGGCAGTCTCAGGTTCCCTTGCGGGTCGATCTGATGAGTCAACTGGAGGATGGCCCCGCCGCGCGCCTGTCCATACTGCTCCAGCGCCTGGCGACCACCGGCGGCATAGACGGCCACGGCACTGAGCAGATCGCGCAGCAGATGGGGGCTGTTGACGTCGAAGGGACACCAGGCGCCGCCGCTCAGTCGGGCGATGTCGCGCAGACAGGGTTCGGCCTCGGGATCGCGGCCCTCCTGAAAGACGAAGGCCGGGCACGCCGAGCAGTCCGAGCGACCGGCCAGATCGGCGAGCCGATCGCGATCTTCCTCCATGCAGTCGCCGACGAACACCAGCGCATTGACGCGTCCGCGCGCCGCCTCGTCGAGCGCATGCTGCGAGCACCCGCCCGATCTGGGTCAGCCCGGCCGCGCAGACGACCCGATTCATGCGTTTCAGCAGGGCCTCGGAATCCTGGTACCAGTCGGACGCCTCGAACTCCTGAAAGCCGCGATAGAAACAGAGCTGGATCGACAGACCGCCAAGGTCGCGCGTCTCCACGAAACATGCTGGACTGGATCTGCGCGGCCTGATCCCAGGTGGGTTCGCGGCTGGCGGTGGCGTCCATGGCGAAGATCAGACGCCCGCGCGCCGCCATCCGAGGCGCGCCTGGGCGTGGCGGCGACCTGCCGGAGAAAAGCGTTGACGGCGGTCTGGCTGGAGGCTTGGTCCAGGTCTTTGCGTTCGGCGTTCATGCGGGTGGGTGGTCCAGGGTCGAGCCGACGTCAGATTGTCTTGCCGGCCAGACTGGCCACCCGGCGCGCCGCGTCGGGAACCAGCGCGGAGTCGTTGCGAACGCCCGCTCTGTCTTGAATCTCCAGCCGGCCCGACTCGCTCACCAGCCACACCTCGTCCGCGCCCGCCTCCAGATAGAGTGCGATTTTTTCGAGCATTTCACCTCTCGCATTGGATGGCGAAACAACCTCGACGCAGATCTCCGGCGCGCTCGAAAAAGGGGTTTCCTCGCCGTGCCGGTCGAGAAACCCGGCAGAGGCCCAAACCACATCAGGCACTCGCACGCCATTGCTGGTTTGAAGGCTGGCCTCGGTCAGGGTTTCGCCGCAGCCCATGGCGGCGCGGATCATCTGGGCCAGTCGGGATTGCAGCAGGGCATGACGATTACTGGCCGGACTCATTTCAACCTTGCCCCATTTGTTCAGTTCGATCTTGAACGGCAAATTCTTGAGATAAGGATTGTCGATCACGTCTTGCCATTGCATGGTTCGCCTCCCGAGTCGGTCTCGCGCTCTTGCGTCGTCGCGTCAGTCTATCCGTCGAAGAAATCCCGTACATCCTCGATCTGCCGCGTGCGTGCCATCGCCGGCAGGCTGTCGAGAAAGGTATGGCCGTAGGAGCGCGACAGCAGGCGTGGATCGCAGACCACCAGCACGCCGCGATCCTCGCTGCCGCGGATCAGCCGCCCGGCGCCCTGCTTGAGCGCGATCACGGCCTGCGGCAGTTGATAGTCGCGGAAGGGATTGCCGCCGCGCTGGCGCAGGGCATCGATCCGCGCGGCCAGCACCGGATCGCCCGGCGAGGCGAAGGGCAGGCGGTCGATCAGCACGCAGGACAGCGCCTCGCCGCGCACGTCGACGCCCTCCCAGAAGCTGGAGGTGCCGAGCAGCACGGCATTGCCGAGCTGCGCGGAAGCGCTCCACCAGCTCGGCGCGCGGGGCGGTGCCCTGCACCAGGATCGGATAGTCGATGCGACCCTCCAGACCCGCGGCCGTTTCGCGCAGGGCGCGATGGCTGGTAAAGAGCAGGAAGGCCCGGCCGCGGCTGTAGCCGATCACCTCGCAGGCCAGTTCGAGCACCTGGCGGTTGTAGTCGGGATCCGACGGCTGCGGCAGACCGCGCGGGACGAACCAGAGCGCCTGATCGGGATAATCGAAGGGGCTGTCCCAGCGCTCGGTCTGCGCCTCCTCGATCCCGAGCTGACGGGCGAAATGCTCGAAGCCCTGGCCGACCGCCAGCGTGGCCGAGGTGAAGACCCAGGCGGTGCGCGCCGCCCGATCTGCTCGCGGAAGAGATCGGCGACCTCCAGCGGGGTCTGATGCAGGCGAAAACCGCGCCCCTGGGTCTCGAACCAGCGCACCGCCGTCCGCCGGTCTCGGCGCGCGGTCAGGCGTGCGCAGCCGCTCCAGCAGATCCTTGGCGCGCGCCAGACAGGCATCCAGCCCCTTGCCGCGCCCGGCGGTCGGCCTTGAGCCCATCGGCCAGCGACTGACAGACGCCGCTCGCACGGTCTCCAGCGCCCGCTGAACCCCCGCGTCCGCGTCCAGTTCGCGCCAGGGTCCGCGACGGTCCAGCTCGCCCAGGCCCAGACGCAGATCCTGGGTCGCGCGTTTCAGCCGCGTCGGCGCGCTCGGGCAGCTCCGGGACATCGCCGGCCTCGCGGCGCGCCTCCAGTTCGGTGTCGCGGGCCAGATCGAGCAACTGGCGGCTGCTGACGCGAATGCCGAAGAAGCTGGAGGCGGTCTCCGGGAGCTGATGGGCCTCGTCGAGCACGAAGCAGTCGGCACCCGGCAGGATCTCGCCGAAGCCCTCGTCCTTGAGCGCCAGATCGGCGCAGAAGAGATGGTGATTGACCACCACCAGATCGGCCGCCTGGGCCTCGCGGCGCGCCGCGACCAGATGACAGTCCTGCCAGTCCGGGCAGTCCTGACCGAGACAGTTGTCGGTGGTGGAGGTCACCGCCGGCCAGACCGGGGCGTCCTCCGGGATCGGCAGCTCGGCGATGTCGCCCCGCCGGGTCGCCTTGGACCAGTCCTGGACCTGCTTGAGATGGGCGCGCAGCTCGGGGTCCAGATGGGTGCAGATCCTCCAGGACCAGCTTGAGCCGATGGCGGCACAGATAATTGGCGCGTCCCTTGAGCAGGGCGGCGGAGACCGGCAGCGCCGAGCGCCTCGCGGATCAGCGGCAGATCGCGATGGAAGAGCTGATCCTGGAGATTGCGCGTGCCGGTGGAGATCGATGACCTTGCGCCCCGAGAGCAGCGCCGGCACCAGATAGGCGAAGGTCTTGCCGGTGCCGGTGCCGGCCTCGCAGATGAGCACGCCGCCCGCATCCATGACGGCGGCGATGCGCTCGGCCATCGCCTGCTGCTGGGCGCGATGAGCTGAAGCCGGGCGATCTTCCCGGCCAGCAGGCCATCGCGGACCGAAGACGTGGGAGAGATCCGTCATGCGGTCCGACAGACCTTAGGCAAGGCGCGGAGCGACCTCGCTCAATCGCTGCCGGCACGCTTCTCGGCCTCGCTCGCGCCCGCGACATCTCCAGAACGCCGCTTGGACTCGGCGATGACGCGCCAGTTGTCCTTCTTGACGTCGCCGTTGTTCGCCCGCCAGATCGTTCGACCGCGCGGCCAGATTGCCGGCCTGTGCCGACCTGCCCTTGCTCCATGCGCACCCGCGCCAGGCGGTTCCAGAGATAGGCTTCGCGCGGGGCGATCCGCAGCGAGCGTTCCAGCGAGGCCGCAGCGCCGGCATAATCCCCGGACTGGCGCTGCTTCTCCGCCTGACTGGCGAGCGCTCCGGCGGCGGGCGGGAGGTTGGGCGCGGAGACTTTCGACGGCGGTAACGGGGCGGGCGCCGGGGGCGCGGGCTTGCGTGGCGGCGCGGGGGTCGGTTGCGGCGTCGCGGCCGGTTGCGACTTCGGCTCCGTCTTGGCGACCTGTTGCTGGTCGGGTTGCCTTGGCGAGTCAGGCGCAGACCTTTCCGGGGGCTTTGCGGACGGCGCGGCCTGGGTCGGCTGTGTCTGACCCGGCGCTGGCGGCACCCCAGGCTGTGGCGCCTGTTGGGGCGAAACCTGAGCGGCCTGGGCGGGCGATGGCTCGGCCGGCGCGACGGGCTCCGGCTCCGGCGGGGCGTTGGGATCCTTGTAGGCGAAGACCTTGGTCCCCCGCTTCGCCGGCCTGGCGGCGGGCGGCTTCTTCTCCGGGACAGGCGCGGGGGCGCTCTCCGGCTCGCGGACCAGTTCGGGCTCGGCGGGCGTCACCGGCTGCGACGAACGCGGCGTCACCTGGACGACGGGCGCGGGCGGACCCTCGCGGGCTTCCATGGCGCAGGCTGTCAGGCCAGTCACGGCAATCAGGGTCGTCAGCAATTTGATCGATCGTTCCATGTCAGCTCGGTTCTCGCGCGACAAGCGCCCGCTTGGGCAGCGTTCGTCCGTTTAGTTGTAGAAGTCACTCATGAAGTGGTTTTCCGGCCGCGAGGGTGGCTTTGGCTTGGGCGGCGGCTTGGGTGCTGGCGTCTCTTGCGACGCCTCGGCCGGCTTGGACGGCGCCTCGGCCACCCGCTTCTCGCCGCCGGAGGTTCGCGCGGCTGGCTTTGCGCCGCCGCCGCCTCCATCACCGCCACCGCAGCCTCCGGCCCCCTTGGCGCTGCTTCCGATATAGGGGACGTTCGAGCGTCCGCAGGCATTGGCGAGCACCACACCATCCGGCGGCGATTCCGACAGCTGCTCGTTATCCATCGCCAGCATGAACCCGCCCCACACGCGCAGCGCGCCCATCCCGCCGGAGAGCCCCATCGGCTCATAGTCGTCGCGACCGACCCAGACCACGGCCACCTTGTCGCCCGGAGAAGCCGGCGAACCAGCTATCGCGCATGTCGTCGGTGGTGCCGGTCTTGCCCGCCATGGTCATGCCTTTGGGCAATTGGTCGCCGAGCCACTTGGCCGTGCCCTGGGTGACCACGCGCTGCATCGCCCAGGTCGTGAGGAAGGCCGCCTTGGGATCGACCACCGCCTCGACCGCCAGCGGATAGCGGTTCAGCGGCCGGCCGCGCGCGTCCACCACCTCGCGAATCGCCCTCAGTGGCGCGCGATAGCCGCCAGCCGCGATGGTCTGATACATCTGGGCGACCTCCAGCGGAGACATGGAGACCGAACCCAGCAGCAGCGAGGGCACGACCCGGATGCGGCGCTGCACGCCCAGGCTGATAGAGGGTATCGGCGACCTTGCGGACGCCGACACTGAGACCCAGATTGACGGTCGCCAGATTCAGCGAGCGGACGAGCGCGCCATAGAGCGGCACCGGGCCATTGACGCGATGGTCGTAGTTCTTCGGCTCCCAGCGCTTGTTTCCGTCCGGCAGGCTGACCGGGCGGTCCTGGATGGTGGAGGTCAGGGTGTAACGCTCCGGCTTGGAAAGGGCCGTCAGATAGATCGCCGGCTTGACCAGCGAGCCGATCGAGCGGACGGCGTCGAGTGCCCGATTGAATCCGGCGTATCCAGACTCGCGTCCGCCGGCGACGGCCAGCACCTCGCCCTGGGCGACCGAGGTCACCACGGCGGAGGTCTCCAGCGTCCCCGGCTTCATCCCGTGTTGTTTTTCCAGCTCGGCCAGACGCGGCGACAGGGACTGCTCGACCGTGGCCTGAATCATGGGATCCAGCGTGGTGAAGATGTTCAGTCCCTCGGAGCGCAGATCCTCGTCGCGATAGTCGCGTTGCAGTTGGCGCCGCACCAGGGTGATGAAATCCGGATATTGCCCCGCTGGGCGTCCGCCGCCGTCCTGGATGCCAAGGCCCGCCTGCTTGCCCTGCTCGGCGACCTCGGGCGCGATCACGCCATCGCGGACCATGAGATCCAGAACCAGATCGCGGCGTTTCAGGGCGGCCTCGGGGTGACGCCGGGGATCCAGGCTGGAGGGCGCCTGGACCAGACCCACGAGCAGCGCCGTCTTGGCCGCGTCCAGCTCGCTCAACGGCAGGTTGAAATAGAACTGGCTCGCCAGCCCGAAGCCGTGGATGGCGCGGCTTCCGTCCTGACCGAGATAGATCTCGTTGGCGTAGGCTTCGAGGATCTCGTCCTTGCTATAGCGGTACTCAAGCAGGAGGGCCATGGAAGCCTCCTTGATCTTGCGCTCGAAGGTGCGATCCGCGTTCAGGTAGAAGTTCTTGACCAATTGCTGAGTCAGGGTGCTGGCGCCCTCGACCACGGCTCCGGCCTGAAAATTACTGATCGCCGCGCGCAGGATGCCCTTGGGATCCACGCCAAAGTGACTGTCGAAGTTGCGGTCCTCCACCGCCATCAGCGTCTTGAACAGCAGATCCGGAAGTTCCTTGCGCCGCACCAGCACCCGGTCCTCATTGTGGGTTGGGTAGATGCTGGCGATCAGCATCGCATCCAGACGCACCAGCGGCGGATCCTGGCCGCCGTCGGCATCCTTCAGGCCCGAGACCGCGCCATCGGCGAACTGGACATCCAGGTGCCGCGCGGGCTCTTGGCCGTCCCAGAAGCGGAAGGCGCGGGTGCTCACCTGGAAGTGGTCGGCCTCGCGATGGTAATAGCCGGAGCTCGTCGGCTCGGCGGTCTCGTGGTAGTTGAGCCGTTTCAGCTCCGCCTCGAGCTGATCCGCGCTCAGGCGCCGCCCGACATAGAGTTCGAGCGGACGGGCATAGACCCGCGCTGGCAGCGCCCACCGCTGACCCTCGAACTTGTCGCGCACGACCCGGTCGAGGTGAGCGCCGTAGAAGGCCGCGGCCACGCCGACGCCAAGGATCAGGATCAGCGTCCAGCGCAGGAGAAAGCGGCCGAGGGAGAAACGCTTGCGCCGAGGCTGGCGCCTCCCGGCCTGGGATGAAGGTCGACGAGTCGGTGAAGGCACGAATCATTACTGCCGCCGCGACTCGGCGCGGCAGGCACTCGCTGGAATGAGGAAGATCCGGAATTATGACACATCCACGGACGCTGCCGGCCATGCAAGCGCTAAGCGGGAGGTCGGCGGTCCCGCGCCCAGCCGTCAGAACGGACCACCAGCTTGCATGGTCCGAGGCCGCAAAGCGCCAGGGGCGCCTCGTGACACCCTGTCATCGAAGGTTTGTCCTCTCGTTTTGCGCATAACTAACGGATTGCACATCCATTAGGCTTGAGAGGGCGGTCCTTTTGAAATCCCCCGGTGAGTGATGCGGGCTCGAGTGCGCAACGGCCCGATAGACATCGATTGACGATGCGGCGGGAGTGGTTAGAGTGCCAGGCCGTGGCGGGCATCACGTCGCAGGTGATCGCTTAGGCGTATTCTTCCAGAGGGTTCGCCCGAGAGTGATGTCACCGCCGTTCGGCGCGGGCCAGGGTCGCCGTTTCCGCCAGCTCGGATCGACCCAGGACGGGGCACCAAGCACCCAGTCGCATGTGCCAGGGCGTGGCACGGCGAGAGAGATCCAGCCAGGCTATCGGTGAGTTCGCATGACCGTTTCGATCAATTCACAGCAGTCCGAGGGAAGACCCGACGAGACTTCGCCGCGGTCGCCAGCAAACCTGGATGCCGTGCATGAGTTTTCCACCCTCGTCGCCGCCGGGTTGGATCAGGAGCGCTTGCTGGAGGCGATCCTGGACAGTGCCATGCGCCTGCCGGAGGTGGATGGGGGCGGCCTCTATTGGCGCGAGCCGGACGGGAGCTACCGGCTGGTGCTCAAACGGGGTCTCTCCGAGACCTTCTTCGCCCAGGTCGCGCATCTGGCCGCCGACTCTCCGCAGGCGGAGGTGATCCGACGCGGCCGTCTGGAGTGCGGTTGCAGTCCGGTGCAGGACCACTGCACCGATGCCGCGCTGGTGCAGCGGCCCGTGCTGGTCGAGGAAGGCATCCTCTCGGTGGTGGTGCTGCCGATCCACGTCGGCGGCGAGCCGCTGGCCTGTCTCAACCTGGCCAGCAAGCAGCCGGGCGCGGTCAGCGCCGCGACCCTGACGACCCTCGATACCCTGGCGCGTCAGTTCACCCAGGCGCTGGAGCACCAGCTCGCCCAGGTCGAGGCGAGCGGCCAGCGGCAGAACCTGGCGGGGCTGTTCGAGGCAATCGCCGACTATCTCTTCGTGCTCGACCTGGACGGCCGCATCCTGCACTACAACCCGGCGGTGGCGACCGGGCTGGGCTACGGCGACAGCCTGCTCGGCCAGCCGGTGTGGGCCGTGCATCCGCCCGAGGTGCACGCCGAGGCCGAGCGGGTGGTGGGCGAGATGCTGGCCGGAACCCGCGCGAGCTGTCCCTTGCCGCTGCTCAAGGCCAATGGCGAGCGGATTCTGGTGGATACCCGCGTGGTCAAGGGGCACTGGGACGGCCGGCCGGCGCTCATCGGGGTCTCGCGCGACATCACCGAACAGCTCCAGCAGCAGGACGCCTTGCGCGACGAGCGGCGTTTCTCGGCCGGGCTGATCGACGTGCTGCCGGGGCTCTTCTATCTGTTCGACGCGCGCGGGCGCTTCGTGCGCTGGAGCAATCTCGCCCAGATCACCGGCTATCCCGATGAGCGGATTGGCGAGATGGCGGCGTTCGACTTCTTCGTGGAGGAAGACCAGGCCCCGGGTGCAGGAGGCGGTAGTCGCGTACCCTGGAGCAGGGCGAGGGTGTGGTCGAGGCGAGGCTGCTTCTGGCGGATGGCCGCCAGGTGCCCTACCGCATGACCGGACGGCGGATCTTCATCGGCAATGAGCCCCATCTGATCGGTGTCGGCGTCGACATCAGCGAGCAGCAGACGACCAGGGTCACCCTGGAAGGGGTGCGTACCCATCTCAAGACGCTGATCGGCACCATCCCGGATCTGGTCTGGGTGAAGGATCCGGACGGCGTCTATCTCAACTGCAACCCTGCCTTCGAACGCCTCTACGGCACCCCCGAGGCAGGAGATCGTCGGCAAGACCGACAACGACTTCGTGCCCGCCGAGCTGGCGGAGTTCTTCCGTGCCCATGACCGCGCGGCGGCGGAGGCGGGCCGGCCCAGTGTCAACGAGGAGTGGCTGGAGTTCGCCGCCGATGGCTATCGCGGACTCTTCGAGACCATCAAGTCGCCGATGCGGGCCGCCGACGGAAGCCTCATCGGCGTGCTGGGCATCGCGCGCGACATCACCGAGGCACGCGCGGCCCGGGAGGCGTTGCGCGAGCGTGAGGAGATCTACAGCCTCATCTTCAACCAGGCGGGCGATGGCATCGAGCTGACGGACGCCGAGACCCTGCGCTTCGTCGAGATCAATGACGCCGCCTGCGAGCTTCTGGGCTACACGCGCGAGGAGCTGCTCGGCATGACCCTGGTCGACATCCAGGGCGACCGGGACGCGGCCAGGCTGCGCGAGCGCGCGGCGTATGTGCTCGCCACCTCGGGGCAGATCCGCTTCGAAAGCCAGCACCGCCGCAAGGACGGCAGCCTCTTCGATGTCCAGGTCAGCGTCCAGGCCGTGCGTCTGCGCGGCCGGGACTATTTCGTCGGCGTCTGGCGTGACATCGGGGCGGAGAAGGCCAGCCAGATGGCGCTGGCGAACGAGGCCGAATGGCGGCGCGCACTGATCGAGAACTCGCGCGATGGCTTCGCCATCTTCGATGAGGACCACCGGATCATCGAGGTCAATCCGCGCTTCGCCGAGCTGCTGGGCTATGCCCCGGAAGAGGCCATCGGCCTGCACTCCTGGGAGATCGAGGCCGGGCTCACCGAGGCCGACATCCGCCGTGCGTTCGCGGATCCGCTCGCGGTCAATGCCACCTTCGAGACCCGCCATCGACGCAAGGACGGCAGTCTCTACGATGCCGAGGTGAGCGTGCGCGGCGCGCGCATCGGCGGGCGCAACGTCTTCATCGCCCTCACGCGCGACATCAGCGACCGCAAGGTGCAACAGCGCGCCCTTCAGGAGCGCGAGGAGATCTACAGCGCCATCGTCAACCAGGCGACCGACGGCATCGTGCTGATCGACGCCGAGACGTTGTGCTTCACCGAGTTCAACGAGGCAGCCTGCCAGGAACTCGGCTATCGGCGCGAGGAGTTCGCCCGCCTGACGCTTGAAGATCTCAATGGCGGCATGGGATCCGGAGCAAGTCGCGGAGCAGGCGCGGGCGCTGATCGAGCAGGGCGGCGGCGTCTTCGAGGTCACCCACCGTACCAAGGCCGGAGAGATCCGCCATGTGCGCGCAGCCAATCGCGTGCTCGATATCCGCGACCGTCGCTATTTCGCCGCCATCTGGAACGACGTCACCGAGCAGCGGCGCGCCGAGAGCGCCTTCCACGAGGCCATGCTGTTCCTGCGGGAGAGCCAGTCGATCGCCCGTCTGGGGGGCTGGAAGGCCAATCCGGTCACCGATGCGCTGGTGTGGACCGAGGAGGTTGCCCGCTTGCTCGGCCGCTCCGTCGATGCCCCGCCGGCCACGCTGGAAGAGGGGCTGCGCTACTACGCGCCAGAGTACCTGCCGCTGATCCGCCAGCGGCTCCAGGAATCCTGGGAATCCGCGACGCCCTTCACCCTGGAATGCGAGGTCGTCGCTGACTCGGGCGCGCGCTTCTGGACGGAGCTGCGCTGCATTGGCCGAGTGGATGGCGAAGGCGAGAGCTATCTCACCGGCACCTTCCAGGACATCAGCGAGCGCAAGCGCCTCGCCGCCGAGCTGGACGCGCACCGCCATCATCTCGAAGAGCTGGTGGCCGAGCGCACCGCCGAGCTGGAGACCGCCAACCGCCAACTGCTGATCAGCGACCTGCGGCTCAAGGCGATGTTCGAGATGAGCCAGCAGGCCGACACCATGGACGAGCACGCGCTCTTGCAGCGCGGCATCGACGAGGCGGTGCGCCTGACCGGGAGCGAGATCGGCTATCTGCACTTCGTCAACGACGACCAGGAAAGCCTTGAGCTCTATACCTGGTCGGCGGGCACCCTGAACCAGTGCGCGGCCGTCTCACGACAGCCACTATCCGCTGTCCGCCGCCGGGGTCTGGGCGGACGCGGCGCGGCTGGCGTCGCCCGGTGGTCCACAACGACTATCAGGGCCTGCCCGAGCGCGCGCGGCTATCCGGCGGGCCACGTCCACCTGATTCGTCACCTGGGCGTACCGATCGTCGAAGACGATCGGGTCCGGGCGCTGATCGGCGTCGGCAACAAGCCGACCGACTACGACGAGTCCGACGAGCACGAGCTTCAGCTCATCGCCGACGACCTCTGGCGCATCGTCATGCGCCGCCGCGCCGAGGCCGCGCTGGCCGCCGCCAAGGAGGCGGCGGAGCAGGCCAACCGCGCCAAGAGCGCCTTCCTGGCCAACATGAGCCACGAGATCCGCACCCCGATGAACGCCATCCTGGGGCTGACCCATCTGCTGCAGCAGGAGGAGCGCGACGCGGGCCGCCGCGAGCGGCTCGGCAAGATCGCCGGCGCCTCCCGGCATCTGCTCCAGCTCATCAACGACATCCTGGACCTGGCCAAGATCGAGGAGCGGAAGCTGGTTCTGGAAGTGACCGAGCTCGATCTGCCCGAGGTGCTGCGGGGCGTCTGCGCGCTGATCGGCGAGAAGGCTTATCAGAAAGGGCTGGAGCTGGTGGTGGATCTCGATCCGGCGGTGGGCGAGGGGGCGACGCTGCGCGGCGACCCGACCCGGCTGACCCAGATCCTGCTGAACTTCCTCGGCAACGCGATCAAGTTCACCGAGCGGGGCGCGATCCGGCTGCGGGCGCGGCTGGTGGAAGATCGTCCGCAGAGACCAGCTCTTCCGCTTCGAGATCCAGGATACCGGCATCGGCATCGCGCCCGAGCATCTGGACCGGCTGTTCCAGTCCTTCGAGCAGGCCGACAGCTCCACCACCCGCCGCTATGGCGGCACCGGGCTGGGGCTGGCCATCAACCGGCGGCTCGCCGCGCTGATGGGCGGCGAGGTCGGCGTCGACGAGCCAGCTCGGGGCGGGCAGCACCTTCTGGTTCACCGCCCGTCTCGGCAAGGGTCCGTCCTTCGGCCGACGCCCGCGGCCGGTCGCCAGCTTCCAGGGCCGCCGCGCGCTGGTGGTGGACGACCAGCCCGAGGCGCGCGAGGTGCTGAGCGGCATGCTGCACGCCTGCGGCGTGGAGACGCTCGCCCTGGAGTCCGGCGAGTTCGCCCTGGAACAACTGCGAGCGAGCCCCACGCCCTTCGATCTCATCGTGCTGGACTGGCGCATGCCGGGGCTGGACGGCATCGAGACCGCGCGGCGCATCGCCGCGCTGCAACTGGCGCCGCTGCCCGTGCGCCTGCTACTGGTCACGGCCTTCGATGATCCGAGTCTGCGCAGCGAGGCGCGCGAGGCCGGATTCGCCAGCGTCCTGATCAAGCCGGTCACCCCCTCGGCCATCCACAATGTCCTGGGCCAGGTCTTCGCTGGCGTCGCGCCCCAGATGCCCGAGGCCGCTACGGCCGGGTCCGATGCCGAGCGTGCCCTGTCGCGCAGCTATCGCGGCACCCGCATCCTCCTGGCCGAGGACGACTTCATCAACCAGGAGGTGAGCAAGGGGCTGCTGGACGCGGTCGGGCTGGTGGTGGACATCGCCAACGACGGCATCGAGGCGCTGGCCATGGCGCGTGCCAACGACTATGCCTTGATCCTCATGGACATGCAGATGCCGGGCATGGACGGACTGGCGGCGACCCGCGCCATCCGCGCCCTACCGGTCGGCGGCGACCTGCCGATCCTCGCCATGACCGCCAACGCCTTCGCCGAGGACCGCGAGCGCTGCCTGGCCGCGGGCATGAACGATTTCATCGCCAAGCCGGTCGATCCCGAGGCACTCTACGGGACTTTACTGAGCTGGCTGTCCCGAGCGCGAGCGCCCGCGACGGCGGCTAGCGTCCCGGCCGTCGAGCCAAGGGCGCCCGATCTCGACCTGGAGCGTGGCCGGAAAATCTTCCGTGATGACGCAGTCTACGCACGGATACTGGGTCGCTTCGTCGAGGCCCACGGCGCGGCGGGACGGGAGATGGCCGGCCTGCTGGCCGCCGGAGACCGCCCCGGGGTCGCCGCGCTGGCCCACAAGCTCAAAGGCGCCGCAGGCTCGCTGGCCCTCGCGGAGGTCGCGCGGATCGCCACCGCGATCGACCGATCCATCAAGGAGGGCGGCGAACCCAGTCCCGGTCCGGATGTGCTGCAAGATGCCTTGGATGCCGCAGCACTGGCCATCGCCCGCTTCGTCAGCGAGGGCGCCGAGTGAATTGGCGCCTCCTCGGGTCTTTGTTCGCCCCGACGCTTTGGGTTCCGGCGGGAGTCCACCCCGCATTCAGTCCCTTTGCCGACATGAGACCAATCGCCCGGCGACCGCCCTGTACCTGACACCCGATCCAGAAAGGCGAGCCGAAAGGAGTCGGCGAACTCCGGACCCCCAGTCCACCACTCCCCACGGCCGGATCACGCCCTGAAGCTGCCAGTGCTTTTGTGGCTGTTGTCGTCTAATCCCACCAGAAATACCAGTACTTGGCTTCAAGCAGCGAAGAGGCGAGTCGCCCGGTGGTGCCGAGGCCCTGCTCCACGACGTCATCGCAATAGCCGCGATGCGCTCGCGCCAGTTTGAGCGCGTCGGCTTTGTCGGTCGGCGGTTTGGCCACGAGGCATTCAACCACGCTGGCGCTGATCGCAATGGGCTCTGCGGCGTATTGATGATGCCAGTACGCATGGAGCGCCATGTGGACGCTGGGGGGCGGGCAGCCGTTCCAGTCGCCGTAACCCATCCGCGCGAACAACTCGCTGGGGTGATCCAGCTCGATCAAGCCGATGACCATCGTCGCTTTCAATTCTTGGCTGAGCGTATGGAATAGGCTGAGCGGTGTCTTCAATGTGGGTACCGTCTCTTTCGGCCAGCGGCCAGCCGACTTGGGCGAGTGTTCCTTGAGCCATGCGGCGACATTGAGTGCCCTCGCTTCAGCGATGTGGGCTCGGCCACCATCCTCGGGCGGCGATAGCCCCTGCAGCAATTCAGATAGATCGTTCTCGTCACCGACGAGGAACGGATAGAGCCTGCTGCCGTTTGCAAACGCGCGACGATAGACCTCGACCTGTTTCAATGCGCTGACGCCTGGTAGGCAAACGGTCTTGAAAGGACCAACGTCGGTCACCGATGCCGCTGACGTCGGTGCGGCGGTTTGCGATGTCGATGCCACGCTTAACGCTGGAATGGGTATGTCGTCGGCGAGCAGGCGATGATCCTTGAGCCTGATGAGGAGCTCGCGATGGTGCGGCTGGATCAGAATGGGAGCGACGAGGCGCAGCAGCGTGGCGGCCTGGTCGTGTTGTTCCGCCTGCCCTAGGGCAAGCGCCAACCAACCACAACAGATCGCAAAGAGAGACCATGCGGCCGGGCTCGTTTCGACTTTGTCGAGATATCCATTGGTTGCCTCGGTCAGCAAGCTCAGCGCAGCGGGTTCTTGGTTGCGACAGGCCAAGATGCCTTGGATCAACGTCACGGCTGGTCTAGCCGCTTCAGGCAAGGCATGAAGGTCTTCCGTTTCCAGAATGTCGCGAGCATGCTCGGCCGAGCCTAACCGAGCTTCCATGAGTGCGCGGTCCAGGTGCCACAGGGCTTCGGTCGGCGCCGCCTCGCATGCCTTGGCGTGATAGGTGCGCGCCCGCTCCAGGTCATGAGCAGTCAGGCAGACGCCTGCCGCCCGGATATCGAATTGGCCGGGACCACTGGCGGCGGGTGAGATCCGCCAGGGTTCGAGAACCGCAAGCGCTTCGTCCAACCGCCCTTCCAGCGCCCAGGTTTGCGCTTCGCGCACGGCCATGTCCCAGAGAATGGCTTCCTTTTCCAAGTTGGCGAGGGGCTGCCAGATCCGAGAGATCAGGTGTCGTGTGTAGGTCGTCTCGCAGAGCGCGCCACTGATCATCACGGCGCGGTGCAATTGGACTGGTGTCGCATTGGGCGAGAGGACGGGGTGCGAAAAACGAACCTCACCGATGCGACGCAGCATCTGCGCGACGTCATCCTCTGCGGTCGAGCTGGACGGCGCATGCGGTGTTGATTCGAGCGGGGGCGCGGTTGCCTCAGCCAACATGGGCTTGGGTTTGGCGACGAGACGCGCCTTCAGCTCTTCAACCGATGCGATCCAGTCTTGGGCTTGGTCGCTTTCTTCCCAGAGATCCTTGAGCTCGGAATCCTTGCCGAGAACCTTTTCCAGTGCGGCAAGCGCTTGGCTGACGAGTGCGTCAGACGGCGTCAATCGAGTGCGCCGCACCCAATCATCGACGACTTTGGTATAGGAACTGATGAGGCCGAAATGCCCTCGCAAGCGCGCAACCGTTTCAATGGCAGCCAAGGCATCGGTCGCGTCGGACGCATCGAGATAGATGCCTTCGCCTTCAAGCGCCCGTGCAATCGCGTCTTCGACCAGAGACAGGTCGTCGACCTCGCTCAAGCCGTGGGCCCAATCGCAAGCGCTGTCATTGCCAAAGGCGTCGTGTGACCAAGTACCCATGCGATGTTCCTTTCAATGACCGGCTGCTTTGTCGATATCTTCCTCGCCCCATCCGCGCTGGGGTCGTCGCGCCGCCGAAAAGCGCGGGACTGCGGGAGGGTCGATCTCAAGGGCGATTGTGGACGAACCACCTGTCGGCTTCCGTCAGATGCCAAGCCAACTCACCGATGCTGCCTGAAGGTGCGATCACCTCCAGCTCCATGGCCAGCGCAAATGCCTGATCCTGATCTCGCGGTGGACGCTCGACAAAGAACTCCAGCATGGTGCCAAAGTGACACACCAGCTCCGCGCCAAAATCACGCTGCCAACGCCTAAGCAGGGCGATGATCGCAGGCGAGCCAAGGGTGCTTGATCCCCACCAATGCAGGTGAGCGAGGACGTGCGCCGGATTTGCGACCGGAAGGAGCAGCAGCGCCATCGGTTCGTTTGGTTCATACCAGGCCACGGGCGGGTAACTCGGGGGCTTGAGACCGTTCCTTCGCTCCCAGTCGAAGGCGGCGCGCTGGTAGCTCACCCAGGCCGGGGTTGATTCGTCCAGCAGCGACAGCTCAAGCTCCTCACGCGCCGGCGCTTGCCCGTACAGTCGCTCAAGACGCTCCAGCTCCCAGTCGATGTCAAGGGCTTGAACGCCAAGACTTCGCGCGTAGTCACGCATGGCACCCTGGAGATCGAATTTCGCTGGCGGCCGCGATGATCGCATCCGGGTCCGGACTCCGCATTCCGGGGAGATCACGCTGAACCTCTTCATCGAAGAAGAATCGGCTCACGGCGTTGGGGAGTTCCGCCTCGATCGTGTCCAGCCAGGACGAACGAGGCATCCCCCAGAAACAGGTCACGATCGGCACATAGCCTGTCCCCTGCAGAAGGACTCGACACTCCCGCCACAGTGGCAGCGCGCAGGAATTGTCGACCTCGATGGCGTGGACGAGTGATTCGAGGCCGGGAAGCCGCGTCGAGACAGACGCCGCCGTTGGTCGGCTGGTGCGGCTTAAGAGATCCCGAGCGGAGTTGGTCAGCGGTCCCATCGTTTTCCTCATGCCTCCTGATGTTGGTGTTCAGGTCGCTCCGGGCGACGCGCGTTGCGATGCAGCCGGAGCTGACCGGCGGTTCCCGCCGCGAGGGTCAAGGTGCGGCAAGGCTTTCTGGTTCAAGGTCCGGCTCGTTCGAGAAACGCTCAACCAGCCGATTGAATTCGGCAACATAGCGATCGAGTCGCGCGGAATCCGACTGGGTCGACAAGAACGGCTTGCGTTTGCCTGAAACCAGCACATCCAGTTGTTTGCCCTTGCGCGTCAGCGGCTGTCGAAGACGCCGAAAAGGCTCCAGCGCTGTCGAGCTCACCGATCGAGGCAGATGCGCCCTCAGCCAGGCAAGCTGGATCGTTGTAAAAAGACCGGAGGGAACATCGAGCTCATCGAGACGCACGAGCTTTGCCAACGGCTGGATTCTCCCATCCAGGACCGATTTCGCGTTGAATGCCAGTGATCGCAGGCTGACGAGCTCGGCCAGCGGTTCGAGGCTCGGAATCCCGAACCTGTTCCAGACCGCGTTACCGAAGGCCAGTTCTTCCAGGGATGTCGCTCCGGGTAGATCGGAGAGGTCTTGCAGCTTTGTGAAATCGTCAAAATGAAGACCGCGGAGCCGGGGCGTTCGCGCGAGGTTCCAGAGGCGCGTCGCCCGTTGATTCCAGTAGAAGGCGACATGCGTGAGTTGAGGCATCGCCTCCAGCGCGGAGAGATCCTCGATGCGCGGGCATTTCCAGAAGTGAATGGCGGTGAACGGTGCGCCGACATGCTCACAAAGGAATTCGAGACTCTTTTGCTCAAGCCCGCTGATGGTCAGTGCGGTCGCTGTCGGCGAATCGGCAAGGCGTTTCAGTTCATCCAGCGAGACCTTTCCGCCGTTGATCTCTGGTTGGATCAACGTAAGGTGCCAGGGCGGCGAGGCTCCGGGAGCCGAGTGCCTTCTGAGCTCAAGCAGATTGAGTACCCGAGTATCGGTCATGACGGATTTGCGATGGCCTTACTTTTAACCGCTGAATGGCAGAGGTTCAGTACCCCTGCGTGAGCGCGACGACGTGTGTGAAATCGCGAGCGGCGAGCGCCTGCTCCTCGATCATGAAATAGAGTATGCCGCTGTCCGTGCCCCACATGAAGACATCGTCGCTGTCGAGTTGCAGCAGCAAGCGCCAGTGTGCGGGTTCGCTTCCGGGCATGGCATGCGCGGCATCCAGTTCGAGGTCGTTGTGCTGAAGGATCGTCGGGTAGCCGCCCAGTCGATGTCCGTTGGCCGGGCCTTCGGGCAGCATCGAATCAAGGAAATGGCGGTAGGCATCGAGCTGCGACACCGACCAGCGTTGGGCGGCGACATTGGTGGCATCCGGCTGCGGCCATTCGTTGGGGTCGGCAGCGAGGATGAGCGGCTGCGCGAGCGGGGCCTCCACGGCGTTGGGCGGCGGTTCGGCGGCACTGGGGGCGAGATGCGCAAGGTGCAGCACCCGCACCGCGACCGGATTGAAATCCTCTTCGAGTAGCGGCTCTCCCGCGTCGTCGACCGCGACGAAGAACAGCAAGGCACCTGAATCCGGCAGCGGTGCGAGCGATGCGCCGGTCGGGATCTGTGCCAGGTCGAGCTGGCAGAGGAGCAGCATCGGGCGGCCGGCGTGTCGGGGCCAGTCGGCGGCCTGGGCTAGATGGGGTTGCCCATAGAGCTGGCACCCTGGGTTCCCGCTCCGATCAGGGACGAGCGCCAGGGCCGGTCGGCGCAATGCGACCCAAGTGGCTTCCTCAGTCTTGTTCCGCGTTGTTCGAGTCCGCTTGCGCGCGGCCGGTAACGCGGGCTGCCAGTCGAAGGCGTCCAGCGCCTCCAAGGAGAGCTCCCCCCGATGGAGCCGGGCGAGCCCCTGGTCGGTCATCACCTCGGCCGCGCGATACTGGACCTCCGGCTCACGCTGCATGGGATCGTAGTCGCCAAGATCCCATTCGGTTGGCCAGAACGTTTGCACCGCGCGCCGCAGGTCGAGGATCGCGGTTTGACCGGCCACGGTGCCGCACAGCAGGTAACGGCCGCTGGCGCTGACGTTGCCCAGTCCGGGCACGTCTTTGCGCGACATGGTAACGAAGGGGCGCAGGGCGAGTTGGCTCCGCCCCTCGGCATCGATCAGCTCGATCACGCCGCCAGGGTGCGCGAGCACGCACAGCCCGGACGATCCGGCCGCCACCAGATCGAGGTCCTGAGTGCGCATGAACGGGCTCGTCACCGAGCGCGCCGTGGCCTCGGGTCGGGTGCTGTCGAGGATGCGCAGGCCAATCGGGTCATCGTCGCGGATGAACCAGGTCTTCTCCGTCAACGCGAGCCGGTCGGCCTTCCGCAGCACGCCCGTGGCGGCGCGTTCGACCTGCCCCTCGCGCAGCGTCAGCAATTCCAACTCCCGCCCGAGCCACATCGCCCACCAGGGGCCGCCGCTGGCGATCGCCGTGGCGTCGATGTCGCGCTGGCCAAACATGGGGCGACAGCCCAGACGGTTGGCGAGCGCATCGAACGACTCCTCGGTCAGGATGGTCTCCGCCGGCACGTCGATGATGCGCAGGATCTTGGGGCCAACGACACCACCGAACAGGAGCAGAACCCGGCCGCCGTCGAGCGCGGCGGCGTGGGTGGGCGCCTCGCGAAACTCCTCGTGAAGTTGCTCGGCGACCCACCGACGCGGCCCTTGACGGACGCCACCGCCCCGCCGAAACGGGCTCGCTGCTGCTCAGTCGCTGACTGCAGTGCTGTCAGTCCTGGTGCGCGAGTGCAGAGCTTCAAGCGATCGTGCGAATGACCATCGGGCGAATGCCAGCGGGCGTAGCCGTGCGAAACCGCTGGCAACGGCAGATAGGCGGTTGTGTCCAGCGTCAGTGTCAGCAACCCGGCATCGCCGAGGTCGATGATGTGTTCAAAATATACGAGTGCCACGAATCATCCTCGTCATGTTGTTGCGAACTTGCGCTTGGAGCGGCGGAAAAGAAGTCAGAGACCTTCCCGTCGATTCGGGATGGCGTCGAAATCCGGGGCCATCCAGAGTAATTGTCCCTTGCCCGAACCGGGCCGTCGCGGCCGTTTGGGCGGCTGCGCCGGGACCAGTCTGAGCAGCGGGCCGACGTCCCTGGCGATGATCGTCTCCTCGCCGGCCATGGCGTGACGGGTGAGTTCCGAGCACTGGGCCTTGGCCTCGGCGATCCCGGTCGGTGGTTTGTTGGTCATCTTAGGTGGCCAACCAGGACTTGAGTAAAACTGCCTACGCGCGGTTTCAAGCCGACGTCTCGAACCACCCCTCGACCTTCTTGCGATCCGGCACCCCGCCCGAATGCACCACCTCGCCGTCGATCACCACGCCCGGCGTGGCCATGATGCGGTACTGCATGATGTCCTGGATCTGATCCACCTTCTCCAGCTCGATCTCGACGCCCTGGGCGCGGGCGACCTCCTCGACCAGGCTCAGGGTGGTCTGACAGTTGCGGCAGCCGGTGCCGAGGATCTTGACGTTTTTCATACCGATTGACTCCGTTAGAGAACGAGATTGAAGACATAGCCGACCAGCAGAATGCCGGTGGCGACCACACCGATGAAGGTCGCGATCAGCGGCCATTTGAGCACCTTGCGCAGGATCAGCATCTCCGGGGCGGAGAGCGCGATGACGCTCATCATGAAGGCCAGCGTGGTGCCGAGCGCCGCGCCCTTGCCGATCAGCGCCTCGACGATGGGGATGATGCCGGCGGCATTGGTGTACATGGGCACCCCGAGCACCACCGCCGCCGGCACCGCCCACCAGACATCGCGGCCCATGAAGGCGGCCATGAAGTCCTCCGGCACATAGCCGTGGATCAGCGCGCCGAGTCCGATGCCGACCAGCACATAGGGCCAGACCCGCCCGACGATCTCGCGCACATGCCTGAGCCCGGCCTGGAAGCGCTCCGGCCAGCTCAGATCCTCGCCAGGCGCGGCCGTCGCCTCGCCCGCATGGATGGCGCGCACCCAGTCCTCCAGATGCCGCTCCATCTTCAGCTCACCGATGATCAGTCCGGCGACGATGGCGATCAGCAGTCCCATCCCCAGATAGAGCAGCGCCACCTTCCAGCCGAACAGCCCCAGCAGCAGCGCCAGCGCCACCTCGTTGACCATGGGCGCGGCGATCAGGAAGGAGAAGGTGATGCCGAGCGGCACCCCGGCCGAGAGAAAGCCGATGAACAGCGGCACCGCCGAGCAGGAGCAGAAGGGCGTCACGATGCCCAGCGAGGCGGCCATGGCATTGCCGACCCCCAGCCGCCGCCCGGCCAGCAGGGCGCGGGTGCGCTCCGGGGCGAAGAAGGTCTGGATCACGCCCATCACAAAGACGATGCCGGTCAGCAGGAGCAGCACCTTGGGCGTGTCGTAGAGGAAGAAATGCACCGCCTCGCCGAACGGCGTCGCCTGGTTCAGGCGCAAGAGCACCAACAGTAGGTCGGCCAATGTGGTGAGATGGGAATAGACGACGACCCACAACCCAGCGGCAAGGGGCAGGCCCCAGAGCCAGTGGGCGAGGCGTTGGCGGTCGGCGGTGGGGGCGTGGTTCATGTCCTGGCCTGATCTGGAGCTTGGTTGCGGATGTAGACGACACTGGGGCGAAAAGGATGCGGGCGATCGTTCAGACCGTGTCGGCGGTCGACAACGACTGCGGAGTTAATGACATGATCAATCATGGTCGCCAGCGTCGGCGAGAGGCGGAGCCAGACGATCGAGATCGAGCCTTGATCGAGGGAGTCGGAATTGCTGCAATGCTGGTCTTGGACGACCGTCCAACTGCTCTATGTTCAGGGACATCGTTATGTTCAGGGACATCATTTTTCCCTTTCTCCGAGGATCGTCATGAAGGCTTTGCTGAGATCGTGTTTGGCCATTGCTTGTTGCATGAGTTTGTTCGCCTGTGCCTCCGCCCCGAAATACGAGTTCGACAAGGCAGGGGCATCCGATTTCGATCGGTCCAGTGCCGTATCCGATTGCACCTACCAAATCAGATTGGCGAAGGCCAGCGAAAGCGAGGAGAAGCAGTTGCTCACCTTATGCATGGAAGGCAAAGGGTATCGCTCGGTCGAGGCGCGGTAGTCGGCCCCGACGAACCGATCGCGTTGAGGCGGGATCGAACGCGACAGGCCGAGCGGTCGACGACAATGCCGACTCCGAGGACGGCTCTCGCGGAACATCCGTCCCAACGGCGGCTTGCCCGACCGCGGTTACTCCGGACAGCGCGGCGTAAAGCAGCAGACCCGCCCCTCGTCATCGAATCGCACCTGACATTTTTCCACCAGGCGTCGTTGCAGTCTGGCGCGGGCGCGTTGGATGCGGGACTTGGCGCCGGGCAGCGAGATCCCCAGCCGCTCGGCGAGGATCTGCTGGGGCTGGCCCTCGATGTCGCAGAGCGTCAGGGCCAGCCGATCGGCCTCCGGCAGTTCCGCGAGCACGCGCGGCAGGCATTGGCTGAGGTCGTCCACCGGGGCGAGCACCCAAGCGACCGGCGCGGGCAGATCCTCGGGCAGGGTGAGATGCGCGCGACGCGCGCGCAGACAGTCGGCCAGGGTGTTGCGCGTGACCTGGAACAGCCAGGCGCGCGGCTGCCGCACGGCGCAGAAACCCCGGCCTTGGCGCAAGGCTTTGAGGAACGCCTCCTGCAGCACATCCGCGGCATCGTCCGGATCATCCAGGCGATGGCGGAGATAGCGGCGCAGTTCGGCCTCGTGGGTCGACCAGGCCGCGAGCAGACAAGCGGGAGCCGCGCGATTCATGGTTGGGGCGGTGCCTGATTGCATGGCTCGGGAGGTCGGCCGGCGTTCCCTTCCCGATGGATGGGGCGCCGGCCCGTTCCCCTCAGCGTCCGAACACCGCCGCCGCGCCCAATTCCTGTTCGATTTCCAGGAGCCGGTTGTACTTGGCGATGCGCTCCGAGCGGCAGGCCGAGCCGGTCTTGATCTGTCCGCCACCCATGGCCACCGCGAAGTCGGCCATGAAGCTGTCCTCGGTCTCGCCGGAACGATGGGAGATGACGAAGCCCCAGCCGGCCTTGCGGCAGAGGTCGATGGCGGCGATCGTCTCGCTCACCGTCCCGATCTGGTTGAGTTTGATCAGGACCGCGTTGCAGGCATTTTCCTCGATGGCGCGGGCGACAAATTTGGTGTTGGTCACCAGCAGGTCGTCGCCGACGATCTGGATGCGGTCGCCCAGGGCGGCGGTCATGCCCTTGAACCCATCCCAGTCGTTCTCGTCGTGACTGTCCTCGATCGAGACGATCGGGTATTGGCTGACCCAGTCCTGGAACAGCTTGGTCATCTCGGCCGCCCCCTTGTCACCCTGACCGCTGCGGGAAAGGCGGTATTTACCACCCTCGTAGAAAGAGCTGGCCGCCGGGTCGAGTGCGATGGCGATGTCCTCGCCGGGCTCGAATCCGGCCGCGCTGATCGCCTTGACGATGAGTTCGCAGGCCTCCTCGTTACTCTTGAGCTTGGGTGCGAATCCGCCCTCGTCGCCGACGCTGGTCGCATAGCCCTTGGAGGCGAGCAGTTGGTGCAGCGCGTGGAAGGTCTCGGCGCCGTAACGCAGCGCCTCGGCGAAGCTCGGCGCGCCGATGGGAAAGATCATGAACTCCTGGAAATCCATCCCGGAGTCGGCGTGTTTGCCGCCGTTGAGGACATTCATCATGGGCACCGGCAGCCGCGTGGCGCCGACACCGCCCAGATACGCATAGAGCGGGAGTCCGCAGCTTTGGGCCGCCGCGCGCGCCACCGCCTGGGAGACACCAAGGATGGCGTTCGCGCCCAGCCGGGCCTTGTTCTCGGTACCGTCCAGCTCGATCATGGCGTGGTCGATCAGCGCCTGCTGACGCGGGTCGTGGCCGGCCAATGCCGGGGCGATCAGGTCGTTCACATTGGCGACGGCGCGCAGAACGCCCTTGCCGCCGTAACGGTGCGCGTCGCCGTCGCGCAGCTCCACCGCTTCGTTCTCGCCGGTGGAGGCACCCGAGGGGACCGATGCCGTGCCGATGATGCCGTTGTCCAGACGGACGTTCACACGCACGGTCGGATTACCGCGTGAGTCGAGGATTTCCAGTGCGTCGATGGCTTGGATGCGTGGGTTCATGCGGTGTCTTCCTGTTGATGATGAAGCGGTTAATGGTCCGAACACGGACATCGAGTGGAGCAGACTGCCTCGGGTTGAAGATCAATTCTACTTCAGGCGCCGCAGGGCCAGCGTTCCGCCGGCCATGAGCAGTGCCGCCAGCCCGAAGCCGGCTTCGGGCGACACCGCCGTCCACAGCACCCCGACAGTGGTGCTGGAAATGAGCTTGGCCGTGCCGTTGACCGTGCCCAAGGCGCCGTAGCTCATGGCAAGCGTCTCGGCTTGCACCATCCCGGCCGTCACCGTCGCTTCCAGCGCCTCCTGCACGGCGACATAGAGTCCGGCAATGAAGAAGATGCCGGCGAGCAGGACGAGGCTGTCAAGGCCGAACCAGAAGGCCAGCGCGGTGAGGAGCGCCGTCGCCGCGCCCAGCGCGTAGCCCGCGACCAGCACGGGCAGATGTCCGACGCGATCCGCCATCACCCCGACCGGGTAGGAGACCGCAACCTGCACCACATTACGCCAGACATAGAGCAGGCCGGCGACCTGTGCCGCCCGCACCACCGCGACATTGGCGGCTCGCGAGATACTCCGCCGCGTGGGCGATCGCTGGTGCGTTCAGTCCGATCACTCGCGCGGCGGACTTGCCCACCTATCGCACCACCATGACCGCGCAGTGGGCGTAGGCGATCACCTGTCGCACCGCCGAGCCGATGAGCCAGCGCGACAGCAGTCCGGTCCCGCGATGCCCCATGACGATGAGGTCGGCGTTCAGTTTCTCCGCATGCAGGATGACCTGTTCGGCGGGATGTCCCACCAGGATTTCGAAAGTGGTAGTGATTCCCGCCGCCTGGGCCTTTTCACGCAAGGGTTTCAAGGCGTGGTTGAGATGCCGGCGCGCCTGCTCGACCGTCGCCTCGGTCTCCACGTCATCACCGAACTCCGGCGGGCGGGCGACCGCGATCACGGCGAGCGTCGCCCCATATTTTCCGGCCAGGTCCGCCGCCCACTCGTATGCCTTGGCGGCCGGCAAGGCCAAAGGTCAGGGTGCGCAGGCGCCGCACCAGTGCGTGATCCTTGCCGACCGTGCCGGCCAGCACCATGCCCATCAGATAGGCCGGCAGGACGGCCTCGGAGTCGGCCCAGGCGGCGAGCGCGCCCAGGGCGAACAGCCAGAAGAGGATGAATTTGGCTTCCAGCTCCGACGGACGATTACCGAAGCGCCGGAAAAAACGTGGCGTGATCCGGGGCAACACTGTGAAAGCAACTAGCGAGACGCCAAAGAACACCAGGGTTCGCCAGCTAAAGGGGGCAAACAGAAACCCAGGGCCAGCACCGTCGCCAGATCGGTGATAAGCAGGCGGCCAGCACGGTCTTGCCATAATCGGTCGTGTTGAGACCGAACTCCAGCATCACCGCGTAGACGACGGCCACCGAGGTGGTCGAGAGCGCGACACCTGCCAGCCAGCTTGCATCTTGGGACCAGCCCAGGCCCCAATAAGCGAGGGCGGTGCAGCCGAGAAAGGGGGCGGCGAAGCTGACGAGCCCGATGGCGCCCGCCTCGCGCCAACTCTTGCGCAGGACACGAGGATCCAACTCCGCGCCGGCCAGGAAGGTCAGCACGATCGCCCCGGTTCCGGCCAGAAATTTGATCCAGGATTCACCCGCCCCGAGGACGGCCGCACCCACGAAGGCGCCGATGAATAACTGGGCGATGGCGTCCACCACAATCTCCGACACGGCCGTGGCGATGCGCAGCCAGATCGACAACAGACTCGCCGCCAGGGCAAGCCCCAACTAAATCGACGCCTGCGTCCAGATTTCCGTCATGACTGACCCCCGTTGGTGAAGCCCGACTCGACCGGCACGCGCAGATAGAAGAGATTCAGCTTTTCCTTGGCAAGATGGGCCAGGAAGC
The DNA here is from genome assembly GCA_963818415.1 of uncultured Gammaproteobacteria bacterium. Lineage (GTDB taxonomy): Bacteria > Pseudomonadota > Gammaproteobacteria > Chromatiales > Chromatiaceae > CAWFSC01. The sequence continues at coordinate 31,950 of CAWFSC010000017.1, read as the reverse complement.
GGTCCGCCTCATCCTGGGTCACCACGAATCCCACCTCGACCGGCAGATCGCCGGCCAGCTCGAAGAAATGCTCCTCGTGCAGACGTCCGTGGCGGCCGAATCCGGCCAGGGCGCGAAAGGCCGAGCCGCCATGCAGACCAAACGTCTGGGCCTCCTCCAGCAGCCACTCATAGGCCAGTTTGTGATGATAGCGGCGGTTCTCCGCCACGTAGAACTTGAGAAAACACCCCGGCATGGTCGTGCTCCTCTGGAAAGGGAGATGAAGTGGCGGTTCAACCGCGTGTTAGCAGCAAATGGACCAAGGCCATGCCGAGAGCAGTCATGGCCAGCGAGCCGGCCAGGTGCGCCCCGATCGCGCCCAGCCCCCAGAGAATTTCTCCCCGCGACAGCAGGTTGACGACCTCGGCCGAAAAGGTCGAGAAGGTCGTCAGCCCGCCGAGAAAGCCAGTGATGATGAGCAGCCGGATTTCCGGCGGCACGCCCGGATGACGCCCGAGCCAGGCGATGGCAAGCCCGATCAGCAGACCGCCTAGTAAATTGGCGGTCAAGGTGCCGAGCGGCACGGTTGGAAAGATCGGATTGAGACGGCTGCCCAGAACCCAACGCAACAGCGCACCCAGGCCGGCGCCAGCGAAGACAGCAAATGCGGAAAGGAGATTCATGCGCCTCCGGTGCTAGGGCGTGTCATCAATTCTGATCGTGTGGGATTATCGGGCCTGCCACTTCCGCTGACGAACGATCATGGAGCCCCGTGAGATGACACCGCGCCGCTACGCCTTGCGTGATGACCAATGGGATCGCATCAAGGATCTCCTGCCGGGCCGCCCCGGTGACGTTGGGGTCACTGCACGGGATAACCGATTATTTGTCGAAGCGGTGTTGTATCGCTACCGGGCCGGGATTCCCTGGCGCGATCTGCCGGAGCGCTTTGGCGATTTTCGGGTGATTCATCCGCGGTTCTCGCGTTGGGCGCGCACCGGGGTGTGGTTGCGGATCTTCGAGACCTTGGCAGCGGACGCCGACAATGAGTACGCCATGCTCGACAGTACCATCGTGCGAGCGCATCAACAGAGCGCGGGCGCCCAAAAAAAGCCGGTGGTGACCAAGCGATCGGGCGCAGCAAAGGCGGCTTGAGCACCAAGATCCATGCACGCACGGACGCTTTGGGTAACCCCACCGGGTTTTATCTGAGCGGGGGGCAGGAGTCTGACTTGGTGGGTGCCGATCACTTGCTTCCCGGCCTGGAGGCCGAGGCGTTGCTCGCCGACAAAGCCTTTGATGCCGATGAGCGGGTGCTCGCGGTGTTGGACGCGATGGGAACCGTCGCGGTGATCCCCCCGAAGCGCAACCGCCTCGTTCAGCGTGACGATGACAAGGAATTGTACAAAGCACGCCATCTGATCGAGATTTTTTTTCAAAAACTCAAGCAAGACCGAGCGATTGCGACGCGCTATGACACGTTGGCCCGCAATTTCCTGGCGGGGGTTCATTTAGCAGCGGCGAGCATCCTGCTCACGTGATGGACATCTCCTTGATCTCAGTGCTAATCCCACACGATCAGAATTGATGACACGCCCTAGGGTGCCTCGGCCTGGACGTTATCCTCTGCTTGAGGGGCGTCGATCATTGTTGAGCGCGTCGCGGATTGGCAAACGCCGCGCCATTCCCTGGACCCTTGGAGCCGCGAAATAATCGAGGGGGAAGCGTCTGCCACGTTTGACTCCAATCGAGACATCGACGCGGTGCCACCGGCTCGGCTCCGTGGGAGGCGTCTTCACCAACCCGCGCGCCAGGCAGGGGGTGAGCGAGATTGCCGGCTTCATCGCGCGGCAAGGGCTGCCGTCGCCGAGAACACGATGGCGGGGCGTCCACCGATCATGCCAACGCGGCCGCTCGTCCGATCGCTGCCTTCGACCGCGCTGTGGCGAAGAGTTTCCGGTCCGGGCGGCTTCGGCCTGCTCGCCGAGTCCGGAGCTGGCCGCGCCGCGGGACAGCGGCGACTTCGCCACCTATGATTGGTCGCATCATCCTTCCGACGAGACCAGACCCCATGCCCACGCTCCGCATCCTGACCAACGCCCAAGTCTCCGCCAACGACCGTGCTGACCTGCTCGCCGGTGCCTCGCGCATCATGGCCGAGATGCTCGGCAAGCCGGAATCCTATGTCATGGTGATGCTGGAGGACGGCCGTGACATGCTGTTCGCCGGCACCGCCGCGCCCGCCGCTTACCTGGAAGTGAAAAGCCTGGGTCTGTCCGAGACCAAGACGGCCCAGTATTCCCGAACCCTGTGCGACTTCTTCGCCGGGGCCTTGGGCGTTCCCACCGAGCGTATCTATATCGAATTCGCCGCGCCGCCCAGGCATCTGTTCGGTTGGAACGGCGGGACGTTCTGATCCCTGGCTCGGCCAGACGCGGATCTTCGCGCATCGCTCGCGTTTCGTGGTGACCGCCCTTACTTTGATTCGGTCAGTCACGCACATTCGCGAGCACGCCATCATGTCCCCAACGGATGAAACCGATCGCTGGCGCCCCTGGAGCGAGAACGAGCGGGAGGATTTCTTCGTGGCGATCGCCCGTCGCCGCCGGTCGGCCTGGCGGGTGACCGCGCTCTGCGCGCTGGCGACCGGCACGCTGGCGCTGGTGATGGCCGTCCTGCTGGCGCCCTTGCTCTGGGGCTTGCTCGGGCTGGTGTTCGATCTGGTGAATCTGCTGATTCCGGTCCCGGATCCGTTGTCCTTCATCGGTCGGTCGGTCGCCCCGCTGCTGGACGATGGTGCGCCGACATCTCTGTCGATCCTCGACCTGATCGCCGTCACCGCGCTGGCCGCGGCACCGGGACTGGTTCTCATGGGGTTGGCGGTGCGCACGCTGCGGCGCGCCTTCAGGCAGTCGGCCATGTTCGATCCCGCGCGGATCGGCGGGCGGGCGCCCGATCCGCGTCGCTTGGCGGAGCAGCGTTTCGCCAACACGGTCGTGGAGATGGCGCTCGCGGCCGCGCTGCCCGCGCCCCGGGTGCTGGTGCTGGATGGCGGCGGGAACGCCGCCGCCTTCGGCCCGGACGATGGTCATGCCACGGTCCTGATCGGACGCCGGCTCATCGACTCCCTGACGCGCGATCAGATGCAGGGCGTCGCCGGGCATTTGGTCGCCTCGATCGCCAATGGCGACATCGTCATCGGGATGCGCACCGCCCTGACCCTGGGTCTGTTCGCTCTGCTCGCGCGGCTTGCGGGCGCCTGGTCGGATCGCGCGGCTTTCCAGACAACACGGCGTCTGCTGCGGGCACTGAGCGCACCGACGACGGCGCATCTGGAGCTCATCATGGAGCAGTTGGCCGATCCTTTTGGCGGTCAGACGACCGAGTCGGACCACCCCAGGGTGTCGCCGGGGGCCTCTGGCAAGTCGGATGGCGAAGGTCTGAGCTGGCGGGAATGGGCGTCGATGCCCTTGATGGGGCCGGTGTTCTTTGGCGGTTTTCTCGGCGGCTTCGTCAGCTCCCTGATGCTGGGGCCGGCCATCGCCCTGGCCTGGCGCCAGCGCAAGTACATGGCCGATGCCACGGCGGTCCGGCTGACCCGCGACCCCAACGCCCTGGCGGGCGCCCTGATGGCGATCCACTCCACGGGCGACGCCGCCCCCGCCGCTTCATGGGCCGGGCATCTCTGTGTGGTCGATCCAGGAACCCGAACCGACGCGGGACTGCTGACCGGCGCCATCGTCTCGATCTTCCCCTCGACCGAGCGGCGTCTGGCTGCGCTGGTCGCCCTGGGCGCCGAGCCGCCTCCCGCGACCAGGCGCCGCCCCCGTATGTCCGGCCCGGTGCTGCTCCTGGTCGCGGTGCTCGTCGCCATCCTGGCCTCGCTGCTCGGTCTCGTCGTGGTCCTGCTAGTGTGGGTATCGGTCGCGATCTCGATGCTCTTCACCATCCTGCCCCTGGTCTGGCTGCATATCCTGCTGCGCTAGGGCTGGCGATTGCCCGGCGTCTTGCCCGACGTGACGGTCGGGGCTATTCTCGCCGCGCCATCTCGCCCAGCGCGGCTGGGTGTCGCGGTCGCCGGGCTTGGCTTTCCGGCCAACGCGAGAACGCCCGGTGGCGCCGATTACTCGCCGGACTGACAGGGTCGGATGCTTGCCTATGACGGCCGAACAGGACGTGCTCATTCTCGGCGGCGGTTGCGCCGGACTGACGCTGGCGGTGGAGCTCACGCAGCGCGGCTACGATGGGCGCATCCTCATCGTCGAGCCCCGTAAGACGTATACGCGCGACCGGACCTGGTGCTACTGGAACGCCGTTCCGCACAGCTTCCAGGATTGCGTCACGCATCGCTGGAACGCTTGGTCCGTGCGCGCCTTCGGGCGCGAGACGCGCTGCGCCTCCCACACCCATGCCTACGAGCAGATCCCGGCCGACCGCTTCTACGCATCGGCACTGAGCCGTCTCCGGGCCGTTCCGACGGTGGCCCTGTGGCCCGGAACCAAAGCGGGTCTTTTTCGTGCAACGGCCAGCGGCTTTGAGGTCGAGACCACGCGCGGACTCGTGCGTGCGCGGACCCTCTTCGATGCCCGTCCGCCCGAGCGCTCGGCGCCTCCCCCGATGCTGACTCAGCAATTCCTGGGCTGGCAGATCCGCAGCCATGACCCCGTGTTCGACCCCGGCTGCGTCACGCTCATGGATTTCTGGGCCGATCAGGACAGTCATCCGACGTTTTGCTACGTGCTTCCCTACACCGAGCACGAGGCGTTGGTCGAGACCACCCGGCTGTCCCCCGAGCCCTTCCACGACATCCCGCGTGACGAGCGCGCGCTCCGTGACTACCTCGCCCAGCGGTTGGGTCTCCGGGATTACGCAATCCAATATCGCGAGCAGGGCGCCATTCCGCTTGGCGTGCCAGTCGGTTCCCAGCCCAAGCCGCCCGCCGGCTACCACGCCATCGGTACGCGCGGCGGTCTGGTCAGACCCAGCACCGGGTTTGCTTTTCTGGCGATTCAACACTGGTCCCAAGCGTTCGCGGAGTCATTCGTTGCGGCGCCATCCGCCGTTGTGGCTCCGCGCCCTTACTCCAGGCTATCCGGCTGGCTCGACGGGATTTTCCTGCGGCGCCTGCTCGACGAGCCCGCCGCGACCCCGGAGACCTTTCTCGGGCTATTCGACAAGGTTGGAGCCGACGCCTTGGTGCGGTTTCTCTCTGACCGCGCGCACCCTCGGGACTTTATCGAGGTGATCGCCGCCCTGCCGACCTGGCCTTTCATGAAGCTGGCGCTGACGACCGCGCTCGGGCGCGGCGCGGACCCGCGCCCGTGCCCGGCGCCGGAAAAGCGTCCCGCATCCACGACAGGAACCGCCTGATCCCATGACTACTCAATCACTGACCGACCGCGAGAGCGCAAGCCAACTGGGCCGATTCCAGGTCGCGGGCTTCCTGACGATGTCCGCGCTCGCCATCCTCCTGAGTCTGACCCTCCAGTCTCCCATCCCATTCGCCGCCGGGATGGCGGTTGCCGTCGTCTCGGTCGCGCTGCTCGGGATTCCGCACGGCGCCCTGGATCTCATGCACCTCAGATACCTGGCGACGCGGCTGGGGCGCGCCGAGATCCTCTGGATCGGGCTTGCGGTCTATGTGCTGCTGGGATGCCTGGTGATCGTCGCCTGGGTCGCCTTTCCCGCCGCGATGCTGACAGCTTTCCTGATCGCGACCGTGCTGCACTGGGGCAGCGAAGACGCCCAGGCGCCACGGGCCTGGGATCTGGGATATGTATCCGAGGTGCTGCTGCGCGGCGCCATCCCCATCATGCTGCCGAGCGTCTTCTATGCGGCCGAGACGACCTGGCTGTTCTCTCAACTGATTCCGCCGGATGACGCAAGGGCACTGACCCAGGTGATCGGTGTCGCCTGGCCCGCGCTGCTGGTGCTCGCCATCCCGCTACTAGCGCGCCCTCCCATCCGCGCCGGCTCCCGCCCGCACGGGCAGGGAACAACGCTGATCGAGCTGGCGACCGTCGCCGCACTCTTCGCGGTGACACCGCCCCTGGTCGCGTTCGCCGTTTATTTCGGCTTGCTGCACTCGGCCCGCTTCCTGGCGCGCTACGCGGCGGACCGACACCCAGCCCGGCGGGGTGGGGCGATCAAGAGATCTGTTGAGTGACGCCTTGCCGATGACGCTCCTGACCTGGGTGCTGGCGCTCGCCGCCTTCGTGTTCTTGTCACCTGAACGCACGGGCGCTCAGTTGACGCTCCAGGTCGTCTTCATCGGACTTGCCGCGCTGACCTTTCCGCACGCGCTCTTGATGATGAGCCTACGCTTTGTGGAATCGAGCGACTCGGATGGCTTGGCGAAGACGGACGCCGCGCGGGATGGCGCGGCGCGAGAGTCAGGAGGATTTCGCCGCAAGCAAACCGCCAAGGAATGAGACGACGCGCGCATGCGCGTTTTGTGACGTGCTGCTCAGTTCAGTGATTTCGCCTCAGGGAGAGCCAAACCACCCGTGCCTCTTTTGGCTCGACAGGCAGGCGTCGGATCCACCAAGAGGTGTATGGTAGCAATGTCAACGACCATGCCCTGACGCCGGTGACCGGAGATCACCGGATGGTCAGAGCGATGAGGGAACAGACCGCCATCCATGGCGTCCGGACCCCGCCCCGGCGCTCATTCGCGAGCCGATGGCTCGGCTGACGCCATTTCCAGTGCGACATTCCGGCAAACAGGAACGGAACAGATGGCCACATTATTCGATCTCACCTATTTCTCGTTCTTATTTTGCAGTGTGGCCGCGTTTTTCGCGGTGATCTACTTCTTCGCGCAGCTTCCGCGCAGTCGAGCCAAATCTGCGTTTACTCGTTTTTCTCAATATCATCATCTGCGGGCTCTCGTCGCTTCTGCATCTGTACTACTTCACCAGCCTGCAACCGCTCGTCAGTAGCGGCTCGGAGACCTCGGTGCTGATCAGAACCCTGGTCGAGTTTCCGCTCGCCGTCCGTTATGGGTATTGGCTCGTCACGACCGTCCTGCTGATCGTCATGTTTCCCTTGCTGATCGGGGTGAAAAGGGTCGGAATCCGGTTCGTTCTCAATCTTGCCCTGGCCGACGCCGCCATGATCACGTCCGGCTACCTCGGCGAGCAGTCCATGTTGGCCGCAGGTGAGGCAACGTCGGTGAGTCTTCTCTGCTTCGCGATCGGAGTCTCGCTCTGGATGTATATGCTGGTGTCCATCTATCGCGTTCTGCGCGGATTGCCAAGCAGCGAACTGATCCCGGCGCAGCGCGATACGCTCGGCTATATGTACTTTTTCGTCCTGATCGGCTGGACGATCTATCCGGCGGGCTATTTCCATACCGTCCTATTCGAGCAGGGCATAGGCGTGGTATTGCGAGAGTTCACCTTCAACCTCGGCGACATCGTGAACAAGGTCATCTGGGGGCTGCTGGTCGTCCACGCCGCGCGCGAGGTCTCGCGGGCGCGGCGGGAAGATGCCCGGAAGGGATGATGTCCCAAGGACGGGACCGCCCACTTCCGAGCCGTGGCCCCGTCGAGCCCGAGTGGGATGTTGCGTATCCGGACAGGTCGCCGTTCTATCGGTCGGGTGCCCTCGTCCAGGATCTGTGAGAGGGGTCAAAGTCTGACGAGCGGTTGGCGATGTAACCTGATTCGCATACCGATCAGGGTCGCGGCCTAGCCTTGGGACGCCGCCGTGACGCAGGGCATGGGCGCGACGGTCGGGGGTTGTCGAGTCCGACCGGGCCGTCGAAGGGCATACAGACTCGTTCGACAGGTGATCGGCAAGGCCCCGTACTCTCGCCACCTAACGTCGAAATTGAGAACCCAACAGTGACCAAAGACGCAAGCAAGGAGTTCACGGTCGCGCTCTGTGGCTTTTCGGATCGCGAGCAGATGGCGTTGGGAAGCGCCTTCAAGCTCTCGGCGGTTCGTTCGAGTCGCTATGTGCGCTGGGAGCAAGGGTCGCAACGCCCCGAGATCTGTCTCGTCAACGAAGACCTCGCCGAAGGCGCCGATGCCTGGGTGGAGCTTTGCGGCCGGCTGCGACGGACCGATTTTCCGGTGATCCGTATCGGCGCCACGAACAAGAACGACAGCACCTTCGAGGGTACCAAGAGCGTCTTCGTCAAGCGGCCGGTCATCGGCAGCCGCATCCTCAAGGCCCTGGACGAACTGGTCGCCGAGGTCTACTACTTCGCGCCCGAACTCGCGATCCGCGACGACATGTCGGCGCAGGTGATGGCCGGTCTGGAGGAGAAAAGGAACAGCCACGCGGAGCCGCAAGCTCACGCCACGGCTGGCTTGGTCAAGCGCATCCTGGTGGTGGACGATAGCGAATCGGTCCGACGCATGATGGAGGTGCGTCTGCTCAAGGAGGGCTATGCCGTTGACTTCGCCGAGACCGGCGAAGAGGCGCTGCTCAAGACGCGGTCACGGACCTACGACCTCATCTTTCTCGACGTCATGCTCCCCGGCATCAGTGGCTACGATGTCTCCCGACAGATGAAAAAGGACATTCACGTCTCGGCCCCGGTCGTGATGCTGACGGGGAAGACCTCGCGGATCGACAAACTGCGCGGCACCCTGGCCTCGGCGGATGCCTATCTCACCAAGCCCCTGGCGATCGACAGCCTGAACGAAACGCTGAAACGCTACTTGCATTGAATTCACCCGAGGTCAAGGTATGGCGAAGGTATTGGTGGTGGAGGATTCGGCGACCGACCGCGATCACTTGCGGAGTCTGCTGACCAAGGCGGGGCACGAAGTCATGATCGCCACGTCCGGCAGGGAGGGGGTGGCGATGGCGCGCGAGGGACGCCCCGATCTGGTGTTCATGGACATCGTCATGGACGACATGGACGGCTATCACGCGACGCGCACCATTCGCGATGACCCGGAGACGGGCAGCATCCCGGTGGTGGTCGTCAGCAGCAAGAACCAGAAGGCCGACAAGGTGTGGGCGCAACTGCAAGGCGCCAGCGCCTATGTCGTCAAACCCTGCTCCGCCGAGGACATCCTGAGGCACGTCGCGGAGCTCGCCAGCGGCGGGTCGAAGCCGTGACGCAGCCCCGCGCCAGGGAGGCGGAAGCGGGGCTGGTCGATCCGAGCACGCTGCGCTGGTTCTCGCCCGCCTTCGTGGCCGATGAGCCGGACCGCGAGGCCGGGGTGCTTGGGCATGCCTTCCGGATCCGCGAGCGCTGGTTTCTGATTCCGGCGGACCTACCGGCCGAGGTTTCCCCCGCGCTTTTCTGCGCGCGGCTCCCATTCACCAAGCCCTGGTGCCTCGGACTCGCCAATTTTCGCGGCGAGCTGGTTCCGGTCCACGACCTGGGCGCCTTGCTCGACGACAGACGGGCCACGCCCGGCCGCTATTTCCTCATGCTCGGTCCTCGCGACGCGCGCGCCTGCCTGTGCATCGACGAGATCACGGTCGTCACCCTGCCGGCCAACGTCGGACGCCGAGATCCAGCGCCCCTTGCCCAATCTGCCCGACGACCTCGTCTGCCGGAGTCTCGCGGTGGAAGGAACAACCTATGTCGAGATCGATCTCGGCGGGCTGCTGAGTATTCTCGCTCAATGCGCGGGACTGCTCTGAGCTCGGTGTCATTTCGTTGAAGGATTCATCATGAAACTTACCGACCTCTCCATCTCGGCCAAGCTCACCATCTCAACCACGGCGCTCGTTCTAGCGGTGTTCATCCTGGTCTCCGCAGCCATCCTCTGGGGCCTGAACGGTCTCTACGATGAGCGCTCGACGGCCACGCGGGGTCTTGGCGCCGACGGGGACGGCGGGGTCGCGAGCCTGCTCCAGCAGAAGACGATCCGCTCGGTCGAGACGGCGGGCGTTCTGCTGGCCGACATTGCCGCAGGTGCGCGCGCGCCGCGATCGGGCGCGGAGCTGTCCGCGCTGGCAGCGACCGTGGCGCGCGATCCCGAGTTCGCTTACGTCGACATCCGGGGCGCCGATGGCAAGAGCCTGATCGGCAAGGAGGCCGCGACCTCGGAGCACTCCCGCGAGTTTCCCATCACGCGTGATGGTCGGGAGGCCGGCACGGTGGTCATCGGACTCGCACAGGGTTTCCAATCCGCGGCCGAGGCCCACCTCAACCAGCGGCTCGATGCGCTCAAGGCCAATAGCGCTGTACGAACGCCAAGTCACGACGGTGCTGGTCATCGCCCTGCTGTTTCTCAGCGCCTTGCTGGCGGGCATGGCCATCTATCTGACGATCGCCAAACTCTCCGCGCGATTCATCCTGAGCCCGGCCGAGCGCATCCGCAACGCGCTGCATGGCATGGAGGAGCGCCGCGACTTCTCGGAACGTCTCGCGCTGGGCGCGGATGACGAGCTTGGACGCACGGTCGCGGCCTTCAACAGCGGCATCGACTTCCTGGAACGCCAGAACGACCAGCTCAACGACTCCATCATCGAGATGCTGCAAGTCGGCGCCGAGATCAGTCAGGCGCGCGACCTCACCGTCAAGATGCCGGTCAAGGAAGACATCACGGGTCCGCTGCGCGACGCGCTCAATCAGATCACCTCCGAGAGCGCGCGCGTCCTGGTCAAGGTGCGCGACATCGCCGAGCGGGTCGGCCAGGCGTCCTCGCAGGTGCAGTCCCAGGGCAACCGCGTGGTCGAGGTGGCCGCCGCCGAGCGCGAGGCGATCGAGCAGACCGCCAACGACCTCGCCGACGCGGTCGACGCCATCAACGGCATCGCCGAGCTGGCGCGCTTCTGTCACGAATCCGCCGAGAAGGCGACCGCCTCGACCGACCAGGCGCTGGCCTCGGTCAAGGGCGCGGTCGAGGGCATGGCCAACATTCGCGGCACCATCCAGGAGACCGGCAAGCGCATCAAGCGGCTCGGCGAGCGCTCCCAGGAGATCAGCGGGATCGTCGAAATCATCAACAGCTTCTCCGAGCGTACCCACGTACTCGCCATCAACGCGGCCATGCAGGCGGCGACGGCCGGCGACGCCGGACGCGGTTTCGCCGTGGTCGCGCAGGAGGTCCAGCGTCTGGCCGACAGCTCGCGCAGCGCCACCAGTCAGATCGAGACCCTGATCGCCAATATTCAGGTCGAGACCCTGGACAGCATCCAGACCGTCAACGAGGCGACCGAGGCGGTCGGCACCGAGTCCCGCTCCATCGAGGGCGCGGGCGAACTGATGCTCAAGACCCAGGAGACCACGGCGAATCTTGCCGAGGCGGTGCGCCAGATCGACGCCCGCGCCCAGGCACAGGTGGACGCCAACCGCACCCTGATGGACCGTGTCGACTCCATGCGCGCCAGTACCGTCGAGACCACCGACCAGCTCGATCACCAGACCCAGGAGACCGGCAGCCTGGTGGACTATTCCAGGCAGCTCATCGATGCCATCGCGCTCTTCCGGCTGCCGGCGCCGACCACGGTCAAAGAGCAGGCTCAGGGCTAGGGACGACTCACAATGAACGCTGGCGCGATCGCCGAGATCTTTTCCGCCGCCGTGCCGGCGCTCCAGCAGGCCGTCGAACAGGCCGGCGACTGCGCCGCGGTTGCCGAGGACCGGCTGGTGGCGGCGAACGATTTCGCCGAGGTGCTGGCGGAGCTGTGGCCGGAGCTTGAGGCCGAGGGGCCGCATCTGGTGGAGCTGCTGGGACTGATCGACATGGCCGTCACCAGTCTGCCCGGAGCAGGCCGAGAACGGCGACGCCGATGCCGGCGTGCGGCTCCTGGAGCTGCTGGCGCTGCTGGAGGCCCATCTGGAGGCGCCCGACGACGCGGAGGTCATCGCGGCCCTGCTCGAAATGGCGACATCCGACGCCTTCGATTTGCCCTTGAGCGCGGAGGCGGCGGCCTTGTGGCGCGCGCGCGCCGATGCCGAGGAGGGCTTTGTCGGGGCGGGCGAGGGCCTGGCCACGCCCTTGCCCGAGGTATCCGCCGCCAAGGTTCAGTTCGACGTCGCCCCCGGCCTCCGTGCTGGCGGCGCTCGCGGCGGTCGCCGCCACGAGCGGCGCCGACCTGGATGCCGATGAGGCCGTGTTGAGCGCGGACGCGGCCGAGCTTTACGCCCTGCTCGCAAGCGCCGTTGAGGACAGTCGCGCCGAATTGTTGCGACGCATCCAGGCCATTGCCGACGCGCCCGACGCGCCGACCCGCGCCGCCACCGCGCGCGCCTGCCAGGACATCGTCGCACGCTTCGCCGGGGCGGCGGCGGAGGCGGGCTTCGTCGCCTTCGCAACCCTGTGCGCCGGCCTCGGCTATCAGTTCGCCGCCATGCCCCCGGATGACGCCTGGCCGGCGTCGCTGCTCCAGGGATTGGCGCAACTGCCGCAACGCCTGCTGGACTATCTGGAGGCCCCGCTGGCCGCGTCGACCCGGATCGCGGTGGTGGAGACGCTGCTCGATCCGCGCTGGCCGGACCCGCTCTCCCCGGTCAACGCCGAGGAACTGGTCCTGGAACTCTATCGCGATCCCCTGTCGCTGGAGGCGGAGGCGGTTCCGGAGCGGCCGACCGAGGTCGCGTCCGAGGATCTGGAACTGCGCCTGGCGGAGGATATCGACGCCTCGGTGCTGGCGAGCTTCCGGCGCGAGGGACCCGATCTCGCGCTCAAGCTGGCGACCGTGCTGGAGCGGATCATCGCCGGAGAGGGCGGCGAGGACGCCTTGCGCCAGGCGCAGCGCTTTGCGCACACCATCAAGGGCTCGGCCAATGTCTGCGGCGTGCGCGCCATCGCCGTCCTCAGTCATCATCTGGAAGATCTCCTGGAGTTCCTGACCGAGCAGGGCCTGGCGCCGAGCGCGGCACTGGGCACGACCCTGGCCGCCGGGGCCGACGGGCTCGCGGTCATGTTCGATGTCATCAATGGGATCGAGCCCGATGACCCCGAGGGCCTGCGCCCGATCATGCAGGAGGTCCTGGATTGGGCCAACCGTATCGACCGCCAGGGCGTGGCCGCGCTTGCCGACGACGGCGGCGAGTCCGGGCCGCTCGCCAGGATCGCCGATGGCCGCGACTGGAGCCGCCTCGGGCGCGCGCGGGAGACCGCGCCGGACGAGGAAGAGACCTATATCCAGGTTCCCGCCCGGGTGATCGACGACCTGCTGCGTCAGGTCGGCGAGCTGACCATGGCCCTCTCGCAGTCCGAGGAGCGCCTGCGTCAGGCACAGCGCGCGCTGAGCGACGTCCGGCGAGATCGAGCAACGGAACTACCTGCATGTCGCCGAGCTGGAAAAGCTGGTCGATCTGCGCGGGCTGGGCAGCGAGGGCGGCCGGGGAGGCTATGCGAGCACCGAGGACGCCTTCGACCCGCTGGAGCTGGAGCAGTACAACGAGATGTACATCGCGACCCGTCGCCTCAACGAGGGTGTGAGCGACGCGCGCGAGCTGGCGCGGACGCTCGACGGGACGCTGCGCGATCTGGATGAGCTGTCGCGGCAGCAGATCAAGCTCAGCCAGCAGATTCGCCACTTGACCATGGGCACGCGGCTGGTGCCGGTCAGCTCCGTCGCGGCGCGTCTGCAACGGGTGGCGCGCCAGACCTGCCGCGCGACCGGCAAGGAGGCGGAACTGTCCGTGCTGGGCGGCGAGGTCAAGATCGACGGCGAGGTCATGGACCGGCTGATGCCGGCCCTGATGCACGTGATCCGCAACGCCATCGACCACGGCATCGAGCTGGGCGACCAGCGCGAAGCCGAGCGGCAAGCCGCGCCAGGGCCGCCTGGAGATCCAGTTCGGACAACTGGGCGATCAGATCGAGGTCGTCATCGGCGACGACGGACGCGGCCTGGATCTGGCGCGCGTTCGGGCCAAGGCGATCGACAACGGTCTGATCGACGCCGATGCCGAGCTGTCGGACCAGGAGGCCGCGCTGCTGACGCTGCGCCCCGGCTTCTCCACCCGTGGCCAGGTGACCCAGGTGTCCGGCCGGGGCGTCGGCATGGATGTCGTGGCCACCACGGTCCGCTCGCTCAGCGGCTCGCTGGCGATCGACTCCGAGGCCGGCAAGGGCTATCGGCTCACGGCGCGGCTGCCGGCCTCGCTCCTGGCCATGTACTGCCTGCTGATCCGCTGCGAGGAGCAACTGCTCGCCATCCCGGCCAACGAGGTGCGGCTGGCGGTGGTCTCGGACGAGGGCGAGATCGCGGAGACCTCCGATGGCTGGACCTTCCGGCACGAGGAAGGCACCTTCCCGCTGATCCATCTCAACCGGCTCATGGGTCTGCCGGCGCGCGATCCCACACAGGGCCGACAGGTGGTCTTGCTGGTGGAGTCCGAGATTGGCGAGCGGGCGATCATGGTCGAGGCGCTGCTCGAAGGCCGCGAGCTGGTGGTCATGAAGCTCGGCCCGCTGGTGCCACGGGTTCCTGGGTTGATGTCGGCATCCATCCTCGGCGATGGCCGGGTCGTCCCCATCATCGAACTGCGTGCCCTGCTGCGGGTCGCCGCGGGCGCCGATTTCTCCGAGCTGCCCACGACGGCGATGGCCGAGCGGGTCGAGCTGCCAACCGTGCTCATCGTCGACGATTCGCTGTCCATGCGAAAGATCCTCTCACGCCTCGTGGAGGACAGCGGTTATCGGTCGCTCACCGCGCATGACGGCATGGATGCCATCCAGGTCCTTGCCCGAGAGGCGGTCGACGTGGTTCTGGTCGACATGGAGATGCCGCGGATGAACGGTCTGGAACTGACCACGCACCTGCGCTCCCAACCCAGGACCAGCACCCTGCCGATCGCCATGATCACCTCGCGCTCGACCGAGAAGCATCGGCGCGAGGCCCAGCGCAGCGGTGTCGACGCCTATTTCGTCAAGCCCTACCGCGACGAGGACGTCCTGGACTTTCTTCAACAGGCACTGGAGCAGATTTCATAAATGGATGCATCCATGCGTAGCGGTTTTTCGGCCTGTCTGGCTCTGTGTTTCTCCTTGACGGCTCGGGCGGAACAGCCGCAGCCGGTCCAGGGTTACTACTACCCTCAGCCCCCCTATTTCGCTCCCTATGTCCCATACGGCTATCAGGCGCCTGTTTATCCGGCCGCCCAGCCAGCCGCGCCGGCGCCGAGCCCTGCTTCCGCGGACGTGCAGTCGACGGCCCCGAGCGGGGTGGCGCCAGGCGACCGTGGCGTGTCCGCCCGGTCCGAGGACATCGCCAAGGTCGCGGACAGATTCACCCTACGGCGGGCACGTCTCGGCCCTGTGCTCGCCACCGCCGAGGGCCGCACCCTCTACGTCTCGACGACGGACGCCAAGGGCGACGCGGCTTGTCGGGGCGGCTGCTCCGGACTGTGGATTCCGTTCCTGACGACTGATTCGACGGTGCCGACCGCGCCATTCGGCACGGTCCAGCGGGAGGACGGCTCCCGGCAGTGGAGCTATGACGGGCGGCCGCTCTACCAATGGGTTGGAGACGAACGTGAGGGCGATGTCACCGGCGACGGCGTCGATGGCACTTGGTTTGCGGTGCGCGTTCGCCCCGGCTGATGGATTCGCTGGATTGATCGTGAAAGCTCAATGGCCCCAGTGAGAACGACCCGACTCAGCCGTGCCGGTTCGGTGTGCCGCGTCTCTCTCTCGCCAAGTCATTTCGCCCGTGCCTCCACGATCTCGCACAGGAAATGTCCCAGCATGAGATGGATCTCTTGGATCCGGGGTGTCTCCCGCGAGGGAACCGCGAGGACGATCTCGGCGGTCGCGGGCAAATCTGGGTGCCGGGCGCCGGTCAGCAGCACCGTCATGACACCGCGCGCGGTGGCGGTCTCCAGCGCGCGCACGATATTGGGCGAGCGGCCACTGGTGGACAAGGCCCAGAGCACGTCGCCGGGCCGCGCCAGGGCGGCGAGCTGGCGGGCAAAGACCTCAGCGAACGAGAAGTCATTGGCCACGGCGGACGTGGCGCTGGTATCGAAGCCCAGGGCGATGGCCGGGAGCGGACGACGGGTCTTGTCGAGGAAAGGGCCAATCAGCTCGCCGCTCAGGTGAGTCGCCTCGCCCGCACTGCCGCCATTACCGCAGATGAAGAGGGTGCCGCCCCGGTTGATGGCCTCGGCCGTGCGCGTGGCGGCGGCGAGGGTTGCCCTGAGCAATTCCTCATCGGCCTGGACGGCCGCCAGGAGGGCCGAGGTGGCGTCCAGCCGCTGCTTGAGCAGCGCGGCAAGATCCGATGCTTCGGTCATGAGCGCCAGGGATGTCGAATCATGGTCTGAATGGGCGGAGCGCACGTCGGGTCATCGGTCGGCACAGGCGCCATCGCCACCCTCGGCGTATTTCTGATCTTCCGCAGCCTGGCGACGCTCGATTTCGACCTGTTTCCTGGCCTCCCATACCTCCTGACGCTGGGCGACGCGCTGATCCCAGGCGTCCGCGATCTCCTGGATCGTGCGTTCGCCGAACAGCACTTGGCGCAGGAAGCGATAGGAGAAGCGCAGCAACGCCTCGTCATCCAGCTCCACCTCAGCGTAGAAGTCGTCGGGGAGGCTGTAGGTGTTGCGGAAGTTTTCGCTCAGGACGAAGCGGCGGAAGGTGTCGATGTCGTAGGAGGCCATGAAAAAGAGTTGCAGGCTGGTCTGCGGCGGACGGCCGACGGCGGGGCCAGCCGATTTCTTCTTCAAGACCAGTTGATACCACTCGCGATTCACGGCATCGAACGCCTCGCAGCCCTGTTCCGCGCGGTAGTCGTCGATGCTGATCTCGCGCGGCTCCTCGTGACCCTTGCAGTGCCCCTCCTTGATCAGCGAGTAACGCTCCTCGGCGGTGGGCGAGTCTTTTGCACGCAGCGCCAGGAGTGCGAGCGGATAGTAGCGGCACACTGTCGGCCGGTCCTCGTAGACGCCACAGCCGGCATCTCCCGCGAGCTGCAGACAGGCGCCCGTCTCATCGGTCTTGAGCTTGACGCCTGGTAGCCCGTCGCCGTCCATCTGGAAGGGCACCGTGTATTGGCGGACGAATTCGGTCGAGGTCAGCCCGAGCCGACGCTTGAGGCGCAGGATATCGTAGGGAGCCAGGGTGACATCCGCCTGTTTGCAGCAGGCGTTGAAGCAGGAAATGCCCTGATGGCAGCGGAACTGGATCCGGCTCTCGGCGCGGAGCGCCTCCGGCATCACGGCGCTCTGGAAGGGGATGTCGGGCTTGGTGTCGGTCATGTTGGGGTCCTCGGAGAGGCCGGTTCGGCTGAGCGGCGCGCAAGTCGACATGATACAGCGCGGGGGCGACGCGACCT
This sequence comes from uncultured Gammaproteobacteria bacterium, assembly GCA_963818415.1. Classification (GTDB taxonomy): domain Bacteria; phylum Pseudomonadota; class Gammaproteobacteria; order Chromatiales; family Chromatiaceae; genus CAWFSC01. Next base: position 14,760 of record CAWFSC010000017.1, on the reverse strand, counting down.
ATCTATTGGGCGTCGCGCTGGACTTCCCCGTCCCCGGTCTTGAGATCGAGCTGGGGCGCCGAGGTGGGTATTGGATAGACGCGGATATCGCCGAGCTGATTCGTGACCTCAATGCGATCCCATGCACCCGCGACCAATCCGACCGTCAATGAGGTGTCCTTCTCGGTGAAGATGCCCGAGTGGGTGACCTCATAGGTCAGGACGCCATCCTTGACGTCCATGCGATCGCGTACGCGGGTGCCAGGCAGTCCAAAACCGCGCCCCTTGAGCAGGATCAGCGCGGAGTGATCCGACCAGTCGTGCCAGATCAGCGTGACCTGCGCCTCGTCCGCAACCAGTCTGAGGATGCGCGGCGGCGGATCGTATTGCGAGGGGACGATCTCCCGCGACCGGTTCTGATGCACGGGCGTGGCGAGCAGCACGCCGAACAGCATGACAGCGGCGGCCAGGCCATAGGCGATGGCCGTGGCGATGGGATGGCTTGCTGGGCGTCGTGGTACGTCTGGCGTCTCGGCTGCCGCATCCTCCCGCGCCGGGACACGCAGGACGAAGTAATAGAGAGCCCAGGCCAGTCCATACACGATGACGGCGGACCAGAGGATATCAGAGACAAAATGGTCGCCAGCGGTCATGCGCCCGATCCCGAGCAAGGTCCCCAGCAGGATCGACCCCGCCAGGGCCAGATAGGCGAGCCGAGGCCGACGCCGCAGCCAGATCGGGAAGAAGGCGGCGAGCATGAAGCCCGCCGAGCTGTGTCCGCAAGGGAAAGACTTGCCCTTGCCCGGCTCACCCATGACCAATGGCGGCAGATAGGCTTGAGTTCCCCCCAGCTCGATCGTCTGATGCGGGCGGGGGCGTCCCCAGTGGTCCTTGAGGATGGCATTGACGATCAGGCCGGGGCCGAGCAGGGCCGTCGCGAGCAGGAAGATCGCGTGGATCCGCAGCCGCTTGAAACGGGGCCGGACGGAGCTGGCGCCGAGGACCGCGAGGCTCCCAAGCGTGACCAGGCCAACCAGCAGGGGGGCGGCTTGATAGAAGAAGAGCCAAAGCGCCTCCCGCGACTCGAACCAGGGGTCGTCCGCGGTTGGATGATAAAAGAGCGCGGCGGCGCGAAGATCCAGATCGCTGAACCAGAAGGGCAGGGTGCCGATCAGCGCGAGCATGGTCAGGGCGACGAGCTGAGGGAGCCAATCGCGGCGTGTGGCGGTGAAGGTCTGCAACTGGATGACCGGCGACGAATCCAAAGTCGCGCGAGGTTAGCGGTTTGGGGTCTGAATCACAATCGGACCCGAATCGGAAAGGTCGCCGCAATGGGCCGCGATCGGGTCCTCGGGAGTCTTGGCTGGCTAGGGCTTTGGGCCGAGAACGCGCCCCAGTGTGCCAGCCAGGGCATTGCCCGCCTCCGTCACCGAGATCCCCGAGATCAGATCGGAGATCTGCGTGATCGCGAGCCCGGCATAACCGCAGGGGTTGATGCGCCCGAAGGGCTCCAAGTCCATGGCGACGTTGAGCGCCAGCCCGTGATAGCAGCAGCCATTGCGCACGCGCAGCCCCAGCGAGGCGATCTTGGCGTCGGCGACATAGACCCCAGGCGCGTCCGCGCGCCGTGCCGCCTCGATCCCATAGCCGCCCAGCAGCTCGATGACGGCTTGCTCCAGCAGATTGACCAGGCGCTTGACACCAAGCCCCACCCGTCGCAGATCCAGCATCAGGTAGGCGATCAACTGACCGGGGCCGTGATAGGTCACTTGTCCGCCGCGATCGACCTGGATGACCGGGATGTCACCCGGATCGAGCAGGTGCTCCCGCCGCCCGGCCTGCCCCAGGGTGAAGACGGGCGGATGCTCCAGCAGCCAGAGCTCGTCTGGGGTCTCGGCGTCGCGCGCGTCGGTGAAGGCCCGCATGGCGTTCAGGGTGACGAGATAGTCTTGCAGGCCAGCCGGACGCCTGATCAGGAAGGGATGGAGGTCGAACGGTCGATCGTCGCTCACAGCGCCCACACCACCAGCTCATGGGCACTGAGCTCGCGATAGATGGCGTCGAGCTGATCCCGGCTTTGCGCCTCGACATTCACCGTCACGGACACCCACTTGCCGCCTCGGCTGGGGCGCACGGAAAGGTCGTCCAAGTCGACCGCCGCCGCATGGCGGCTGACGATCTCCACCACCAAAGCCTCCAGACCGCTGTCGGCCAGCCCCATTGCCTTGATCGGGAAGTCGCAGGGGAAGGTGAGCAGGGTCTCGGTGGCGTCAGACATGTCCCGCGCGAACTCCGGCCTTGTAGTCCTGGTAGAGCGCGTCCATGCGTTGCCAGAGCGGTCCGGGGCGTCCGGTCCCCACCGGCGATCCATCGAGAAGGGTGACCGGCAGAACCTCGCGCGTGGAGCTACTGAGCCAGATCTCGTCGGCAGTGCGCAAGGTGTCGAGCGGGAGGGGTTGCTCCAGAAAGCGAATGCCGTTTTCCCTGGCCAGCGTCAGCGCCAGCTCGCGGGTGATGCCTGGCAGCAGAAGGTGGCCGGTGGGCGGGGTGATGAGCGCGCCGGAGCTCACCACGAAGACGTTGGAGACGGCTCCCTCGGTCACCAGGCCGTCGCGATGCATGATGGTCTCCAGAGCACCCGCGTCCTCGGCCTCGCGTCGCATCATGACCGACGCGACCAGCGAGATGGACTTGATCTCGCAGCGCAGCCAGCGGATGTCGGGGCGGGTGATGCAGGTCACCCCCAACTCCGCCAGCGTCGGCGGGCGTGGCTTGATCGGCTTGGCCAACGCGAAGACGGTCGGCGCGATGCCGTCGGGGCAGAGATGATCGCGCTCCGGCGGCGTGCCGCGCGTGACCTGAAGATAGACATACTGGTCCGGTGCCGGCGGCGCGCCGATCAGCCGGTGGAGAACCGCTCGCCACGCGTCGCGTGACAACGGGTTGTCGAGCCGGATCGCCGCGAGGCTGGCGTCGAGCCGGTCCAGATGTGGCTCCAGTCTCAGGAAATGACCGCCGTAGCTGGGGATCACCTCGTAGACGCCGTCGCCGAAGAGAAAGCCGCGATCCATGACCGAGACCTGGGCCTGGTCCGGAGGCAGGAAGGCGCCATTGAGATAGATTTCTGTCACCGCGCGCTCCTCGTCTCGATTCAAAACATCTGCAAGACGCTGTCCTTGGCCTTGCGCCAGAGACCGCCGGTGGCGATATCCTGGAGCGCGACCAATGGGACGCGTGTCATCTCTTCCGTGCCCATGGTGACGACGACATCGCCGACGCGCGCGCCCTTGGCGATGGGGGCGTTGATGAGGTCGGCCGTCTTCTCGATGTGGGCGCTGAGCTTGTCGTAGGTTCCGCGCGGAATGGTCGCGACGACATCCTGGGCGGGACCGACTGGGAGGTTCTCCTGATCGCCATACCAGACCCGGAAGGTTTCGATGGGCTGGCCAGATGGATAGAGCCGGTGACTCTCGAAGGACCGGAATCCGAAATTGAGCAAGGCCAGACTGGCCTCCTCGCGCGCATTTGGGCTGGCCGTGCCCATGACGACCGAGACCAGTCGCGTGTCGTCGCGCTTGGCGGACCCGATCAGGCAGTAACCCGCGGCCTTGGTGTGTCCGGTCTTGACGCCGTCCGCCGTTGGGTCGCGCTTGAGCAGCGGATTGCGGTTGGGCTGCGTGATTCCGTTGTAAGTGAAATCGAGGCTGCGGTACCAGGAGTAGTACTCCGGAAACTCACGAATCAGGGCCACGGTGACCTTGGCCATGTCCCGCGCCGTGGTATAGAGCTCCGGGTCGGGCAGTCCGTTGGGATTGGTGAAATGGCTGTTGGCCATGCCCAGACGCTCGGCGTTGGCGTTCATGAGGTTGGCGAAGGATTCGATGTTGCCCGCGGTGTGTTCGGCCAGGGCCACGCTGGCGTCGTTGCCGGACTGGATCATCATGCCCTTGAGCAGATTTTCCACGCTGACCTGAGACCCGACATTGACGAACATCCGCGAGCCGCCGGTCTTCCACGCCTGCTCGCTGATCGTGACCTGGTCGGTGAGCTTGACATGCCCGGCGGCGATCTCGCGGAACACCGAGTAGGCGGTCATGATCTTGGTCAGGCTCGCGGGCTCCAGGCGCTCGTCGGCGTTGCGCTCGGCCAGGACCTTGCCGCTATTGAAGTCGACGAGCAGAAAGCCCTTGGCCTGCAATTCCGGAGGGGCCAGGGGCGGCTCCGATGGCTGCGCCCCCAGCGATAGGCATGGCGGGACGCACAGGGCAAGCCACAGGAGCGAGAGCTTCAATGCAGAATTCATGGAGGGGTCCGGGATTTTGGATGGCGGGAATACGGCGCATCCTAGTTTACCCTCCCGCTCCGCGAAATGGCACCTGACGTCAGTTCCGGACGCGGTGAAGGGTGGCCACGCCAAGGGCCGCGAGTTGTTGCGACACGCGATCGGCGTCTTGCTCGGAGGCGAGCGGGCCGATCCGCACCTTGTAGAGCGGAGCGCCCGCGAGCTCTGGTTCGACGATCCGGATGTCGTCGTTCAGATGCTCGGTGATGAGCCGGGAGCGCAGGCGTTCGGCGTTGCGCTGATCGCCAAAGGCGCCGACTTGCAGATAAAGCGGAGAATTCGCGCGGTTCGGCGCTGACCGCTGCGCAATGTTTGGCGCGGCTGGCACAGGGGTGCGCGGAGCAGCGGCTGGTGTGTCCTGGGCGACTGAAGACCGATCAGGCTGCGTCCTTGGTGGCGGCGTTCGCGCCACGGCCACGGCAGAAACTGCGGCCTTGGTCGGTCGCGCAGGGTCGGAGGATCTGGCGGCAACCCTGGCTGGGCGCGCAGACACCGGCTTTTCGACGCGGGTCTCCTCCTGACTCGCCAGGAACAGACCGGTAACGGAGCGAGCCCGGCGCGGGTCGATCGCGCGGACCTCGACCATCGCCGTCCCTCGCCTCGCGACCCCCAGCTTGACGGCGGCGGTGTAGGAGAGATCGATGATGCGCGGACCATGAAAGGGTCCGCGGTCATTGATCCGGACGACGACGCTGCGGCCGTTCTCGGTATTGGTGACCCGAGCGTAGGTCGGCAGCGGCAGCGTCTTGTGGGCGGCGCTCATGGCATGCATGTCGTAGATCTCGCCGGAGCTGGTCTTGCGTCCGTGGAAGGGTTCGCCATACCAGGAGGCGAGTCCGCGCTCGACATGACCCCGGCTGGATTTCTCCGTGAAATAGCGTTGGCCGCGGACGACGTAGGACTCCGGATTGCCGGACTTCGCCAGCGGCTCGACCTTGGGGACGGCGTCCGGGATCCGCGCGATCTCCGGCGGGATCTCGTCCGTGTCCGCGCCGCGCTTGCCCTGGCTGGCGCAGCCGTTCAGCAGCAGCGCAGTGGCGAGCACGACCAGCCAGAGCAGATCATGGCGCCGTGGGCGGGCAAATCCCCAGCCATTCGCCAGGATTCGTTTGGCCAGTCTATCGCGCCGCATTTCGCTCTGCCTCCGAGGCAACCTGTCCGCTCGATCCGCCGTCGCTGTCGTGTCGCGCGCGGATCTCCTGGCTCAATTGATGAACCGCCATGGCGTAGAGGTTGCTGTGGTTGTAACGGGTCACGACATAGAAATTGTCGAGACCGATCCAGTATTCATCGACCGGCCCGGGTAGCCGGATCAAGGTCAGGGGCGCGGACGGCTCCAATGGCGCCGTCCAGGCGACGCCCGCCGCGCGTAGCGACTCCGCCGTCAGGCTAGGCGTCAACGGCTCCTGCTCGGAGACCGCGAGGCCCCTGGGTGGGTCGTCGCCGCTGAAGGTGGCGGGGATCGCGACCGCCTTGCCAGGTCGCCAGCCGTGGTGCTGGAAATAGTTGGCGACGCTGCCGATCACATCCGGATCGCTGTGCCAGAGATCGCGCCGTCCGTCCGCGTCGAAGTCGACGGCAAAGGCGCGGTAACTGGACGAAATGAACTGAGGCTTGCCGACCGCCCCGGCGTAGGAGCCCAGCGCCACGAGCGGATCGATCTCCTCCTCGCGGGTCAAGAGCAGATATTCCACCAGTTCGGAGCGGAAGAAATCGGCGCGCTTGGGGTAGGCGAAACCGAGGGTCGTGAGGGCGTCGATCACCCGATGTGTCCCGACATTCGCACCGTAGTTGGTCTCGACGCCGATGATGGCGACGATGATCTCCGGCGCGACGCCATAGGTCGACTCGGCGCGGGACAGGATCGCGGCGTGATCGCGCCAGAAGTCGACGCCGCCTGGATCCGCTCGGGAGTCAGGAAGAGCTTGCGATAGTCCGGCCACGGCAGGCCCTCGTAGGGTCGGTTGATGGCGTCGATGATGTCTTGCTGGTAACTCGCCTGGTCCAACAGCGCCCTCAGCGCGTCGCGCTCGAAGCCGTGTTTGCCGACCATGTCGGCGATGAAGCGCTCGGCGCCAGCGCGATAATCCGCCGGCTCGGTGACGCGCGCGAGCGGAGCGGTGCCGGTCAATGCGAGCGCGAGGAGGAGGGCTTTGGCGGCGGACATCAAGGCTCCGCAGGGGGTTCGTAGCTAAGGAAGCACCTCCAGTATATTTTCAAAGCGATTATATTTCGACGTTATTTTTTCTGTCTGTGCGTCTCGATCGACATCAGCATGCCGAAGCCGGCCAGGAGCGTCACCATGGAGGTGCCGCCGTAACTGATGAGCGGCAGAGGGACGCCGACGACTGGCAGCAGCCCGATGACCATCCCGGTGTTGACGAAGAGATAGACGAAGAACACCAGCGTCAGTCCGCCCGCCAGCAGGCGGTCATAGTTCTCCTGGGCATGCACCGCGATGAAGAGTCCGCGCACGATGACGAAGAGATAGAGACCGAGCAGGGCCAGGATCCCGGTGAATCCGAACTCCTCGCCGATCACCGCGAAGATGAAATCGGTATGCCGTTCGGGCAGGAACTCCAGATGGGACTGGGTGCCGTTGAGCCAGCCCTTGCCGGAGATGCCGCCGGAACCGATGGCGATCTGGGACTGGATGATGTGATAGCCGGTGCCGAGCGGATCCGTTTCGGGGTCGAGAAAGGTCAGGACGCGCGCGCGCTGATAGTCGTGCATGCTGAACCAGGCGAGCGGCGCGACCGCGGCCACGACGATGAGCAGCGCGAGGATCATGCGCCAGCTCAGGCCGGCGAAGAAAAGCACCATGACTCCCGCGCTGGCGACCAGTAGCGAGGTGCCCAGGTCCGGCTGCTTCGCGATCAGCACCACCGGGATCAGGGTCAGCATGATAGTCAGGAGGATCCCCAGCGACTTTGGCGGCAGCGGGCGCAGCGACAGAACCCAGGCGATCGTCATGGGCACGGCGAGCTTGAGGATCTCGGAAGGCTGAAAGCGCACCAGGCCGAGATCGAGCCAGCGCTGGGCGCCCTTGCCGATCTCGCCGAAGAGCAGCACCGCGATCAGCATGAGAACCCCGATCCCATAGAGCCGGGAGACCAGCGTCGGAGCCTGGCCGGGGCGATTTGGGCGATGCCGGCCATGAGACCGAAGGCGATGCCCAAGCGAATCAACTGTCGCTCGACGGTGTCGAGATCCTGACCGCTGGCGCTGTAGAGCACCGCGAGGCCGAAGCCGCAGAGCGCCAGGAGCCCCATCAGCAGGGAGACATCCAGATGAATCCGTCGCAACAGGCCCGGCTGGGCGGGTCTGACATCCCAATCAAGGCCCGGGGCGAAGGGGTTAATCGCCATTCTCGTTTCCCTCCTTGTCGGGCAGAGTGGCGCCGCCCAGGTAGGCATCAATGACCTGGCGCGCGACCGGGGCGGCAGTAGAGCCGCCATGACCCCCGTTCTCCACCAGCACGGCGACCGCGATGCGCGGGTCATCCACCGGGGCGAAGGCGACGAAGAGCGCATGATCGCGCATCCGCTCTGGCACCTTCGATGCGTTGTAGCTTTCTTTCTGGCCCACGGTGAAGACCTGCGCCGTGCCGGTCTTGCCAGCGATCCGGTAATCGTTCGAGCGGATTCGCTTGGCCGTACCGGCATTGCTCTCCACGACCTGGGTCATGTCATGGATGATGTTATCCAAATAGCCCTGATCGCTGACTTCCACCGGCCGCGTGACGACAGGGAACTCCGTTGCGGTCGCCGCGCCGGGAATCTGGCTGGCCCGCGCGAGCCGAGGCTGAATGTAATGGCCCTTGTTAGCGATGGCCGCGGTCGCCGCCGCCAGTTGGATCGGCGTTGCCAGCAGGTAGCCCTGACCGATGCCGACGATCAGGGTCTCGCCCGGATACCAGGGCTGCTTGCGCACCCGCTCCTTCCATTCCTGCGAGGGCAGCAGGCCGGGCAGTTCCCCGGCGACATCGACGCCGGTGCGCGCGCCGAATCCGAACTGGGAGAGGAAGCCGTGCAGCCGATCGATCCCCATCTGGTTGGCCAGCGAATAGAAATAGACATCGCAGGACTGCACGATGGCCTTCTCAAGATTCACCGTGCCATGTCCGCTATGGCGCCAGCAGCGGAAGCGGTGGCTTTGACCGGGCAGCCGAAAGACCCTGGGCAGTAGGTCGTCTTGCGGGTATTGGTGACGCCCGATGACAGCCCGCCGAGGGCGATGAAGGGCTTGATGGTCGATCCAGGCGGGTACTGACCGCGCGATGGCGCGGTTGTAGAGCGGCTTGTCGGGCGGATTCGAGCAGCGCCTTGTAATCCGTCTGGCCGATGCCCTCGACGAAGAGATTGGGGTCGAAGCTCGGCTTGCTCACCATGGCCAACACGCCGCCGGTGCGCGGATCGATGGCCACCACGGCCCCGCGCCGTCCTGCCGAGGGCCTCGGTGGCCGCCTGCTGCAGGGCGATGTCGAGATAGAGATGGAGATCCTGGCCGGCGTCCGGCGGCCGTGCTCTCCAGGGTGCGGAGGACTCGGCCGCGGGCGTTGACCTCGACCTGCTGATAGCCGACCCGTCCGTGGAGCACGCCCTCGTGGGCCTTCTCCAGCCCGCCCTTGCCGATGAAGTTGGTCCCGGCATAGTTGCCCTTGTCGATGCTGGCCAGATTCCTTTTCGTTGATTCGCCCGACATAACCGAGCACATGGGCCGTGAGCGCGCTCTTCGGATAGGTCCGGATCAGCTCGGCGCGCACGTCGACGCCGGGAAAGCGGTATCCGTCGACGGCGAAGCGCGCGACCTCGGTCGGGGTCAGATTCAGCCGGATCGGCACGGCCTGGAACCGCATCCGCTGCTCGCTTGAGGCGCTCGAAACGGGCGCGATCCTTGTCGTCGATCGGAACCAGCTGGCCAGCTCCGCGATGGTCGCAGTCCAGATCCTCGACCTTCTCGATCGTGATCTCCAGTGAGAAGGACGGGTGGTTGTCGGCGAGCAGGACGCCCTTGGCGTCGTAGATGAGCCCGCGACGTCGGCGGCACCGGCTGGATCTTGACCCGGTTGTCCTGCGACAGCACCGAGAAGTGCTCATGCTGCGTCGACTTCCAGGTGGAGCAGCCGCACCACGATCGCGGCGAGACCCAGAATGACGAAGGCGCCGGCCACGATGGCTCGCGACGTGACCAGGCGCTGCTCGCGGCGGCGGTCCTCCAGACTGGTTTCGAGCATGGGTCAGCCGCGCTCCCACGCGGCGCTCCATGGCGCCTCAGGAGGACGTGACATCAGCGGCCAGAGAGCAGCCCCGATCAAGGTCGAGATCCAGTAGGACAGGGGCACGAGGGGCTGGCCGGTCGCGCCGAGGACCCACAGGGTGAGCAGCCGCTCGACCAGCAGAAGCACCCAGACGAGAAAGGTCTGCTGCCAGAGCGGAAAGAGCCGGATGCGCGGGTGCAGGATGACCGCCAGCATAGGCGACAACCGACAGCCCCAGGGCCTGCTGGCCGAGCAGGGATGCCGGTCAGGACATCCAGCATCAGCCCCGTCGCCAAAGCCCAGAAGACCCCGACCCGTTCCGGCAGCGCAGAAGCACCAGAAGAGGATCGCGAGCACCACCCACTGCGGCCGGTCGTCCATCGGCCAGGCGGGCATCGGCAGAATCGTCAGAAACATGGCGAGCGCGAGTGTTAGCGCGACCGGCCACAGCCGGTCGCCGCGCTGGCGTCGCTCGGTGGTCCAGCCCCTGGGTTGCTCATGGCGCGTGCCCTTGGCGCGGAGGCTCCGCGGCCAGGCCTGCTGCTGCGAGGTCTGGGCTCAGGGTCCAGACCAGCAGCACCTCGCGGCTGCGGTCGAGGTGGGCGGTCGGCTCGGCGATCACGGTGGTGAAGGGATTGTCCGGATCCTGGCGCACCGTCTTGACCCGCGCGACCGGATAACCGGACGGAAAGCGCCCGTCCATCCCGGAGGTCACCAGCAGATCGCCGACCTGGATATCGGCGTTCTTCGGGATATAGAGCAGCTCGAGCTCCTGGCTCAGGCCGGTGCCGGCGGCGATGGTCCGCAGCCCGTTGCGATTGACCTCCACCGGGAGGGCATGATCGGCGTCGGTGATCAGCAGCACGACCGAGGAAAAGGGATTCGTGCGGATGACCTGCCCCATCACGGCATTGGCGTCCAGCACCGGCTGGCCGACGAAGACGCCCGAGCTTGCTGCCCTTGTTGACCATCACCTGCTGGCGATAGGGCGCGAGATCCACGGACAGGATCTCGGCGATCAGCACCCGCTCGCCGACGTCGAACGAGGAGCCGAGCAGGTCGCGCAGGCGCATGTTTTCGGCCTCCAGCGCCTCGAACTGCTGCAAGCGGGCCTTGAGCAGCAGATTCTCGCGGCTGCAGCCGGTCGTTTTCGTGACCGCAGTTCCGTCTCGCTGGTCAGTCGCTCCTGCGTCTCGCGGGCGAGTCGGACGGGTTCGTTCGCGGCATAGCTGCAACGGATAGACGAGACGACAGCAGTCGAGCGCACCGACCTCGAGGTGCTGGTAGCGGTGGTCGGCGATGATGCAGGCCGAGCGCCAGACGCACCGCCAGAACGACCCGGAAGGTGGGCGAGGGTCCGCGGACGAACAGGGGTTTGATGACGGCGTTCCTCGACCAGATCCTCCGAATCGCTAGGGTTTCGCGTGACTTCGGATCGTCATGGCAGGGTGCGGGCTGGTCCGGCTGGTCCTGTCACTCGGTCGCGAAGAGACCGCTCTCCTGCGCGTCGAGCATCTCCAGGGCCTTGCCGCCGCCGCGCGCGACACAGGTCAGGGGATCCTCGGCCACCACCACCGGCAGGCCGGTCTCCTCCTCGATCAGGCGGTCGAAGTCGCGCAGCAGCGAGCCGCCGCCGGTCAGCACGATGCCGCGCTCGGCCACGTCCGAGCCCAGCTCCGGCGGGGTCTGCTCCAGCGCCATCTTGACCGCCTGCACGATCATCGCCAGCGGCTCCTGCAGGGCCTCCAGGATCTCGTTGCTGTTGAGCGTGAAGCTGCGCGGAATGCCTTCGGCCAGACTGCGGCCCTTGACCTTCGATCTCCAGCACCTCGTTGCCGGGGAAGGCCGAGCCGATGGCGTGCTTGATGCGCTCCGCCGTGGCCTCGCCGATCTGGGTGCCGTAGTTGCGGCGCACGTAGTTGATGATGGCGTCGTCGAAGGTATCGCCGCCGACCCGCACCGATTCCGCGTAGACGATGCCGTTGAGCGAAATCACGGCGACCTCGGAGGTGCCGCCGCCGATATCGATCACCATGCAGCCGCGCGGCTCATGCACCGCGAGCCCGGCGCCGATCGCCGCCGACATCGGCTCTTCGATCAGAAAGACCTCGCGCGCGCCAGCACCGGCGGCGGACTCCTTGATGGCGCGACGCTCCACCTGGGTCGAGCCGCAGGGCACGCAGATGAGCACGCGCGGACTGGGGCGGAAGAGGCGCGACTCATGCACCTTATGGATGAAGTACTGCAGCATCTTCTCGGTGACCGTGAAGTCGGCGATGACGCCGTCCTTCATCGGCCGGATCGCGGTCATGTTCTGCGGGGTGCGCCCGAGCATCTGCTTGGCCTCTTCGCCGACCGCGACCACCGATCTTGGCTCCGCCGGTGCGCTCGTGACGGATCGCCACCACCGAGGGCTCATTGAGCACGATCCCCTGGCCGCGGGCATAGATCAGCGTGTTGGCGGTGCCAAGATCGATCGACAGATCGTTGGAGAACATCCCACGAATGCTTCTGAAAAACATCAGGTAGCTACCTTCCAGGGGATGAGGAACGCCAGAGCGCGCGAGGCGTCCTGGAGAAGAGGGCCGTTCGGGATCCGGCACAGAGTCCACTGGTTGATTGGGCGGCTAATCTAGCAATGCCGGCCAGGATCGGCAAGGCGTCAGGTCGCCAGCGGATGCGCCGCGCCCTGCAGCGAGTTCCCCACCCACGCCCCTATGGTATTTTGCCGAGCTTTCAGCCTCCGGCAGGATCGCCATGTCACTGGACCGTTCCGATATCGATAAGATCGCCCACCTGGCCCGGCTTGCGATCACCCCCGAACAGACCGCGCGCTATGCGGCCGATCTCTCCAACATTCTCGATCTGGTCGCCCAGATGGACGCGGTCGATACCAGCGGCGTCGAGCCCATGGCGCACCCGCTGCACATGGTCCAGCGGCTGCGCCCCGACGAGGCCCGTGAGCCGGACCAGCGCGCGCATTTCCAGTCCATCGCCCCGCTGACCGAGGGCGGACTCTATCTGGTTCCGAAGGTCATCGACTAATGCAGAACAAATCGATCGCCCAACTGGCCGCCGACCTGCGGCTGCGCCGTTATTCCAGTGTCGAGCTGACGCAGCATTATCTGGAGCGCATCGAACGGCTCGATCCGCGCCTGAACAGCTTCATCACGGTCGCCGCCGAATCGGCCCTGGCCGCCGCCGAGCGCGCCGACCAGGCGCTCAAGTCCGGCGATGCCGGCCCGCTCACCGGCATCCCCATCGCCCACAAGGACATCTTCTGCACCGACGGCATCAAAACGAGCTGCGGCTCGCGGATGCTGGACAACTTCATCGCGCCCTATGACGCGACCGTCGTCGAGACGACTCGCCGCCGCCGGCGCGGTGGTGCTCGGCAAGACCAACATGGACGAATTCGCCATGGGGTCGAGCAACGAGACCAGCTTCTACGGCCCGGTCAAAAACCCCTGGGACGAGACGCAGGGTGCCCGGCGGCTCCTCGGGCGGCTCGGCCGCCGCCGTCGCCGCGCGGCTCTGCGCCGCCGCCACCGGCACCGACACCGGCGGCTCCATCCGCCAGCCCGCCGCGCTCTGCGGCATCACCGGCATCAAGCCGACCTACGGGCGCTGCTCGCGCTGGGGCATGATCGCCTTCGCCTCCTCGCTCGATCAGGCCGGCGTCATGGCGCGCTCAGCCGCCGATGCCGCCTTCATCCTCGACGAGATGGCCGGCTTCGATCCGCGCGACTCCACCAGCGCCGAGGTCCCGGTGCCGGACTATGTCGATGCGCTCGACGACGACCTGCACGGTCTGCGCATCGGTCTGCCCAAGGAATACTTTCGGGGCCGGGACTGGACAGCCGCGTTGCCGCCGTCATCCAGGATGCGATCAAGGAATACGAGGCGCTCGGCGCCAAAATCGTCGAGATCAGCCTGCCCAACAGCCCGCTGTCGGTGCCCGGTCTACTATGTGGTCGCCCCTGCCGAGTGCTCGTCCAACCTCGCCCGTTTCGACGGGGTGCGTTACGGGCATCGCTGCGAGAACCCGCAAGACCTGGAAGACCTCTACAAGCGCAGCCGCGCCGAGGGCTTCGGGGCCGAGGTCCAGCGGCGCATCATGATCGGCACCTATGTGCTCTCCGCCGGTTATTACGACGCCTACTATCTCAAGGCGCAGAAAATCCGCCATCTGATCGCCGACGACTTCAAACGCGCCTTCGAGCAGGTCGATGTCATCATGGGACCGACCAGCCCGACCACCGCCTTCGCGCTCGGATCGACAAGATGGATGATCCGGTCGCCATGTATCTCAACGACATCTATACGATTGCGACCAACCTCGCCGGACTGCCGGGCATGTCCATTCCGGTCGAACCGGTCGATGGCCTGCCGGTCGGTTTACAGATCATCGGCAATTATTTCGATGAGGCCCGGCTGCTCAATGTCGCGCATCGCTTTCAGCATGTGACGCACTGGCATCAGGCGGCGCCGGCGGGGTTTGAATAAGAAACAGGTCGGTGTGATAGGCGAGCCCGAGGCAACACTGGGCTTGCCCCGGCGGAGTGGGAGGTTATTAGATAGTCTACGATCAGGCTAGCAGCCTGTCGGACTTTCCCGCTGCCGAACGGTCGAGCCGCTCGGTAGAATAGCGGCATCATTCCTGTGGAGTCCGACCGATGAGCCGCTTCCGCCCGATCAACCGCGAGATCGACTTCCTGCTGCCGCCTTCGGTGCAGGACTGGCTGCCCGAAGGGCACCTGGCGCGCTACGTCGTCGAGGTGGTGGAGGGGCTGGACCTCAGCGAGTTGGAGCGGGCCTATGCCGGGCGCGGCAGTGCGCCCTATCACCCGGCCACCCTGCTGTCGCTGTTGATCTACGGGTATGCCACCGGCTGCTTTTCCAGTCGCAAGATCGAGCGGGCGACCGTACGACTCCTTGGCGTTTCGCTTCATCGCCGCCAACCGCCATCCCGACCACGATACCCTCGCGACCTTCCGCAAGCGCTTTGCCCAGGAGTTCGAAGCGGTCTTTGTCCAGGTGCTGCAGGTGGCGCGCGAGAACCAGCTCAGCCGCTTCGGCACCGTCAGTCTGGACGGGACCAAAATTCACGCCAATGCCAGCCGCCACAGCGCCCTGTCCTACGGACACGCCGAAGCGCTCGAAGCGCAACTGAAGGCCG
>CAWFSC010000016.1:172500-258138 GCA_963818415.1 uncultured Gammaproteobacteria bacterium | reverse complement strand
GACAAGTTTGTCGCCGATTTTAGAGCCGAACGACATCGACCGCACATTCAATCGGATTGATGCGCCGCCGGCCGCCGAAACAGCAGGAAGAGGGCGACGGCCAGACCCGCGAGCGAGGCACCGGCCACCCAGGGGTTGATGTGCAGGATCAGGCGGTGCGCCCAGGCAGGATAACGACCGAATTCATAGAATCCCACGACCCAGATCCAGACCCAGAGCCCGGAGCCGAGGACATCGGCGATGAAGAAGCGCGGCCAGGGCATGTGCACGCTGCCGGCGACCAACCCATTCAATTGGCGGGTGCCGTCGAAGAACCGCCCGAAAAGGATGGGCCACACCCCGAAGCGGCTGAAGAAGTCGTCGAACCAATGGAGTCGGTGACGGTTGACGCCCGCCCGCAGCAGCAGACGCCGCCCGCCCCAGCGGCCGATCCCGTAGCCCAGGTTGTCGCCGGCCACCGCTGCCGGCCAGGCGATGAGCATGATCGTTGCCAGGTGCATCTCGCCCTTGCCCGCCAGCACCGCCGCCGCCGCCATCAGGATGGCGCCCGGAGCCGGGATGCCGAAGCCCTCGATGGCGATCGCCACGGCGAGCAGCGGGTAGCCGTATGCGTGCAGCCAGGGTCCGGCCGTCACCAAGCCTGTCTCGAATCCGCTCATGCCTTGGTCCTCGGGTAATGTTTCCAATGTCGCGCCCGCATCCTCCCCTCGGTCGGGGAGGATGACTGCCGCAGCTCAGCGCTGGTGGATCAGATCCGCCAAGGGTGTCTCTGCGCTTTGAAAGGCGGCGGCATCGCTCTTGGCGCTATCCCCCTGATCCAGCGCCTTTTCCAAGTTTTCCACCAGCATGGAGATCGCCTCCACCTTGGCCTTGGCGTCGCCCTTCATCTGTCCCGACGCCGAGTTCAGATAACCCTTGGCCTCCGCCAGGTCGGCCTTGGCGGCGGCGTCGTCCTGGGAGTTGAGGTGATCGATCCGGGCATAGGCCAATTGCAGCTTGGCCTCGATCAGATCCTGATTGCCCACGCCCTCGGCGTGCAGGCGTTGCCAGCCGGAGCCGAGGTAGTCGGCGGAACGCTCGGACAGGGCGGTGACGCGATGCCAGATCCGTTCGAGCCGGGCCGTCAGGGTCTTATCGCCCGACTCCAGCAACCCATGCAGCTCGCGGACTCTCCCCGACCAGGTCCGCCGCCGCCTCGCGCGTCACCTTGTCGGTGCTTTGCGCGGCGCGCTCGATCGCGCTCCCAGCCTCGTCCAGGTCCGCCTTGGCGCGTGCCTCCGCGCCGCGCAGATGATTCTGCCAGGCGTGCCAGAGCGAGGTCTTGGCCTGCGCCAGGGGGGAGTCGATGGCGATCGAGATGAAGACCACATTGTCCTCGGCCGCCTTCAGGGCCTGGTCGGCGGCCTTGGCATCGCCCTTGGCCAGCGCGGCCCTGGCCTGGTCGATGCGTTGACGGGTGCCGTGCAGCGGCAGATCCGCCTCGGCATAGAGCAGGGCCTCGTCGACGGCTTGCAGATGCTCGGTGGCGGCCGGTCTTGTCGCCCTTCTCCAGGGACTGCTTGGCCTGATCCAGATGGGTCCGGGCCTGGTCGGTGGGGCCAAAATCCTCCAGTTCGTCGAGCGAGCCATAGATGGGCACCAGGTCCGGCAGCACTTCGCTGCTGTCCTCGTACTCCAGATGTTTCTTGGCGACCCAGAGGCGATCCTTGACCAGCGTGGTCGGCAGCGACGCCTGGATCATCTCCAGCAGCCGGTCGGATTGATCCAACTGCGCGCGGGCCTTGGCGGTATCAGGCGTGTCGCCCTGGAGGTCGCCGCGCGCCTCGGCGATATGCCGCAGCACCTTGACCGCGGCCGAGGAGATCGTTGCCGCTTCCTGGGTGGTGATCTGGCGTCCCGGCGCAACATCGACCTCTTCCTGCATGGGGCTGTCGGCGAACACCGGGGCGCTCGCGCCGAGGATCAGCAAGAGCGCGGCGGCCACCGGGGTGAGCGTGAATCGAGTCTGCATGGCGTTAGTCTCCTTGTGATGTGACGATCAGGCGTTGAATGTGACCTGTGTCACCGCTTGAGCATTGACCATGCCAGGCGTTTCCGACGTATTTTCATGCGGTTATCGGCCGCTTGAGCGGCTCTGCGGTCGGCTTGGTTGATCTGCACCAAGGCGCGCGGTGACTATGAACCACGTTGGGCAGCCCGTTGGGGTGTCCGTCACCCGCGAAGCGTTCGCTTGAGGAGTCTCCGTCATGTCCGATCATCAAGGATTCCGCCGCCGCGCGGTGGTCGATGCGCCGCCTCTTCTGGCTGCCGCTGGTGATGTCCGCGCTCCTGGTCATGGCGGTGGCGGGCGGCATGGTCGCCTTCTCCTGGCGGACGCTGAACCATCTCCAGCCGATCTCGGATCATCTTGCGCACATCGCCCGTCTCCAGGAGGTCGGGCTGAGTCTGGAGCAGATCTTGCTGGAGGGTTTACGCGGGACGCGGATCGACCCGACGGAGCTGACTCAACTGAGCGTGATGGTCCGCCAGATCGCCAGCCTCGAAGGCGCCCTGCATCCGCAGACGCGCGAGCGTCTGGAGCGCATCGCCGAGCGGCTCGAACAGGGCGACCTCAACCAGGTGGACGTCCTGATCCAGACGCTGGCGCAATGGCGCACGGTCCTGGAAGGGGAGCGGTCGCGTCACGACGAGTTGTTGCTGAAGGTGGCTCGGGATACGCGCATGGAGCTGCGCTTGACCAGCCTGCTGTTGGTGATTCTGCCGCTGCTGATGGGAGTCGCGCTGATCATGCTGCAACGCCGGGTCCAACAACCCTTGCGGGATCTCGAAACCCTGCTCACGCGATTGGCGGCGCGGGACTACCAGCCCGTGCCGAGAGGCGCAGCTGAACGAGCACCGCCAAGCTGGCACGGCCCGCGTTCAATCGCTACAACGCGCTGGTCTCGCGCCTCCAGCAACTGGAGTCGGAGCAGCACGACCGCGAGCAAACCCTGGAGCGGCGGGTGCGCCAGGCGACCGAGGCGCTGCTGGCCCAGAATCGGGAGCTGGCCCGCGCGGAGCGTCTGGCGGCGGTCGGCGCGGTCTCCGCCGGACTGGCGCACGAGCTGCGCAACCCCCTGGCGGGCATTCAGATGGTCTGCGCCAATCTGCAACGCCGGCTCGGCCCCGGCGAGCACGCCGAGCGCATCGCCAGCGTGATCGAGGAGCTTAAGCGGATCAACACGATCCTCACCGCGCAGGTCGATGCCGCGCGTCACGAGCCAGAGCCCCTGGCGGCGATCGAGGTCGGCGCGCTGATCGAGGATCTGCTGGTCATGGTGCGCTATCAAACGCCGACGGGCATTCGGCTGGAGACGCGGATTCCCGCCGCGCTGACCTGCCTGCTGCCGGCGGCCGGGCTGCGTCAGGCGCTGCTTGAATCTGCTGCTCAATGCCATCGGCGTCCTGCGCGAAGGCGAGATCACCCTGGCCGCGCACGCCGAGACGGACCGCCTGGTGATCCGCGTCCTGGACACTGGGCCGGGCTTTCCGCAGGCGCTGCTGCGCGCCGGCATTCGCCCCTTCGCCACCGGCCGCGCCGGCGGTACCGGGCTGGGGCTCGCCATGGTGCGCCGCTTCGCGCGCGATCAGGACGGCGAGCTGGAGATCGCCAACCAAGCCTCGGGCGGCGCCTGCGTGACCTTGCGCCTGCCCTGCCGATTCGCCGCGTCAACCGGAGTCGAGCGCCATGCCTGATAGCCTGCTGGTGATCGAGGACGAGCGTCTCCTGGGCGCGGAGCTGTGCCGCGAGTTCTCCGCCCACGGCTGGGACGCCATCCAGGCCGCCGATCTGGGCGAGGCCGAGCGGCTGCTGCTGGAGCGCGAGCTGGACCCGCTGGTCGTCCTCTCCGACATGAACCTGCCCGACGGCAACGCCCTGGATCTCCTGGAGCGGGTCCGCGCCCGGGGGCTGCCGAGCGAATGGATCTTCCTCACCGCCTATGGCGGGGTTCCGGAGTCGGTGCGGGCGCTCAAGCTCGGCGCCTTCGATTTCCTGGAAAAGCCCTGCGAGCTGGAGCGTCTGGAGCTGGTGGTGGCGGGCGCGGCGCGCAGCGCCAGGGCGCAGCGGCGGCTGCGCGACGAGACCCGCGCCCGTGGCAGCCGCTACGCGCCGAACGCCTTCATCGGCCACAGCCCGGCGGCGCGCGAGGCGCGCGAGATGCTGACCCGGCTGGCCGGCGTCCCCTTCTCCGCCCTGCTCATCAGCGGCGAGACCGGGACCGGCAAGGGTCTGGCGGCGCGCATCCTGCACCACAGCGGGCCGCGCGCCGCCGCGCCCCTGATCGAGGTCAACTGCGCGGCGCTGCCCAAGGATCTGCTGGAGGCCGAGCTGTTCGGGCATGAGGCCGGGGCCTTCACCGGCGCCAAGGGACGGCGGCGCGGACTCATCGAACAGGCCCAGGGCGGCACCCTCTTTCTCGACGAGCTGGGCGAACTGGCGCTGGATCTCCAGGCCAAGCTGCTCACCGCGATCGACGACCGGCGCATTCGCCGGGTCGGCGGCGAGCGCGAGCTGGAGGTCGACATCCAGGTCATCGCCGCCACCAATCAGCGCCTGGAGCAGCGGGTGGCGGAGGGCGGCTTCCGCGCCGATCTCTACCACCGGCTCGCAGTCTTCCGTCTGGTGCTGCCGCCGCTGCGCAGCCGCAAGGAGGATCTGGACGACCTCCTGCCCCTGCTCATCAGCGAATTCAACGCCCGCTCCGGCCACCGGGTGGAGCAGATCCCGCCGAGCGTCTGGCGGCGTCTGAGCGCCTACGGCTGGCCCGGCAACGTGCGCGAGCTGCGCAATCTGGTCGAGCGCTGCGTCCTGCTGGCCGACGGCCCGGTCTTTCCCGAGCGCTGGCTGCACCTGGACGAGTTGGCGTCAGCGGACGTGGCCGATGCGGGCGGTGCGCGCACCGAGGGCGAGCGCCTCTGCCTGCCGCTGGACGGCAGCCTGAGCCTGGACGCCATGGAGCAGCGCATCCTCACCGAGGTGCTCGCGCGCCATGACGCGAACGTCAGCCTCGCCGCGCGGGTGCTGGGCACCACCCGCGAGCGGCTGCGCTATCGGGTGCAGAAATACGGGCTCAAGACCAGCGATTGAGGACATGACCCCTGTCTGGGAGAGGTTCGGGATCATCAGGCCGTAGGGCGACCTCACTGCTGCTCCGCCCGGCAAGAGGATGCGAGAAGACGATCGTTGTTCGGCGGAAAAGGCCGCTGTCGCCATCGCGCCGACATCCTGATGCGGTGTTATCGACCCGCGTCTGAACTTTCTCCAGACAGATTCTTCAATGAACAAGGCCCCATGACTCACCCCAAGTACCACACCAGTCACGCCAACCCGGCGAAACCCAGCGCACGCATGGCCAATGCCCGGATGGCCGCCGCCGGCCCGTCGCCAAGCCCAACCCCGCCGCCGGACGGCGGGGAGGCATTGAGCCCGCTGGCTTCGCTCTTCCAATGGCTGGATCCACACATCCCCGACCAGCTCGGCGTGGTGTCCGCGTAGGGCGAAACCGCTGGCCTGCCGCTGATGGAGGTCCACGCAGCATAGGGGAGGATCCCACGACCTTCGCCATCATGCTCTCGGGCGACGGCGGCTGGGCGGCCCTCGACCGGGCGGCTTCTCCTTCGGCGTCGAGGTGCTGATCTTCATGGCCAACGGCCTGCCGGAAGAACTGTGCCCACGGGTCGAACTTGCCGCCCTCCTCAGCGTGGGGCGAACCGCCATCTTCCAGTTCCATCCGAACGACTGGCTTGAAGCTGGGCGCGTGGCGCATGCTTTAGCGGAATTTCCCCAGGTACAGGCGCTCGACTGGACGCGACGTGTCTGCGTCTAGGGGGAGGAGGGAGAGAGTCTCTGTCCCGACTCGCTCGTGAGCAGCGTCGAGGTCCGCAAGGTTTCTGGCGGTCATCACTTCGATGAAGACTATGCCGGCGTGGCGGATATCGTCATGGGACAGCGTCCGGCCATGGGTGCGGCCGAGGGGTCATGGATTTTCTCTTCGCCCGGATCATGAAATCGGCGCGGGACGAAGGTTACACCTGGTCTAACCTAGTGATGACGCCCTTGAGCGGTGTCGGCACTATCAGATCATGGTGCCGGCGACCGGGGCGAAGCAGCGGGATCTCTACTGGCCGCCGGAATTTGTGCCCCGTTGACTTCAGGCGGGTGGCTGCTTGTGGGCGATTCGGGTCGCCGGAAGGCATTTGCGATTTCCCATGGACGATCCGGCGCGGATGACACTAACGTCATGCGCCCACTCCATATAAGCCAGTTCAGAGCGTCAGCGAAGGCGGAACCAGGACTCGTCGGTCGGTGGATCCTTGAGGTAACTGGATCGGGCCATTCGCGCCAAGTCATTCACCTCCGACTCGCGGGCAAGCAATCACGGAATGGCCAGGTAAAGCACTCATGCAATTGATCGAGAATGCCAGGATCAGGACCAAACTCGCCACCTTGGCGCTGTTCCCCAGTCTCGCGATGCTGTTGATCGCGGTCGTCTCGTTGGGGTTGTTGCGGGAGGTGAATCAAGGGGTCGACCGCATCTATCTGGATCGGGTCGTGCCCTTGCAGGATCTCAAATCCATCGCGGACGACTACGCGGTCTTCGTCATCGACGCGGTCAACAAGGCCAACGCCGGTCGGCTCATGGCGGAACAGTCGCTGCAAGGGATCCGCGCGGCGCGGGAGCGGATCGACGCGCGCTGGAAAGCCTACCTCCAGACCACGCTCACCCCGGATGAAAAGACGCTGGCCGATCAGGCCCAGGGGCTCTTCGCGCAAGCCGACAGGGTGATCGCCAGTCTCACGGAACGGTTGCGCGGGCAGCAGGGTTCGCTCGTCGAACGGGCTCCAGGATTTCGATGGGCCGCTCTACGACCAGATCGATCCCATCAGCCGGAAGATCACGGAGCTGGTGGACTTGCAGTTGGACGTGGCGCGTCAGGAGCGAGAGGCTGCCCATCGCATCTATGCCCGCTCGTTACGTCTCTTCGGCGGGCTCACGGTCGTCGCCGTGCTGCTGGTGACCTTGCTCGGATGGCTCTATTACCGCTCCATCACCGGACAGCTTGGGCGGTTGCAGCGTGCCATGACGCACATCATCGAGCACTCGGACCTGTCGGTCGGATCGACCCTGGAGGTTCCCAACGAGATCGGCGCCATCGCGCGCGATTTCGACCGCATGGTCGAGCGGCTGCGGGAACTGGTCGGGCAGGTCGGCGCTTCGTCCGCGACGCTCTCCGCCGCGACAGAGCAGATGTCCGGCAGTCTGTTGCAGGCGCGGGAGGTCGCGCAACGGCAGACGTCCGAGACCGAACAGGTCGCCGCCGCCATGCATGAGATGACCGCCTCCGCCGAGGAGGTCGCCAGCAACACCGCCTCCGCCGCGGATGCCGCGCACCAGGCGAAGGGGCTGGCCAGCCAAGGTCAGGAGGCGGTGGGCGAGACGATCGAGGCCATGTCCAGACTGGCCGGGGACATCGACTCGGTGGCCGCGACGATCCACTCGCTGGAGACGGACGCGCTTGCGATCGGCAAGGTGCTCGATGTCATCCAGGGCGTCTCGCGCCAGACCAATCTGCTGGCGCTCAATGCCGCCATCGAGGCGGCGCGGGCGGGCGAGCAGGGGCGCGGATTCGCGGTCGTCGCCGACGAGGTCCGCACGCTCGCCCAGCGCACCCAGGATTCGGCCCAGGAGATCGAGGGGATGGTGGCGCGGTTGCAGCAGAGCGCGCGCCGGGCGGGCGCCGAGATGGCCGGCAGTCGCGAGGGCGCTCACGCCTCCAGGGCGACCGCCGGCAAGGCCGGTCAGGCGCTCGACTCCATCACCGCCGCCGTCGATGGCATCTCCGCGGTCATGGCCCAGATCGCCAGCGCCGCCGAGGAGCAGACCGCCGTGGCCAACGAGATCAACCAGCGGATCGTCGGCGTCAGCGACGCGACCCATGCCTGGAGCGCGGGGGCGACCCAACTGGAAGCGGCCGGGCAGGAGTTGGAGCGGCTGGCGGGCGAATTGCGGCAGCGGGCGGTGCGGTTTCGGATCTGAGCCGTCCGACGACGTTCGTCCTCGAATCCCGCTGTCGTCGAGACTCAGACCGTGCTGATGCAGACCTCGTACACCCCGCCGATCACCACGTATTCATCCTCGCCCTTGAGCATCCCCGGCAGCAGGCGGTTGTAGAAGAAGACCTTGGGCAGCGGTACCTCGGTCTTGAGGATGTAGTCGCCGAATTCGTCGGCGCGCTCGCGGTGGCTGGTGAAGCTGTTGAGGTTGTTGAACAGCACGCGATAGCGGCCGCCGCCGAGCGTCTCCAGGATCTCGTGCTCGTCCATGCGGTTGATGCCGCGATAGAGGGTGAGGTGGGCGGCGTGTTCGGGGTGTTCGCGCGCCAGTTCGAACTGGCAATAGGTATAGAGCAGGTCGAGCTGCGCCTCCAGCGCGTTGGTGGCATAGAGTCCGCGCGTGCCGTCGGCGAGATAGCGATGGTAGGCCTCGCTGTCGCGATCCAGCAGTGAGCCGGCGTGATGACGCGCCAGCAGGCCGAAACGGCTCTCGACCCAGCGTTTGAGCACCGCGCCCTCGCGTCCGTCCGAATCGAACGACCAGCCGCGCACCATGCGCAGATAGTTGGCATTGACCCGTGACTTGCGTTTGCGTCCCGGCATCAGGCCCGCCTCCTCCAGTTCCTCCAGCAGAAAGCGCACCGTCATGTAGTCCGTGAAACGCTGGGCGCGCTCGCTGGCGTCCGAGAGCAGGGGTCCAGCGTGCGGAAAAGGCTGGGGTGGAAGTCGCGGATGCCGTCGATCTCCAGCGGCACCGGGTGCTGCTGATAGGTCAGGCTGCCGAGGATGACCGCCGGAAGGTTGCAGCGGTTGATCGACAGCCGGGCGCTGGAGGGGAGCGTGGGGGGCGGTTGTTGGCCCGTCTTGTTCGGTTTGTCTGTTGTTGTCCATACAGCCCTTGCGGCTTTGTCGGGGATGCGACGAGATCAATCGCCTTTGCGCGCTTGATGTAAGTTTATTTTAATCAGTGCCTTAGCGATTAAAATGTCAGAGTGGCACATGGGTTGCTTTATCACTGTCGAGAGCCAATTCGTTCAACGCTTGCGACAGCGAGCCCACAGGAGAGCTACCCATGGCAATGCGTCAATGCGCCATCTACGGCAAAGGCGGTATCGGCAAGTCCACCACCACCCAGAACCTCGTGGCCGGTCTGGCCGAGCTGGGCAAGAAGGTCATGATCGTCGGTTGTGACCCCAAGGCCGACTCGACCCGTCTGATCCTGCACGCCAAGGCACAGAATACCATCATGGAGATGGCCGCCGAAGCGGGTTCGGTGGAAGACCTCGAACTCGAAGACGTGCTCAAGGTCGGTTACGGCAACATCAAGTGCGTCGAGTCCGGCGGCCCGGAGCCGGGTGTTGGCTGCGCCGGTCGCGGCGTGATCACCGCCATCAACTTCCTGGAAGAAGAAGGCGCCTACGAGGCCGATCTCGACTTCGTCTTCTATGACGTGCTCGGCGACGTGGTGTGCGGCGGGTTCGCCATGCCGATCCGCGAGAACAAGGCGCAGGAAATCTACATCGTCTGCTCCGGCGAGATGATGGCCATGTACGCGGCCAACAACATCTCCAAGGGCATCGTGAAGTACGCCAGCTCCGGCAGCGTGCGTCTCGCCGGCCTGATCTGCAACAGCCGCAACACCGCCCGCGAAGACGAGCTGATCATGGAGCTGGCCCGTCAGTTGGGCACCCAGATGATCCACTTCGTGCCGCGCGACAACGTGGTGCAGCGCGCCGAGATCCGCCGCATGACGGTCATCGAGTACGACCCCAAGGCCAAGCAGGCCGACGAGTACCGCACCCTGGCCAAGAAGATCATCGACAACAAGAAGTTCGTCATCCCGACGCCGATCACCATGGAAGCGCTCGAAGACCTGCTGATGGAATTCGGCCTGATGGACGGCGAGGACGAGAGCATCATCGGCAAGACGGCGGCGGAAGAAGCGGTCGCTTAAATATAAAAGTGGGCAGTGGACAGTTTGCAGTGGGCAGCCGAGGCATCGCTGACCACTGACGACTGATCACTGACAACTGACGACTGAAGTTCATGCCGGACGTCCGCAGATTAGCGGCGCGGCAGGAGAAAGGTAATGACAGCATTGACTCGCGAAGAGACCCAGGCCCTCATCCAGGAGGTGCTTGAGGTCTACCCGGATAAGGCCAAGAAGGACCGCGCCAAGCATTTGGCCGTCAACGATCAGTCGATCGAGCAGTCCAAGAAGTGCATCACCTCCAACCGCAAGTCACTGCCCGGCGTCATGACCGTGCGTGGCTGCGCCTACGCCGGCTCCAAGGGCGTGGTCTGGGGTCCGATCAAGGACATGATCCACATCTCCCACGGCCCGGTCGGCTGCGGTCAGTATTCGCGCGCCGGTCGTCGTAACTACTACGTCGGTCACACCGGCGTGAACACCTTCGGCACCATGAACTTCACCTCGGACTTCCAGGAGAAGGACATCGTCTTCGGCGGCGACAAGAAGCTCGCCAAGCTGATCGACGAGATCGAGCAGCTCTTCCCGCTGGTCAAGGGCATCAGCGTCCAGTCCGAGTGTCCGATCGGTCTGATCGGCGACGACATCGAGGCGGTCTCCAAGAAAAAGGCGCAAGGAGCTCGAGAAGCCGATCGTGCCGGTGCGCTGCGAGGGTTTCCGTGGTGTGTCCCAGTCGCTGGGTCACCACATCGCCAACGACGCCATCCGCGACTGGGTCATCGGCAACCGCGACGGTGACGAGTCCTTCGCGACCACCCCCTACGACGTGGCGGTGATCGGCGACTACAACATCGGCGGCGACGCCTGGGCCTCGCGCATCCTGCTCGAAGAGATGGGTCTGCGCGTGGTGGCGCAGTGGTCCGGCGACGGCACCCTGTCCGAGATGGAGCTGACCCCCAAGGTCAAGCTCAACCTCATCCACTGCTACCGCTCCATGAACTACATCAGCCGCTTCATGGAAGAGAAGTACGGGGTGCCATGGATGGAGTACAACTTCTTCGGCCCGACCAAGATCGCCGAGTCGTTGCGCAAGATCGCCGCCTTCTTCGACGAGACCATCCAGGCCAACGCCGAGAAGGTCATCGCCAAGTACGAGGCCGAGTATCAGGCGATCGTCGCCAAGTACCGTCCGCGTCTGGAAGGCAAGCGGGTCATGCTGTACGTCGGCGGTCTGCGTCCGCGTCACGTCATCGGCGCCTATGAAGACCTCGGCATGGAAGTGGTCGGCACCGGTTACGAGTTCGCGCACAACGACGACTACGACCGCACCATCAAGGAAATGGGCAACGCGACCCTGCTCTACGACGACGTCACCGGCTACGAGTTCGAGGAATTCGTCAAGAAGGTCAAGCCCGACCTGATCGGCTCCGGCATCAAGGAAAAGTACATCTTCCAGAAGATGGGCGTGCCCTTCCGCCAGATGCACTCCTGGGATTACTCCGGTCCCTATCACGGCTACGACGGCTTCGCCATCTTCGCCCGCGACATGGACATGACCATCAACAATCCCTGCTGGAAGAGCATGCAGGCGCCCTGGCAGAAGTCCGCCGAGGGCGAGGCCGAGAAGATCGCCGCCAGCGCCTGATCGTAGGATGGGCAAAGCCCGCGCGGAGAGGTCGAGCACTTGTCTCGACGCTTGCCGAGCGTGCCCATCCTCACGGCTCGGTGCAAGCAAGCTGGGCACGCTGCGCTTTGCCCATCCTACGACTTGAATTCCCTCTATTCATGCCGTCTGTCCGCCAATTCGCGGCGCGGCAGGAGCACACTCATGAGCCAGACAGTCGACAAGATCAAACCCTGCTACCCGCTGTTCCGTGACGAGGACTACGTCGAAAACCTCGGCGCCAAGCGGGCGCTGGTGGAAGAAGTCCCCTCGATCGACAAGATCGAAGAGGTCTTCAAGTGGACCACGACCCAGGAATACCAGGAGCTGAACTTCAAGCGCGAGGCCCTGACCATCAACCCGGCCAAGGCCTGCCAGCCGCTCGGCGCCGTGCTCTGCGCGCTGGGCTTCGAGAAGACCCTGCCCTATGTGCATGGTTCGCAAGGCTGCGTCGCCTACTTCCGCTCCTACTTCAACCGTCACTTCAAGGAGCCGATCGCCTGCGTCTCCGACTCCATGACCGAGGACGCGGCGGTCTTCGGCGGCCAGAAGAACATGTTCGACGGCCTGGAGAACGCCCGCGCGCTCTACAAGCCGGACATGATCGCGGTCAGCACCACCTGCATGGCCGAGGTCATCGGTGACGACCTCAACGCCTTCATCGGCAACTCCAGGAAGGAAGGCTATATCCCGGAGGACTTCCCGGTCCCCTTCGCCCACACCCCGAGCTTCGTCGGCAGCCACACCACCGGCTGGGACAACATGTTCGAGGGCATTCAGCGCCATCTGACGCTGAACTACATGGACGGCAAGAAGTCGTCGGCTCCAACGGCAAGATCAACATCGTGCCCGGCTTCGAGACCTATCTGGGCAACTACCGCGTCATGCATCGCATGATGAAGGAGATGGGCGTCGGCTACAGCCTGCTGTGCGACCCGACCGAGGTGCTGGATACCCCGGCCGACGGCGAGTTCCGCATGTACGCGGGCGGCACCACGCTCGACGAGATGAGCGACGCCCCGAACGCCATCGACACCCTGCTGTCTGCAGCACTGGCAGTTGCCCAAGACCAAGAAGTTCGCCGAGATCACCTGGAACCACAAGGCCCCGACCATCAACATCCCGATGGGCCTGGAGTGGACCGACGAGTTCCTGATGAAGGTCGCCGAGCTTTCCGGCAAGGAGATCCCGGCGTCGCTGGCCAAGGAGCGCGGCCGTCTGGTCGACATGATGACCGACAGCCACACCTGGCTGCACGGCAAGAAGTTCGCGCTCTACGGCGATGCCGACTACCTCCTGGGCATGGTCAAGTTCCTGCTGGAGCTGGGCGCCGAGCCGACCCACATCCTCTGCAACCACGCCAACAAGCGCTGGAAGAAGGAAGTGGAAAAGGTGCTGGCCTCCTCGCCCTTCGGCGCCAGCGGTCAGGTCCACATCGGCTGCGACCTCTGGCACCTGCGCTCGCTGTGCTTCACCGACAAGCCGGACTTCCTGATCGGCAACAGCTACGGCAAGTTCATCCAGCGCGACACCCTGCACAAGGGCAAGGAGTTCGAGGTGCCGCTGATCCGCATCGGCTTCCCGATCTTCGACCGTCATCACCTGCATCGCATGACCACCCTGGGCTACGAGGGTGCCATGTACATCCTCACCACCCTGGTGAACGCGGTGCTGGAGCGTCTGGACGAAGAGACCCGCGAGATGGGCGTGACCGACTACAACTACGACCTGGTTCGCTAGTAGCCTGCGCAGCGCGGCGCTTCGGCGCCGCGTTCGATCGGCTGGAAAACCAGACGGATTGTGTTGATAGACCCTTGGCCCGTCCAACCCGGAGGCGAGATCCCGATGCCCAACGTAATGATTCGGAAAAGCGACGCGGGCGATCTGCTCTTCTACGTCGCCAAGAAGGACATGGAGGAGACCATCGCCTCCGTGGAGACGGACACCCCCGAAACCTGGGGAGGCGAGGTGGTGCTGACCGACGGATCCTGCTGGTACATCGATCCCATCAGCCCGCCGCCCGCGTTTCCGACCACCCTGCGCTTCAGGCGCGGGGATGAATAATCGCTTAAACATCGACTGATAGCAGGAGAATCACCATGGCCATGAAAATCGTCCGCGAGCTTTGCACCGCCTGCGGTGACTGCGAGCCGGTCTGCCCGACCATGTCCATTACACCCTTCAAGGGTGTCTACAAGATCGACGCCAACACCTGCAGCGAATGCTCGGGCGATGGCGAGCCGGGCACCCCGCAGTGCATGGAAGCCTGCATGGAAGAGGACTGCATCATTCCAGTCTGACCTTGTCCTGGGCGAGGGAACGCCCGATCCGCGTGGACAGCCGACCGTAAACAGGGGGCAGAGCGGCAGGCTCGACCCTGTATAGGTCGTGCGCGATCACGCGACCTATTGCGCCGCATGACAGTCAAGACGATCGACTGATTGCTGTCCGCGGCCCTTGAAAACTGTCTCGCCACACACCTGAGACCTGAGGATCTCCGCCATGACCAACGGCTCTCTCCCCGACGACATCGCCCTGCGCATCGGCCTCGCCGCCCGCACCCTTCCCGACACCGACCCCGCGCGGCTGATTCGGGTGCTCGCGGATGCCGTGGGTCTTCCGCCCACCGCCGAGAGCCTGGCCGGGCTCAAGGTCAAGGATCTGAAGCAGGCCGCCGACGGCGAGCTTGCGGACCTCGATCAGGATGTCCTCAAGGCTGCGCTCGCCATGCTCAAGGGCGAGGGGCTGGATGACACGGATGAGCCGCTCGCGGTCGAGCCCTACGCCGAGGGCGACATGCCGGATTCCATCCGCGTCGCCTGCGCCTCCGATCATGGCGAGGATCTGGATGGACACTTCGGCGCCGCGCGTCGTTTTCTCGTCTATCAGGTTTCGGCCACCGAGCATCGCCTGATCGACGTCCGCAGGGTCGACGAGTCCCAGGCGGACGATGACAAGAATGCCTATCGGGCCAGCCTCATCGCCGATTGCCAGGTGCTCTATGTCGCCTCCATCGGCGGACCGGCGGCGGCGAAGGTGATCAAGAAGGACATCCATCCGATCAAGGACGCCGAAGGCGGCAGCGCCCGCGCGCGCATGATCGCGCTCCAGACGATCCTGGCCGGCAAGGCACCGCCCTGGCTGGCCAAGGCGATGGGCCATGCCCCCGAGGAGCGGATCCGCTTCGAGCGGGACGAGACCGAGGCATGATCGAGTCCGCCCGCATCCAGCAGATCGCCGAGATCGTGCGCCGCGCCGGTCTCAACGAGCAGACGCTCGCCGCCCTGCGCGAGCACTTCGCGGATCTCCATTTCACCTACTGCATGGACGATGACGTCGGCGTCGAGCGAGCCATATCAGGCCGGCGACGCCTTCAACCTCTACCTGGTGGATGGACGCGAACACTGCCTCAAGCTCACGGGAGATCCCGAGGCGGCGACCGGTATCCTGCTCGCCCAGGTCCACGACGCGGGCTGATCGTCCCCGATGACACGGCCATGAAGTCATCGCACGCAGCCAGAATCTCGCGGGGATCGGTCGGTGACTGCAAGGCTTGTCCACACCGTCGCGATCTCCTGACCGAGGGACGCTGCACGCCGGGCGACGTCTGCGTGCGCGCCATGAGCGGGCGCCAGATCGAGCGCTTCTTCCGCGTCAATCCATCCCTCGCCGACGATTACGCAGGCGACAGTTTCTGGGAGCGGCGCGCCATCGCCGCGCGCTATCTCTCGCAGAAAAAACTCCTGCCGCTGATCCAGGATCCGGACGAAGTGGTGCGGCGGGTGCTCGCCTATCGCCTGCCGATCGAGGCACTGGATGCCCTGATCGACGATCCCGACCGCGAGGTGCGCGTCACGGTTGCCGACCGGCTTCCGCCCGATCGGGTCGAGCGGCTCGCGACCGACCCCGACTATCTGGTGCGTCAATACGTCGCGCGCAGGCTCGCGCCGGGCCGCCTGTTCCGTATGATCCGGGACCCCGACCGCCAGGTCCGGGTCACGGTCGCCGAGCGCCTGCCAGTCGAGAGTCTGGGTCTGATGCGCGACGATCCCGAGCCGGAGGTGCGACTCAAGGTCGCCGAGCGCATCGGCTTCGAGGAGGCCCGACTGCTGGTCAAGGATCCCGACTGGCGCGTCCGGGCGCGCCTGGCCGAGCGTCTGCCCCTGGAGGAACTTGGGTGCTTGGTTGAGGATCCCGATCCGGACGTGCGCGCCATCGTTCAGGAGCGCGCGGCGCGGGCCGCGTCCGAAGCTCCGCGTTGAAGGCCGCGGCGCGCTGCGGGCTTCGCCAATTTCAACCTGCCGAGTCAAATTTTATGGTGAAGACAGCAAGCACCCTGGACACTGGATTGGTGTCCGATGTCGAGCTGAAGGTCGCGTCGGTCTGTCAGACGGTCGCCGCCGCCAACGGGGTCGAGGCATTGGTGGCGGCCATTCAGTCCCAATTGCCTGGCCTGAGCGTCCGGCACGCCATGACCCGCTCCGGCTGGCATCGGCTGGGTGGCGTCGTGGATC
The DNA here is from genome assembly GCA_963818415.1 of uncultured Gammaproteobacteria bacterium. Classification (GTDB taxonomy): domain Bacteria; phylum Pseudomonadota; class Gammaproteobacteria; order Chromatiales; family Chromatiaceae; genus CAWFSC01. The sequence continues at coordinate 241,936 of CAWFSC010000016.1, read as the reverse complement.
TCGACGGCCAGCGCATCGCCCACAACATCACCGAGTGGGCGGAGGCCGAATCCGGCGGCGACATCGACGAGCTGATGTTCAAGCTCGCGGATGTCCGGTATTTCGCGACCCGTCTCAATGGCCAGACTCACTATCTGGTGGCCCAAACCGGCCCCCTGGCGCGCGACTTCATCCAGATCGAGATCGAGCAGTTGCAGGAGGTTCTGGACCGCACCATCGCCGATCCCGATTGGTTTCCGGACAGCATCGCCGATTTCGTCGACCCGATCGATTTCCCGCGCCTGGAGCCGGAGCCGATCGGTGGGCCACGGCTGCTGTTTCGGCGCCTGGTCAGGGTGGGGGATCTGATCGCTTCCCCCGACGCCAGCACCCGGCTGGTGCGCTTCCTTGACGATTGGGACCGCAGTTCGGCCGGCGAGTCCGAGGGCTTCTGCCAGCAGTGGGTGCTCGCCATCCGCGAATACCAGGACCGGGATGGCGACGGGCACTTGAGCGCCAAGCCGGTGCCCGTGATGCCCAATCGGATCCCCGCCTTGCCGGACACCGAGGTGTCGCGCGGTGTCGGTCTGGCGAACCGGATCCACGGCTTCGACCGCGAGGTGGGCTACCCCTTCGCCTGGTACTTCCACATGCTGACCAATCGCAAGGTCTCCCACAAACTGGCCGAGGCGGTCCACGCCGACCTCATGGGCGCCTACGCCTACCTGCCCGCGCGCGACCTCAAAATCCTTCGTGAGTGGTACCAGGATCCCTACGGAATCTGATTCCGCAGTCGTCTGCGGCGCTTTCCCGCTGGGCTATTGCCCCACCTGCCTCATGATGGCCTGGATCGACGGATGGGACATGAGGCGTTGGAAGCGGGGGTCGGCGCGGAGGCGCTCGATGTCGCCGGAGAGGATCATTCCGGACAGCTCGGGATCGGACAGGCTGGACTGGATCTCGGGGTCGTTCTGGAGCGTGGTGATCTGTTCCATTAGCCCTGGATCCAGTGCCAGACGCTTCTGGATATCGGCGATCTCGGCGGTATGGGTCGGCGCGGCGGAAGTGGCGGTCGACGCGGATGACCCTGCAAGGGGCTGAAGGGAGCGGATGCGCGACTCCGGGATGGTGACCTCGCCGAGCGCGGCGGAACGGATGCGATAGCGACCGCCCTCGATCGCCATTAGCTCACCAGCGATGACGCTGCCATCGGTGAGCTCGACGCGGCTCTCGCCGGCCTGGGCCGAGCCGGGCTGGAACAGCGGTAAGATCAGGATCAGCGCGGCGGCGCTCCAGCGAATGGGCGTCATGGGAGACATCGTCATTCCGGTTCGAATCGAGGAGGCAGGGATCAATGATATCCTCGCCGCCGAACCTGGACAGGGTTCTCCGTCACGGAATGCTTCCCCATGAATCTGCTGCCCGTCGTGCTCATCCCACTCCTCGGGGCGGGGCTGACCGCTTGGATGTCCCGTTTCGGTCGGTTGAGGTCCGCCTGGACGGCGGGCGGCGTAGCTCTTCTCGCTCTGCTCTGTCTGGCGCCGTCCGCCTCGGCGCCATTTCATGACCAGGTCCTCGTTCAAGGTTGGTCCTGGATCCCGGAGGTCGGCCTGGACCTGGCGCTGCGGCTGGACGGGCTGGGGCTCCTGTTCGCGACCATGATCCTCGGCATCGGGCTCCTGGTCATTCTCTATGCCCGCTACTATCTCCCGGAGCGCGACCCGCTCGGACGCTTCTACGCCTATCTGCTGCTCTTCATGGGCTCGATGCTCGGCGTGGTGCTGTCGGAGAACCTGATCCTGCTGCTGATCTTCTGGGAGATGACGAGTCTCTCGTCCTTCCTGCTGATCAGCTATTCCTACCACGAACCAAGCTCGCGCCAGGGCGCGCGCATGGCGCTCACGGTGACCGGCCTGGGCGGGCTGGCGCTGCTGGGCGGCTTCCTGCTGCTGGGCGAGATCGCGGGCAGCTATGAACTCTCGGTCATCCTGACCCAGGGCGAGACGATCCGCGCGGATCCGCGCTACACCCCCATGCTGGTGCTGGTGCTGCTCGGCGCCTTCACCAAGTCGGCGCAGTTCCCCTTCCACTTCTGGCTGCCCCGGGCGATGGCCGCGCCGACGCCGGTGTCGGCCTATCTGCACTCGGCGACCCTGGTCAAGGCTGGGGTCTTTCTGCTGGCGCGCCTCTTCCCGGTGCTGTCGGGAACGGACACCTGGAGCTGGCTGGTGATCGGGGCCGGACTCGCGACCCTGCTGATCGGCGCCTGGTTCGCGCTCTTCAAACATGACATCAAGGGGCTGCTCGCCTATTCCACCGTCAGTCATCTCGGGCTGATCACGCTGCTGTTCGGGCTGGCGACACCGCTGGCGGCGGTGGCCGCCGTCTTCCACATCATGAACCACGCGACCTTCAAGGCATCGCTCTTCATGGCCGCCGGGATCATCGATCACGAGTGCGGGACGCGCGACATGCGCCGTATCAACGGGCTGTGGCGCTTCATGCCCTACACCGCAACCCTGGCGATGGTGGCGGCGGCCTCCATGGCGGGCGTGCCGCTCTTCAACGGCTTTCTGTCGAAGGAGATGTTCTTCGCCGAGACCGCGGATTTCTCCTCCGGCTTCCCCTACGGCTGGGCGCTGCCCGCGCTGGTCGTCATCGCGGGCGTGCTGGCGGTCGCCTACTCGCTGCGGTTCGTGCACGATGTCTTCTTCAACGGCGACCCCATCGATCTGCCGCGCACGCCCCACGAGCCGCCTTTCTGGATGAAGGTGCCGGTGGAGATCCTGGTGGCCATCTGTCTGCTGGTGGGGATCCTGCCGGCACTGACCGTCGCGCCGCTGTTGACGGTGGCGGTCACCAGCGTCCTGCAGGCGTCGCCGCCGCCCTTCGACCTCGCGATCTGGCACGGTTTCGGGCTGCCGGTCCTCATGAGCCTGGCCGCACTGACGGGCGGCGTGCTGGTCTATGCGGGGCGACGCCCGGCTGTTCGTGCTGGCGACCCGGTTCGAAGGTACCCTGGATGCCGGGGCTGTCTACGATTGGGTCGTCGGCCGGTTCCTCGCCCTCGCGGCCTGGGTCACCCAACGCCTGGACACTGGCTCGCTGCAAGACATGGCCCTGATCCTGGTGGTGTCGGCGCTCGGCCTGGGTGTCGCGGGCGCGCTGGGCAGCGGCTCGCCGCTGACGGGCGGGCGCGGGCTCCTGCCGGTCGATGGTGTCAGTCTCGTCGTGACACTGGGCCTGATGGCGGTGGCGATCGCGACCCTGGCGCTGCATCGCCAGCGCCTCACCGCCCTGATCGTCATGGGCGCGGCGGGGCTCTTCGTGTCCCTGATCTTCGTCAAGCTGTCCGCGCCGGACCTCGCCCTGACGCAGCTCTCGGTGGAGGTGGTGACCATGGTGCTGCTGTTGCTGGCGCTCTATTTCCTGCCCCAGCGCACCCCGGACGAATCCGGCTGGCCGCGACGCCTGCGCGACCTCGGGGTGGCGCTCCTGGCCGGCGGCGGCGCCGGGGCGCTGACCTGGGCGATGCTGACGCGCCCGCTCGATTCCATCTCGGACTTCTTTCTGGCCAACAGCGTCCCCGGCGGCGGTGGCGCCAATGTGGTGAACGTGATCCTGGTCGATTTTCGCGGCTTCGATACCCTGGGTGAGATCTCGGTCCTGGCGCTGGCCGCGCTCGGCATCCACGCGCTGCTCAAGGATCTCCACCTGCACGGGCCGACGCGCGATGAACAGGGCCGCGCCTGGAATTGGGATCTCCATCCCAGCATCATGGCCGCGCTGGCGCGGCTCCTGCTGCCGCTCGCGCTGCTGGTGTCGGTCTTCATCTTCCTGCGCGGACACAATCAGCCGGGCGGCGGCTTCATCGCCGGACTCATCACCGCCGTCGCGCTTATCATGCAATATCTGACCAATGGGGTCGCCTGGACCCATGCGCGGCTGTCCGACAACATGCATCCGGCGATCGGCGCCGGCCTGCTGATCGCGACCCTCACCGGGCTCGTCAGCCTGATCCTCGGCTATCCCTTCCTGACCTCCACCTTCACCCATCTCCACTGGCCCGTCGTCGGCGACTTCGAGCTGGCCTCGGCCATGGCCTTCGATCTGGGCGTCTATCTGGTGGTGGTCGGGGCGACCCTGCTGATTCTGATCAACCTGGGACTGGTGCATCAGGCCAGCCACAGCGCGCATGGGCCGCGCGAGGAGCCGCGCTGAATGGAGATCTTGATGAGCCTGATCGTCGGGGTGCTCACCGCCTGCGGGGTCTATCTGCTGCTGCGCGCGCGGACCTTTCCCGTCGTGCTGGGACTCACCCTGCTGACCTATGCCGTGAATCTCTTTCTATTCGCGAGCGGACGCCTGACGGCCGGCGCGCCGCCGATCATTCGCGACCAGGCGACGCGCTACACCGACCCCCTGCCCCAGGCGCTGGTGCTCACCGCCATCGTCATCAGCTTCGCCATGACCGCCTTCGTCATCATGCTGTCGCTCAGGGCGCGCGCCGAGCTGGGTAGCGATCAGGTCGATGGACGGGCGGACGCAGGGGGAGCCGTCGTGACCCATCTCGTCATCGCGCCCATCCTGCTGCCGCTGCTCACGGGCACGCTGCTGGTGCTGGCCGGACACCGGCTGCCGTCCTGGGCCAGCCGGGGGTTCGCCCTCGCGGCCACCGCCGGACAGGCGGCGCTGGCGATCCTGCTGCTGACGCGGGTCGGAGCGGGGGACATCCTGACCTACAACCTCGGCGGCTGGGCGGCGCCCCAGGGCATCGTCCTGGTCGCGGATCGGCTGGCGGTCTGGATGCTGCTGGTCACGGCCCTGCTCGCCGTTTTCGCGCTGCTCCATGCGGTGCGGGGAATCGACCAGGCCGGTCGGCATTTCCATCCGCTGTTCCAGTTGCAGTTGCTCGGTCTCAACGGGGCCTTTCTCACCGGCGATCTGTTCAACCTCTTCGTCTTCTTCGAGATCCTGCTGCTGGCCTCCTATGGGCTGCTGCTGCATGGCGGCGGCGCGGCGCGGGTGCGCGCCGGGCTGCACTTCGTGGTGCTGAATCTGGTCGGCTCGACGCTCTTTCTGTTCGCCGCCGGCGCGCTCTATGGCGTGACTGGGCACGCTCAACATGGCGGACCTGGCGGTGAAGATCGCCGCGACGCCGCCCGAGAATCTGGGGCTGGTCCGCGCGGCCGGGCTGCTCCTGCTCGCGGTCTTCGCGCTCAAGGCCGCGCTCATCCCCCTGCATCTCTGGCTGCCGGCGGCCTATTCCGCGACCTCCGCGCCGGTCGCGGCGCTCTTCGCCATCATGACCAAGGTCGGCGCCTACTGCCTGCTGCGGGTCGGCACCCTGATCTTCGGCGACGCGGCCGGACCGCTCGCCGGGCTCTATGCCGACTGGCTGCCGCCCCTGGCGCCTCGCCACCCTGATCCTCGGCTCGCTCGGCGTGCTCGCGGCCCATGCGCTGCGGCGGCAGATCGCCTACCTGGTGGTGGTCTCGGTCGGCCTGCTGCTGACCGCCTTCGGGTCGGGAAGCACGGCCAGCATCGCGGCCGGGCTCTACTATCTGGTCAATACCACCTTCGCGACGGCGGCCTTCTTCCTGCTCGCCGATCTCATCGCCAGGGGGCGCGGCACCCTCAAGGATCGGCTGAATCCCGGACCCGTCGCTGGCGCGCGCGCCCCTGCTCGGCGGGCTCTTCTTCGCGCTGGCGCTGCTGGTCGTGGGGCTGCCGCCGCTGTCCGGCTTCGTCGGCAAGTTCCTGGTGCTGCGGGCGGCGCTGGCGGAGCCGAGCTGGCCCTGGGTGCTCGCCCTGGTGCTGACCTCCGGGCTGCTGGGGATGATCGCCCTCGGCCGATCCGGGAGTCTGCTGTTCTTCCGCGCGGTCCCCGCAAGCCCGCCCGCAGCACGCGAGCCGGACGGGGACGCGAGCACCCTGCCCGTGGTCGGTCTGCTCGCGCTCTGTCTGCTCCTCCTGGCCGCGTCCGGTCCGGCGGTCAGCTTCTGCCGCGCCACCGCCGACCAACTGCGACACCCGCAAGGCTATATCCAGGCGGTGCTCGGGGCGCCACCGGCGAGGTGAAGCCATGAGGCACTGGCTCCTGCCGCACCCGCTGCTGACGCCGCTCCTGACCCTGATCTGGATCCTCCTGGTCAATCGGCTGTCGCCGGGCAGCCTGCTGCTCGGGCTGCTGCTTGGCTGGGTCATCCCGCTCTTCACCCGGCGTTTCTGGCCGGACCAGGTGCGCGTGCGCAAGCCGCTGACCCTGCTTCGCTTTCGTTGCCGTGCGTGCTCTATGACATCCTGGTCGCCAATGTCGCCGTCGCCTGGCTCATCCTGCGTGGACCCAGGCAACTGCATCCGGCGTTCGTGGCGATGCCCCTTGCGTCTGCGCTCGGAGCTGGGGATCAGCCTGCTGGCCAACACCATCTGCCTGACGCCGGGAACGGTCTCGGCCTGGCTCAGTCCGGATCGACGCACGCTGGTCGTGCATGGGCTCGATGTCCGGCGACCCGGACGGCGCTGGTCGCGACGATCCAGCGCCGCTACGAGGCGCCACTGCTGGAGATCTTCGAGCCATGCTGAACTTGCCATCACCGTCGCCTTCGCCCTGGTGGGCGCCGCCCTGGTGCTGACCCTCTGGCGGCTGCTGCGCGGACCGGATCAGCCGGACCGCATCCTGGCGCTGGACACCCTCGTACGTGAACGCCATCGCCCTGCTGGTCCTGCTCGGCATCCATCTGGACTCGGCCCTCTATTTCGAGGCCGCGCTCCTGATCGCCATGATGGGCTTCGTCGGCACCGTCGCGCTCTGCAAATACCTGCTGCGCGGCGACATCATCGAATAGGTTCCGGCATGCTCGACATCCTCGCTCTCCATCCTGATCCTCATCGGCGCGCTCTTCACCTTCATCGGCTCGCTCGGGCTGGCACGCCTGCCGGACTTCTACACCCGCCTGCATGGCCCGACCAAGGCCACCACGCTCGGCGTCGGCAGCCTGCTGATCGCCTCCATGATCCACTTCAGCACCCAGGGCAATGGGGTCAGCTTCCACGAGATCCTGGTCACGCTGTTTCTCTTCATCACCGCGCCCGGTGAGCGCGCACCTGCTCGTCGAAGGCGGCGCTTGCATCTGCGGGTGAAATCGCTGGCCGCACCGCCCGCCGAGGTCGATCGGGCGGATTCGGATCTGGCGAAGTAGCGAACACTCGGGTGTTGCCGCTCACCCCACTTCTCCAGGCGGCGGCGATCACAGGCTCGGTCCCAACTGGAATCCGACCGACGGCGAAGGCCGGAGTGTCAACGTCGCTCAGGATGCGTGGCGGGACTCCAAGTCGCCCCCACGCCCTCGCGACGTGACAGCCTTTTGGCCCCGGTTCGTCCCACTCCGGGGTCACGGCTTCGGCACTACGCGCCTTCGCCACGACCCCTGCGCGAATGACTCAACGGTGTGTGGGATGCGCTCTGCATATCGCCTACGCGGCTTCGGGACGCAGCCCCTTCGCCACTGCGGCGCTACGCCCGCGCCCACACCTACCGGGGGCCGCTCGGCCTCGCTTCGCTCTCCATGCCTCGCGGAGCCGCGCCGACAGCGGACTGGCCCAGGGTTCGACACTTCGCATAGGATGACGGACAGGGTTTACGAGGCGCCAGTCGATGGAGAGAGTTGGGGCGTGATGCATGACAGACACAGGTGACCGACCAGGACAGACCATCCCTCCGACAGACCTTCGAGGAGGCTCGGCTCCAGATACGGACGTGACCCTGCGTCACCGGACCGAGCAGCTCGCACGCGACACCCTGGCGCAATCGCCGGAAGGCATCGAGGCACTGTCAAGGGAAGACCTCCAGCGAACCTTGCATGAGCTGCGGGTGCATCAGATTGAGCTGGAGAGGCGAAACGAGGCGTTGCGCGAGCGCCTGGACCGATCCCTGGCGATCATCGACGACTCCCTGGACTGGCAGTCATGGTTTGGGCTCGATGGCCGCTACCTCTGGGTCAACCCAGCCGTGGAGCAACTGACCGGGTATACGCCAGAGGAGGTCATGGCGATGCCCGACTGGGTCTCGGTGCTGATCGCGGAAGAAGACTGGCCCATCTTCGCCGAGACCTTCCGGGATGCCATTGGCGGTAGCCAGGGCACCGGGTTCGAGATTCGCTATGTGCGCAAGGACGGCGTGAAACGCTGGATCAGCGTCGACTGGAAGCCGGTGGTCGACGCCCAGGGCAAGCCGCTCGGCACCCGCGCCAGCGGGCGGGACATCACGGACCTCAAGCGGACGGAGGAGGCGCTGCGACGCAGTCAGTCCATGCTCGCGCGCACGGAGGCGATCACGCATGTCGGCAGTTGGGAATGGGACATCGCGACGGACACCGTCACCTGGTCGGACGAGTTGTTCCGCCTCTTTCAGCGCGACCCCGTCGAGGGGGCGCCATCCTTTGCGGATCATCTGCAGCGGTATATCTCCGAAGATCAGCGGCGACTGAAGGATGCGGTGAAGGCCGCCCTCCACCACGGCACGCCTTACGAGCTGGAGCTGCGCGCCAGCCGCACGGATGGCACGCCCCAGATCTTGATGACGGCTGGCCATGCGGACATCGACACGGATGAGCGCGTTACGCGCCTCTTTGGATTCATTCAGGACGTGACCAAACGCCGCGCGGCCGAGCGCGCCCAGCGGGATAGCGAACAGCTCTTCCGCGCAATGTTCGTGAACGCGCCGCTCAATATCCTGATCCACGACGCGGACACCGGCGAGATGGTGGATGCCAACCCAACCGCCTGCGCGCTCTACGGTTTCGACTCGGTCGAGGCGCTCAAGGCAGCGTCCGATCAGCTCTGGCTCGAACCGCCTTACTCCGTCGACGACGCGGTGCAGATGGGCCATCAAGACGCTGCGGGAAGGTCCGCAGCAGTTCGAGTGGCAGTACCGCTGCGCCAATGGCAAGACCATTTGGGAGTGGGTGCACCTGAGTGCGATCGCGATGCAGGGCAAGCCCCACATTCTGGCCATGACCGTCGACATCACGAACGAAAGGCAGATCAAGGCGGACTTGCAAGCCAGCGAGGCGCGCGCCCGCGCCATCATCGACGCCTCGCCGGTGCCCTTTGTTCTGAACGATGCGCGCGAGAACATCATCTATTTGAATCCGGCCTTCATTGATCTGTTCGGCTATACGCTGGAGGATCTTCCCACTTTGGCGGACTGGTGGCCGTTGGCGTATCCCGATCCTCGACTATCGCCAAAAGGTCATGACCATCTGGCTGGAGGGTTTGGCGCGCGTCCGGCGAGAAGGCGGACGCTTCGAGCCACAGGAATCGACGATCCGCTGCAAGAATGGCCAGGCCCGCACCGTTCTGGTCGGGGCATCGGCGCTGGGCCAATCCGGCGAGGATCTTTATCTCGCGACGCTCTACGACATCACTCTGCTCAAGCAAGCCCAGGAAGAGGCCGAGCAGGCGGCGCGGGTCAAATCCGAGTTCCTGGCCAACATGAGTCATGAGATCCGCACCCCGCTGAATGCCATGCTGGGACTGGCTCAATTGCTGGAAGGCGAGGCGCTGTCCGCGGATCAACGCCACCTGGTCCAACGGCTGCGCACGGCCGGGCGGTCCCTGCTCGCGCTCGTCAACGATATCCTCGATGTCTCCAAGCTCGCGGCCGGGCAGTTGCGCCTGGAGGTGCGGACCTTCGCGCCAGCGGCCGTGCTGGCTCAGGTCAACAGCCTCCTGGGTCAGCAGGCCCGCGCCAAGGGGCTCGTCTTCCGGCTCGACCTGCCGGCGGGACTCGCCGCCTGGTTGCGCGGCGACCCGTTGCGGCTGGAACAGATCCTCGTCAACCTGGTCGGCAACGCGGTGAAATTCACCGAGCACGGCGAGGTGCGCATCCAGGTCAGCCAACAGGACATCGACGCCACGGCGGTGCGGCTGCGCCTGGAGGTCCGCGACACCGGGATCGGGATCGCCCCCGAGCACCTGGCCATCCTGGGCACCTCCTTTACCCAGGCCGATGGGAGCATCACCCGCCGCTTCGGCGGCACCGGGCTGGGTCTGGCCATCAGTAAACAGTTGGTGGAGCGGATGGGCGGTACCTTCGGGGTCGACAGCACCCTCGGGGTCGGCAGCACCTTCTGGTGCGAACTGCCCTTCGAGCGGGCCAGCGCGGACGACGCGCGGCTGGCCGAGGCCACGCCCGCCGAGCGCCCGGACGGACCGCGCCTGAGCGGCCTGCATTGTCTGGTCGTGGATGACAGCCCCCTGAATCAGGAGGTGATCGAACACGCACTGAGGCGCGAGGGCGCCCGTGCGACGCTGGTCGCCGATGGTCGGCAGGCCCTGGACTGGCTGCGCGACCAGCCCCAGGATGTCGACGCCGTCCTGATGGACATCCAGATGCCGGTGATGGACGGGCTCACGGCGACCCGCGCGATCCGCCAGGAACTCGGCCTGACCCAGTTGCCGGTGATCGCCTTCTCCGCTGGCGTGATGGCCGAGCAGCGCCAGGAGGCGCGGGCGTGCGGGTTCAGCGACTTTCTGGCGAAGCCCGTGGACCTGGAGGATCTGGTCGCGGCGCTCCAGCGTTGGCGCGCAACGCCCGCACCGGATGCGTCACGGCCCACCCCTGTCCTGGCACGAACGCCGACCGGCGCGACGCGCACGGACTTTCCCGACATCCCCGGTCTGGATACCCGTCAGGCGGCGCGACTCCTCGGCAACGATTGGTCGCTCTTTCTGAAGTTGCTGCCCCAACTGACCAACGACTTTCGCGACGCGGCACAGCGCACGCGCGATGACCTGGCGCGTGGCGCCGTTGACGACGCCGCCCGGCGGCTCCATTCCTTGCGGGGGCGCGCGGGCTATCTTGGCGCGCTGGATCTGATCCGGACCGCCCAGACATTGGAGCAGGGCCTGTTGGAAGGGAGCGCCGATCTCAAGGACGTCATGGACGCTTTCGAGGCGCAGCTCGCCGCGCTCCTGGCCGCCCTCGCGCCCTGGCTGGAGCATACTCAACCAGCCGACGGCGGACGCCGACGCGGCCACTGCGCTCGACCCGACGCAACTGGCGGCGCTGCACGCCGCCCTGACCCGCTGCGACCTGGCGGCACTGGCGCTGTTCGATGCCCTCGAACCCGCCCTGGCGCGGCGTGACGGTCAAGCCGCGACAGCGGCTCTGGCCGAGATGATTCGGTCGCTGCGCTTTGACGAGGCGCTGGCGCTGCTGGCGCCAGCGCCGCATCCACGCTGACGTGTGCACCTTGATGCCAATCTGGCTAACCTCTCGCAACGACGCCGATACCCTGCCGGACAGGATTGAAGATGATCAAGAACGCGAGTAATAGGATCCTGATCGTCGACGACGACCCCGCCAGCGTCCAACTCATGGGGGCGGCGCTGATGCCCGACTACCAATGCGAATTCGCCTTGTCCGGGGCGCGGGCGCTCGAACGGCTGAACGCCGGGACGCCGCCAGCGCTGATTCTGCTCGACCTCATCATGCCGGGGATGGACGGTTTTGCCCTCTGTCAGTTGCTTCGGGACGACCCGCGATGGCGGGACATTCCCGTGATCTGCGTGACCGCCAGCCAGGATCTCGAGAGCGAGATCCAAGCCTTGCAGACGGGCGCGGCGGATTTCATCCCCAAACCCATCAATCCGCCGGTGCTGCGTCTGCGGGTTGGACTGCAACTCCAGTTGCGCGAGCGCGATCAGGCGCTGCGGGACAGCGAGGCGCGCTTTGAACGTCTCGCCCACTATGACGCGCTGACCGGGCTGCCCAATCGCCTGCTGCTGTCCGACCGTCTGCACCAGGGCATGGCGCAGATCCAGCGACGGAATACCTACCTGGCGCTGGCCTATCTCGATCTGGATGGTTTCAAGACCATCAATGATCGCCACGGACACGCCGTCGGCGATCAGTTGTTGAAGGTCGTGGCTGACCGCATGAAGCAAGCCGTGCGCGAAGGCGACACCTTCGCCCGCCTGGGTGGGGACGAGTTCGTGGCCGTGCTGGTCGATCTTGCGGACAGCGACACCAGTGTGCCGCTGCTCAACCGTCTGCTCGCCGCCGCGGCGACACCGGTGACGCTCGGCGATCTGGTCGTGCAGGTTTCGGCCAGCCTCGGCGTCGCCTTTTATCCGCAGCCGGGCGAGGTGGACGCGGATCAACTGCTGCGCCAGGCCGACCGGGCCATGTATCAGGCCAAGCTGACCGGCAAGAATCGTTACCATGTCTTCGACCACGAGGACGATCGTCTCGCCCGCAGTCGCCATGACCTGCTGGAGCGCATCCGCCGTGCACTGGCGGGGCATGAATTCGTGCTCTATTACCAGCCCAAGGTCAACCTGCGCACCGGGACGGTGGTCAGTGTCGAGGCACTGATCCGCTGGCAGCACCCGGAACGCGGACTCCTAGCCCCGGCACAGTTCCTGCCAGTGATCGAACATGATCCGCTGGCGGTCGACCTTGGGGAATGGGTGATCGACACCGCCCTGACGCAACTGGACGACTGGCGGGCAGCCGGACTCGACCTCGCGGTCAGCGTCAATGTCGGCGCCCGGCAGTTGCAGCAGGCGGACTTCGTCGAGCGTCTGCGCGTCCTGCTGGCGGCGCATCCGGGGATCAACGCCGTCCAGTCTGACCCTTGAGGTGCTGGAAACCAGCGCATTGGACGACCTGGCCCGCGTCTGCCAGGTCGTCGCGGACTGTCGCGAGATCGGGGTGAGTTTCACCCTGGATGACTGTGGTGCCGGCGATCTCTCGCTAGAGGAGCTGAAACACCTGGCGGTCACACGGCTCAAGATCGACCGGAGCGTCATCGGCGACATGCTCGAAAACCCGGATGACCTGGCGATCGTCGAGCGCATCCTGAGTCTGTCCAAGGCCTTCCACCGCCAGGTCATCGCCACCGGGATGGAGACCCTGGAGCAGGGCGAGTTGCTACTGAACGCTCGGCTGCGAGCTGGCGCAGGGCTATGGCATCGCCCACCCGATGCCGGCCCATGCGGTCACCGGTTGGCTGGCCGACTGGCGGCGATCACCGCACTCGACCGATCCGCTCTTGGGCAGCAGACGCACCTTGCAGTCCGACCGGAGCCAATAGAGCCGGCCTGCAAGTCATTGCAAAGACTCCTGTTTCGCCCTGACCAAGTCAGCGGCGAAGAAGCGTCAGGCTTCGACCCCCAACGACCACTGATGAGGTACGTCTTGCTTTTCGGCGGGGTCGTTGCCACCCTTCGGGGCACCGGTTTTCCGGCATGCGAATCCATAATCTCAGGAGGAAGTCGATGAAGTCTCGCGCTTGGCTGTCTTTTCTTGTCCTTGTCGGTACGTCTACGACTGTGGCGGCGCAACCCTACGGTTACGGTCCGGGGGCGGGTCCTGGCTATAACGGGCCGGGATCCGCGCCCTACGGGGCGAGTCCGGGGCAGCCCTGGGGTCCATCCCCCGCGGGGCCGGTCGATTCCTCAGCGGATCGCGGCCCCTCGGCGGCGATGGGCCAGCCCGATATGGGTCCGGCGGTCCAGGCGAGTGGCGTGTTGAAGGAGGGGATGGATAAGCTGCTCGGGTATCTTCGCCAGGGCGAGGCGCCCAACCAGCTCCAGGTCGCCGCCTTTCTCGACCGCGAGATCGCGCCCTATTTCGACTTCGACTATATGGCCCGGTGGGTTGCCGGCCCGGCCTACTCCGGAATGACGGCGGAGGAGAAGAAGGCGTTGGCGGCGCAGTTGGAGTCGGACTTCCTCGGCGCACTGACCCGGCATCTGGCGGGCTATGAAGGGCAGCAGGTCAAGCTGCTTGGCCCTCGGTCCGGACCCCGTGGTTCGGTCAGCATCAACGTCGCCGTTCTGCGCGCGGGTAACTATCCGACGACCCTACAGTTCCGCATGTCCCAGTCGGATCGCGGCTGGAAGGTCTACGATGTCGTTGCCAACGGGCAGAGCGCGGCTTCCTACTACCGCATGCGTTTCCAGCAGATGGCGCGGCAGGTGGGCGCCGCGCCGCGTTGAGATGTCCCTTGACGAGCGCGCCGAGGCCGGCGGCTCGTCTTTCTCTTTCCCGCCCCCTTGGAGATTGGGCAAGAATTCTTCTGTAGGCTGAGTTGAGGAACAAAACCCAGCATTGATCGCTGCGTCAGCGGCTGAAATGCTGGGATTCGCAAGCTCATCCCAGCCTACGACAGACCGCTATTGGATGGTGGAAGCAAAATACTTTCACAGTCTCCTTGGGGTGGGAGCAAGGGGTCTCGTACCCGCCGCAAAGCAAGCGTCAGCTTAGGTGGCAACACCCAAGGTGACGCGATCCTGGCCCGCTAAATCACTCCGCGTCCGCGCGTCCCGTAAGCCGTGAGCGCCGAAGAGCGCCCGTACCGCCGCGCCCTGATCGAACCCATGCTCGACGATGAGAAGACCGCCGGGGCGCAGACAGCGGTTGGCGTCCTGGGCGATGGCGCGTAGCGCATCGAGTCCATCGCGCCCGGAGGCGAGCGCCGAGACTGGCTCGAATCTGAGATCGCCCCGATCGAGATGCGGGTCGCGCTCGGCGACATAGGGGGGGTTACTGACGATGGCATCCAGGCTATTGTCCGCGAAGGCTCCGAGCCAATCGCAGCGCAGCGGCGCGATCTGTTCCAGGCCCAGCGCCCGGAAATTCTCGACGGCGATCGACAAGGCGGCCGTGGATCTGTCGGTGGCGATGAGTCGCCAGTTGGGACATTCGCTGGCCAGCGCCGCCGCGATGGCGCCCGAGCCCGTGCCGAGGTCCGCGATCAGCAGCGAGGCCGAGGCGGTGAGCCGCTCCAGCGCGGTTTCGACCACCAGCTCGGTCTCTGGGCGTGGGATGAGCGTGGCGGGCGACACCTTCAGATCCAGGGTCCAGAAGGCTTGCTGGCCACGGATGTAGGCGATCGGCTCTCCGCTCAGTCGCCGGGCGAGCAGCGCGTCGAAGGCGCTGGCGGCGGTGGGATGGAGCGCGCGCTCGGGCCATGCCATCAGGGTGGCGCGTGACCAACCCGTCGCCCGCGCCAGCAGCAGCTCGGCCTCGAGTCGGGGCGTGCTCTCGGGTATCTCGGCCAGGGCCGCCGTCGCGGCGTGGAGGATGTCGCGGACGGTGGGCGCTTGCTCGCGTCCCTGTCCGGGCATCAAACGTCCATCATGGCGGCGAGCTGCTCGGTGCGATATTCCGTCAGCAGTGGCTCGATCACCTGATCGAGCTGACCGCCCATCACCTCGTCGAGCTTGTAGAGCGTGAGGTTGATGCGATGGTCGGTGAGCCGGTTCTGCGGGAAGTTGTAGGTGCGGATGCGTTCGGAGCGGTCGCCGCTCCCGACCTGAAGCTTGCGGGCCTCGGACTGTTCGGATGCCTGGCTCTCCCGCGCCCCGGCCAGGAGCTTGGCGTGCAGCAGGGACATGGCGCGTGCCCGGTTTTTGTGCTGCGAGCGCTCCTCCTGACACTCCACGACGATCCCGGAGGGCAGGTGGGTGATGCGGATGGCCGAGTCGGTCTTGTTGACGTGCTGACCACCGGCGCCCGAGGAGCGGTAGGTGTCGATCCGCAGGTCGCTGGGATTGATGTCGATGGCGTCGATCGACTCGACCTCCGGCATGACCGCCACGGTGCAGGCCGAGGTATGCACGCGGCCCTGGGATTCGGTCTCGGGTACCCGTTGCACGCGATGGGCGCCGGGCTCGAATTTCAGACGCGAATAGACACCGCCGCCACTGATGCGGATCACCACCTCCTTGTAACCGCCAAGTTCGCCGGCGCTCTCCGAGACCTGTTCGGTCCGCCAGCCGAGCGATTCCGCGTAACGGGTGTACATGCGCATCAGGTCGCCCGCGAACAGGGCCGCCTCCGCGCCGCCGGTTCCGGCCCGGACCTCGAGAAAGACATTGCGCTGGTCATGCGGGTCCGCCGGCACCAGCAGGCTTTGCAATTCGGGTTCGAGCGCCTCGCGCCGTCGATTCGCCGCGCCGATCTCGTCGCGGGCGAGCGCGGCCATCTCGGGGTCGGCGAGCATCTCCTCGGCTGCCACGACATCCCGCTCGGCCTCCAGATACGCGCCGTAGCAACGCATGATGGGTTCGAGCTGGGCGTATTCGCGGCCGAGATCGCGGAAGCGGTTCTGGTCGGCTTGGGTTTCCGGCTCGGCCATCATCGCCATCACCTCGCTGAAGCGCTCGGCGATGCGCTCCAGCTTGGCGCGGATCGACGGGCTCATGAAGTGGTGCGGCTCTGATCGAGCTGGAACAGCTCGTTCGCCGCGTCGAGGATGGTCGCGTCGCCGTCGCGCGCGGCCTGGCGCAGGCGTGAGCTCGGGGCGTGCAAGAGCTTGTTCGTCAGCGTATGGGCGAGGAAGCTGAGAACCTCCACCGGTGGCTTGCCGGCCTCAAGCTGGCGCTTTGCGCGCGACAGCACCTCGTCGCGCAGCTCCTCTGATCGCTGGCGGTAATCCTGGATCAGACCGGCGGCATCCAGCGAACGCAGCCAGGCCATGAACTCGCCGGAATGGAAGGCGATGATCTCCTCGGCCTGCTCGGCGGCGGCCTGGCGGGAACGCAGGCTCTCGTCGATCACGTCCTGCAGGTCGTCGATGGTATAGAGATAGACGTCGCTCAGTTCGCCGACCTCGGGCTCGATGTCGCGCGGCACCGCGATGTCGACCATGAAGATCGGACGATGCTTGCGCTTCTTGAGCGCCCGCTCCACGGTGCCCTTGCCAAGCACCGGCAGCGGACTGGCGGTGGAGGCGATGACGATATCGGCCTCGGGCAGGTGGTTGGCGATCTCGGTGAGCGAGATGGCGAAGCCGTCGAACTGGGCGGCCAAGTCATGCGCGCGCTCGACCGTGCGGTTGGCGACGATGATGCGGCCGACGCCGTTGTGGTGGAGGTGACGGGCCGCCAGCTCGATGGTCTCGCCAGCGCCGATCAGGAGCGCGGTCTGCTGGGAGAGGTCGCTGAAGATCTGCCGCGCCAGATTGACGGCGGCGAAGGCCACGGATACCGGGCTGCTGCCGATGGCGGTCTCGGTGCGCACCGTCTTGGCGACCGAGAAGGCGTGCTGGAAGAGCCGTCCGAGCAGTTTGCCCGTCGCGGTGCAGTCGGTTGCGGTCTGATAGGCCGTCTTGACCTGGCCGAGGATCTGCGGCTCGCCGAGAACCAGCGAATCCAGGCCGCTGGCGACACGCAGCAGGTGGACGACGGCGTCGCGATCGGCATGGGCGTAGAGGAAGGGGTCGACCCGCTCGTGCTCGATACCGTGGAACCCGCTCAGCCAGCGCCGGATCGGCTCCTCGGCCCCGTCCTGGACGGCGCAGTAGAGCTCGGTGCGATTGCAGGTGGAGAGGATGACCCCCTCGCCGACGCAGTCGCAGCCGGTCAGGTCGCGCAGGGCGCCGGCCATGATGTCCGGACCGAAGGCCAGTCGTTCGCGGATATCGATCGGTGCGGTCTTGTGGTTGAGTCCGAGAACAAGCAGCTTCATATTGATGTTGTGTCGGTCTGAGTTGGATGATGTGACGACGTTGGCGAACATCGTCCGCGCGAGGATGCGAGACTCGGCGCGAGCAATCGGGCGTCTCGCGCGTGGACTGTCTTCGATTGCGCACCCATCAAGATGACGAACCGCGCCAATGTTACCAAGTTTCCTGGCGAAATGATCCTCGTGCCGAGTCGTGCCGTTCGCCCCGTGTCGGATGCGAATTCTCTAAGCTGATGGAACCACTTGGGTATACTAAACGTCTCTAATCGCAACGCCGGTCGCCGACGACGCCCATCTTTCGGACTCGCTATCATGCCATCTCTGTTTTCGCATTCTTTTCTGACTGCGCTGGCGACTGTCCTGCTGCTTCGCGGGGGAGCGGCGATCGCCCTGACCGACGCGGCCTCGCCGTCGGCGGCAAGTCCCGATCCGGCCGCCACCGAGCCGCGCGCGAAGGTCGGGGGGCTCGCTCCAGACCAAATCTATGCCGTGCTGGTGGGGGAGGTCGCCGGGCGCCGGGGTGATATGGCGACCGCTTTCGCGAACTATTTCAAGGCGGCGGAGCTGACTCGCTCCGCGCAGATGGCAGAGCTGGCCGTGCGCGCCGCCATCAGCGGCAACGACGACGAGGCCGCGGCGCGGGGCGTCCGTCTATGGCTGGAGATCGCGCCCGATGCGGCTGGCGCGCATCAGGTGGCGGCCTTTCTGCGCATCAAGGCCGAGGATCGGGAAGGCGCCTTGGTCCACCTCCAGCATTTGGTCGAGCTGTCGGGCGAGGATGGCGAGGCGGCCTTTGCCAAGGCCGCGGCCATCGTCGCGCGGCTGTCGGCTCCGGAGGCGCGGGTCGCGACGATGGAGGCCCTGGTCGCGCGCTTCCCGGAGAGTGCGGAGGCACAGCAGGCACTAGCCATGCTGGCGGCGAGCGCTTCTCGGCTCGATGTCGCGGACAAGGCGGCGCGGCGCGCGATGGAGCTGCGACCCGACTGGAACGCTCCGCGTCTGTTTCTGGTGAAGCTGCTGTTGTCGGAGAACAAGCGTCCGGAGGCGCGCTCGCTCCTGGAAGGCTTCGTCAACGCGAGTCCAGACGATCAGGCGCTGCGCATGCTGTACGGGCAGCTCCTCGTCGAGGAGGAGGAATTCACGACCGCGCGGGATGTCTTCGAGCGCATGCTGCGTACTCAGCCGAAGGAACCGGATGTCCTCTTCGCGTTGGGCGTCCTGTCACTCCAACTGGAGGACCTGGATGGCGCGCGGCTCTATTTCACGCGTCTCCACGACACCGGCGAGCGAAAGGACGAGGCGGCGTTCTATCTCGGCCAGACGGCGGAGCGGAGCGGCGACAGCCGCTCGGCGCTTGACTGGTATGCCAAGGTGGATGGCGCGAATGGCGACGACGCGCAGGTGCGGATGGCGTTCTTGCGCGCCAAGTCCGGGGAGGTCGCGCAGGCGCGTGAAATTCTTCAACAGTTGCGGGGGCGGTCGCCCGACAACGCCGTCGCGCTCTTCCTCGTCGAGGCCGAGATCCTCGACGAGGTCAGTCGGCCGGACGAGGCGATGGCGGTCTACGGCACGGCGCTCGGCGCTTACCCGGACGACAAGAGCCTGCTATACGCCCGTGGACTCTACGCCGTGAAGCAGAACCAGGTGGCGCTGGGCGAGCAGGATCTGCGCCGGATCATCGTCGCCGATCCGAATCACGCGGACGCCCTCAACGCGCTCGGCTATACCCTGGCGGACCGCACCGACCGTTATGACGAGGCGCTGGCCTTGATCGAGCGGGCGCACGCGCTGAAGCCGGACGAGCCGGCGATCCTTGACAGCATGGGCTGGGTCAATTACCGGCTTGGCCACCTCGACAAGGCATTGGACTACCTCCAGCAGGCCCTGGACAAACTCAAGGATGGCGAGATCGCGGCGCACCTCGGCGAGGTGCTCTGGACCTTGGGGCGACGGGCGGATGCCTCGGCGGTGTGGGACGAGGCGCTCAAGGCGCATCCGGATCACGCCTATCTGCGCGAGGTCGCCGGGCGCTATCGGGTCTCACGGACCGATGCCAGCGGGCTGGGCGCGCCGCCGGGATTTTCGACGAACGCGACGAGTCCCGCGCAATGACAGAGGTCACGGAGACGAGGGTCGCAACAACTGGCGCGGCCGCCGAGCGGGCATGGCCGGCTCCGGCCAAGCTCAATCTGATGCTGCGGATCGTCGGTCGGCGCGACGATGGCTACCACGAGCTGCAAACGGTCTTTCAGTTCATCGATCGCTGTGATCGGCTCTGGTTCGACGTTCGGGAGGATGGGCGAATTCGTCGCCTCAATCCCGTCGCGGGCGTGGCGGAGCTGGATGATTTGACGGTGCGGGCCGCGCTTGCGCTCCAGCGCGCGACCGGCTGTCCGCTCGGCGCCGATATCCGGTGCGAAAAAAACCTGCCGATGGGCGGCGGGCTTGGGGGTGGCAGCTCCGATGCCGCGACCACCTTGGTCGCCCTCAACCAACTCTGGGGGACCGGCTTGGACGAAGAGGCGTTGTCGCGGATCGCGCTCCCGCTTGGCGCCGATGTGCCGGTCTTCGTGCGCGGGCGGGCGGCCTGGGGCGAAGGGGTCGGAGAGCGGTTGGACCCGGTGGAACTCCCCGAGCCCTGGTATCTCGTCCTGGTGCCGCCCTGTTCGGTCTCCACCAAGTCGGTCTTCAATCATCCGGAATTGACACGGAATTCGGAACCCATCAAACTAGCGGACTTCTTGAGCGGGAATGTCGCCAATGACTGTCTTTCCGTCGTGCGCCACGACTACCCCGAGGTGGATGCGGCGATCGATTGGCTTGCACGTTGGGGCGGCGGTCGCTTGACAGGAACTGGAGCCTGCGTCTTCGCGGTCTTTGACGAAGAGCAAGATGCCTTGACCGCACTGAATCTGGCCCCCGCCCGGATGCGGGGATTCGTAGCCAGAGGATTAAATCGATCACCGCTTTTCGATCAGCCGCTCGGGTAGCGACCGTCGCCGTTCGGCCGATGAGTTGGACCGTTTGATATCGTTGCGATCCGGTCGGTTGATTGTAAGACTGCAAGAGCTCTACCCACATATTTGGGGCGTAGCCAAGTGGTAAGGCACCGGGTTTTGATCCCGGCATCCCCAGGTTCGAACCCTGGCGCCCCAGCCAATTTCCGGTTTACCTTGCTCCGTGCCGACTGGAATGAAGCCTGTGCCTGCCAACCACCTAATGGTCTTTTCCGGGAACTCAAACCCGGAGCTTTCGGCGGAAATCGCCGCGCATCTGAGTCTCCCTCTGGGCAAGGCCGTCGTCGGGCAGTTCAGCGATGGCGAGGTCATGGCCGAGATTCAGGAAAATGTCCGCGGACGCGATGTCTTCGTGGTCCAGCCAACCGGCGCGCCGACCAACGACAATTTGATGGAACTCCTGGTCATGATCGACGCCCTGCGCTGGGCGTCGGCCAAGCGTGTCACGGCTGTCGTGCCTTACTTCGGCTACGCGCGCCAGGATCGGCGCCCCAGATCCGCCCGTGTCCCCATCACCGCCCGGCTGGTGGCGAAGATGATCGGTCAGTCCGGCGCCGATCGGGTTCTGACGGTGGATCTGCATGCCGATCAGATTCAGGGTTTCTTCGACATTCCGGTCGACAACGTCTATGCGTCGCCCATCCTGCTCGGCGATGTCTGGCGCCAGGAATACGATGATCTCATCGTGGTTTCGCCCGATGTCGGCGGCGTGGTGCGTGCCCGCGCCCTGGCCAAGCGCTTGGACGACGCCGATCTCGCGATCATCGACAAGCGCCGTCCCCGCCCCAACGAGGCGCAGGTGATGAACATCATCGGCGATGTGAGCGGACGTTCCTGCGTACTGGTCGACGACCTGGTCGACACGGCCGGAACGCTCTGCCACGCGGCGGAGGCACTGAAAGAGCATGGCGCGCGCCGGGTGGTGGCCTATTGTACCCATCCGGTTCTTTCGGGACCGGCGGTGGATAATATTTCGGTCTCGCAACTGGACGAGCTGGTCGTGACCAATACCATTCCTCTGAGTCCCGCGGCCAAGGCTTGCGGAAAGATTCGGCAGTTGAGCATTGGCGAGCTGCTGGCGGAGACCATGCGTCGGGTCTCGAACGAAGAGTCGGTCAGTTCACTGTTCGTGGACTGACGCGCATCCAAGATCGGGCGGGGCGTTTGACGTCCCGCTCCCAAGGGCGCCGGGATCCTGGTCGCGGGATCTCGGCGCTTTCGTTTATAACAGTAACTGGAGAACGCCCATGAGCGTAAGTTTCGATGTCAACGCGCAACCTCGCGCCGTCGCGGGAAAGGGTGCGAGCCGCCGCCTGCGTCGCGAGGGAGTCGTCCCGGCGATCGTGTACGGCGGCCATCAGGATCCCGAAATGGTGTCCATCCTGCACAATGAGCTGCTCAAGCACCTTGAGCACGAGGCGTTCTATTCGCATGTGCTCGACCTCAAGATCGGGGACAAGACGACCAAGGTCGTTCTGAAAGACATGCAGCGTCACCCCGCCAAGCCCTTCGTCCTGCACGTCGATTTCATGCGCATCTCGCTCGATGAGAAGCTGCGGATGGCCGTGCCCCTGCATTTCCTGAACGAAGAGAACTGCAAGGGTGTCAAGGCGGGTGGGCAGGTCTCCCACAATATGACCGAGATCGAGGTCACCTGTTTGCCCCAGGATCTGCCGGAGTTCATCGGCATCGATATCACGGAGCTGGAGCTGGGCGGCATCGTTCATTTGTCCGAGATCGTCCTGCCGGCCGGCGTCGAGCTGGCGCACACGCCTGATTCGGACGAGCCGGTTGTCGTGGTTCATGGTCTGCGTGGCGGCGGCGACGAAGAGGCAGAGGACTCGGCCGGCGCCTGATGCTCGCCCTGGCGCGGGCTGGCGGATTAAGCGCCGCCGGTCCCGCGCCAGTCGATTTGGATTCTTCACGGAAGGGATCGAGACGATGGCCGATGGCGGCATCCGTTTGATCGTGGGCCTGGGCAATCCGGGGGCGCAGTATGAGCAGACGCGCCACAACGTCGGATTTTGGCTCGTCGATGCCATCGCGAGTGCCTGCCGGGAATCCTTCCGCGCGGAGGCGAGATTCCATGGCGAGTTGTGCCGGGTCTCGCTCGGTGGATACGATCTCCGCTTGCTCAAGCCTTCCACTTACATGAATCGAAGCGGTCAGGCCGTGGCGGCCGTGGCGCGCTATTTTGATGTCTCTCCCGAGCACATCCTCGTGGCTCACGATGAGCTGGACCTTCCGGTCGGTGCGGTGCGTCTGAAGCAGGGCGGTGGCCATGCCGGGCACAATGGCCTGCGCGATACCATCGCGGCGCTGGGTGTTCGGGATTTCTGGCGTCTGCGGATCGGGATTGCCCATCCGGGCGATCGCACGCTGGTCACTGGCTATGTACTTGGGCGACCGTCGCGGGATGATGATGCGCGCATTCGCGACGCCCTGAGCGATGCCGAGCGCATTCTTCCCGATCTGGTCGAGTCGCGCTTTCAGTTGGCGATGAATCGTCTCCACAGCCAGACCTAAGCCGCCCCGCGATTCACCCGTCCCAAAGCTGCGTCGGCAGTCCTCCCTAACGAGGGACTTGCCGTCCGCGACCGCGCTCCCGCGGTTTGCATCAACCTTGATTCTCCTCTTGACGTTCCTCTCGGCGTGCGCCGTTCGTCGGCTGCGATTTCCTGTCGCGTTGCGGGGTTCGGCGATGTTTCAGAACCCCCCTTTAGCTGGAAGAGCGATCGACACCATCCATGGTGCCACAAGGCGATGACCCTGTTCGGGCCGAAGCGCGTGAAGATCTGCGCATGGGCCGTTTTCCCTTATAAAAACAAGTGCGTATCTGATTTGCCCAATACGCCTGGTATCGAAATCGCTTCAATCGTGGCGGCCTCTGGAGCGCGACGCGCGTTCGCATCGACGGGTTTTGACAGGTATGCGCATCTTAGAAGCCTCTAATGTAATAATGCATTAATAATGAATACATTTTGACAAGATGTCTTCCTCGGATGAACATCGCGTCAAGGAAGCTACGGTAGTCTTTACGCCGCGATTCTGTTCTCGACGAGCTTAATCCGGGGGTTCTGCCTAGGGTCTTTGTGCGCGTGATCCAACAAGGATTCGTGAGAGTGGATCGATGATCAAAATAGCCAATAAATCCATAAAAAATCCCGACAGGGGGACTTCCCAATCATGAATACAAGAACCCGGCGTTCGCTCGTTGTCGCTTTAATGACCGCTGGTGCGATTCCCGTCACTGCCTCTGCGACCAATGGCTATTTCTCCCACGGTTGGGGCACCCGCTCCAAGGCGATGGCCGGTGTTGCGACCGCACTGCCCCAGGACACCCTGGTCACGGCGACGAATCCGGCTGGGATGGCCTTCATCGGCAACAGTTTCGATGTCGGCGTCTCTTTCTTCAGCCCATCGCCACGCGGCTACGAGGCGAACAACGACTACTCGACTCAGCAGATTCAAACCTCCAGCGGCACTTTGACCATGCCCACCGGCGGCTTTATCACGCCTGGGGAGTACGACAGCAGCGACGATTGGTTCCTCGTCCCGAGTTTCGGCTACAACTATCAGCTCGACGAGCGCAGCACCATCGGCATCTCGGTCTTCGGCAACGGTGGCATGAATACGCGCTATACCGACAATGCCGTCTTCTCGAACTTCTCCGTCTATCCCAACCAGCGGGTCGGTTCCTGCCCCAATGGCAGCACGGGGGCCTGCTTCGACTTTTCCTCGGGACAACCCGCGCCAGTCACGGATGCCGTGGCGGGGACGGTCAACGGCAACCCGAACGGCATCTATTCCGCCTCGACGACGACTGGCATCAGCCTGGAGCAGCTCTTTATCGAGGTTCCCTATACGCTCAAGCTCGCCGATGGCAAGCAATCGGTGGGTATTGCGCCCGTGTTCGCAGTGCAACGCTTCGAGGCGACCGGACTGCAGCCCTTCGAGCAAATGTCGCTCCATCCCGACAAGGTGACCAACAACGGAATGGACTGGAGCTATGGTGCTGGACTCCATTTCGGCTGGTACGGCCAGGTGACGGATCAGATTGCCCTGGGTGCTTCCTATCGTTCCACAATCTGGATGTCGAAATTCGAGGACTATGCCGGTCTCTTCGCCGACGGTGGCTCGTTCGATATTCCGGCGATGATCAACCTGGGCGTTGCCTACAAGGCCCAGCCCAATCTGACCCTCGCCTTCGATTATCAGCACATCTTCTACGACGAAACCCACTCCATCTCGAACTCGAACGACGTGGATCTTTCGGGCTGCCAGGGGGCGGGGGCAAAGCCATCCTACTGTCTCGGTGGCGATAGTGGCGTTGGCTTCGGTTGGGAAAGCATGGATATCCTGAAGCTAGGACTCAGGTACGACGCGAACGAGCGGCTGAGCCTGTTGGCCGGTGTGAGCTACAACACCGACTTCCTGAAATCGGATACACAGGGTCTGTTCAACGTTCTCTCCCCGGCGACCATCCGCTGGCACTGGACGCTTGGCGCGGCCTATAAGTTCACCAAGGCCGACGAGTTCGCGGTGTCGTTCGCCTACATGCCGAAGGCCACCTTCGACGGAACCAGCGAAATGCTGACCGGCTCGCAATCGGGAAGCCTTTACATGGAGCAATACGAGCTTGGCGTCAGTTGGAGCCATCGCTTCTGATCGCGGGGAGCGCTGGCGCGGAGACTCCCGCGCCAGCGCCCTGGGCGCGCTGAACGCGCGCCCAGGGCGTTGGGCATCAGGCAGGTATCAGCGGGGCGCGACCGATCGAAATGTACGTCAAGCCAGCGGCCCTCGCGAGCTGACCATCCAGGACGTTGCGGCCATCAAACAGCGCGCCTGACTTGAGCTTGGCTTTCAGCGCCGGGAAATTGGGACTGCGGAACTGCTGCCACTCGGTCACGATGGCCAAGGCGTCGGCCCCGTCTGCGGCGCTCATGGCGTCGTCAGTCAAGATGAGATCCTGTCGCTCGCCGTAGATGCGCCGTGTCTCCTCCGCTGCTACGGGATCATAGGCGCGAACGCTGGCCCCAGCCTCCCACAGCGATGCCATCAAAACCCGACTCGATGCCTCGCGCATGTCGTCCGTATTGGGCTTGAAGGATAGACCCCAAATGGCAATGGTCTTTCCCGCCAGATCGCCGCTGAAATAGTCGCTGATCTTGGTGAATAGCACGTCCTTCTGACGGAAATTCACCGCCTCGACCGCGTGGAGGAGTTGGGCGTCGTAGCCCAGTCCGCGAGCAGTCTGCTCCAGCGCCCGGACATCCTTGGGGAAGCAGGAGCCACCGTATCCGCATCCCGGATAGATGAACTGATAGCCAATGCGCGGATCCGAGCCGATGCCGATGCGGACTTTCTCGATATCGGCGCCCACGGCCTCGGCGATATTGGACAGCTCATTCATAAAACTGATCTTGGTGGCAAGCATGGCGTTGGCGGCGTATTTGGTGAGCTCCGCCGAACGGACGTCCATCAGCGTCAGACGTTCGTGATTGCGGTTGAAGGGGGCATAGAGTGCCCGCAGCAGCTCTGCCGTGCGCGGATTGTCCGTGCCCACGACGATGCGGTCGGGGCGCATGAAATCCTCGATCGCGGCCCCTTCCTTGAGAAATTCCGGATTCGAGACGACATCGAACTCCAGCGCCAGACCACGGCTCGCCAGAATTTCGCGGACGGTCCCCGCCACCTTGTCGGCCGTCCCGACGGGCACGGTGGATTTGTCGACCAGGATCCGATAGCCGTCCATGTGCTCGGCGATGGAGCGTGCGACGGCAATGACGTACTGGAGGTCGGCCGATCCGTCTTCGTCGGGCGGGGTGCCCACGGCGATGAATTGGAATAGCCCGTGCTTGACGCCAGCCTCGGCGTCCGTCGAGAACCTCAGCCGACCTGTTGCGCGGTTCTTCTGAATCATCTCGTCGAGGCCCGGCTCATAGATCGGAACCCCGCCACCGTTGAGCAGTTCGATCTTCCTCGGGTCGATATCAATGCAGAGCACATCGTTGCCGACTTCCGCGAGACATACCCCGGTGACCAGACCGACGTAACCCGTACCAAAAATTGTAACGTCCATTTCGTGCGCGCTCTCGGAATTGACGGATAGGGAATCACGATTCGGGCGGGGATGTTAGCAGCTTCGGGGGTCGCGGTGTCGCTGCTCCAAGTTCGGTCGCGCACCTCGGATTTGGGCGAGCCCGTCGCGGGGGCGCTCCTCCGTCCGTGACGTTCGATGACGACATCGCGGCACGATTCAAGCCGAGGTTGACGCTGCGGTGAGGGGGCCATATACTGCGCCGCTCGTCTGGAGGGGTTCCCGAGCGGTCAAAGGGATCAGACTGTAAATCTGACGGCTCAGCCTTCGGAGGTTCGAATCCTCCCCCCTCCACCAAAACGCGCGCGGGTACCTCATCACGTAGCCGATGGCGTGCAGGCTAGGTCGGTGTGAGGTGCGCCAAGCGCGGGCCCAGGGTAATCGGCGCCTTGCGGGTGTAGTTCAATGGTAGAACCTCAGCCTTCCAAGCTGATGGTGTGGGTTCGATTCCCATCACCCGCTCCAACGTGATACGCAAGGCTTGAAGTTAAGTAGAAGGATAGTGTTTCGCCCATGTAGCTCAGTTGGTAGAGCACACCCTTGGTAAGGGTGAGGTCATCGGTTCGACTCCGGTCATGGGCTCCAAATTTTATGGGTTTGGCGTGCCAAGTGGCGCGTTCGGTCGATTTGAAATATGCGGGGAGCCGTTCATGTCCAAAGAAAAATTCCAACGTAGCAAGCCCCACGTCAATGTAGGCACGATTGGTCACGTTGACCATGGTAAGACCACGCTGACGGCGGCGATCACCACGCACCAGGCGAAGAAGTTTGGTGGCGAAGCGCGTGCATACGACCAGATCGACAACGCCCCCGAAGAGCGCGAGCGCGGCATCACCATTGCCACCGCGCACGTCGAATACGAAAGCACCAAGCGTCACTACGCCCATGTCGACTGCCCCGGGCACGCCGACTACGTCAAGAACATGATCACCGGAGCCGCGCAGATGGACGGCGCCATCCTGGTCGTGTCCGCCGCCGACGGTCCCATGCCCCAGACCCGCGAGCACATCCTGCTCTCGCGTCAGGTTGGCGTGCCCTACATCGTCGTCTACCTCAACAAAGCCGACATGCTCGACGACCCCGAGCTGCTGGAGCTGGTCGAGATGGAAGTGCGCGAGCTGCTCTCCAAATACGACTTTCCCGGCGACGACACCCCCATCGTCACCGGCTCCGCCAAGCTGGCCCTTGAAGGCGTCGACAGCGAAATCGGCACCCAATCGATCGACAAGCTCATGGACGCGCTCGACAGCTACATCCCCGAGCCCGAGCGCGCCATTGACGGCGCCTTCCTGATGCCGATTGAAGACGTCTTCTCCATCTCCGGGCGCGGCACCGTCGTCACCGGACGCATCGAGCGCGGCATCGTCAAGGTCGGCGAGGAAGTCGAGATCGTCGGCATCAAGGACACCGTCAAGACCACCTGCACCGGCGTCGAGATGTTCCGCAAGCTGCTCGACCAGGGTCAGGCTGGCGACAACGTCGGTGTACTGCTGCGCGGCACCAAGCGTGAAGACGTCGAGCGCGGCCAGGTACTGGCCAAGCCCAAGTCCATCAATCCGCACACCCACTTCGAAGCCGAAGTCTACGTGCTGAGCAAGGACGAAGGCGGGCGACACACCCCCTTCTTCAACGGCTACCGCCCGCAGTTTTACTTCCGCACCACCGACGTCACCGGCGCCTGCGAGCTGCCCGAAGGCATCGAGATGGTCATGCCGGGAGACAACGTCAAGATGATGATCAAGCTGATTGCGCCGATCGCCATGGAAGAAGGGTCTGCGGTTTGCGGTACGCGAAGGCGGTCGGACCGTCGGCGCGGGTGTCGTCTCTAAGATTATTGAGTAAGTTCTTACCCGTCGAGGCGCGGGATTGGAGTACAATTCCGCTCTCTGCAAGATGTTCCGATTTAGGCCAGTAGCTCAATTGGCAGAGCAGCGGTCTCCAAAACCGCAGGTTGGGGGTTCGAGTCCCTCCTGGCCTGCCATTTAATCCATCGCTTAGGCGACAGGCGATTCCATGAATTCACGCGCAGAGGCCCGTGGTGCCAGCTTGGATGTGATCAAGCTGGCTGTCGCCGCGTTCTTGCTGGTTGTTGGCATCGTTGCCTTCTATTACTTTCCCTGGGGTTTCGGCGCTCATTCGGGCTGTCGGTCTGCTTGGTGGTCGGCGGTGCGGCTGCGGCCATCGCTTTCCAGACCGAGCGCGGTCGTCTGTTGTGGCAGTTCGTGGCCGATTCGCGCATGGAAGTGCGCAAGGTCGTCTGGCCCTCTCGGCAGGAAACCCTTCAGACGACCCTGGTCGTCGTCGTGATGGTGCTGATTGTCGGCATCGTCCTGTGGCTGTTCGACATGATCCTGATGTCGATTCTGCGATTCCTGACCGGCCAGGGAGGCTGACGATGTCCAAGCGTTGGTACGTCATCCATGCCTACTCGGGCTTCGAGGGGCAGGTCAAGCGTTCCCTGGAGGATCGCGTCAAGCGTGCCGGCCTTGAGGATGCTCTTCGGGATGATTCTGGTGCCAACGGAAGAAGTCGTCGAGATGCGCGGCGGTCAGCAGCGTAAGAGCGAGCGTAAATTCTTCCCCGGCTATGTGCTTGGTCAACATGGAGATGACCGACGAGACCTGGCATCTCGTCAAAAGTGTTCCCAAGGTCATGGGGTTCATTGGTGGCACGGGTGACAGGCCGGCTCCGGTCCCAGACTCTCAGGCCGAGGTCATTCTGCAGCGTCTTCAGGAAGGCGGTGAGAAGCCACGTCCGAAGGTGCTCTATGAGCCCGGAGAGGTCGTGCGTGTCGTCGATGGGCCCTTCACCGATTTCAATGGGGTCGTCGAGGATGTCGACTACGACAAGAGTCGCGTGAAGGTGTCCGTGCTGATCTTTGGTCGGTCGACACCTGTCGATCTCGAGTTCTCGCAAGTCGAAAAAGGCTGACTCTCGCGATCTGCGCTTCGGCCGGCGACCACGATCGTCATTCATTCGCCGATTCCATTCCCGAATCGGTCTCTCATACCAAGTCCCCGTCAGGGGGCATGCATGGGGAGCCGGGTCATCAAGCCCTGGCGCTTGTACCCATTGGAGAGCAATCGTGGCAAAGAAAATCAATGCCTACATCAAGTTGCAGGTCAAGGCGGGCGAGGCGACTCCAAGCCCGCCGGTCGGCCCGGCGCTTGGTCAGCACGGCGTCAATATCATGGAGTTCTGCAAGACGTTCAACGCGCGCACGCAGGAAATGGAAAAAGGCATGCCGACGCCGGTCGTCATCACCGTCTACTCCGATCGCAGCTTCACCTTCATCACCAAGACGCCACCGGCGTCGATCCTGCTGAAGAAGGCGCTGGGTCTGCCCAAGGGCAGCCCGAATCCGAATACCAATAAGATCGGCACGGTGACTCGCGAGCAGCTTGAGGCAGATTGCGACCCTGAAGATGCCGGATCTGACCGCCGCCGATATGGATGCGGCCGTGCGCACAATCGCCGGCAGCGCGCGGGCCATGGGTCTGAATGTCGAGGGGGTGAACTGAATGGCTCAATTGTCCAAGCGTGTGCGTGCGATCCGCGAGCGTGTCGAGCGCGGCAAGCTCTATCCCGCCGAGGAAGCCTTCGCGCTGCTGAAGGAGGTCTCCCAGGTCAAGTTCGCGGAGAGTATCGACGTGTCCGTGAACCTGGGCGTCGATCCGCGTAAGTCGGATCAGGTCGTCCGTGGTTCCACCGTGCTGCCCCATGGGATCGGCAAGACTGTTCGTGTAGCGGTCTTCGCGCAAGGCGCCGCCGCCGATGCCGCAGCGGAAGCTGGAGCGGACGGGTCGGTTTCGAGGATCTGGCCGAGGAATTCAAGGCCGGGCAGCTTAACTACGACGTCGTCATCGCCTCGCCCGACGCGATGCGAATCGTCGGACAGCTCGGTAAGATCCTGGGTCCCCGTGGCCTCATGCCGAACCCCAAGGTCGGAACCGTGACTCCGGACGTGGCCGAGGCCGTGCGGAATGCCAAGGCCGGTCAGGTTCGCTATCGGACCGACAAGGCTGGCATCATCCATTGCCCGCTGGGTCGGGTCGATTTCGCACCCGATGAAGCTGCGCGAGAACCTTGAGGCTCTGCTCGGCGAACTCATGAAGGCCAAGCCGACTGCTGCCAAGGGCATTTACATGCAGAAGGTCACGGTCTCCAGCACCATGGGGCCAGGCCTGACGGTCGATCATTCCGGATTGAGTTTTTGACTGATGGCTCCGGCGCTAGGCGCCGGAGCCATGGCTAGATTTCTTTGAGGTCTCGGCAACCGCTGGAGACCGTCAAAGACCGCAGGTGCCCCGTCTGGTCATCGGGAAACGACGGTTGGGGCTTAATAGGCTCAACGCCTGCGCAGACGGTGTTCCCGAATCAGGTTGTTTGCTGATGAAGGCGCACGATCTTGGTGGTCTCGTGCGTCGCGCGGATGCGACGGCTTGGACGCCGCCCGGCGACGGCCGGGTCGACCTGCTAGAGAGGTGACGACAGTGGCGCTGAATTTTGCGCAAAAAGAAGCAATCGTCGCCGAAGTCGCGGAAGTCGCGAAGACCGCCTATTCGGCCATCGGGGCTGAATACCGGGGTTTGACCGTGGAACAGCTGACCAAGCTGCGCGTGGAAGCACGCAAGGCCGGTGTCTATGTCCGCGTCGTCAAGAATACCTTGGCGCGGCGCGCGCTGGAAGACACGGATTTTGCCTGCATGCAGAGATGGGCTGACTGGCCCGTGATTCTCGCATTCTCGCAGCACGGATCCGGGTTCGGCGGCGCGTGTCCTGGAGGCCTTTGCGAAGGAGCATGACAAGTTCCAGGTGCGTCTGATCGCCCTGGGCGGCAAGCTGCTTGATCCTTCGGAGATCGGCAATCTCGCCAAGATGCCGACCTACGATCAGGCGATCAGCCTGCTGATGTCCGTCATGAAAGCTCCCGTGCAGAAGCTCGCAGCGACCATCAACGAGGTGCCGGGCAAGCTGGTCCGCACCCTCGCCGCGATTCGCGATGCCAAAGAGGCCGCCTGACCGGCGTCTTCGATTCATCAGCAATCCGATCAATCGTATTCAGATTCTAGGAGAAACCCATGGCCGTTTCGAAAGACGACATTCTCGAAGCGATTGGCAACATGACCGTGCTTGAGGTCGTCGACCTCATCAGCGCGATGGAAGAGAAGTTTGGCGTGACCGCCGCTGCCGCCGTGGTGGCCGCGGCGCCCGGCGCCGGTGCCGAAGCCGCTCCGGTCGAGGAGCAGACCGAGTTCGACGTCATCCTGGCCTCGTTCGGCGCCAACAAGGTCGGCGTCATCAAGGCGGTGCGCGCCCTCACCGGTCTTGGCCTGAAGGAAGCGAAGGACGCCGTCGAAGGTGCTCCGACCACCCTGAAGGAAGCCGTCTCCAAGGCCGAGGCCGAAGCGGCGAAGAAGGAGCTCGAAGAGGCTGGCGCCACGGTCGAAATCAAGTAACGGCGCATTGCGTCGGCATTTGTCTTCGACGAAGCCTTCGGGCTGGCGGCGAAGAGCCGCCGGCCTTTTCCCGTTGGGCTCGGTGAGCCCGTTCGGCGGTCTCTCGCGTCCTGATCCGACGCCCCGTCAGGCGCTGCTCAGCGCGATTGGTTTGATGTCCGTTCCGAGCCATCCGCAATCCGCACCAGCGTTCACGCCCCGTCAGGGATCCAAGCAAGTACCTCGAGGGAAGGCATAATGGCCTATTCGTTCACCGAAAAAAAGCGCATCCGCAAAGACTTCGGCAAGCGTCCCAGCATCCTGGACGTGCCTTTCCTGCTGGCGACTCAGATCGACTCCTATCGCGAGTTTCTGCAGGCCGACTGCGCGGTCGAAGGACCGCCGGGACATGGGATCTGCATGCGGCTTTCAAGTCCGTCTTCCCGATCGAGAGCTACTCGGGCAACGCCGTTCTCGAATACGTGAAATACCGGCTTGGCGAGCCGGTCTTCGACGAGCGCGAGTGTCATCTGCGCGGCGCGACCTTCGCCGCGCCTCTGCGCGTGCTGCTGCGTCTGGTGATCTACGATAAGGAGGCCCCGGCCGGCTCCAAGGTCGTCAAGGACATCCGCGAGCAGGAAGTCTACATGGGCGAACTGCCGCTCATGACCGGGCACCGGCACCTTCATCATCAACGGGACCGAGCGCGTCATCGTCTCGCAGTTGCACCGTTCGCCCGGTGTCTTCTTCGATCACGACAAGGGCAAGACCCACTCCTCGGGCAAGCTGCTGTTCTCGGCGCGCGTCATTCCCTATCGCGGATCCTGGCTCGATTTCGAGTTCGATCCCAAGGACAACGTCTTCGTGCGCATCGACCGTCGCCGCAAGCTGCCGGCGACCGTCCTGCTGCGCGCGCTGGGCTATGGCGTCGAGGACATCCTGTCGCGTTTCTTCGAGACCGACACCTTCCGTATCCAAGACCGGCAACGTCACCCTGGATCTGGTGCCCGAGCGCCTGCGCGGCGAGACCGTCGGTTTCGACGTCAAGATCGGCGACGAGGTGCTGGTCGAATCCGGGCGCCGGGTCACCGCGCGCCATATCCGCGAGCTGCAGAAGGCCGGTGTCGAGCGTCTGGAGGTGCCGGCCGAATTCCTGATCGGTCGCATTCTGGCGCATGCTCAGATCGACACCGAGACCGGCGAGGTCTTCGCCGAGGCCAATGAGCCCGATCACCCCGGATCTGCTGGAGACCCTGTTCCAGAAAGGCATCGAGACGCTCGAGACCCTGTTCGTCAACGACCTGGATCAGGGGCCCTATATCTCCGAGACCCTGCGGATCGATCCGACCACCAGCGATCTGGAGGCGCAGGTCGAGATCTACCGCATGATGCGTCCCGGCGAGCCGCCGACCAAGGAGGCGGCCCAGAACCTCTTCCACAACCTCTTCTTCACGCCGGACCGCTACGATCTCTCCGCGGTCGGCCGCATGAAGTTCAACCGCCGGCTCGGGTCGTCCGTCCGAGGAAGGGCCGGGCGTCGTCTACGATGGCCGCTATTTCAGCGCCCGCACCGACGAGTTCTCCAAGACGCTGTTTGCCGGAGCAGGGCGAGACACTCCGACATCATCGATGCGCTCAAGGTCCTGGTCGAGCTGCGCAACGGTCGCGGCACGGTGGACGACATCGACCATCTGGGCAACCGCCGCATCCGCTGCGTCGGCGAGATGGCCGAGAACCAGTTCCGCGTCGGACTGGTGCGGGTCGAGCGCGCCGTCAAGGAGCGTCTGTCGCTCGCCGAATCCGAGGGGCTGATGCCGCAGGAGCTGATCAACGCCAAGCCGGTCTCGGCGGCGATCAAGGAGTTCTTCGGCTCCAGTCAGCTCTCGCAGTTCATGGACCAGAACAACCCGCTGTCCGAGGTCACGCACAAGCGTCGCGTCTCAGCCTCGGGCCCAGGCGGTCTGGCGCGCGAGCGCGCCGGGCTTCGAGGTGCGCGACGTGCATCCGACGCACTATGGCCGCGTCTGCCCGATCGAGACCCCTGAAGGTCCGAACATCGGTCTGATCAACTCGCTGGCGGTCTATGCCCGGACCAACTCCTACGGTTTCCTTGAAACCCCCTACCGCAAGGTCGAAGCGGGCAAGGTCACCACCGAGATTCATTACCTGTCGGCGATCGAGGAGGGCAACTTCGTCATCGCCCAGGCCAACGCGACCCTGGACGACGGATGGCGAGCTGACCGACGCCCTGGTGTCCTGCCGTCATGCCAACGAGTTCACCATGCGGGCGCCCGAGCGAGGTCCAGTACATGGACGTCTCGCCGCGTCAGATCGTCTCGGTCGCGGCCTCCCTGATCCCCTTCCTGGAGCACGACGACGCCAACCGCGCCCTCATGGGCTCGAACATGCAGCGTCAGGCGGTACCGACCCTGCGGGCCGAGAAGCCGCTGGTCGGCACCGGCATGGAGCGCGTCGTCGCCAAGGACTCGGGCGTCTGCGTGGTGGCGCGCCGCGGCGGCGTCATCGAGTCGGTCGACGCCGCGCGTATCGTGGTGCGGGTCAACGACGACGAGGCCGTGCCGGGCGTGCCGGGCGTGGACATCTACAACCTGACCAAGTACACCCGCTCCAACCAGAACACCTGCATCAATCAGCGTCCGCTGGTCAAGCCGGGTAACGTGGTCGCGCGCGACGACGTGCTGGCGGACGGGCCGTCCACCGACATGGGCGAACTGGCGCTCGGGCAGAACCTGCGCGTCGCCTTCATGCCCTGGAACGGCTACAACTTCGAGGACTCCATCCTCATCTCCGAGCGGGTGGTGCAGGAAGACCGCTTCACCAGCATCCATATCGAGGAGCTCGCCTGTCTGGCCCGCGACACCAAGCTGGGTCCGGAAGAGATCAGCGGCGACATTCCGAACGTGGGCGAGTCGGCGCTGTCCAAGCTCGACGAGTCCGGCATCGTCTATGTCGGCGCCGAGGTGCGCGACGGCGACATTCTGGTCGGCAAGGTCACGCCCAAGGGCGAGACCCAATTGACGCCCGAGGAGAAGCTGCTGCGCGCCATCTTCGGCGAGAAGGCGTCCGACGTGAAGGACACCTCGCTGCGGCTGCCCACGGGCATGAACGGCACCGTCGTCGATGTGCAGGTCTTCACCCGCGACGGGGTCGACAAGGACAAGCGTGCGCTCCAGATCGAGGAGATGGAGCTGGACCGCGTGCGCAAGGACTTCGCCGACCAGCAGCGCATCATGGAGAACGACACCTTCCAGCGCGTCGAGAAGATGCTGATCGGCAAGGTCGCCGATGGTGGTCCGAGCGGATTCAGGCCGGGCTCCAAGGTGACCAAGGCCTATCTCGACGAGCTCAAGGTGAAGGGGTCGCGCGATCAGTGGTTCGAGATCCGCATGCGCGACGAGGAGATCGCCACCCAGCTCGAGGCCGTCGCGGCTCAGGTCAAGCAGCAGCGGGAGGAATTCCGCGATCGCTACGAGGTCAAGAAACGCAAGATCGCGAGCGGCGACGATCTGGCGCCCGGCGTGCTCAAGATGGTCAAGGTCTACGTGGCCGTCAAGCGCCGCGATCCAGCCGGGCGACAAGATGGCCGGCCGGCACGGCAACAAGGGCGTTATCTCCAAGGTGGTGCCGGTCGAGGACATGCCCTTCTCGGCCGATGGCGATCCCGGTGGA
The DNA here is from genome assembly GCA_963818415.1 of uncultured Gammaproteobacteria bacterium. Lineage (GTDB taxonomy): Bacteria > Pseudomonadota > Gammaproteobacteria > Chromatiales > Chromatiaceae > CAWFSC01. Next base: position 206,230 of record CAWFSC010000016.1, on the reverse strand, counting down.
TATCGTGCTCAATCCCGCTCGGCGTGCCATCGCGCATGAACGTGGGTCAGGTGCTCGAGACCCATCTCGGCTGGGCGGCCAACGGGCTGGGCGTCAAGCTCGGGCGGATGCTCCAGCAGCAGGCCGCGGTCGGGGAGTTGCGCGACTTCCTGGACCAGATCTACAACACGAGCGGTCAAGCCCGAGGATCTCGCGAGCTTCACCGACGAGGAGATCCTGCGAGCTGGCGCGCAACCTGACGGCGGGCGTGCCCCTGGCAACGCCGGTGTTCGACGGCGCGACCGAGGAAGAGATCCAGGCGATGCTCAAGCTCGCCGATCGCGACAACGCCGACTCGGGCATTCCGAGCGGTCAGACGCATCCTCTTCGATGGTCGCACCGGGGATCAGTTCGAGCGTCCCGTCACCGTCGGCTACATGTACATGATCAAGCTGAACCACTTGGTCGACGACAAGATGCACGCCCGCTCGACCGGTCCTTACAGTCTGGTCACTCAGCAGCCGCTGGGCGGCAAGGCGCAGTTCGGCGGTCAGCGGTTCGGTGAGATGGAGGTCTGGGCGCTGGAGGCTTACGGCGCGGCGCTACACCTTGCAGGAGATGCTCACCGTGAAGTCCGACGACGTCAATGGCCGCACCAAGATGTACAAGAACATCGTGGATGGCGACCATCGCATGGAGGCCGGCATGCCCGAATCCTTCAATGTGCTCGTCAAGGAGATTCGCTCGCTCGCCATCAACATCGAGCTTCAGCAGGACTGACGTGGACGTGGCGTTCAAAGCCATTCGCCTGACGGCTGAGTCAGGCGGATGGCAAGAATCCAATCCGAAGCCGCTCGCGGGCGCTGCCCGCTGAGCGCAGGGCTAGTGCTTAGCCGGTTATCCCAGGCAGGAGAATAAGGTCTTGAAAGATCTACTTAAAATCATCAAGCAACAGGGTCAGGCACTCGAATTCGACGCGATCAAGATCGGACTCGCCTCCCCCGAGATGATCCGTTCCTGGTCCTATGGCGAGGTCAAGAAGCCCGAGACCATCAACTATCGCACCTTCAAGCCGGAGCGCGACGGGCTCTTCTGCGCCAAGATCTTCGGTCCGATCACCGACTACGAGTGCATCTGCGGCAAGTACAAGCGGCTCAAGCACCGCGGTGTGGTGTGCGAGAAGTGCGGCGTCGAGGTGACGCTGGCCAAGGTGCGGCGCGAGCGCATGGGCCACATCGACCTGGCCAGCCCGGTCGCGCACATCTGGTTCCTCAAGTCGCTGCCGTCGCGCATCGGTCTGTTGCTCGACATGACGCTGCGCGACATCGAGCGCATCCTCTATTTCGAGTCCTTCGTGGTCATCGATCCGGGTCTGGTGCAGGATCTGGAGCGCGGTCAGTTGCTCAACGACGAGCAGTATCTGGACGCCCTGGAGGCCAACGGCGACGAGTTCGACGCCCGCATGGGTGCCGAGGCGGTCTACGAGCTGCTGCGCACCATCGACATGGCGGCCGAGATCCGGCGCATGCGCGAGGAGATCGAGAGCACCAACTCCGAGACCAAGATCAAGAAGCTCTCCAAGCGGCTCAAGCTGATGGAGTCGCTGCTCGCGTCCGGCAATCGTCCCGAGTGGATGATCCTGACCGTGCTGCCGGTGCTGCCGCCCGAGCTGCGTCCGCTGGTGCCGCTCGACGGCGGTCGTTTCGCGACCTCGGATCTCAACGATCTCTATCGCCGGGTCATCAACCGCAACAATCGCCTCAAGCGTCTGCTGGATCTGGTCGCGCCCGACATCATCGTGCGCAACGAGAAGCGCATGCTGCAGGAGTCGGTCGACGCCCTGCTCGACAACGGCCGGCGCGGCCGTGCGATCACGGGCACCAACAAGCGCCCGCTCAAGTCGCTCGCCGACATGATCAAGGGCAAGCAGGGCCGCTTCCGTCAGAACCTGCTCGGCAAGCGCGTCGACTACTCCGGCCGTTCGGTCATCGTGGTCGGTCCGACGCTCATGCTGCATCAGTGCGGTCTGCCCAAGCGCATGGCGCTGGAGCTGTTCAAGCCCTTCATCTTCAGCAAGCTGCAACTGCGCGGCCTGGCGGCGACCATCAAGGCCGCCAAGAAGATGGTCGAGCGCGGTACGCCCGAGGTCTGGGACATCCTCGAAGAGGTGATCCGCGAGCATCCGGTGATGCTCAACCGCGCGCCGACCCTGCATCGCTTGGGCATCCAGGCCTTCGAGCCGGTGCTGATCGAGGGCAAGGCGATCCAGTTGCATCCGCTGGTCTGTACCGCCTTCAACGCGGACTTCGACGGCGACCAGATGGCGGTGCATGTGCCGCTGTCGCTGGAGGCGCAGCTCGAAGCGCGCGCGCTCATGATGGCCTCCAACAACATTCTCTCGCCGGCCAACGGCGAGCCCATCATCGTGCCCTCGCAGGACGTGGTGCTCGGGCTCTATTACATGACCCGCGAGCGCGTGAACGCGAAGGGCGAGGGCAGTGTCTTCGCCGAACATCGACGAGGCGCGACGTGCCTATGAGACGGGCCACGCGGATCTGCACGCACGCTGCAAGGTCCGCCTCCGTGAAGTCATCAAGGACAAGGACGGCAATCTGCACGAGCAGACCAGCATCAAGACCACGACGCTTGGGCCGTGCCCTGGTCTTCGCGATCGTGCCGGACGGACTGCCTTTCGAGCTGGTCGACCGTGCCGATGGGCAAGAAGCAGATCTCGCTCCTGATCAACACCTGCTACCGTCGCTTGGGTCTCAAGGACACGGTTGTCTTCGCCGACCAGGTCATGTACCTGGGCTTCCGGATGGCGACCCGCGCGGGCGTCTCCATCGGTCTGGAGGACATGGAGGTTCCGCGCGACGAGCATGACGCCAAGATGGACAAGGGCGCGCTGCTGGCTGGCGCCGAGGCCGAGGTCAAGGAGATCCAGGAGCAGTATGCCTCGGGTCTCGTCACCAATGGCGAGCGTTACAACAAGGTCGTCGACATCTGGTCGCGCACCAACGATCAGGTCGCCAAGGCCATGATGAGCAAGCTCGGCAGCGAAACCGCTGCGGCCGATCCCGGATTCGAGGCCGAGCGTCTGGTCTCCGAGTATCGCCAAGTGACTTTGAGCGTCGTCGGCGCGGATGACCGTCCGGCGCTGCGGCGGCTGTTCGGCGAGTGGCAGGGAAAGCTCAAGGAGGCTGCCGACAAGCTCGGGCGTGGCGAACTCGCATTGTCCGAGTTCCATGCGATCTTCGATACCCTGATCGCGGCCTATCGACCGACCGTGCTGCAGGGCATCGACCTGGAGCTCGTCAAGGCGCCCGAGGTCAGGGATCGGATCGTCAACGGACTTCAAGGACGGCAAGGCGCGGGTGGCGGAGGAGCGTAAGCAGGACTCCTTCAACTCCATCTACATGATGGCCAACTCCGGCGCGCGCGGCTCCGCCCAGCAGATCCGTCAGCTCGCCGGTATGCGCGGTCTCATGGCCAAGCCGGACGGCTCCATCATCGAGACGCCGATCACCGCGAACTTCCGCGAGGGTCTGAACGTTATCCAGTACTTCATCTCGACCCACGGCGCGCGCAAGGGTCTGGCCGATACCGCGCTCAAGACCGCCAACTCGGGTTATCTGACCCGACGTCTGGTCGACGTGGCGCAGGATATGGTGGTCCTCGAAGCCGACTGCGGAACCGAGAACGGCCTGCTCATGGCTCCCGATCATCGAGGGTGGCGACGTCGTCGAGCCGCTGCGCGAGCGCATCCTTGGACGTGTCGCGGCAGTCGATGTCTACCGGCCGGGCACCGACAATCCGGAGCTGATCTGCCCGGCCGGCACGCTGTTCGACGAGGCCTGGGTCGACCGCTTCGAGGAGGTCGGTATCGACCAGGTGCGCGTGCGCTCGCCCATCACCTGCGAGTCGCGCCTTGGCGTCTGCGCTCAGTGCTACGGGCGCGACCTGGCGCGCGGTCATCGCGTGAACATGGGCGAGGCGGTCGGCGTCATCGCCGCCCAGTCGATCGGCGAGCCGGGCACCCAGCTCACCATGCGGACCTTCCACATCGGCGGCGCGGCCTCGCGGGCCGCAGCCGTCAACAGCATCGAGATCAAGAATCGTCGGTTCGGTGCGGCTGCACAACATCAAGACGGTCCGGCACCACTCGGGCAACCTGGTGGCCGTTTCGCGCTCCGGTGAACTGACCGTCGTCGATGAGCGCGGCATGGAAAAGGAGCGCTACAAGGTTCCCTACGGAGCGACCCTGCGTGTCGGCCGACGGCGACCACGTCAAGCCGGGCGACGTGGTGGCGAGCTGGGATCCGCACACCCATCCGGTGGTCACCGAGGTGGCCGGCAAGCTGGAGTTCGAGGACTTCATCGAGGGCGTGACCGTGCAGGGCCAGGTCGACGACGTGACCGGTCTGACCTCGCTCGTGGTCATCGATCCCAAGCAGCGTCCGTCCGTCGGGCAAGGATCTGCGCCCGATGGTCAAGCTGCTCGACGAGGACGGCAACGAGCTCAACATCGCGGGTACCGATCTTGCCGGCGCGCTATGCCTTGTCCTCGGGCGCCATCGTCAGCGTGGCAAACGGGGCCAACGTCGGCGTCGGCGACATCCTGGCGCGTATCCCGCAGGAGTCGAGTAAGACGCGCGACATCACCGGCGGTCTGCCGCGCGTGGCCGACCTCTTCGAGGCGCGCAAGCCGAAGGAGCCGGCGTTGCTGGCGGAGGCTAGCGGTACCATCGGCTTCGGCAAGGACACCAAGGGCAAGCAGCGCCTGATCATCACCAAGGACGATGGCGAGACGGTCGAGGAGCTGATCCCCAAGTGGCGTCACGTCAACGTCTTCGAGGGCGAGCGCGTGGAGCGCGGCGAGGTGATCGCCGACGGTGAGCTGGCCTCGCACGACATCCTGCGTCTGAAGGGTGTGACGGCGCTGGCCGAGTACCTGGTCAAGGAGATCCAGGACGTCTATCGCCTGCAGGGCGTGAAGATCAACGACAAGCACATCGAGGTCATCGTGCGTCAGATGCTGCGCAAGGTCGAGATCACGCGCCGCGGGCGATACCCGTCTGCTGCGCGGCGAGCAGGTCGAGCACGCGCTGCTGCTGGACGAGAACAAGCGCGTCATGGCCGAGGGCAAGCAGCCGGCGCTCTATGAGCCGCTGCTGCTGGGGATCACCAAGGCGTCGCTGGCGACCGAGTCCTTCATCTCCGCCGCCTCCTTCCAGGAGACGACGCGCGTGCTGACCGAGGCGGCCGTGCGCGGCTCAACGGATCGGCTCGCCGGGCTGAAGGAAAATGTCATCGTCGGCCGCCTGATCCCCGCCGGCACCGGACTTGGCCTATCATCAGGAGCGTCGCCGTCAGCGTCAGATGGAGATGTCAGCGCCTCGGCAAGGTCGAGATGGCGACCGAGGATCTCGAAGAGGCATTGAAGAAGGCGCTCAATACGTCGGAGGCGGAATAGCCGGGTCGGAGGGCTGCTGGTCTGTCTAACCCGATAGTTGACAGGGTCTATGGCATCCCTATACTGTTCTGTCTTAGCTAGCCGGCGGTCCTGTCGGCTAGCTTCATTTTTAGGTCCGGTTCCTTGGTCTGGGCGAGTTCGCCCGGTCCCCGAGTCGATCGATCGCATTCGTGCGTCAGTGCTGGCGGCCCCTAATCGCTGGCGCGGTCTCGCACAGGCGTGCGTTTCACTCTTGTGATTATGGCGCGAGGGCGCCGCTGGAGACTGATTGCATGGCAACGATCAACCAACTCGTCCGCAAGCCCCGCAAGCGCAACGTGGCGAAGACCAATGTGCCCGCCCTTGAGGCTTGTCCGCAGCGTCGCGGCGTCTGTACGCGCGTCTATACCACGACCCCGAAGAAGCCGAACTCGGCGCTGCGGAAGGTGGCGCGCGTGCGTCTGACGAACGGTTTCGAAGTCGCCTCCTACATCGGTGGCGAGGGGCACAACCTTCAGGAGCACTCGGTGGTCCTGATTCGCGGCGGCCGCGTCAAGGACTTGCCGGGTGTGCGTTATCACACGGTGCGCGGCACGCTGGATACCTCGGGTGTCGAGAAGCGGCGCCAGGGTCGTTCCAAGTACGGCGCCAAGCGTCCGAAGAAGTGATTCGCGCTAGACCGCGATCAGCTCCAACAATGAATTAGGTCGGAGTCTTAGAGAACATGCCGAGAAGACGCGTTGCCGCCCGTCGTCAGATCCTTCCGGATCCCAAGCACGGAAGCGAGTTGTTGACCAAGTTCATCAACATGATGATGGAAGACGGTAAGAAGTCCGTCGCCGAGCGCATCATTTACAAGCGCCCTGGATCAGATTGCCGACAAGAAAGGCGGTCGGCCGATCGAGTTGCTGGAGCAGGCGATGGAAAACGTGCGTCCGGTCGGTCGAGGTCAAGTCCCGCCGTGTCGGTGGCGCGACCTATCAGGTGCCGGTCGAGGTGCGTCCGACGCGTCGCAACTCGCTGGCCATGCGCTGGCTAATCGACGCGGCGCGCAAGCGTTCGGAGAAGTCGATGGCGCAGAGTCTCGCGGGCGAGTTGATGGATGCCGCGGATTCGCGCGGTTCGGCCGTCAAGAAGAAGGAAGATACGCACCGCATGGCGGAGGCCAACAAGGCCTTCTCGCATTATCGCTGGTAGTGTTCGTTTCTTAGACGTTCTTTAGGATTCATCAGGGCGGATTCAGTCGTGGCACGTAGCACACCAATCGAGCGGTATCGCAATCTCGGCATCATGGCGCACATTGATGCCGGGAAGACCACTACCACGGAGCGCATCCTGTTCTATACGGGTGTCTCGCACAAGATCGGCGAAGTGCACGACGGCGCCGCCACCATGGACTGGATGGAGCAGGAGCAGGAGCGTGGAATCACCATCACCTCCGCTGCGACGACCTGTTTCTGGAAGGGGATGGGTCGCGAGCGTCCCGAGCATCGCATCAATATCATCGATACCCCCGGGCACGTCGACTTCACCATCGAGGTCGAGCGCTCGCTGCGGGTGCTCGACGGCGCCTGCGCGGTTTTCTGCGCGGTCGGCGGTGTTGAGCCTCAGTCCGAGACCGTCTGGCGTCAGGCCGACAAGTACGGCGTTCCGCGTCTTGCGTTCGTCAACAAGATGGACCGCATGGGCGCGAACTTCTTCCGTGTCGTGCAGCAGGTCAAGGACCGTCTTGGCGGCAATGCCGTCCCGATTCAGGTTCCGATCGGCGCCGAAGAAGACTTCAAGGGCGTTGTCGATCTGGTCCAGATGAAGGCCGTCTACTGGGACGAGGCGTCGCGCGGCATGGAGTTCGAGCTGCGCGACATCCCGGAAGATCTTGTCGATCTCTGCGAGGAATGGCGCGAGAAGATGGTCGAGGCGGCCGCCGAGGCCAGTGAAGATCTCATGGAGAAGTACCTCGAAGGTCAGGCGTTGACCGAACGAGGAGATCATGGCTGGGCTGCGTGCGCGCACGCTCAAGCAGCGAGATCGTGCCCATGATGTGCGGCTCCGCCTTCAAGAACAAGGGCGTTCAGGCCATGCTCGACGCCGTGCATCGATTACATGCCGTCGCCGGTCGACGTGCCAGCGATTCAAGGGCATCCTGGACGACAAGGACGAGACCGAGGCCGAGCGTCCCGCCTCCGACGATGCGCCCTTCGCGGCGCTTGCGTTCAAGATCGCGACCGACCCCTTCGTCGGTACCCTGACCTTCTTCCGGGTCTATTCGGGCGTGCTCAAGTCGGGCGATACCCTCTACAACCCGGTCAAGTGCAGGAAGGAGCGCATCGGCCGCATCCTGCAGATGCACGCCAACGAGCGTCAGGAGATCAAGGAAGTTCGCGCGGGCGACATCGCCGCCGCGGTCGGTCTGAAGGATGTCACCACGGGTGATACCCTGTGCGATCTGAATAACATCATCACCCTTGAGCGCATGGAGTTCCCCGAGCCGGTCATCTCGGTGGCGGTTGAGCCCAAGACCAAGAGCGACCAGGAAAAGATGGGTATCGCGCTGTCGAAGCTGGCCCAGGAAGATCCGTCGTTCCGCGTGCATACCGACGAGGAGTCCGGCCAGACCATCATCTCCGGCATGGGCGAGCTGCATCTGGAGATCATCGTCGACCGCATGCGGCGCGAGTTCAAGGTCGAGGCCAATGTCGGTGCGCCCCAGGTCAGCTATCGCGAGACCATTCGCATCGACTGTCCAGCAGGAAACCAAGTTCGCCCGTCAGTCCGGCGGTCGCGGTCAGTACGGTCATGTCTATATCAAGGTCGAGCCGCAGGAGGCCGGTGTCGGCTACGAATTCGTCAACGGCATCGTCGGCGGCACCGTTCCGAAGGAATACATCCCGGCGGTCGACAAAGGCATCCAGGAGGCCATGAAAAACGGTATCCTGGCTGGCTTCCCGATGGTGGACATCAAGGTCACGCTCTACGACGGCTCCTATCACGAAGTCGATTCGAGCGAAATGGCCTTCAAGATTGCCGGCTCCATGGCGATCAAGGAGGCGGCGGCCAAGGCAAAGCCGGTGCTGCTGGAGCCCATCATGAAGGTCGAGGTCGTGACGCCCGAGGAGAACATGGGCGATGTCATGGGCGACCTGAACAGTCGCCGCGGCATGATCCAGGGCATGGAGGACGCGCCGTCCGGCAAGATCATCCGTGCCGAGGTTCCTCTGTCGGAGATGTTCGGTTATGCGACCGATCTGCGGTCGGCGACTCAGGGGCGCGCGACCTACAGCATGGAATTCAGCAAATACAACGAGGTGCCCGCCAGCATTGCCGAAGCGGTCTCCAAGAAACAGTAACGATTAAGGGTAGAGCGGGATGTCCAAAGAAAAATTCCAACGTAGCAAGCCGCACGTCAACGTCGGCACGATTGGTCACGTCGACCACGGCAAGACCACGCTGACGGCGGCGATCACCACGCACCAGGCGAAGAAGTTTGGTGGCGAAGCGCGTGCCTACGACCAGATCGACAACGCCCCCGAAGAGCGCGAGCGCGGCATCACCATTGCCACCGCGCACGTCGAATACGAGAGCGACCAAGCGTCACTACGCCCACGTCGACTGCCCCGGTCACGCCGACTACGTCAAGAACATGATCACCGGTGCCGCGCAGATGGACGGCGCCATCCTGGTCGTGTCCGCCGCCGACGGTCCCATGCCCCAGACCCGCGAGCACATCCTGCTCTCGCGTCAGGTCGGCGTGCCCTACATCGTCGTCTACCTCAACAAAGCCGACATGCTCGACGACCCCGAGCTGCTCGAGCTGGTCGAGATGGAAGTGCGCGAGCTGCTCTCCAAATACGACTTCCCCGGCGACGACACCCCCATCGTCACCGGCTCCGCCAAGCTGGCGCTTGAAGGCGTCGACAGCGAAATCGGCACCCAGTCGATCGACAAGCTGATGGACGCGCTCGACAGCTACATCCCCGAGCCCGAGCGCGCCATCGACGGCGCCTTCCTGATGCCGATCGAAGACGTCTTCTCCATCTCCGGGCGCGGCACCGTCGTCACCGGACGCATCGAGCGCGGCATCGTCAAGGTCGGCGAAGAAGTCGAGATCGTCGGCATCAAGGACACCGTCAAGACCACCTGCACCGGCGTGGAAATGTTCCGCAAGCTGCTCGACCAGGGTCAGGCCGGCGACAACGTCGGCGTACTGCTGCGCGGCACCAAGCGTGAAGACGTCGAGCGCGGCCAGGTGCTGGCCAAGCCCAAGTCCATCAATCCGCACACCCACTTCGAAGCCGAAGTCTACGTGCTGAGCAAGGACGAAGGCGGGCGTCACACCCCCTTCTTCAACGGCTACCGTCCGCAGTTCTACTTCCGCACCACCGACGTCACCGGCGCCTGCGAGCTGCCCGAAGGCATCGAAATGGTCATGCCGGGAGACAACGTCAAGATGATGATCAAGCTGATTGCGCCGATCGCCATGGAAGAAGGGTCTGCGGTTTGCGGTACGCGAAGGCGGTCGCACCGTCGGTGCCGGCGTCGTCTGCGAAGATTATCGAGTAAGGATATGAGCAATCAGAGAATCCGTATTCGACTGAAGGCGTTCGATCATCGTCTGATCGATCAGTCCGCGCGCGAAATCGTCGACACCGCCAAGCGCACCGGTGCGCAGGTGCGGGGTCCGGTGCCGCTGCCTTCCAAGAAGGAGCGTTTCACCGTTCTGGTCTCGCCGCACGTCAACAAAGACGCGCGCGACCAGTACGAGCTGCGGACGCACAAGCGCCTGATGGACATCGTCGACCCGACCGACAAGACGGTCGATGCGCTGATGAAACTGGATCTGGCCGCGGGTGTCGACGTCCAGATCAAGCTGAGCTGAGGACGAAACCATGACGATCGGAATTAGTCGGGCGCAAGGCCGGCATGACCCGCCTGTTCAACGAAGACGGGGAAAGTATTCCCGTCACCGTGATCGAGGTGCCGCCGAATCGCGTCAGCCAGGTCAAGTCCGCCGAGACCGATGGCTACCGTGCCATTCAGGTCGCCTTCGGGACGCGCCGGGCCTCGCGTGTGACCAAGCCGATGGCTGGGCACTATGCCAAGGCCGGCGTCGAAGCGGGCGAAGTGCTGCGTGAATTCCGTCTGGAGGGCGACGAAGGCGCCGAACTGCAGGTCGGGCAGGAAATCACGGTTGCCATCTTCGAGCCGGGCCAGAAGGTCGATGTGCGCGGTGTGACCAAGGGCCGTGGTTTCACGGGCGCGATCCGGCGTCATCACTTTTCGATGCAGGATGCGACGCACGGTAACTCGCGTTCGCACCGTGCGCCGGGCTCGATCGGTCAGAACCAGTCGCCTGGTCGCGTCTGGAAAGGCAAGAAGATGGCTGGTCACCTGGGTGCCGACAATCGTTGTCAGCAGAACCTCGAGGTAGTGCGGGTCGATGCCGACCGTAACCTGCTGTTGGTCCGTGGCGGTGTGCCGGGACCGACCGGTGGTCGATTGGTCGTGCTGCCGTCCGTGAAGCAGAAGAACAAGGGCTAAGCACTCATGGAACTCGCCATTCGAAACCACACTGGCGCGGCCAGTGTGCAGGTCTCAGACGCCGTCTTCGGCGTCGAATTCAAACCAGGCCTGGTGCATCAGGTCGTGACCGCCTATCTGGCGGGCGCGCGCGCTGGCACCAAGGCACAGAAAAACCGAGCGGCGGTTTCCGGTGGCGGCGCGAAGCCGTGGCGCCAGAAGGGAACCGGGCGCGCCCGCGCGGGTACCTCGCGCAGTCCCATCTGGCGCTCGGGTGGCGTGACCTTCGCTGCCCAGCCGCGCGACTACAGTCAGAAGGTCAATCGCAAGATGTATCGCGGCGCGGTGCGCTCGATTCTGTCGGAGCTGGTGCGCGACCGAGCGTCTGATCGTGGTGCCGTCGATCTGTCGCTGCAAGCGCCTAAGACCAAGGAACTCGCCGGCTCTGTTGAAGAGCTACGACGTTTCACGACGTGCTCATCCTGACCGATGGTCTGGATGAGAATCTCTATCTGGCGGCCCGTAATCTGCCGAATGTCGACGTCATGTCGGCCCAGGAAGTCGATCCGGTGAGCATGGTCGCCTTCGACATCGTGCTCGCGACCGAGGCAGCGATCAAGAAGCTTGAGGAGCGGTTGGCATGAACAACGAGCGTCTCATGAAGGTGCTGGTCGCGCCGATCATCTCCGAGAAATCGACCCGGCTTGGCGGAAACGTCCGGTCAAGTACGCGTTCCGCGTGCTGACGGATGCCACCAAGCGTGAAGTTGCGCGCGCCGTCGAGCTGATGTTCGAGGTCAAGGTCGATGCGCGTGCAGATGCTTAACGTCAAGGGCAAGCAAAAGCGCCACGGGCAGCGCCTGGGCAAGCGGCAGGACTGGCGCAAGGCGTACGTGCGCCTGCAAGCCCGGTCAAGACATCGACTTCGGCGGCGGCGCGTGAGCGCGGCGGCGGACAGCAACGGATAGACCAAGATGCCAATCGTAAAGACCAAACCGACGTCTCCCGGACGCCGCTTCGTCGTCAAGGTGCAGACACCCGAGCTGCATAAGGGCGCGCCTTACGCGCCCTTGATCGAGAAGAAGAGCAAGCATGGCGGACGCAACAACCAGGGACGCATCACCGTGCGTCACCAGGGCGGCGGTCACAAGCAGCGCTATCGCATCGTCGACTTCAAGCGCAAGAAGGAAGGCGTACCGGCGACCGTCGAGCGGTTGGAGTACGACCCGAACCGCTCGGCGCATCTGGCTCTGCTGAAGTATGCCGACGGCGAGCGCGCCTATATCATTGCGCCGAAGGGGCTGAGCGCCGGCGACAAGCGTGCAGGCCGGCGAGGCGGCGCCGATCGCGGTCGGCAACTGCATGCCGCTGCGCAATATTCCGGTCGGTACCCAGGTGCACTGCATCGAGATGCGTCCCGGCAAGGGCGCGCAGCTGGCCCGTTCGGCTGGTGCTTCCGCGCAGTTGATTGCGCGCGACGCCGCCAGTGCGACCCTGCGTTTGCGCTCCGGTGAGATGCGCAAGGTGCATGCCGATTGCCGCGCCGTCATCGGCGAGGTCGGCAACAGCGAACACAGTCTGCGCAAGCTCGGCAAGGCCGGCGCAACCCGCTGGCGCGGCGTGCGTCCGACGGTACGCGGCGTCGTCATGAACCCGGTCGATCACCCGCATGGCGGCGGCGAAGGTCGTACCTCCGGCGGTCGTCATCCGGTTACGCCTTGGGGCGTGCCGACCAAGGGTCATAAGACGCGCAAGAACAAGCGGACCGACGGCATGATCGTGCGTCGTCGCGGTCGCAAGTAAATAAGGCGAGGTTGAGCAAGTGCCACGTTCGATTCGAAAAGGACCCTTTGTCGACCACCACCTGATCAAGAAGGTGGAAGAGGCGGTCGCCCAAAACAGCAAGCGCCCGATCAAGACCTGGTCGCGCCGCTCCATGGTGTTGCCCGAGATGGTTGGTCTGACCATTGCGGTCCACAACGGGCGTCAGCACGTGCCGGTGCTCGTCAACGAAAACATGATCGGCCATAAGCTCGGCGAGTTTGCACTGACCCGGACCTACCGCGGGCATGCGGCCGATCGCAAGGCGAAGAAGCGCTAGTCGGAGATCGCGGATGCAAGCCGTAGCAACACTCAAATACGCCCGGATCTCGGCCCAAAAGGCCCGCCTGGTCGCCGATCTGATCCGTGGTCGCCACGTCGAAGAGGCCCTGAACACGCTTGCCGTTCAGCACCAAGAAAGGTGCCGGGATCATCAAGCAGGTTTTGGAGTCCGCCATTGCCAATGCCGAGCACAACGAGGGCGCCGACATCGACGAGCTGAAGGTCGCGGCCATTCAGGTGAACGAGGGCCCGACCATGAAGCGGATTCATGCCGCGTGCCAAGGGTCGCGCGAACCGCATCATGAAACGCACCAGTCACATCACGTTGACCGTGGCTGAAGCCTAGGGGATCCAGGGGACCAGTATGGGACAGAAAGTTCATCCGAATGGTATCCGGCTTGGCATCGTCAAGGACTGGACATCCAAGTGGTACGCGAGTTCGAAAGATTATGCGAACCTGCTCAACACCGATCTCGAGTGCGCACTTTCCTGCGTAAGGAGCTTGCCAAGGCGTCGGTGAGTCGCATTCAGATCGATCGTCCGGCCAAGAATGCGCACATCACCATCCACACGGCACGTCCGGGCGTGGTGATCGGCAAGAAAGGCGAGGACATCGACAAGCTGCGGGCCAAAGTCTCCGCGATGATGGGCATCCCGGTGCACATCAGCATCGAAGAGATCCGCAAGCCCGAGCTGGATGCGCAGCTGGTGGCCGAAGGCATTGCGCAGCAGCTTGAGCGCCGCATCATGTTCCGTCGCGCCATGAAGCGTTCGATCCAGAACACCATGCGTCTCGGCGCCGAAGGCATCCGGATCAACGTTGCCGGTCGTCTGAACGGTGCCGAGATCGCGCGCAGCGAGTGGGCGCGCGAAGGTCGCGTGCCGCTTGCACACGCTGCGCGCCGACATCGACTACGGATTCGCCGAGGCGAAGACCACCTATGGTGTGATCGGCGTCAAGGTCTGGATCTTCAAGGGCGAGGTGTTCGGTGATCAGCTCCCCGAAGAGCCGGCGCCGAAAACGGCCGGAAGGAAGGGTTAAGTCATGCTGCAACCGAAACGTACAAAATTCCGCAAGCAACACAAAGGTCGCAATCGCGGTCTAGCGCAGAGCGGCAATCGCGTCAGCTTCGGCGAGTTTGGTCTTAAGGCGACCGAACGTGGCCGTTTGACGGCACGTCAGATCGAGGCTGCGCGTCGTGCCATCACCCGTAGCGTCAAGCGCGGCGGCAAGCTCTGGATCCGCGTCTTCCCCGATAAGCCGTCTCGAAGAAGCCTCTCGAAGTTCGCATGGGTAAGGGCAAGGGCAATGTCGAGTACTGGGTCGCCCTGGTTCAGCCCGGCATCGTGCTCTACGAGATCGAGGGCGTCACCGAAGAACTGGCGCGCGAGGCATTCGAGCTGGCGGCGGCGAAGCTGCCCGTGCAGACCACCTTTGAAAAGCGGACGATTCTGTGATGAAGGCGAGCGAACTGAGAACGAGCAGCCTCGAGGAGCTGCAGCAAGCAGTTGATGGAATCTGCTGCGCGAGCAGTTCAACCTGCGCATGCAGCGGGGTACCGGTCAGTTGTCCAAGCCCTCGCAGATGAAGGCCGTGCGCCGGGACATCGCCCGGATCAAGACGGTCATGGCGGAAAAGACGGCGGGCGGGAAATCATGAGCGACGAGAACAAGACAAATCGGACACTGGAAGGGCGCGTGACCAGCAGTGCCATGGACAAGACGGTGACCGTGCTCATCGAGCGCAAGGTCAAGCATCCGCTTTACGGTAAGTTCATGCGTCGCTCGACCAAGATCCACGCGCACGACGAAGCCAATAGCTGTGGCGAAGGCGATCTGGTTCGTGTCGAGCAGTGTCGTCCGCTCTCCAAGACCAAGACATGGCGACTGCTCGAGATCATCGAGAAGGCGCGCTGAGGCGATTGCGGACCCGACGGTCCCCGGCATTCGCCCGCAAGTACGCCTAGCGCAGTCATTCGCAGAGCAACCGGATCCTTTCCGGGATCAGCAACGAGCTTTAGGTAAACGAACAATGATTCAGATGCAGACCAATCTCAGCGTCGCCGACAACAGCGGCGCCAAGAGCGTGCATGTGCATCAAGGTGCTTGGCGGGTCGCATCGGCGCTACGCGGGCATCGGCGATGTCATCAAGGTCTCCGTCAAGGATGCCATTCCGCGCGGCAAGGTCAAGAAAGGCGATGTCTACAATGCGGTCGTGGTGCGGACCCGCAAGGGTGTGCGCCGCCCCGACGGCTCGCTGATTCGCTTCGACGGCAACGCCGCCGTGCTGCTGAACAATCAGCTTCAACCGATCGGTACCCGTATCTTCGGACCCGTGACACGCGAGCTTCGCGGCGAGCGCTTCATGAAGATCATCTCGCTGGCGCCGGAAGTGCTGTAAGGAGTCGACGTCATGCAAAAAATCAGAAAGGGTGATGACGTCATGGTCATCACCGGCAAAGATAAAGGCAAGCGCGGCACCGTGTTGCGCGTCGTCGACGAGAGCCATGTCATCGTCGAGAACATCAACATCGCCCGCAAGCATCAGAAGGCGAATCCCCAGGCCGGCGAGCCCGGCGGAATCGTCGACAAGGCGATGCCGATTCAGGTGTCCAACGTGGCGCTCTTCAACCCGCAGAAGGGCGGGGCCGATCGTGTTGGTTTCAAGATCCTGGAAGACGGTCGCAAGGTTCGCGTGTTCAAGTCGAACGGCGAAGTCGTCGACGTCTGACCGAAGGAAGCGAAATGTCCAGATTACAGACAGAGTATAAAGAGCGCATCGTCGGTCAGCTCCAGGAGCGCTTCGGCTTCAAGAGCGTGATGCAGGTGCCGCGGATCGAGAAGATCACCCTCAACATGGGTGTCGGCGAGGCGGTCGCCGACAAGAAGGTGATGGACAACGCAGTTGCCGATCTGCGCGCGATCGCCGGTCAGCAGCCGATCGTGACCTTTGCCCGCAAGTCGGTTGCCGGCTTCAAGATCCGTGAGGGTTGGCCGATCGGCTGCAAGGTGACGCTGCGTCGCGAGCGGATGTACGAGTTCCTGGATCGTCTGATCAGCATCGCGATTCCGCGTATCCGCGACTTCCGTGGCCTGAGCCCGAAGGCGTTCGACGGTCGCGGCAACTACTCGATGGGTGTGCGCGAGCAGATCATGTTCCCCGAGATCGATTACGACAAGATCGATACGCTGCGCGGGCTGGATATCACCATCACGACCTCGGCGCGGACGGACGAAGAAGGTCGTGCGCTGCTCGAGGCCTTTAACTTCCCATTCCGCACCTGATACAGCGGACCTGAGACAGCACTATGGCGAAGAAGAGCATGATTGCGCGCGATCGTCAAGCGCACCCAGATCGCAGCCCGGTTCAGCGCGAAGCGCGCGGCCCTGAAGGCCGTGATCAACGACCGCGGCGCAAGCGCGGAGCAGATCGACGAGGCGATGCAGAAGCTGCAGAAGCTGCCGCGTGACGCGGGTCCGACCCGCCAGCAGCGGCGCTGTCGCGTCAGCGGTCGTCCGCATGCCGTTTATCGCAAGTTCGGCCTGTCGCGCAACAAGCTGCGCGAGGCGGTGATGCGCGGGGATGTTCCGGGCGTCGTCAAGGCGAGCTGGTAGTCAGGATCTTCACTCTTGGCGGTTTCGTGACTGCCAAGATTGTGGTCAGACGGTTCTCTGCGATGCCTTAGGGTGAGCGCCAGCGATTCGGCGATTGCGACTTGCTGAGTCAATCTCCAATCGCAGATCACGCGAGAGCAACAGCGGAACCGTTTCGTTGATGTTCGAAATGAATTTTTTAGGTTCCTCACCAGTTTCCGCCGAGGAGCCGGTCAACCAACCAAAAGGGTATCGCGCCGCAAAGGCGGTCTGACCCAGGAGAAGCCAATGAGTATGTCGGATCCGATTGCGGATATGCTGACACGCATCCGCAACGGCCAGCAGCGCGGCAAGATCACGATCTGTGATGCCGTCGTCCAAGCAGAAGGTCGCGATCGCGAATCTGCTGAAGGACGAAGGTTACATCGCCGACGCGACGGTCGAGGCCAATGATGGCAAGCCCGAATTGGTTATCAAGCTCAAATATTTCCGCGGCAAGCCCGTCATCGAATTCCTCAAGCGCGTCTCGCGTCCGGGTCTGCGCATCTATCGCGGCAAGGACGAGCTGCCCAAGGTTTGGGCAGGGCTCGGGATCGCGATCGTCTCCACCTCGCAAAGGTCTGATGACCGACCGCGCGGCCCGCCAAGCGGGGCACGGCGGCGAGATCATCGCCTACGTCGCTTAAGAGGATACGGAGATGTCACGAGTCGCAAAGGCACCGATTCTGGTGCCGAAAGGTGTCACGGTCGAAATCGCCGGCCAAAACGTCAAAGTCAAGGGCGCCAAGGGCAGCTCTGGAGTGGTCCGTGCATCCGACCGTGGCCGTCTGCCAGGAAGACGGCGAGCTCAAGGTTCGCGCCGGTCGAAGGCGCACCGATGGCCTGGGCCATGGCGGGGACGACCCGCGCTCTGCTCAACAACATGGTGGTGGGCTGCAGGACGGGCTTCACGCGCAAGCTGACGCTGGTTGGCGTCGGTTACCGCGCGCAGGCCAAAGGCGATGTGCTGAACCTGAGCCTGGGTTTCTCGCATCCGATCGATTATCCGGTGCCGGCGGGCATCACGATCGAGACCCCGAGTCAGACCGAGATCGTCGTCACGGGTGCCGACAAGCAGCGTGTCGGTCAGGTCGCCTCGGAGATCCGTGGGTTCCGTCCGCCGGAGCCTTACAAGGGTAAGGGTGTGCGTTACGCGGACGAAAACGTCCTGCGTAAGGAAGCCAAGAAGAAATAAGGGGTCTCAGCACATGGATAAGAAACAGGCTCGCCTGCGCCGCGCGACGCGGGCTCGCGCCAAGATTCGCGAGCTGGGTGTCTACCGGCTGTGCGTACATCGCACGCCGCGCCACACCTATGCCCAAGTCATCGCTCCGACGGGCGACAAGGTCGTGGCCAGTGCCTCCACGGTGGAGAAGGATGCTTCGCGAGGCGATTCACGGGCAACAAGGCGCAACATCGGCGCCGCCGCGATCATCGGTAAGGCGATCGCGGAGCGCGCCCTGGCCGCCGGTGTCGAATCGGTCGCGTTCGACCGTTCCGGTTTCCGTTATCACGGCCGTCTCAAGGCGCTCGCCGACGCGGCGCGTGAGAACGGACTGAAATTCTAGGGGCTCGATCATGGCGAACTTCAATCCCAAGTCGGAAGGCGATGACCTTCTGGAAAAACTGGTGGCGGTCAATCGCGTCGCCAAGGTCGTCAAGGGTGGCCGCCAATTCGGCTTCGCGGCCTTGACGGTGGTGGGCGACGGCAAGGGCCGGGTCGGCTTCGGTCGCGGCAAGGCCCGCGAAGTGCCGATCGCGATCCAGAAGGCGATGGAAAACGCGCGCAAGAACATGATCGAGGTCAAGCTCAACGGCACGACCCTGCAGTATCCGCTGAATGGTCGAGCACGGCGCCGCCAAGGTGTTCATGCAGCCGGCCTCCGAGGGTACCGGCATCATCGCGGGCGGCGCCATGCGCGCCGTCTTCGAGGTGCTCGGTGTTCAGAACGTGCTGGCCAAGTGCATCGGTACCAACAACCCGATCAACGTCGTGCGTGCGACGGTTCAGGGGCTGCGCGCAATGAACGATCCCGAGACCATCGCTGCCAAGCGCGGCAAAACCGTCGAACAGATCCTGGGGTAAGCGATGTCTGACAAAAAGATGATGAAGGTGAAGCTGGTGCGCAGCATCAACGGTCGCCTGGAAAAGCATAAGGCTTGCGTGCGTGGTCTCGGTCTGCGGCGGATGCACCAGGTCGTGGAAGTCGAAGATACGCCCTGTACGCGCGGCATGGTGAACACCGTGTCTTACATGGTTAAGGTCGTGGAGGAATCCTGAGATGCGGCTCAATGATCTGAAGCCCGACGAGGGCAGCCGTCCCGTCCGCCAAGCGGGTCGGACGCGGTATCGGCAGCGGACTGGGTAAGACCTGCGGTCGCGGCCACAAGGGGCAGAAGGCGCGCAAGGGCGGTTTCCACAAGGTCGGCTTCGAGGGCGGCCAGATGCCGTTGCAGCGTCGCCTGCCGAAGGTCGGATTCCGTTCGCGCAAGGCGCTGGAACGCGCCGAAGTGCGTCTGAGCGAACTTCGTCTGGATCGAGGGCGACACGTGTTGATCTGGTGTCGCTGATGGCCGCGGGCATCCTCAATCGCAGCGTCAAGACCGCCAAGATCATCGCCTCCGGCGAGCTGACGCGTGCCTTGACGGTGCGTGGCGTGGGCGTGACCAAGGGTGCGCGCGCCGCGATCGAAGCGGCCGGCGGCAAGGTCGAAGACTAGACCAACAAGGCGCGAAACGGATGGCTAAAAACGTCGGATCCATGGGTGAGGCGCTCGGCGGAATGGGGCGGCTGACCGAGCTGCGGCAGCGTCTGCTGTTCGTGGTCGGTGCCCTGCTGGTCTACCGCATCGGTACCTTCATTCCGGTTCCGGGGGTGAATCCGGAGGCGCTTGGCCATCCTGTTCGACCAGAATCAGGGCTCGATCCTGGACATGTTCAACATGTTCTCGGGCGGGGCCCTGGAGCGCGCAAGTCTGTTTGCGCTGGGCGTCATGCCGTATATCTCGGCCTCCATCATCGTGCAGCTGATGACGTCGGTCATTCCGCAGCTTGAGCAGCTGAAGAAGGAGGGCGAGTCTGGGCGTCGCAAGATCACCCAGTACACCCGCTACGGCACGGTCGTTTTTGGCGACCTTCCAGGCGATCGGTATCTCGATGGCGCTTGCAGGGGCAGACGGCTGGCGGATCCGCCCTGGTGAGTCACGCTGGTGTCGGTTTCGTCTTCACCGCGGCGGTGTCGCTGGTGACGGGGACCATGTTCCTGATGTGGCTCGGCGAGCAGATCACCGAGCGCGGTATCGGCAACGGTATTTCCATGATCATCTTCTCGGGTATCGTGGCCGGTCTGCCGGCGCGCTCTGGGCGGCACCCTGGAGCTGGCGCGCACCGGCGAGATGAATTCGCTGGCGGTGCTGGCCCTGTTTCGCGATGGCGCTTGGCGGTCACGGCCTTCGTGGTCTTCGTCGAGCGCGGACAGCGGCGAATCACCGTCAACTACGCCCGGCGTCAGCAGGGGCGGAAGATGATGCAGGCGCAGAGCACCCATCTGCCGCTGAAGCTCAACATGGCGGGTGTCATTCCGCCGATCTTTGCGTCGAGCATCCTTCTGTTCCCCGGTACGCTTGGGTCAGTGGTTCGGAAGCAACGAGAATCTGCGCTGGGTCGCGAACTATCACCTCGAAGCTGGCGCCAGGGGAGCCTGCTCTATGTGATGCTCTATGCGGCCGCGATCGTCTTCTTCTGCTTTTTCTACACCGCGTTGGTGTTCAACGCGAAGGAGACGGCGGACAATCTCAAGCGCTCCGGTGCCTTCATTCCAGGGATTCGGCCCGGAGAGCAGACGGCACGCTATATCGATAGCGTCATGACACGGCTGACCGGCGCGGGTGCCATCTACATCACCGCCGTCTGTCTGCTGCCGGAGTTTTTGATCGTCGGTTATAACGTGCCTTTCTATTTCGGAGGTACATCGCTGCTGATCGTGGTCGTCGTGGTCATGGACTTCATGGCGCAGGTTCAGGCCCATTTGATGTCTCATCAGTACGAAGGTCTGATGAAGAAGGCAAACCTGAAGTCGCCGGGCGCCGGCATGTTGCGCTGAGTGAGGCGCTCGAGTCTTAAGGAGACAACAATGAAAGTGCGTGCATCCGTCAAGAAGTTGTGCAGAAACTGCAAAATCATCCGGCGCAACGGCACGGTGCGGGTTATCTGTACGGATCCACGGCACAAACAGCGCCAGGGTTGATCGGTCTCTGGTTGACCTAACGACACCGTTTGATATACTGCGCGGTTTACCCGCTGAGCATTTAGGATTAAGGGGTTCGTAAACTATGGCCCGTATCGCCGGCGTCAATATCCCAGATAAGAAGCACGCCGTGATCGCGTTGACTGCGATCTATGGCATTGGTCGCACCCGTGCGGGTCAGATTTGCGACGCGGCTGGTATCCCGCGCGAGACCAAGGTCCAGAAGCTCTGACGGAAGAAGAGGTCGACAAGCTTCGCAACGAAGTCGCGAAGTTCTCGGTCGAAGGCGACCTGCGTCGCGAAGTATCGATGAACATCAAGCGGCTGATGGATCTGGGCTGCTATCGTGGCATCCGTCATCGTCGCGGCTTGCCGCTGCGTGGTCAGCGGACCCGCACCAATGCCCGGACCCGTAAGGGGCCGCGTCGTCCGATCAAACGCTAAGTGCGCTTGCGCGCAGCAGACGGGCTGGATAATGTCGAATGGCTAAACCGATTCGCAATACCAAGAAGAAGGTCAAGAAGCAGGTGGCGGATGGGGTTGCCCATGTGCACGCCTCCTTCAACAACACCATCATCACCATTACCGATCGGCAAGGGAATACCTTGTCATGGGCGACCTCCGGTGGTTCCGGCTTCCGGGGTTCGCGCAAGAGCACGCCCTTCGCCGCTCAGGTCGCCGCCGATAAGGCTGGCCAGGCGGTCAAGGAGTTCGGGCTGCGCAATCTGGACGTGAACGTCAAGGGTCCAGGGCCAGGGCGTGAATCCGCCGTGCGAGCGCTCAACAACGCCGGGTTCAAGATCACCAGCATCACCGACGTGACGCCGATTCCGCACAATGGCTGCCGTCCGCCTAAAAAGCGGCGCGTCTGACGTCGACAGTTCAACAGGAAGAGACATGGCACGTTATACAGGCCCAACCTGCAAGCTGGCGCGACGCGAAGGCACCGATCTCTCGCTGAAGAGTCGCGCGCGCTCCTTGGATACCAAGTGCAACCTGGAGAAGCAGCCAGGTCAGACGACCGATCGTCGCCGCCGGCTCTCGGATTACGGTGTTCAGTTGCGCGAGAAGCAGAAGGTTCGCCGCATCTACGGCGTGCTGGAGAAGCAGTTCCGCAACTATTACAAGAAGGCAGCCCAATCCAAGGGAGCGACGGGCGAAAACCTGCTTCAGCTCTTGGAGCGTCGGCTGGACAACGTCGTCTACCGGATGGGCTTCGGCGCGACACGTGCCGAGGCGCGTCAGTTGGTCAGCCACAAGGGCATCCTGGTCAACGGGCGCGTCGTCAACATCGCCTCCTATCAGGTCAGCGCCGATGATCATGTCGAGGTCCGCGAGCCCGCCAAGAAGCAGGTGCGGATCCAGAACGCGCTGGCGCTGGCCGAGCAGTACGGTTTTCCGGATTGGGTCGAGGTCGATACCAAGGGCCTCAAGGGCGTCTTCAAGCGCATTCCGGATCGTTCGGATCTGCCGGCCGACATCAACGAATCGCTGATCGTCGAGTTGTACTCCAAGTAAGGAGCTTCCTGAGAGGCACTGAATGACTGACGCTATTGGCGAATTTCTCAAACCGCGCATCGTAAAGGTCGAGCCGGTCAACGGCAGCTCGACGCCATGCCAGGGTCTCGCTGGAGCCGCTTGAGCGCGGTTTCGGGCACACGCTTGGGAACGCGCTGCGCCGGATCTTGCTGTCCTCGATGGACGGTTGCGCCGTAACGGAAGTCGAGATCCAGGGCGTGCTCCACGAGTACACCACGCTTGCGGGCGTCCAGGAGGATGTGCTCGAGATCCTGCTCAACCTCAAGCAGTTGGCGATCTCCCTCAAGGGCAAGGATGAGGCGACCTTCACCCTGAGCAAGAGCGGTCCTGGTCCCGTGACGGCGGCGGATATCGCCATCGATCACACGGCCGAGATCGCCAATCCAGAGCTGGTGATCGCGAACCTGACCGAAGGCGAGTTGAGCATGACGCTGACCATGCGTCGTGGGCGCGGTTATGAGCCGGCGACGCAGCGCGAGCTCGAAGAGCACCGAGGATCGCCCGATCGGCAAGCTGCCGATCGACGCCTCCTACAGCCCGGTGCGTCGGGTGGCGATCGAGGTTCAGTCCGCGCGTGTCGAGCAGCGCACCGACCTGGATCGTCTGGTGATCGACCTGGAGACCAATGGGACCATCGATCCCAAAGAGGCGATTCAGCGCGTCGGCGACCATTCTGCGTGATCAGTTGTCCAGCTTCGTTGCCCTGGAAGGTACGGGACCGGCCGAGACGTCAAGTCCTAGAGGCGCGCGATGAGTCGCCCTACGATCCGATCCTGCTGCGTCCGGTCGATGATCTCGAGCTGACGGTGCGTTCGGCGAACTGTCTGAAGGCCGAAAATATCTATCTGATCGGTGATCTGATTCAGCGCACCGAGGTGGAGCTGCTGAAGACGCCGAATCTCGGCAAGAAGTCGCTCACCGAGATCAAGGACGTGCTGGCCACGCGCGGACTGTCGCTTGGGATGCGTCTGGAGAACTGGCCGCCGGAGAACATCGCCGAACTCAGCATTCGCTAACGGCCCGCGCGGCTGCACGCCGCCGCGTTGCCGACCCACGAATTCAATCGATTTAACGATTATTCGGGATCAGGACCATGCGTCACCGCAAAGCCGGAAGGCACCTAAATCGCACCAGCTCACACCGCGAGGCCATGTTTCGCAACATGGCCGCCTCGCTGTTTCGTCATGAGCTGATCAAGACCACGCTGCCGAAGGCCAAGGAGCTGCGTCGGGTCGCCGAGCCCTTGATCACCCTGGCCAAGACCGATTCGGTACATACGCGTCGTCTGGCCTTCGCGCGTCTGCGCGACAAGGAAGCGGTCGGCAAGCTGTTCGTCGAGCTGGGTCCGCGCTATCAGAGCCGTCCGGGTGGTTATCTGCGTATCCTCAAGTGCGGTTTCCGTCACAGCGACGCGGCTCCGATGGCCTATGTCGAACTGGTCGATCGTCCGGCGTCCGCTGTTGCGGTCGAGGATGACGACGATTGAGGATACGATCGGGTCGATCAGCTGAGAACCGGGCGCTCGCCCGGTTTTTTTATGCCTGTCTATCTCGGTCAGAGACCATCCGTCCCACTGATTCGCCTGATCGAGGAGGTTGACGATGGCCACGCCGCAGGTTGAGCGCATCGCCTATGTCACCGATTTTGGTGCCGGGATCTACATCGGACAGATGCGTGCGCGTCTGGGGGCCTTGCTTCCTGGCGTCCCGGTGATCGATCTCGTCCATGATCTGCCGCCCTTTCGGCCGGATCTCGCGGCCTATCTTCTGCCGGCCCTGGTGCGCGACATGCCGGATGGCACGCTCTATCTCTGTGTCGTCGATCCCGGTGTTGGCGGCGAGCGCGCGGTCCTCGTCATCGAGCTGGATGGCAATTGGCTGGTTGGCCCCGACAACGGGCTCTTCGCGCCGCTTGTCAGTCGCGCCCGGGAAGTATCGGTCGGGCGCGTCGGATGGCGGCCGCCTCGCATGTCCGCCAGCTTTCACGGCCGCGACTGGTTCGTGCCGGCCGCCGCACGAGTCTGTCGGGGCGAGAACCTCCAATTGACCCCTTTGGACCCGAGCGCCATGGTCGGGGCCGATTGGCCGGCGGAGCTGCGAAGCGGTTCTGTATGTCGACCGGTTCGGCAATCTGATGACCGGGCTGGGAGCGCCTCAAGACGATCGTCAATACTGCCTGGCAGTGGGAGCGCATCGACTCCCATACGCGCGGACCTTTTGCGAGGTCGAGCCGGGCGAGGCATTCTGGTACGAAAACGCCCTCGGTCTGGTCGAGATCGCCGTCAATCAGGGCGTGCCGATCTGATCCTAGGCTTGTCAGCGGGCGATCACATCGGTCCCTGCTGGCGGCTGTCGGCTCGTGAAAGGCAGGCGAGTCTTGCCGCGGCGTCGCGGGCCGAGCTGAACACGCGATTCCCCGTGTCTGGTGCTAACGCGAATTTTCGTGGATCGACGAATGCGCCACCGCTTGCGGCGCATGCCAAGCGGTTCCCAGCGCGATGCTGGGGTATCGGGGCGAGCGCATTCCGTGCACAATAAGGACGTCGGTTCCGAGGCTCTGTCGTTGTCGGCTACGACGGTCGCTCGGCTCCGGATCACGCTCGATCATTGGCGCCACTCGGAGATCTAACGTCATGGCTAATTTCGGCGACTTACTCGGTACCTTCCTGCAAAGCAACCTCGGTCAGACCGGTCAGAATCGGATGGGCAACGCATTGCAGGACTTGCAGGCCAGCCTGGGGAAAATGACCGGCGGACAGGCCGGTGGCGTGGGCGACCTGCTCGGCAACGTCCTCGATATGGCCAAGGGCACCCTTGGCAGCGCGGCGCAGAATCCGCTTCAGGCCAGCGGGATCGGGGCCGTGCTCGGTTCGGTCCTTGGTGGCGGCGGAGATTCCATCAAGGGCGCGATGACAGGTGGCGCTTTGGCGATGCTGGCCGGTGTCGCCTTCAAGGCGCTGGCCAACGCGGGTCAGGGTGCTGGTTCGGCTGCCCATCAGCCGGCCCTGGCTGGCGGTGAGTTGCCGGTGGGCTTGGCGCCCCGCGGACGCCGGCGGAACATGCAGGTGCTGGAAACCAAGGCCCAGTTGGTCCTCAAGGGCATGATCAATATCGCCAAGTCGGATGGTCAGGTGTCGGCGGACGAGATCCAGCGGATCGTCGGTCACGTCGAGGCCGCTGGCATGGGCGCAGAGGACCAGGGTTGGCTGACGGCCGAGCTGCGCGCGCCTTTGAATCTCGATGCCTTCGTCGCCGAGATCCCCAATCAGGAGCTTGCCGCCGAGGTCTACGCCGCGTCGCTGCTTGCGGTCGAGGTCGACACGCAACAGGAGCGGGACTATCTGCGTCAGCTTGCCGAGAAGACGGGATTACACCCACTCGTCGTGCAGCACATTCACCAATCGCTGGGTGTGCCAGCCTGACCGGATGCCCCGGCTTTCGCCGGGCGCCGCCGCGACGGGGACTTCCTAGTGGGTTTCCGCGCTCGGCCAAGGTTGGTTGAAGCGGCCGGCCGGGCGTTGAAGCGGACCCGTTCCGTTTGATCTCTCGATGGAGAGGTTCAGCGGCTTTCCGTCGAGTCTGATCCTACGGGTTTCGTCGCGCTTGGGGAGTCGCTTGGATCCGCGCCGCGTGAGCGGCGCGTGTCCAGCCTCGACCGCCCGCGCCGACGCAGGCTGTCGGCGCTTGCCGATGTTCTTGCGGTCGCGCAGCCGCTCCTTCACCTTGGGTTTTGGTGTCTTCGTCGCGCTCGCAAGGACCTTGCGGATGGCCGGCGCGCGGTTTTCCCGCGCCCTTGCGTTTGATCGGCGCCCTTGAACTTCGCCTTGAGCCCTCGATCACTCGCGGCTCGAAGGTCGAGATTGAGATAACGCGCGATGCTCTCCACGCGATTCCATTCGGGCTGGCCCGACCAGCGAGATGCGCGACGCCGGGTCTCGCCCGCGCGCCCGGTGCGCCCGGTGCGGTGCAGATAGTCATCGCCACTGCGCGGCAGATCGAAATTGATCACCCGCTGGACGCCAGGCACATCCAGCCCGCGCGCCGCCAGATCGGTCGCGATCAGGACGTTGACCCGCCCGCTGTGCAGCAGCCCCATGACGCGGTTGCGCTCGCGCTGGTCCAGCTCGCCGTGCAGCACCGCCACCCGCTGCTGTTCGCCCTCAGGTACCTGCCCAGGGCGTCCGCCCCGTCGCGGGTATTGGTGAAGACCAGCGCCTTTTCGAACGATCTCGTTGCGCAACAGCCAGAGTAACTGCTGCTGCTTATGCTCGGGACCGTCGCTCAAGATGAGCTGGTGCCCAATGTCCGGGTGCTGCTCGCGCACCGGATTGATGACCAGAACCTGGGGGTCGCGCAACAGCGTATCGGTGATTTGGCTCAGGCCGCGATGGTGCAGGGTTGCCGAGAATAACATCGACTGCCGTTGCGCTGGGCTGTAGCGGATGATCGCCAGCACGTCCTCGGCGAAGCCCATGTCCAGCATCCGATCCGCCTCGTCGAGCACCAGGATCTCCAGATCGCGCAGATCCGCCTTCCCACTTTGCAGGAGCTCTAGCAGCCGTCCCGGCGTGGCGACCAGGATCTCCGGGTTTCGTCTCAGACTCGCGATCTGATGGGCCTTGGCGTCGCCGCCCGTGATGACCGCCGAGGTGAGCCGCGTATAGCTGCCGAGCCGCATGAAATGGATGTGGATTTGCCGCGCCAGCTCGCGCGTGGGCACCAGGATCAAGGCACGGGTGCCGCCAGCATGGGCGGGTACATCCAAAAAGCGTTGCATGATGGGCAGCAGGAAGGCGGCCGTCTTGCCCGAGCCAGTCGCTGCGGAGACCAGCAGATCCAGCCCGTCCATCGCCAAGGGGATCACCTGCGCCTGGACGGGAGTGGGGGCGTCGTAGCCCTCGCTCGTCAGTCCACGCATGAGTGGATCGGGTAGGAGAAATTCAGAGAAATGTGCGTTCATGGGCTGCAAGATACACCAAAGCGCTATGGTAGTGGCACCGCGAGCGTTGGGATGCGATGGCGGTCGCGAACCTGCGGGCCACTCGCTGGGCTGCGTCATGACGACGGTTGCTAATTCTCGACCAGTCTCTAGAATCTCGACGTTTTTGGGGCCGAGTCGCCGATGCAAGACGCCAGCAACGCCGGGCCTTTGGTTTCGATCGTCATTCGGACCAAGGACAGGCGCGAGACACTTCAATACGCCCTTTCGTCTTGCGTCGCTCAGACCTACCGACCGCTGGAACTGGTGGTCGTCAATGATGGCGGCGTCGATATTTCGGACCTCCTCGACCTGATCGAACCCTCATCTCTGCTTCGCCTGCGATCGATCGTGCACCCAGTCAGTCAGGGGCGGTGTCGAGCGGGCAATGCGGGTCTCGATCAGGCCAGTGGCGACTTCTTGGCCTTCCTCGACGACGACGATTGGTTCGAGCCTGAGCATGTGAGCGCGCTGGTGGCCGCGCTGCGCGGCCAGTCCGATGCGCTCGCGGCTTACGCGGGTGTTCGCTTTTGCACCTCGCCCGAGGCAGAGGAGCTCCATCGTTTCAATTCGGCATACGACCCGGTCGCGCAGCGGTTGGAAAACCGCATTCCGATCCATGCGGTGTTGTTCGACCGCCGGTTGTTAGAGCAGGGTTGTCGTCTGGATCCGGGGCTGGATGTATTCGAGGACTGGGATTTCTGGCTCCAGTGCGCCCAATTCACGACCTTTCTGCATCTCGACCGAATGAGCGCGGGGTATCGCGCGGGCGGCGGCTCCAATGCCGGCTGGGGCCAAAACAGTGATCAGGTGGCGGTCGCGCGCCAGCGCTTGCTGGCCAAATGGCAGACGCGCTGGACGCCCGAGCAGCTCGACCAGGCATTGCGCTGGCATCATGGGCCGCTCGGCAAGGCGATGGAGGCGCATCGCGACCTTCATGAGGAACATCTCGCCCTGCTCGCCGCCCATGAGCGACTGAATGCGGACCATGAGCGACTCCACCGTGAATTCCAAAGTCGCGACGAAGCCTATCGGATCGTTTCGGCGGCCCTCGACGAGTTGCAGGCGAAGCACACCGACCTGATCGGGGCACACCAGGGGCTCGACGCGCGCCATGCCGATCTGGCTCAAGCCCATCGCCTCCTGCGGGCGGAGCAGGGCGAACTCCAGGAATCCCACAAGCGGCTCGACTATCTCTACCGCGAGTCTTCCGAGGCTTATGCAGCGACCCTGGCCTCGACCAGTTGGCGCCTGACCCGACCGATTCGCGTGGTGAGCCAGACTGGGCAGCGGGTCAAGACGACTGGCGAGGCGTTGCTGCGGCCCATCCCGGTGCTCATGGGCACGATGCGGGACGCCGCGCGGATCAGCGGCGGCTGGCATCGTCTCGCGCTCAAGGCGACCAGCCGCCTGCGCCAGGACGGTGTGGGCAGCTCTTTGCGGCGCGTGCGCTTCCACATGCTGCGGCGCGCTCCCAAACCTCTGGAGGCCGTCGCGTTCCAGGACAAGCCGCCATTTTGCCCCTCGCCAGCGCAACTCGCGGCCTTGCCCAGCGTGCGCTGCGGGATCATGGCCCATGTCTTCTTCACCGAGCTGTTTCCGGAGCTGTGTCGCTACCTGAGGAATATGCCGGTTCCCTATCGTCTGCTGGTGTCCGTCGTCAGTCAGGAAGATCGCCAGCGAATTCTCGCCCAGCGCGGCGCGCTTGGGAGCCAGGTCGATCTGGTCGTGAAGGTGCTGCCAAATCGCGGCAGGGATATCGCCCCGCTCCTGGTTGGTTTCCGCGAGGAACTCGCCGAGTTGGAGATCATCGGCCATATCCATACCAAGAAATCCAGCTACACGGGTTCGCGTCAGTTCGGCGAGGATTGGCGGCGTCACCTGCTCGCATCCATGCTCGGCGATCCGACCAGCTTTCCGAGCGTCCTGGCCCAGTTCGTCGCCGATCCGACGGTGGGAATCATCTACCCGGAGACCTTTCCGGGGCTGCCCTACTGGGCGCATACCTGGCTCTCCAACCGCACCCATGCCGAGGCACTGCTGGGGAGCCTGGGTTACCGGGATGTCGATTTCGGCCAATACATCGAGTACCCGGCCGGATCCATGTTCTGGGCCAGGGTCCAAGCCCTCAGGCCCTTGCTCGACCTGGGGCTCTCGCTCGCGGATTTTCCGCCGGAGCAGGGCCAGACCGACAATACCCTGCATCACGCGATCGAACGCTGTCTGGTGTTCTCGGCCCAGGCGGCGGGATTTGCGACCCGCCTGCACGACCAGGAGCATGGGCGTCATTGCTTCCGTTCCTACAGTCCCTTCGTCCTGAGCCAATATGCGGCCCATGCCTTGGCGGAACGACTGAAAGCGGCCTGCGACGGCGAGCGGACGATCTCCTTCGATCTGTTCGATACCTTGATTTGGCGTCCCTTCGCGCGCCCGGAGGCGGTGCTCTGGATGCTGGAGGAGCAGGTTGCCGAAGAGTATGGCGTCCAGGATTTCGCGGCAAAGCGTCGCCAGGCCGAGGCGATGGTCCGCGCGCTCCTGCCGCCTGGCGAGGATGTGGGTATCGCGGAGATCTATCGGGTATTGGGCGAGCAGATCGGGTTGGATGCCGCGATGACGGCGCGTTTGCTCCAGCTTGAGGTCGAGACCGAGCAGCGTCTGTTCAGCCTCAATCCGGTGCTGGCCGATGCGGCGCGGGCGCTGCGCCAGGCGGGCCGTCGTCTGATCCTGGTATCCGACATGTATCTTGGCGAGGCCCATCTGCGGCCGGTGCTGCGACGCTTGGGACTGGATGTTTTCGATCGGCTCTATGTCTCGGCCGATACCGGGCGACGCAAGGATCGCGGCGACGTTTGGGGTTATGTATTGGCGGAGGAGGGGATCGATCAAGCCCGGCTCCAGCATGTGGGCGACAACGAGCACTCCGATGTTCAGGTCTTGGTGGACCGAGGCTTCAGCCACCCCTTGCATGTGATGCGCCCGGCCGCACTGCTCGGCGTTCTACCGGGCGGTCAGGCGCTGATGGGTGCCTTCAGGCGCCGTCGCTCCTGGCGCAACGAGCTGATCCTCGGGCTGATCGCGAACCGGGTCAGCCGCTATCTCATGACATCCGGCGAGCCGACACATCGGCCTTTCGCCGATCCGCGTCTCTTCGGCTATGGGGTGATCGGCCCGATCCTGTTCGTCTTCATGGCCTGGCTGATCGGGCGGGTCCGGCGGGACGGGCTGACTTCGGTGCGCTTCCTCAGCCGGGAAGGCTGGTTGCTTGATCGCGCCTATCGGATGATGCGCGTTCATCCGACCGTGACTGCCGTGGCACCGGAGCTACCCGAGGGAACCTATTTCTACTGCTCGCGCAGCGTCGTGGGTCTGGCGGCGACCCAGGGGGAGTCCGACCTCGCGACTCTCCTGGCGTCACACTACGACGGCACTTTCCGTCAGTTGTTGACCGCGCGCTTCGGTCTCGCGGATCTCGATCCCATCGAGGCCAAGCTGGGTCCGGGGATCCTCGATCAGCGTTTCCGGCTCCCGGACGATCACTATCAGCTCCAGTCCTCTTTGCGACGCTGCCTGCCAGAGTTGATCGAGGCTTCGGCGCCTCTGCGCGGGCTGATTCAGGATTATTGGTCCGCGTCCAGCGGCGCGGCCGACACACGACCGGCGATCGTCGACATCGGGTACTCCGGAACGATCCAGCTTGCTTTGACCCGCGTGGTGGGGCGCGCGTTGCATGGCTACTACTTCGTGACCAACGCTTCGGCGGGACGGGTGCTCGACCAGGGCGGCGGTTGCGATGCCTGCTTCGGCAACCTGCTCCCGCTGGAGGGCATGGACCGCGAACCCATCCATCGCTATGCCCTGATTCTGGAGGCCGTGCTCACTTCACCCGAGGGCCAGTTGGCGGGGTTCGCGCCAGGCAACGGACGGCCACGCCCATTGTTCAAGCCGAAAGGTTCCTCCCAGCGTCATTTCACGACGCTGGAGACCATCCACGATGGGGCGCTGGAGTTTTGTCGGGATCTGTTGGATGTCATCCGTCCGTCGCATCTCCTCGGGGATTGGGACCGTGAGGCCATCTCCAGCCTCCTGCCGCTGATCGTGGAGCGCGTGCTGGACATCGGCCCGCTGTCCGAAGCGCTGTCGGTGGAAGACCAGTACTGCGGCAATCAGGAATTATCAGTGCTTGAATTCTATGATCGCCAAAGAACAGGATGATCTGTCCGCGGATGTCGGCGCGCTCATGACCACGGCGACGCCGAGTCATGTCGGAGCGGATCGCGTTGCGGTCGTGATCGTCGACTATCACGCCGGAGATTTGCTGACGGCTTGTCTAGTGGGGTTGTCCGGCCAGACCCGTCGCCCAGATCGGGTGATTCTGGTGGACAATGGCGCGATTGGCGAGCCCAGGCGCGTGCCCGAGGATGGCGCCCCAGGGATCCTGCACATCCGTCCCGGCTCTAACACGGGTTTTGCCCGCGGGAATAACCTCGCGCTCGCCGAGATAGGCGACTGCGATTGGATCGCGCTCTTGAACCCGGATGCCGTTCCGGATCCGGACTGGCTCGAAAAGCTACTGTTCGCCGCCCAGGCGCATCCGGAGGCGGGGGCCTTCGGCAGCCGCATGTATGCCGATCCGGCCCGTACCCGGCTGGATGGCAGTGGCGACGTGCTGCATATTTCTGGTCTCGTCTGGCGGCGCGATCATGGAAGGGCGGCGGCGGGGTGCCGCTTGCAGGCGGGCGAGGTCTTTTCGCCATGCGCGGCGGCGGCGCTCTACCGACGCGATTTGTTCGAGGCGCTGGGCGGGTTCGACGAGGAGTTTTTTTGCTACACCGAAGATGTCGACTTGGGATTTCGCATCCGCCTCGCGGGCTATACCTGTCGTTATGTGCCAGAGGCCCAGGTGGTACATCGTGGTTCGGCCCTGACTGGCGTCAGAAGCGATTTCGCCCTCTATCACGGGCATCGGAATCTCTTCTGGCTCTTCATCAAGAATATGCCGTGGCTGTTGCTGCTGGTCCTGACGCCCATGCATCTCTTGATGCACCTTGGAGTCCTGTTCCGTTATCTGCCAGACGGGCGAGGAGCCGTGCTCCTGAAGGCCAAGCGTGACGCGTTGGCCGGCTTTGGCCGCAACTGGCGCAAGCGGGGCGCGATTCAGCGTGAACGGCGGATCAGTCTCGTGCGGTTGTTAAGGGCCATGACGGTCTGGTGATCCAAGGTGTTTGGTCGAGGGAGGCATCCATGATATATCCGTCGTCGCAACCGTCTTGATCGCAGTCGACGCCCGCGTCGGGATCAGATCGAATCCAGCTATCGCCAATCGCACCCTTGGATGACTCGGATCCGCATGCGCTCCCTCCCGACCGGCATTATCGGTTTTGGTTTTACCTGCATCCTGGCGGGCTGTCTGGCGGTCCTCGGCGTGCCCCTGGCCGCGGCGGATCCTCTCAGTCTGAGCCAGGCGCTCAAGGGACTCGCCACCCACCCGCGTCCGAGCGCCTCTCAAGACCTCGTGGCACGCTTTCCGCAACGTCCATCGCTCTACCTTGACTGCCATCGGTTGGCGTTCAACGATAGCCAGGCGGTCGACGCGGATCGCCATCGACCGAATCGGGATCTGGTGATGCCATTGGCGGCGCAACAGATGGAAGTGATGGAACGCTTTTTCGACGTCCTCTTGGCGGATGCTAGCTTTGCCAGCGAGAGCGAGGCGATGGCGGTTGCCTATGTGCAGTTCGATCGGGCACGGACGCGCCGGGAATTGGGTCAGTTCGCCGAGCCGCGGGTCTTGGAGTTGGAGGTCGTCTACCAGGATCTGCTGCATCGCCGGACCGCGAGCGAGTTGAGTCAGCAGCTGACCCGCTTGTTGCTTGCCCAAGCGCTCGGCCGGTCCGATGATCCGCCGCGCGACCTCGAGGCGCCGGTCCTGCCCGTGTCGCCGGAAACGATTCCCGACGTCTCGTCGCTGCTGGGGCAGGCGCGGGCGGGCCGGGCGGCACGCGCCCTTGCCGAGGGGCGCGATGATGCGGATCGGACACTGGTTGAGCAGGAGCTGAAACAGCAGCTCGCGGAGCTGCTGCTGCGACTTCGCGCACTCGATGCAGCGCAACAGAGCGCGCGGACCGAGTCTGCGTGGCGTGACTTGAAGCTGGATGAGAGCCGGACCCTCTACGATCAGGAAGTGGCTGCGGATCTTGGGTATTCCATGAGCCAGCAAACCCGCGCCCGGATGTTGGAACGACGCATCGGATATTGCCAGGCGTTGACCTGGGCCGAGCTGAATG